>CAILUG010000016.1 GCA_903837345.1 uncultured Gammaproteobacteria bacterium | reverse complement strand
CCTTGTAGCCTCTGTCAGTTACCTGTCTTACTGCTTCAATCTTGAAATCTTCGGGATAGCGTTTACCGCTCATGGTCAGACACCTCTTTGATGCGTTAGTGTAACGCTATCAAGTGTCTAGAATATCGGGGGCTTGCCAGATGTGGGTCTCGCCAATCCCATGATTACCTTGTCTACAGGGGTGAACTGCAGCATCGGCCAAGGCGCGGGCACTGTTTCAGCCATAGCCAAACTGGTGGGTTCGTGGTGATTGTCCCGGACCTCGGGAAACAGAAGAGCTAGACGGATTTTTTCCCTATACTGTCCAACAGAGAGCTTTCTGCCAGAGGGGAATACCTGATGAGCCTGTGCCGCCCCGTCAGTCTTCGTCGCGTGCTGTTTATTGCGCTGCTATCCATGACTGCCGGCATTCCCTGTGCGAGTGCTGCTGAATCCTTGCCGGTACCACGTGATGCCAGCGGCAAGGTTGTGATCAGCAATGCGCCCGGCCAACCGACTGGCCTGTGGGTAACCGACTACAGCACACGCATCCCGATGTTCAACATCAAGGACATCGCATTCAAGCCCTGGGCCAAGGGACTGTACGAAGAGCGCCTGCCTCACAACCTGGAACCACACACACGCTGCAAGCCCTCCGGCGCCATTCGGCAGTTCCTGACTCCGTATGGAGTGGAAATTCTCGACATGGCCGAGCTGAAGCAGATATATATTTTCGACCTCGGTGGTCCGCATACCTGGCGGACCATATACATGGACGGACGCGGTCATCCCGCTGATCTGGAGCCCACCTATTACGGCCACTCGATCGGCAAGTGGGAAGGCGACACGCTGGTGGTCGATTCGGTTGGCTACAACACCGGCTTCTGGTTCGAGCGCGGCGGCCTGCCGCATACCGAATCAGTGCACGTCACCGAGTACTTCACGCGACACGACAAAAACACCATGGAATACCGGTTCGTGCTGAACGATCCGCTTGCCTACGACGGTCCGGTCGAAGGCAAGCTCAAGATGATCTGGCGCGAAGGCGAAGAGCTGTTTGAATATGTCTGCCAGCAATCGAACTTCGCGCCGGAGTTGATGGTGAACAAGGCTGACCTGAAGTCAGTGGGGAATTCCAATTTCATCATTCCTTGAAGAGCGACTGATTTTTCAGACCTTCCTGAAGATGATGTCCGCGCTTCTCTCTGGGGCGGGCAATGTCAGACCATCAAGTTTCCACAATTACCAGCTTGTGACCTTGCAGCATGGCAGGAAAATTCCCTGTCTGGCCTGCACAGGACTGTACATGCATGGAAATGTAGGGTGCAATCCATTCAGGGGGAAATTTCGTATCAGGAAATCTTTGACAAGTTTGTGGCATTCAAACGACGGGATTTTCACGTGCAAAAAGACAACAAGGCGGAAGATCGAACTCTGAGTGATGATCAATTCTACCGGACGATCGTGGAGAATGCCGGGCAACCGATCTTCGTCTGTGATCTGGAAGGTCGCTATCTTTATGTGAACCAGGCTGCAGCGGCCCGCCTGGGTATGACAAAGGATCAGATTGTAGGCAAACTGCCTGAAGCCCTGTTTCCGGCGCATACTGCCGCCGACTTCAAACAATCCATTCGCGAAGTTGCCGCTACCGGCAAGGGCAAGGTGTTCGAGACAACATCCGAGATCAGAGGCGAGTCTACCGTGTTCCGGACCAGCCTCGAACCGGTACTGGATGCGCAGGGGCAAGTGGTGGCAGCCCATGCCATTGTCACTGACCTCGGCGAAATGCGTAAGACGGAGCAGTTGCTGCGGCGCAGTGAGGAGCTGCTGACAGCCTCATTGCAAGTTGCAGAACTCGGCATTTTCGAGCATGACCAGGTGCATGACACCGTTTACTGGTCGCCGCGCCAGCGTGAAATCCATGGCTGGGACAGCGAGGAGACGGTGAGCCTCGATTCCTTCATGCAAATCGTTCACCCGGACGATCGCGACTGGTTGCTGGCGTCCATTCTGCACGCGCACAATCCCGGCAATGATGGTTCCTGGGATGTTGAGCACAGGATTCTGCGTCGCGATGGCTCGGTGCGTTGGCTCAGGTCGCGGTCGCGGACTTTTTTCGAGGGGGAGGGCGAGACACGACGTCCGCTCAGGACCATTGGGGCGAACCGCGATATTACTGCCGAGAAGGAGGCGCAGCTGGAGCGCGAACGGGCGGATGAGGCGATTCGCCAAAGTGAAGCGAATCTGGAAGAAGCGCAGCGTATTGCGCGAGTTGGCAGCTGGACCTGGGATTTGGAAACAGGCAGCACCACCTGGTCGAAGGAGCTTTTCGTAATATTGGGACTGGACCCGGCGGGTGCAGTTCCAACCCTGGCAGAACAAGCCGGTATCTACTCTCCGGAGAGCATGGGGCTTATGCGCGAGGCGATGGAGCAATCATTGCAGACGGGGCTGCCATATGCGATAGAGATGGAAAGAACACGCAAGGGCGGGCCTGGTACCTGGTTGCTGGCGCGGGGCGAAGTAGTGTTTGATGGGCATCAGCGCAGGATCGGCCTCCGCGGTACGGCACTCGACATCACCGAGTCCAAGACCCTCCAATTGCAGTTGCTGCAGGCACAAAAAATGGAGTCGATCGGCCTGCTGGCAGGGGGCGTTGCGCATGACTTCAACAATTTGCTCACTGTCATTCAAGGCTATCTCGATCTTGTGCAGATGGAGCTTGTACCATCCCGCCCACTGCATGATTATCTTGACCAGATGCAGCAGGCCACCAGTTCGGCAGCCACACTTACCGAGCAACTGCTGGCATTCTCGCGCAAGCAGATCATCGCACCCAGGGTGCTGGACCTGAATGACACCCTCACTCGCATGCAGCAGATGCTGCAGCGCCTGCTCGGCGAAGACATTGAACTGAAAGCCATGCTTTCCCCGGAGCTCTGGCATGTCAGGTTTGACCAGGGTCAGGTCGAACAGATCATCATGAATCTTGCAGTCAATGCGCGTGATGCAATGCCGGACGGAGGCAAGCTGACCATGGAAACGGCGAATGTGTACCTGGACAAGGACTATGCCGGTTACCACGCAGACGTGAAACCTGGCGACTATGTAATGCTGGCAGTATCTGACAGCGGTTCCGGTATGAGTCCGGAAGTCAGGGCGCATTTGTTCGATCCGTTTTTTACCACCAAAGAAACCGGCAAGGGGACAGGGCTTGGCTTGGCAATGGTCTATGGTGCTGTGAAGCAAAACGGTGGCAACATCGAGGTTTACTCGGAGTTTGGCCATGGTTCCACGTTCAAGATCTACATTCCGCGTGATAATGCAGCCTCGCAGTTACGCAGTGAAGGAACGCAAGGGGGGCTGCCGCACGGAGGCGAAACCATCATCCTGGTAGAGGATGAGGAGCAGGTGCGGGTGGTTGCAACATTGCTGCTGCAGCGGCAGGGATACGTGGTACACGCGTTCCCCGATGGACAGTCAGCCATCGCCGCAGTGAAGGAGATGACAGAGACACTGCATCTGCTGATCACGGATGTGATCATGCCGGGAATCAACGGGCGGGTGGTGGCTGAACAGCTTGTCGCACTGCGGCCGGCCATGAAGGTACTGTTTGCATCAGGTTATACTGCAAATGTCATTGTGCATCATGGCGTGCTGAAAGAAGGGGTCGAGTTCATTGCGAAGCCCTATACACATGGGCTGCTGGCGCGCCGCGTGCGCGAAGTGCTCGACAAGCGCCACCCGCACCAATGATCTGCTTCGGCTGAATAACCGGATAAAACAGGCAAGCCTACTCTTGCCCTGCCTGTTCATATTCTGCAATCACTTGCGCGCCAAACAGCAATAACAACGCCGCGATTTCCATGCTGAACAATGCAACTATCGCTGTCGTCAGTGATCCGTACACAACGCTGATTTTGGACAGGTGCGTGAAATACCAGACCAGGGTATGACGGATGACTTCCCACAATACCGCGGCAGTGACACCGCCGACCAGCGCGTGTTGCCAACGCGTGGTGCCAATGGGCAGGATGATATAAGTAGCAGTGTATATGAATATTTCCACGCTCAACCCGATCAGATAAATCATTCCGCCCGAGACCCCGTTCAACGACCAGTCCCTGCCGAAGGCATGCACCGTTTCCTGTGCGACCATTTGCAGGCCGACGGAAATCACGGTGACAACCAGCAAGCCGATGGCGAGCGAGAGCATGAAACAATAGGGCAACACTGCCGAGACCAGAGCGTGGCGTTTATGCACGGCGTTGCGGTGCGCAAAAATGACGGCCATGGCTTTTTCCAGCGTCGAGAAGGCCAGTGAGCTGAAGAACAGCAGGGTTGCCGACAGCACGACACTGGTACCCACACCGCTATTAATAAAGCCGGAGATGTCGTTCAACAACGATTTGGACTGGCCGGGGACAAGCCACTCGAGGTATTGGCCGAGGGTAACGAGCAGCTCATCCTGCGGCACCACATGCGACAGCACGATGACGGCAACGATGAGCAAGGGCACTACCGATAGCAGTGCGTAATAGGCTACAGCTCCCGCCAGCAACAGGCCCTGATTTTTATTGAAGCCAGTGATCACCTGCCGGCAAAAAGCCAAGGGGTGCTGCATGACATGCCGGGCAGATTTGCTCAGAAGATGCATGGTTGCGCGATGACCCGTTGAATTCAGCCAATATTACGATGATCGCATGAATTCGGCGGCATAATTGGACAGTGGTGTGGAAATCGGGGTCCGTCCCGGAGAAATCCAGGTCCGTCCCTGCGCTAAACCATCAATGCTGACTATGGTCTGTCGTAACGGCTGCAGTAACACTCGTTTCGACACCGACCAGGCTGACAGACACAGTCGGGCTCCACGCGGTTCCGTTCTCGCTTGCCGAGATCGCGATGTTCGAAGTGCCGGCGCTTGTCTCCAGGATCGTCACCTTGCCTATATCGGCAGCGCTGACTTCGTAGTAGCCCTTGGCAGCCTGGATCGATGCCAGCAGATTGACAGCTCCGTTCAACTGGACTGAGTTGTGGTTACTGTCATCGAAGAAAACATAGTCGCTGATCGTTGCATGGGTGTCAGTGGCGGTGAAGAGTGAGTTGAGGGCAACGCTCTGGCCAACCACGATTTTAGCGGGGATTGCCGTCAGGACCGGTCCGGTTGCAGAAGGTGGGGTGGGAGTGAGGGTGGTGGTTGTGGTCTCGGTGACCGTTGTCTTGATCAGGATCGATGTTTCACCTGTGTGGTTGTTGCTGTCATAGGCGCGCACGGAAACATATTCGGAGCCGGCTTTGGTTCCTGCAACATACTGGACTTTGCCTATGTCGGCGGCGCTGACTTCGTAGTAACCCTCTGCTTCGTAGCCGGGCAGAATATTGATTGCGCCATTCAGATCGAAATGGCCACCACCGGCAGGATCATGAATCAGGAATTTGGTAATGGTTGCCCCGGTGTCGGTGGCGGTGAACACTGTGCCCAGCGAGAGTGAACCGCCTGCAGCCAGGGTCTGTGACGCGCCGGTAACCACTGGTGATGACTTTGAGGTGGCTGGTGTGGTCGTTGGTGTGGTCGTTGGTGTGGTCGTTGGTGTAGTAGTTGGTGTAGTAGTTGGTGTGGCCGTTTCCTGATCCAGCACGCCGGTACCAACGGTCAAAGTAACGCTCACTGCTTTGGTGGCAGTGAGGTTGGTGCCGGTTTCGCTGGCGAGGATTTTTATCACTTCGGTGCCATTGCTGAGCCCTGCAAACGTTACTTTCGAGGCATCGGCAAGGCTGACTTCATAATAGCCTTTTGCCTGTTGTTCGGCGCCGAACAGATTGATGGCGCCGTTCAGATTGACACTGTTATGTTCTCCATGATCAAAGAAGACAATATCGCTGATGGTTCCGGTAGCATCGGTCGCGGTGAACAGGCTGGTGAGAGCAATGGTATTGCCCAAGGCCACCGAACCTGCAGAAGGGATTACAACCGGGCCGGTCACTCCGGCCACTGTTGTTGTGGTGGTCGTTACCAGCGCATTGGCCACCGCAGTATTGAAATTGGCGTCATAGGCGCGCACAGAAACATATTCTTTGCCGGCCCCGCCGCCCCCGACATATTGGACTTTCGCAAAGTCGTTCGCACTGACCTCGTAATAGCCAAAGGATTCATAGTCCGTCAGCAGGTTGGTGGCGCCATTCAGATTGACATGTCCACCCCCGGCCGGGTCATAGATCAGATAAAAATTGACCGGGGCGCCGGTCGCCGTGACCGAAAACAGGCTGGTCAGCGCAATCGATCCGCCGCTTGCGACGGATTCCGGCGTGGCTGTGACGATCGGCGCAGGGCCGGTTACAGGTTTGGGAGCTTCCTGGGTCGTGGTGGCCATATAGTCCCTCAATCATTAAGGTCATTCAACGGGCTGGAAGCCTAGCATCCGGTTGGGCCGAGATAAGTGATACAGGTCGCAAAACATTGATTTGTAAGCAATTGTGGACGATGGCATCACCTGATGCTATGGTCAGTCCAAGTGCAGGAAGAGCTGCAAATACATCCAAATACCCGCTTGTGCACGACACTAATTGACGGTATCGAAGACAAACCATGGCCAAATCGATCCCCAGGAGACCAGGCTTGATCAGATGTGCATGCTATGCGATGGCATTGCTGCCCCTTGTCTTGTTTGCACCACTGGCTGGCGCAGAGACAGTAATGATTACCGGCGCCAACTCCGGCATCGGCCTTGAGTTTGCCAAGGAATATGCCGGCAAGGGATGGAGTGTGATTGCCACCCATCGTCGCCCGGATGTGCCAGAGTCGCTTGCACAGTTGCAGAAGAAGTACGGCGACAATATCCGCATCGAACATCTCGACGTCACCAATGCCGATGAAGCCGCCGCGCTGGCGACGAAAATGAAGGACGTCCCCATCGATGTGCTGATTAACAACGCCGGCGTTTACAACGATCGCGCCAAATGCGCAGCGGATGACGACGCCTGCCCCGGTGATTGGACCAACCAGGCCTTCGGCAACCTGAACCTGAAGCTGCTCGACACGATCATGGCCGTCAACATCAAGGGCCCGTTGATCGTATCGCAGGCGTTTTATGCGAACGTCAAAGCCGGCAAGACCAAAAAACTGGTTGCGATCAGTTCGAGCAACGGCACGCTGACCGGCGAAAAGCCGCCGGGCCCCGGCGCGATGTTCTACCGCATGAGCAAGGCGGCGTTGAATCGCGAATTCCAGATTGTCGCCGCGTCGGTCAAAGCCGACGGCGTCACGGTGCTGATGCTGAATCCCGGGCCTACCTTGACTGAACACCAGGCCTACATTGCCAAGACCACCAGCAAATTTACCGACCAGATGTTGACCATGGAGTTCACCGTCGGCCACATGATCGGGACCATCGGCAAATCAACCATCAAGGATACTGGCAAGTTCCTGCGGTATGACGGTCAGGTCGAGCCATGGTAGTCATGAAAACGCGAGCCAGTTGTGTATTGGGCGCTGCTTCGATGGTTGCTTCGATAGTTGCTTCGATAGTTGCTTCGATAGTTGCGTTGATTGCGCTTGCCGGTTGCGCTTCGCAGCCATCGGCACCAGTGCATTCCCAAGCCGATGACGAGAAGGCTATCGCCGAATTCAATCGGCAATACGTGGGCGCCATCAATGCCGGCGATGCCGCCGGCCTGGCCAGACTCACCACCGAAGGCCACATGATGATCGCCTCCGGACGAGCTCCGCTGGTGGGCAAAGGGCCCAATATTGCCGCCATGGAGCAAGCCTTCAAAACTCTCAACTTCAATGAACACTGGTTTCCGCAAGAGACGGTGGTCTCCGGCGACCTCGCCTACCAGCGCGGCACCTACACCGTTGCTGTAACGCCGAAAGCGGGTGGCGCCATCCGCAATACCAGTGGCAACTTCATGCGCATCTACCGACGCCAGCCGGATGGTTCCTGGCGCATGGTGAGGGACATGTTCAACAATGATACAGCGCCGGTTCCGGCAATCCAGGACAAATGACGATGGTTGTTTTCGTAATGACAAACACTACAGGAAGTGGGGCATGTTTGAAGAATTGAAGGAACAATACCGGCTTTCGTTGGCTGAAAAGATCAGCACCATCAAGGTATTGCTGCAGGATATCCGTGCCGACAAGCCGGATGCCGAAGCGCAGCTGCGTCAGCTTGCCCACACCCTGCATGGTTCCGGCTCCACTTTCGGGTTTCCGGAAATCAGCATAGCCGCCAAAGAAGTGGAACATGCCACTGCCCGGGACTTTCTGAAGCAACTCGCCAACCTGACCCGGGTGTTGGTATCAGTTGAGAGCAGGGAACCCGGAGCAAGTGCCAAAACCCCGGTGATGCCCGTGATCAAAACAAACCTGCCGCCAATCCTGGTGGCTGAAGATGACGACCTCATGGTCAGCCTGATTCGACAACACCTGCACAATGACGGGCTGCAGGTGGAGTATGTAAACAATGGCGCGGCTGCAGTAGCAGCATTCCAGAAGCATAAATTTTCGTTGATTATTCTCGACGTACAAATGCCGATCATGGACGGCTTCGAGGCGCTTGCCCGCATCAGGGCAAACAAGGACAAGACCCAGCTTCCCGTCATCATGCTGACAGTACTCAGCGGCGAGAAAGATGTGGCGCGCGGCTACGACCTCGGCGCCAACGATTACATCACCAAACCTTTTCACCCCGACGAACTGTTGGCCAAAGTGAAAATCCAGCTAAAACTCGGATAGCTGGCAGCCTGGCAACAGCTGGCTCAGTTATGGGCCAGCGGGTTGTAATTCGCCGAACACACATCCACGATGCAGATCGATTCAAGCGTGCGGCCTTCGGGCGGGGTGGGGATGCCGGCCTTCACCATCAGGTCATGCAACAGCTTCGATGTTTCCGGATGCGGAATTGCCGATTGCACACCTACGCGTACCAGGCCATCGGCATAATCGATCGGCAGCCAGGTGTGGGCAGCCAACTCAGGGCTGCCACGGTTGTCGGTGTTGCCGAAGTCGCGTATATCCATGCGGGCACCGGCTTCCACCAGGATTTTTGCCACTTCAGTGGCGCCTTTATGCGCTGCGCCATGCAGCGCCACGCGGCCGGTTTTGGCCTGGAAATTGGGATCAATACCCAGGCTCAACAGCAGTTTCACGGCTTCCACTGTCTGCTTGGTGGACCATTCCTTGGTGACCCCTTCAACCCAGCCGATACCGGCAGCCACCGCCAGTGGGGTGATATCCAGTTTGGTATTGATTTTGGGATCGGCACCGCGTTCGAGCAGAAGTTTCATCAGCGGCACATCGCCTGACTGCGAGGCGCGCAGGAAGGCAGTGGCGCCGTCTTCATCCAGCCATTGGTTGGTGAAGACAGTGCGGGTCTCGGTGCTCTCGGTAATACGGGTGTTGGGGAGGGCGCCCTTGTCGAGCAGGAATTTGATGTAGTCCAGATGATCCAGATCGGAAGTGCGGGTGGGGTAGTCACCGCCTTCGATGTTGCGGTTGTCGGTGGCCAGATACAACGGTGTCCAACCACCTTTGTTGGCCAGATTGACATCGGCACCATGCTCGATCAGGTATTCCGCCATTCGATAGTTCTGGTTCTGGGTGGCAGCCAAAAGCGGGCTCCAGCCGTAACGGGTAGTCTGGTTCACGTTGGCACCGGCTTCGAGCAGCACACGCGCTGCTTCAATCTCGCCCGAGCGGGCGGCGTATACCAGCGCGGTCAACTCACCTCCATCGGGTTGCTTGGGCGGTCCGGGGCGACCGCGACGATTGGTAACAGGCTCTGCAGCAACACCATCAGCGCCATCAGTTGCGCCAGCCTCAAAGATGGCGCCTACGCCACTCGCGCCCCCACTGACCTCATCCACCACGAAGCCCAGGCCGCTGCGTCGCACTTTGCAGAGTTCCGCATCTGTAAATTTCCTGGTTTTGCCGTTGCCGTCCAGTTCCAGTTCCCGCACAGCTCTGACCTTGGCCAGATCCGGATTCTTCTGTTCGCACAGTACGGCGATCACCTGCAGCTGTACGGCTTTGCGGGGATCCGAGGCCTGCCCCAGCGCTGCGGTACGTCCATCGCGCATTACAGGTGCGGAAACAGCTGCAACTTTGGCACCGTGCCTGATCAGCTCAGCCTCGACATCGGCATGACCCTGGTCGGCGGCTTGCATCAAGGCCGTGGTGCCGCGCTGGGTTTCACTGGCATTCACGTCAGCGCCGTTCGAAAGCAGCACTTGCACGGCATCGACGTGACCGGAACGGGCCGCCAGCATCAGCGGTCGGCGGCCCAGCGGCAGTTGTTCATTGGCATCGGCACCGCCTTTGAGCAGGGCGCCAATCACCGCTGCGTCGCCGCGGCTGGCAGCCAGCCACAGTGGCGTCGAGCCGTTACGATTGGCAGTGCCCGGCCTGGCACCTGCTTTGAGCAACAATCCGGTGAGCTCGGCATCGCCATTGTATGCCGCCCAGTGCAGCGCTGTGGCACCGTCGGCCTGGCCGCCATTCACGTCAGCGCCGGCTTTCAGCAAGCGCTGCACAGCAGCTTTGTCGTGCTTCATGGCAGCGTCTGCCACTTCGGACTGCGCCTGTACAAGGTTTGCCGACGCAAGCATCAACGCCAGCGTGATAGTTCTGAATGCCATTCTTGTTGCCACGATCAATACCTTTCCCGCTAAACGTAAGGACTCATGCGAGTCAGATGTTCTCGAGCCGTCCCTTGCTGTCGCCGATGCTATCCTGATGAATGTCAAACTGGTCAAGCAGACTCAACAGCAGATTACCGGTTGGAACTGTTTTCTGTGGATACGACAAGGTACGGTTGCCTTTCAGCTTGCCGTTGTTGCCACCGATCAATACGTGCGGCACATCGTAATGCACGTGCTGGTTGGGGTTGCCCATGTTGCTGCCGTAGAGCAACAGCGAATGGTCGAGCAGGCTGCCGTTGCCATCTTCGGTCCTGGCCAGCTTGTCGACAAAATACGCCAGCATCTTCACGTGATACTGGTTGATCTTGGACAGTTGGTTGATGAGCGCAGGATCTTCACCATGATGTGACCCGCCATGGAAGCCCAACGTGGGCGACTCGCTTTCGGGGTAGACACGGCCGGTGAGATCGCGCGCGAACAGCATGGTGCTCACCCGTGTAATGTCGGCTTGGTAGCCCAGGGTTATCAGGTCGAACATCAGCTTGATGTGTTCATCAAACGATTGCGGAATGCCGGGCGGGATCGCAAAGTTTTCCGGCGCTGCGGTGGTGGCACCGGCAGCAATCTGCAAACGGCGTTCAATCTCGCGGACATTTTCAGTGAACGCATCAAGGCGCACCCGGTCAGGCGCGCTGATTTCCTTGCGAAAGCTGGAAATCTTGCCGGTAACAGAGTCGAGGATGCTTTGATTGCGCTTGCGGCGCAACACACGCTGTTCAGTGGTACTGCCGCTGCCGAACATGCGCTCGAACACCACTTGCGGATTCAGCTCCATGGGCAGTGGCGTGGTGGGTGAGGCCCAGGCAATGGTATTGGTGTACACGCAACTGTAGCCTTCACCACAGTTGCTCGAACCTGAGCCCGGATCTTCAACCGAAATTTCCAGCGAAGGCAACAGGGTTTCCCGGCCGTATTTTTCCGCAATGATCTGGTCGATGGTGCGACCGGCATAAACATCGGCACCTGCGGTTTTTCTGGGTTTGTCGGCGCACAGGAACGCAGCTGCAACCCAGTGGTCGGCACCGGTTTCGCCCGGTGGTGGTTCCGCGGAAGTGGCGTGCAAGCCGGCCAGGATCGTCACGTGCTTGCGGAATGGTTCAAGTGGTTTCCAGTTGAAGGGCAGTTCTGCAGCGAGCGGACCTGCCTTCTCGGGAACCCAGTAACCGGGCGCCATGCCATGCGGAACGAAACCACCGAAGAAACGCGGTGGCGGCACTGCTGCTGTCTGCGCCAGTGCAGTTGCGGCAGGGATCATCGCGTCGAGCAGCGGCAGTCCCAGCGCTATGCCGGCACCGCGCAAAAAAGATCGCCGGGCGATATGCTTTTTGGTAATAAACATGACTTTACTCCTTATTCATTGCCAAATCGGATTTCAGGTTCATCGTGAAAGCCGGGCTTTGGATGACACCCATCAGCAGAGCCGAGAAGCGATAGTTTTCCTTTGATGCATCCCGCGCGATCGAGCGCAACAGCGGCATGTCGGCGTCTTCCAGGCCGCGACCAATGGCATAGGTCAGCAGTTTGCCGGTGACAGTACGTGCAAACAGATCACCCTTGCGCACGGTGAGCTCCCGCAAACCTTTGACACCGTCCAGCACTGTGCCATCGGTAATCACACCTTTGGAATCGATCGGGTTGCCTACATCCTGGATTCTCCAGGCGCCCACGGCGTCGAAGTTCTCCAGTGCAAAACCCATCGGCTCAAACATCTTGTGGCAGGTAGCGCATGTCGGGTTGGTGTGATGCATTTCCATCCGGTCTCTCAATGTTTTCGGTTTTTCCCCTTCTTTCTGGTTCAGGTTGATCTCCACGCCCGGCGGTGGATCGGGAGGACTGACACCAAAGAAGGTTTCCAGGAACCACTTGCCACGTTTGACAGGAGAAGTGCGTGCCGCTTCGGAGGTCACCGTCAACAGTGCGCCTTTGCCGAGAAGACCGCGGCGCATATCCAGCGCAGGCCCCAGTTTGACGCGGCGGAATTGTTCGCCGTAAACGTCCGAAATCCCGTAATGCCGGGCCAGACGTTCGTTGACGAAGGTGTAATCGGCTGTCAGCAGATCCATGATGCTGCGGTCTTCCTGGATGATGCTGCCGAAAAACAATTCGATCTCACGGCGGAAAGCATCGCGCAGGGTGCTGTCAAAGTCCGGGAACATGTTGACGGCAGGCTCCTTGGCCGCAATGCCGCGCACGTTCAGCCATTGCCCGGTAAAGTTCTCGACCAATGCATGCGAGCGGGGGTCGGCGATCATGCGCTCGACCTGCTTCTGCAGCACTTTGGGCTCGTGGAGCTTGTGTTGCGCGGCAAGTTGCACCAGCTCACTGTCCGGGATACTGCTCCACAGGAAGAACGCCAGGCGCGAAGCCAGTTCCAGGTCGCTGATCGGATAGGGCGATCCCGCTACCAGCTGGCCTGGCTCGATTTCTGCGCGGTAGATGAACTCCGGGTCAGCCAGCAAGCGCTGCACCACGGCTTCAATCCCGGCATCGAAGCTGCCGCCTTCTTCGCGGCCGCTCTTGTAGAAGCCCAGTATCATTTCCTGGTCAGCTGCGGTGGCAGGACGGCGGAATGCCTTGGTGGTCAGCGTGGTGATGATCTGGCGCGCGCAATTGTTTTCCTCGCCAACGCTGTGTGGATAGCATTCAAAAATGGCGTCGCGGCTCTGTTTGCTGGTGGCCCGCTCGCCCTTGAAGGGTCCTTCGATGAACACCTGGCCAACGTGCGGGTAGAAAGTGTAGCCCGAGATCGAACCCGGCGAGTTCATTGTGCGTACAAACGACTTGTTCAGCCCGGTGTCTGGCAGATCACTGGTAACGATAAATGCCACGCCGACCTTGTGGAAACCCGCCTTGATCGGAATTGCCGGAGTACGGCCACCATCGCTGCGCTTGCTGGCGATTTCCTTGTCCCAGTCGTACAGGTACACACGTTCGCCATCGATCGAAACCTCCAGCTGCTCACCCTTGACGTTGCCAAGTACGGCAGTGAAATAGCCGGTCATGCCCTTGATCGTGAAAACATATTCGCCGTCGGCCGGAAACTCGTGTTCGATCAGCATGCCGCCGCGGGTGCCGAACGGCAGCCCTTCAATATGTTCATTCTGCGAAGTGTCGTGCGGGGTATCGAATACAGCCAGGGTAGGAGCGGTCTCGCTGCCAATCGCCAGGCGGCTGATCTTGCCGGCGGCTGACAGGTATGCTTCCAGCAGCGCCGGCGAGGTGGTCAAGGTGCCGGCCATGTTGTCAAAACCGTGACTGGAGTCGTCTGAGGGCAGGAATTTGCTGGCATCAATATTGAGGGCCAACAGATCACGGATGGCGTTGGTGTATTCGGTACGGTTCAGCCGATGCAGGCCCGGGGCAGGCAGATGAACCGGTTTCAAGGCGGCGTGCTTGTCAATTCCCTGCTCGAGACTGGCAGCCAGGTTTTGCGTGAGCTCATAGTCCGGACGCTGCTCACCCACCGGCGGCATCATGCTGGCACGCAGGCGCTTGATGACTTTCTCGCCTTCCTTCAGGTCAGCGATGTTGTTGGCGCTGATTCCTTGCAGATCTATGCCGCCAGCGTAGTCGTCCGAGTTGTGACACTTGGTGCAGTACTTGTCGATGAGCGCACCACTGTCCACTTTGGCATTCTGGGCATAGGTGCAGTGACCCCAAATGACCAAGGCCCCCAGAGTAACGCGGGTAACAGATTTGAAAAAGTTCGGACTGCCCATAAAGTTCCTGCCTTGCAATAGCCAAACCCCTTTTCAGGGTTGCAAGAGGGTAGTCAGTTGATTATTGCGGGTCCAGTAAGTGCCTGCATATTGCAGAGAGTTCCTCTGTTTTTGCCATTTTTGCCAGGGCTGGAGCAGGTGTTTGGCCTCCAAAGCGTCATTCCGGATCATGCCCGGCTCCCGGACCCTTGTTTGGCCACTTTCAGGCTGCATCGTGGCTGCATATTACTTCCATCTTTTTTGCGATAAGGCTCCTATATAGTGGCTGCAAGTTTCCGGCCCGGCTCCCGCTGTCGGGATCAACAAGATTACCGCCAGCCCCTATGCCCACAGTGCAACCTCTAGAGCCGCAAAAGCTGCGTTGGCTGGTATTTGCCACCTCCGCAGGGACCATATTCGAGGCTTACGACTTCATCCTGTTCGGCTCGCTGGCGCCCATCATTTCTGCCCGCTTTTTTGCCGGCGTAAATCCCACGGCTTCCTTCATCATTGCACTGCTGACCTTTGCTGCCGGTTACCTGGTACGGCCACTCGGAGCGTTGTACTTCGGATCACTGGGGGATCGCAAAGGCCGCAAGCAGGCATTTCTGATCACCATCTCGATGATGGGGCTGGCCACGTTCGGCATCGGACTGTTGCCCACTTATGCATCCATAGGGGGCTGGGCCCCGGTGTTGCTGATTGCCTTGCGACTGATCCAGGGTCTGGCTTTTGGCGGTGAATATGGCGGTGCGGTTGTCTACACTGCAGAGCATGCACCCGCAGGCAAGCGCGGACTCTATGTGGGCTGGATTCAGGCAGCGGCCGGCTTCGCGGTGTTCCTGTCCTTTTTCTTTGTCTACCTCAGCCGCAAGGCGCTGGGTGAGGAAAATTTTGCCAGTTTCGGTTGGCGTATCCCTTTTCTCATTTCGATAGTGCTGCTGGTGGTGTCGTTCTGGGTTCGGCTGAATCTGGCTGAATCACCGCTGTTCCAGAAAATGCTGGCAGAGGGAACGGCCGCCAAACGGCCTTTGCAGGAAGCTTTTGGCGAATGGAAACATCTGAAACTGGTGATGCTCGCGTTATTGGGCCTGTTGATGCTGCAGGGCGTGGTTTTTTACACCTCCCATTTCTATTCGCAGTTTTTCATCATCCAGGTACTCAAGCTGCCTGGTGCAACCATGTCGTTCATCATGTCGATCGTTACCCTGTGCTGTGTGCCGCTGTACGTGTTGTTCAGCTGGTTGTCTGACCGGTGGGGACGCAAACCGCTGGCCTTGCTGGGTGCAGTGCTGACCCTCGCCCTGATGTCGCCGATCTTCCACGGCTTCACGAGTGCGGTGAATCCGGCGCTGGCCAGGGCACAAGTAGCAACTCCGATAGTCATCACGGCGGACCGGCTGGAATGTTCGCTGCAATTTGATCCGGTAGGTCTGGCCAATTTTGTCACCTCCTGTGACATCGCCAAGAGCACGCTGGCCACCCTGGGCATCAGTTATGGCAATGCCAATGGATCGCCGGGCACACTGGCACTGGTAACCATTGGCAATAAAAGTGTCACCAGTTTTGATGGTTCCGTTCTCACTGCCGAGGAGCTGAGAGCAGCACGCAGGGCATTTCGCACTGACATACAGGCTGCTTTGCAGGAAGCCGGCTATCCGGTCGGCATCGATACCAGCACAGTCAACTTGCCGGTGCTGGGGTTGTTGATGCTGCTGCTGATCATGCTGTCGACGCTGGTTTACACGCTGACACCGATCATGGCGCTGGAAATGTTTCCCACCCGCATCCGCTACAGCGCGCTGTCGTTGCCATATCACATGGGCTCAGGCTGGTTCGGCGGATTTTTGCCCGCCATCGCGTTTGCGATGGTGGCAGCCAACGGCAACGTGTATTTTGGTTTGTGGTACCCCATGGTGATCATCAGCGTCAGCGTAGTAGTGTTGCTGTTGTGGATACCGGAAACCCGCAATCGCGAACTCTGATTGCGTAATAGGGCAGTGTAATCTGGTTGCGTAATTCGAGAGGAACAACCCATGAGCGATGACAAGCATTATCAGGCCGGCATGGAGCTGCGGCGCAGCATGTGGGGTGAGGCAGGCGCCGAAAAGAGGGTCAATGAGGCCACCGTTTTCAACCGGCCGCTGGAAGACATGGTAACCAGCTGGTGCTTCGGCGATATCTGGCAGCGGCCAGGGCTGGATCTGAAAACCCGCAGCATGATCACTCTGGCGGCACTCACGGCCCTGTGCAGGCCCAACCAGTTGAAAGGGCATGTCGAGGGTGCACTGGCCAACGGAGTATCAGTGGAAGAGATCCGTGAAATCATCCTGCATACCTCAGTCTATGCCGGCATTCCCACCGGTGTGGAAGCCACCAATGCCGCCAGGGAAGTGCTGAAACGGCTGGGGCTCGATTGAAATGAGTGGCGAGATCAGGAACATCGGCTTTGTCGGCATCGGCACCATGGGCTGGCCGATGGCGGCCAATCTGGTCAAGGCCGGCTTCACTGTCACCGTATTTGATCTGAGTCCGGACCGTAGCCAGGAGTTCATACGGGCGCATACGGCCAAGGCCACTGCCTCATTGGTTGAAATCGCCAGACAGGACGCCATCGTAACCATGCTGCCAACCGGCAAGATCGTCAGGGAAGTGTTGCTGCAAAGCCAGCACGGCGCCTTCCTGCAACACGCCAGCCCCGGCCTGCTGGTGATCGACATGAGTTCGTCCGAACCCACCGGCACCCGGCAGCTGGCTGAAGAGTTGGCCAAAAACGGCGTGATTCTGCTGGATGCACCAGTATCCGGCGCCGAGCCGCGCGCCAGGGCCGGCACCCTCACCATCATGATCGGCGGCGACGATCAGGCCGCCATCACAGCGGCCAAGCCGGCATTGAGCGCCATGGGCAACCGGCTGTTTGTCACTGGCGGGAGTGGCTCCGGCCATGCCTGCAAGGCCCTGAACAACCTGCTGGGTGCCACAGCTTTTGCTGCCACCAGCGAAGCCATGATGATCGCCAGGCGTTTTGGTCTTGATCCACACATCCTGGTCGATATTCTCAACGTTTCCACCGGCAAATCCTTCATTTCGGAAGTGGTGATGAAAGATCACGTGCTGGATGGCAAATTTGCCACCGGTTTCAAGCTGGGTTTGATGGCAAAAGATGTACAAATTGCCGCAGATCTGGCCGATGCAGTCGGGCTGGAGGCGCCTGTGACCCACATGGTCAACCAGCGTTGGGCACAAGCCCTGGGCGCCCTGGTTTTTGATGCCGACAACACCGAGGCCATCAAGGCCTGGCAGGACGAGCATTAACCGCAATAAATCCTTGCTGAAAATTTATGTTTTCGGGGTAGATTTAAGGGGGGAAGTCGTTACAATCGCGCCTCCTTTGAGGGGCTGTCCGAGCGACTCTTCCAAGCGCTTTCACCGAGGAAACAGTATTGAACGCTGCCAAGAAAACTGCTGACAAAGCCGCTGGCAAACGTGCTGCAAAAGCCGGCAAAGCGGGCAAACATGCATCGCCCAAACAACAGCCAAAACCGGCGTCAGCCCGCGGACACAGCGGCGAGTGGTCTACGCAAAAATCACTCGATCTTTACGGATTTGAACGCTGGGGCAACGACTATTTCAGCGTTTCCAAAGACGGCAATGTCACAGCGCGTACCCTCAATGCCGAAGTTGAACTCATCGACATCGTCAACGGCATGCTCGAGCGCGACATGCAGATGCCGGTGCTGCTGCGCATCGAAAACATCCTGGATGCCCAGATCAAGCGTCTCAACATGGCGTTCCGCGAAGCGATCGCATCCCACGGGTACAAATCCGACTATCGCGGCGTCTATCCGATCAAGGTGAACCAGCAAAGCCAGGTGGTTGAGGAAATCGCTGCTTTTGGCGCGCGCTACAAACACGGCTTTGAAGTGGGCAGCAAACCGGAAATCGTGGTGGCGCTGTCAACCCTGGAAGAGCCAGGCAGTCTCATCATTTGCAACGGTTACAAGGACAAGGAATTCATCGAACTCGGCCTGTCGGCCATCAAACTGGGTTTTACCTGCGTTTTTGTGGTGGAGACTCCTTCGGAAATTCCCAGCATCATCGAATGCAGCCGCCGCACCGGCATTGAGCCGATCATCGGTGTACGCGTGAAAACCACCGCCAGCGTGGGTGGCCACTGGAACAGTACCAGCGGCGATCGCAGCGTATTCGGCCTCACCACTTCGCAGCTGGTCGAACTGGTCGATACGCTCAAAGCCGAAAACATGCTGCACTGTCTGCAGTTGCTGCATTGCCATCTGGGTTCACAAATCCCCGACATCAAGGACATCCGCAGCGGCATCACCGAAGTTTGCCGCTACTATGCCGACCTCGTGGCCGAGGGCGCTGCGCTGAAATTCATCGACCTTGGTGGCGGTCTGGCTGTCGACTACACCGGCTGGGGTTCCACCTTCGGCCAGAGCCGCAACTATTCGCTCAACGAATACTGCGATGACATCGTCGATACCCTGAAAACCACCTTCGATACCTATGGCATCGATCATCCGACCATTGTCACCGAGTCGGGTCGCGCCACCATTGCCTACTCGTCAATCCTGATCTTCAACGTGGTTGATACCACCACGTTTGAACCCGGACCGCTGCCGGCGCCGAGCAAGGACGAGCACCACATTGTCAGCAGCATGCGCGATATCTACGCCAACCTGAATGAGGCGCACGTCCAGGAGTGCTACAACGACGCGCACTACAATCGCAATGAAGCGCGCGAATTGTTCCGTCGCGGCCAGCTCGATCTGCGTACCCGCTCGGTAGCCGAAAACCTGTTCCTTGACCTGTTGCAGAAAATTGCGGTCATCATCAAGGCGATGGATCGGGTACCGTCCGATCTCGAGGGCCTCGACATTTCGCTGGCCGATATCTACTACGGCAATTTCAGCCTGTTCCAGTCGCTGCCTGATTCCTGGGCCATCGACCAGTTGTTCCCGATTGCACCGATACATCGCCTGAAAGAGCAGCCGACCCGCAAAGCCGTGATTGCCGATATCACTTGCGACAGTGACGGCAAAATCGACGAATTCGTCGGTGATGAAGGGGAAGTGGCCAAAGTGTTGCCGCTGCACGAGCTGCGCAACAACGAAGAATATTATCTGGGCGTATTCCTGGTGGGTGCCTATCAGGAAACCCTTGGCGATCTGCACAACCTGTTCGGCGATACCAACGTGGTCAGCGTGCGTATCAAGGGCGAAGGCGGCTACGATTTCGTCAAGGAAATCCAGGGTGACAGCATTGCCGATGTACTGAGTTATGTGGAGTATTACCCCAAGGAAATGCAGGAACGCCATCGCAACACCGCCGAACGGGCCGTGCGCGAAGGCCGCATTACTGCCCGTGAGCGGCAGCAGATCATCAAGCTGTTCACCGAGAGTCTGAACGGCTACACCTACTTTGAAAAAGAGGATTGAGGACTAGCTCATGGCAAAGGTTTTGATCATAGGTGCAGGTGGCGTAGGACAGGTTGTAGCGCACAAATGCGCGCAGGTGCCGTCGGTGTTCAGTGACATCACGCTGGCCAGCCGTACCGAGTCCAAATGCAAAAAGATAGCGCAGCAGATCCTCGAAAAGCAGGGCCGCACCATCAAGACCGCGCAGGTGGATGCCGACAAGGTGCCTGAACTCGTCGCACTGATCCGCAAGCTCCAGCCGGAACTGGTGATCAACGTGGCGTTGCCATACCAGGATCTGACCATCATGGACGCCTGTCTCGAAACCGGCGTCAACTATCTCGACACTGCCAACTACGAGCCGCTCGACGACGCCAAATTCGAATACAAATGGCAGTGGGCCTATCAGGAAAAATTCAAAAAGGCCGGGCTGATGGCGTTGCTGGGCTCCGGTTTTGACCCCGGCGCCACCAACGTGTTCACCGCCTGGATCAAGAAACATTATTTCGATGAGATCCACACCCTCGACATCATCGACGTCAACGGCGGCAATCACGGTTATCCGTTCGCCACCAACTTCAACCCCGAGATCAATATTCGCGAAGTGACGGCCGAGTGCCGCCACTGGGAAGCGGGCCAGTTCGTCGGCACGCCGCCAATGTCGCTCAAGCAGTCGTTCACCTGCACTGAAGGCGTCGGCACCTACAACCTCTATCGCATGTATCACGAAGAGCTGGAGTCACTGGTCAAGCATTTTCCGACCCTGAAGAAGGCCCAGTTCTGGATGAGTTTCGGCGACAGCTACCTGAAACATCTGGAAGTGCTCGGCAATGTCGGCATGACCCGCATTGATCCGGTCGAATTCCAGGGCCAGCAGATCGTGCCAATCCAGTTCCTGAAAGCACTGCTGCCGGATCCGTCCACCCTGGGGCCGCGCACCGTGGGCAGAACCTGGATCGGCTGCCATGTCACCGGCATCAAGAACGGCAAGCCTCGCAAAGTGGTGGTCTACAACATCTGCGACCATCAGGCCTGCTACAAGGAAGTATTGTCACAGGCGATCTCCTACACCACGGGCGTACCTGCCATGATCGGCGCCAAGATGATGCTGGAAGGCAAATGGAAAGCGCCCGGCGTCTGGAACATGGAACAGATGGATCCCGATCCGTTCATGGCCGACATGAACGTGCATGGCCTGCCATGGACCGTAATTGAAGAACCGGATTTCAAACTTGTCTGAAATAGGTGTCAGAGTCATATTTCCCTCGACCATTACTGCGCGTTCTGAATTTTCCGTGTGGGAAATATGACTCTGACACCTATTTCTGTCGCTGCCGACACATTTGCAGGTTTTGATCCCAGCCGGGTGCCATCCCCCTGTTTTGTGGTTGACGAAATTGCGATCGAACGCAATCTGAAAGTCCTCAACCGGGTCCAGCAGGAATCCGGCGCCAAAGTGCTGATCGCGCTCAAGGCGTTTTCCATGTTCAGTCTGGCGCCGTTGTGCATGCGTTATCTGTCCGGCATTTGTGCCAGCGGTCTGCACGAGGCCAGGCTGGGGCGGGAAGAGTACGGCAAGGAAGTGCACGTGTATTCGGCCGCCTATACCGCCAGCGATCTGAAGGAGATTTTGCCGATTGCCGACCATGTGGTGTTCAACACCTTGTCGCAGTGGCAGCGTTTCCAGCCGCTGATCAAGGCGGCGCGTGAACAGCGACCACAACTCGACTTCGGTCTGCGTATCAACCCGCGCCATTCCGAAGGCAAGGTGGCCATGTATGACCCGTGCGCGGCAGGTTCGCGGCTGGGAACCCCGATCAATCAACTGCGGGGCCAGGATCTGGACGGCATCAGCGGCCTGCACTTCCATACCCTGTGTGAGCAGGATTTCGCACCACTGGCGCGCACGCTGGATGCCATCGAGGCCCAGTGCGCCGATTTGTTGTACAAGATGCGTTGGGTGAATTTCGGTGGCGGCCATCACATCAGCCATCCTGACTATGATGTGGGCAGGCTGGTCGAACGCATCAGGGAGTTCAGCAAGAAATACGGTGTGCAGGTGTATCTGGAGCCGGGTGAGGCAGTGGCAATCCGTTCCGGCGTATTGGTCAGCGAAGTGCTGGACCTGATGGAAAACGAAGTGCCGATTGCGGTGCTCGACAGTTCCGCCACCTGCCACATGCCCGACACGCTGGAAATGCCGTATCGTGCCCATATTGGCGGTTCCGGCCCCAAAGATGCCAAGCCATACACCTACCGTTTGGGCGGATTAAGTTGCCTTGCGGGTGATGTGATGGGTGATTATAGTTTCGATGCGCCGCTGCAAGTGGGGCAACGGCTGATGTTTGACGACATGGCGCATTACACCATGGTAAAAACCACTACTTTTAATGGAGTTCGCCTGCCAACACTGGCAATCTGGAATTCCATGACGGATGACTTGCGTATCGTGCGTGAATTCGGTTATCAAGACTTCCGTAACCGTTTATCCTGAAAAGTCGTTTGTCCTGAATATTGAGGATCCAGAATTAATGTCCACACCAAAAACAAAAGCACAGTCTTCCGTACCTGCATTCCTGGGAGCCGCTGTCAAACCAGCAAAGCCGGCTGACGCCTTCTTCCATGTGGTGCCTGTGCCTTTTGTCGGCGAGCGCTTCAAACAGTCCGGCATGGCGGCAGCGCCCGAGGCCATTTTGCAGGCTTCGCAGAATCTGGAAACCTGGGACGGTCGCAGCAATCCGTCCAGGCATGGCATCCACACCCATGCTGCAGTCGATTGCAAAGGCGGCACTGAAAAAGCCCTGCAGAAAATTGCTGCCGAAATCAGCGGCATCCTCAAACAGGGCAAGTTTCCGATCGGTCTGGGTGGCGATGGCATGATTACCTACGCCATGGTCAAAGGCCTGCTCGACGCCGGCGAGAACAATTTCGGTGTGATCCAGATTGATGCCCAGGCCGACCTCAAGGATTCCGATGACGGCAACCAGTGGAGTGAAGCCTGTGTGATGAAGCGCATCGTCGATGAAGACGTGCCGCTGTTCCAGCTGGGTGTGCGTTCGATGTCGAAAGAGGAAGCGGATGCGCGCCGCGTCAACGGCGTCAAGTTCTACGATGCCGACTGGCTGGTGTCCCGCAACGTACAGAAAGTGGAATTGCCGGGTGAATTCCCCGACCGCGTTTTCATCAGCATAGATGTCGACGGCTTTGATGCTTCGGTGTTTCCTTCCCCCACTTCAGTGCCGGGTGGTCTTGGCTGGTGGCAGGTGCTGTCCATCATCGAATCGATCTCGCAACAGGCCGACATCATCGGTCTCGACTTCACCGAGTTCAATCCGGCCACCGGCAAGCAGGTACACGATACCACCGCCGCGCTGTTGCTCTACAAGATCATGGGCATCGTGGAGCGTTCCCGCTTGTGAGCCTGCGATCCCGCGTAGCGCTGCTCATCCTGGCCTTGTTTATGGCCGGGATGCTGGCGGAGCTGCTGCGCACGGATTCCCTCTCGCATATCACTGTACTGGATGACTCCACCAGGGATTATCTCGTGTCAGCCACCGGTTGGCTGCTGCTGCTCAATATCGTGATCTACCTGATGCTGGGTTACTG
This sequence comes from uncultured Gammaproteobacteria bacterium, assembly GCA_903837345.1. GTDB lineage: Bacteria > Pseudomonadota > Gammaproteobacteria > Pseudomonadales > Pseudohongiellaceae > CAILUG01. The sequence goes on along the minus strand of CAILUG010000016.1, from coordinate 40,174 downwards.
GTTGCGACCGATCGATTCCATAGTGGCAGGCCTGCACGAAATAGAGCGTGGCGATTTTGGCAAGCGCATTTCGCTGTCGGGTGTGCGCGAACTCGACCAGATCGCCGGTAACATCAACCATCTCACCACAGTGCTGGGCGCCAGCAGGGCTGAAAATGAGCGCTTGCAATCCGAGTCCATCAGCAAGGGTGAACGGGAAAGATTGAGTCTGGCGCGCGAACTGCATGACAGTCTTGGCCAATCCATCACCGCCATCAAGGCAGTATCAGTGTCCATTGGCATGCGGACACGTGAACAGTTGCCGGATATTGCTGAAAGCGCCTGTCAAATCGAGAAGATTTCCGAAGCTGCCTATCTGGCTGTTCGCAACCTGATGTCGTCGTTGCGGCCCCCGGTGCTGGATGAGTTGGGCTTGAAAGCGGCATTGCAGCAAATGGTGGATGACTGGAACCTCTATCATGAATCGACTTTCTGCCGCTTGCGCATCGATTGCGACCTGGATGATCTTGGCGGTGAACAGGCCATCAATATCTATCGTATCGTGCAGGAAGGCCTCAACAATATTGCCAGCCATGCACAGGCCAGCGAGGCCAATATCCTGTTAAGCGGCCATGAAGTGCTGACACTGTCGATGGAAGACAACGGCGTCGGCTTTGATCCTGACCAGGTCAAAAAGGGCATGGGCTTGTGGAACATTCAGGATCGTGTAAATCTGTTGCAGGGCAAGTTTCAGCTGGTGGCAAGTCCAGGCAATGGATTAAAGCTTTTTATGGAATTTCCCCGCGATCTGTCTCAGAGGAAGTGGAACCAATGATCGATAAAGTACTGGAAATCGTGCTGGTGGATGATCACGCCGTTGTACGCATGGGCTTCAAGCTGTTGCTGGAAAGCAGTCCCAGACTGCGCGTGGTGGCTGAGCTCGACAGCGGCGAAGCAGTCAACCTGTATTGCAACAACAACAAGCCGGATGTGATTGTCATCGACATCTCGATGCCGGGCATGGGCGGCCTGGAAGCCATCCGTCGCATCAAGGCCAAGAACCCGCAACTGAAAGTGCTGGTTTTCACGATGCATGAAAGCACAGCATTTGTGGAGCAGGCGCTGGAAGCAGGTGCCGATGGCTATGTGGTGAAGAACAACGCCGCCAAGGTCTTGCTGGAAGCAGTGATCTCGGTAGCCAATGGCAAGACCTGGGTCGATCCGGCCCTGGCGCACAGGGTGACAAGCCGCCAGACGGATGGCAGGCAGGGTGAGCTGGGGGCATTGTCACGCCGCGAATTCCAGATTTTCTGCAAATATGCGGAAGGCCGCACCACGCAGGAGATTGCCAATGATCTTTCGCTCAGTATCAAGACCGTGTCCAACTACCAGACCCAGATCAAGGAAAAGCTGAATGCCCACAGCACTGCCGATCTGGTGCGGATTGCGATCACCCACGGTGTGATCAACGTTTGACAGCTGGCCCATGTGATGTGCAGCACAGTTTGGCGTGAAGCGCGGGCCTGCTTGATCAGCATCTGCGACATGATTCACGGAACCGATGCAATTGAGTAGTTAAGTTGCGCCGTGCCCGGTCGATAGCAGGCCGCGCACCAAAACTTCCTAGCTGTATTCAGGGGTAAGCAATGAAAATTCTCCACATCGCAACCGTGTTTTTCACCATAGGCCTTGCGCTGGCCAGGGAATTTTTTACTCAACTGGGGTTTCACGCAGATTATTCGGTCATCGGCGTACTGGGGTTGGCGTTGACAACACTGCTGATTTTTCGCGGCGTGTGGCCAATCATCGGAGTTGCCATTCTGGGAGTGCTGGTCAGCCAGACTGACGCAACGCTGGCAATGATGCACATGGACAGGCAGATGCTGGAAGCAGCCGCGTTGACCATAGTGCTGTTTCCGTGGATCCGCCGCTTCCTGATTGATGCCTGAAAGCGGTCAATCCTCGAAGTCGGGTTCGAAAAAGCACCAGATCACTTGCGCATAGCGTGATTTGAAGCGTTTTTCCACCGCATTGACGGCTTCTATCAGTGCCAGATCGCTGTTGGCTGGTCGCATCTGCGCTTTCACGGCCACCATCACATCTTCACCCAGTTGCATCGTCAGCAGGTTGAAGACACGCTCCACTTCCGGCTGCTGTTCAAGGAACTGCCACATCTCGTCACGCAGGGCCGGTTCCACACCCTGGCCGATAATGAGATCCTTCATTTCACTGGCCAGCATCCATGCCACCAGCAGCAGCAACAAACCGATCAGGATGCTGCCCAGCGCATCGAACAGCGGATTGCCCGTCACCATCGTCAGCGTGATCGCTGCCAGCGCCAGCACCAGACCGCACAACGCGGCCAGATCCTCACCGAAGATCACCATCAAATCGCTCTGGCGGGTTTCGCGAAACCATTGCAGAAAATTGCGGCCGTTACGAACCTTGTTCACTTCGCTGATGCAGGCGGCCATCGACATCGATTCAGCCAGCAATGCAAACACCAGCACGCCGATGCCGAGCCAGGGTGAGCCCATCATCGAGGGCGACTGCAATTTGTGCACACCTTCGTAAACCGAGAACAGGCCGCCGACACTGAAGAGCAGGAGCGCCACAATAAACGACCAGAAGTAGATGCTCTTGCCATAACCGAGCGGGTGATTCTCGTCAGGCGGCCGTTTGGCATCCTTGACGCCCCACAACAGCAGCGCCTGGTTGCCGCAGTCGGCCAGCGAGTGGATGGCTTCGGCCAGCATCGAACCGGAGTTGGTGAAAAATGCGGCCACGCCCTTGGCCAGCGCAATCGCAAAATTGGCAGCGAGTGCAAACAGGATGGACTTGAGCGAGTCTGCTTTTGCCGACATGGGAGCGATCCGTTATTTGATCAGTTCGCCCAGATTGAGCTTGATCAGGTTGCTGCGCAGCAACGCGCGGATGTCCTGGCTGTTGTCCAGTTGCAAACACTGCTTGAGGATGATTTCAGCACGACGCTGCGGCAATTTGCGGATCAGGTATTTGATGCGCAACAGCTTGGTGGCACTCATGCTGAGGGTGGTGATGCCCATGCCGAGCAGCAGCATCACTGCCAGCGGATCCGCCGCCATTTCGCCACACAGGCTCAGCGGCAGGTCGCGTTCACGGGCAATTTGCACCACGCGGTTGAGCTCGTGTATCACCGCCGGATGCAGATGGTCATAGCGGCTGGCCACCCGTGAATTGTTGCGATCCAGTGCCAAGAGATACTGGGTAAGGTCATTGGAGCCGATCGAGACAAAGTCGATACGGTTGCTCCAGAACGGCAGCTGCGAGATCGCCGCCGGCACTTCTATCATCACGCCCACGCGCGGGCGTTTCACGGCGTGGCCTTCGTGCTGCAGCTGGCGCAGCGCTTCAGTCAGCAGTTCATTGAAGCTGTTGAGCTCTTCGGCGGCACTGATCATCGGCAGCAGGATGTGCAAGTCACCATCGTTGAGCGCAGCAGATGTCAGCATCGCGCGCACCTGCGTCATCATCAGCTGGATGTTGTCGAGAGTGAAGCGGATGCCGCGCCAGCCCAACGCCGGGTTGTCTTCATCGGTGATCGGAAAATACGGCAATTGCTTGTCGCCACCCACATCGAGCGTGCGCATGTACACCGGCTTGCCCTTGTAGATGCGGAACACCTGGTTGTAGACGTCCACCTGTTCCTGTTCCGACGGAAAGCTCTGCCGCACCATGAACGGAATCTCGGTGCGATAGAGGCCTATGCCTTGCGCGCCATGCTTGAGTCCGGGGGTAAGGTCAGCCAGCAAACCGGAATTGGTCAGCAGGCGTATCGCATTGCCATCCGGGCTCACTGCCGGCTCGTCACGCAGCTCCCACAGTTTGTCGAGCAACAATTTCTCTTCGTCGATCACACGCTGGAATTCGGCGCACAGGCGATCATTCGGATAGCGCACGATCTGGCCGCTGTTGCCATCCACAATGAAGCGCTCGCGGCTGCGCAGGTTTTTCAGCGGCGTGATACCCATGACCGCCGGCACTGCCAGTGCGTTGGCGAGCACGGCTGTGTGCGACATGCTGGAGCCTTCAAAGCAGATGATGCCAACCAGCCTGTCAGCCGGCACGGTGGCGATGTCGGACACGCTCACCTGGTCACCGATCAACACGATCTGCTGCAGATTGGCGATTTTTTCCGCCAGCGAGTTGTTGCCCTGGAAGGTGCCATACAGCTTGTTGCCGAGGTGATGAATGTCTTCATGACGTGCGCGCAGATAGGGATCTTCCATCTCCAGAAACAGGTCGGCGAAATACTGCACTGACTTGCGCAACGCACCCGGCAACCAGTTGCCGTTGCGGATTTCGGTTTCCACTTTCTGGATCAGCGCCTGATCCGACAACAGGGAGGCGTAAGTGTGGAAGATGCTGGATTCCTGCGCCGACAGCAGTGCGCTCAAGGTAGCCTCTTCCGACTTGATTTCAGCCTGCACATTCGCCAGCAGCGCATGCCAGTCAGCCACGGCGGCATCCACATCGGTGCAGGGTTCATCCGCCACACTGAACAGATCGCCATGGTCACACAGCACGCCCTGGCCGATGCCAACGCCGGAGCTGCCGCTGACACCACGCATATAGGTGTTGATGTGGGCACCCTGCAGCGTCACCGGCATGTCGGCCACGATATGCGCCAGTTGTGAACACAGCGTAATCAGCAGCGCTTCACTTTCGGGCGACAGGGCTACAGCATCCGCACGTTGCACCACCAGCACGCCGATCACCTTGCCGTAATGCACCAGCGGCACGCCACAGAAACTCTGGAAGCGCTCTTCGGCAGTGCCTTCCACGTAGAAGAAATCCGGATGTTCGCTGGCCTTGGCAATATTGAGTGCATGCCGGTCCTGCGCTACCAGGCCCACCAGGCCGCGCCCTGACGGAATGCTGACCGGCCCGGTTTCCACCAGCCCATGGCTGGCCATCAGCACCATGTCCTGATGCTGGTCTTTCAGATAAAGGGTGCACACGTCGGTGCCGATGATTTCCGACACTGAATCCACGATCTTGCGGACTTGCGCCGACGGCGTATTGAGTTCGGCGACTTCTTTCTGCAGCCGGTTGAATTCGAGCAGGATGTTGGGTTGGGGCATTGGCATCCTATGTTTCCTTCCAGGTTTCCTTGCGCGGATTTTTCAGGCGGCGCCTGGACATATGGCCGTCAACGTTGATCTGGCCATCCGCACTGCGGCCCTGGAAGTAATCCCGCTGCCAGCCCTGTTTGACTGCGTCCGATTCACTGTTCTTCAGGTCACTGATGAACTGCGAGCGGCTTTTGCCCCAGGCCTGGTACTGCGCATACAGTTCCGGGTCGGACTCGATCGGTTTCACCACCGGCTCAATGTCGTCGAGGGCCTGGTGCGGCATCGGTGTAATGAAACAAAACGGTTCGTGTTTGTTGAAGTTGACCTTGCCGGGTCGCGTGAAATGCCAGTTCATCGTGAACGGGAACGGCAACCAGAAGGTCTCAACAATGCCCACCAGCGGCTGAATGCCGTCCTTGACCAGATTGGGCGGCCCGCCGACCCAGATATCCCAGCCCGGCTCGGTGCGGAACAGATAACCGGTATGAAAAGTCAGTACACCGCCACCGAAATGGGAGGTGGCCCAGCGCTGCAACTCCGCCAGCGTGGTGTCGCCGGTGGGTTCCAGCGTGATGTCGGTGCCAAGCGCGCCGCCGTTCCAGCTGGCAGTAAACGACACCGGCAAGTGCAGTTCCCAGCCCGAAGTGTTGGCAAACACCAGCGGCAGGCAGCGGTAGGGATGCCGGTGTGAAAACTTGTCCATCCACGGGCGATCCGGCTGGCCGGGAATCAGCGCGGGCGCATGGGGGTCGATCTGGTAACAAGTGAGTTTCACGGCGAAATCCTGAGCAATACCTGTGCCGGATTATAGCCAGATTGCTGCAGTGTAGTGGTGAATGTGAGCCTGTTTTATTGCATCCACTTGCGCCAGGCCCATAACCACGAACCGGCAGCCAGCAACGCCATGCCGGTCATCACCGCGTAATAGCCATAGTGCCAGTGCAGCTCGGGCATGTTCTCGAAGTTCATGCCGTAAATGCCGGCGATCAGCGTGGGTGGCATCAACAGCAGGCTGATGATGGTCAGGTCGCGCATGTTGTTGCTCAGCTTGTGCGAACTCAGCGACATATAGCCGTTGATCAGGTCGCCGCAGATTTCATAATACATCGTACACAGGCCATGCAGGCGTTCGCAGCGCTCATACAAATCCGTCAACGCGTGTTCGATGTCGCCTTCTTCATCGATCAGTCGTTGCGGAATTTCCAGCCGCAGGTTGTGCACGAGGCGATCGTGATAATTGAAGATGCGCTTGAGTTTGCGCAGGCGTGATTGCAGCGAGATCAGTTCACGCATGACGGTGTCGTTGGGTTTTTCCTGGATCGCATCTTCCAGATCTGCCAGCCTGCCTTCGAACTTCAGCATGGCATCCAGATAGTAGGTCACCGAGCAGCGCATCACTCTGGCCGCCAGCAAGCCGGGGCTGACCAGCAGGTTTTCACTGCGGGCCGAAGTCCAGTACTGGTTGACGGAAGTGCTGGGCTTCTCGTGGCAACTGATCAGGATGCGATCGCCGGCAAACAGTGCCAGCGACATTTGTTCCAGCGTAAGATCGGAATTGAACTCGGTGATTTCGCGATAAAGCATCAGCGTATGGTTGGCGAAATTTTCCGTCTTGGGCGGATGCCGGAACCGCTGCAAGTCTTCAATTGCGAGCGGATGGCACTCCATGTTGAGCAGGAATTCGTGTTCGTGTTCTTCCTGCACGCCTTCAAGGTCGACCCAGATAAAAGCAGTTTTGTCCTGCTTCCAGCGTTCAATAAGCTCCTCGCCGCCCTCCTGCCAATTGCCGGGCGCGGTTCCGTTGGGGATGATGATTTGCGCACGTATCATGTCGGCTTCCTGTATTTTCGGTGGTCAAAGCATCAATAGGTGATGGGGCCTGGCGCCATGCACCACTGATAACTGGATGTGCTGATCGAGCGTGACAAATACGCCGTTGTTGCGCACGGCCAGTGCCAGCAGATAGGCATCGGTCAATTGGCGGCTGAACAATAATTGCTGCCAGTTGAAGCGCTCGACATCCAGCACGCTGACGGCGTCCATCCAGAATTTGTGATGTTCGGTCGCAGTGGCCTCGCGCAGCCGGTCAGCAATGTCGTTGGGTGAGCGCGTATTGGGATAAGCGGGCTGCGACATGATGCGTATGCAGCCGTTCTGTGTAAGCGGACATGAAGCCCAGCCATGCTGAATGTGCGAGCCCAGCCAATGCATGGCGCGCTGATGATGCAGATGGCCGGCATCCAGCAGCGCGATCAGCACATTGATGTCGAGCAGCGCGCGCATCCGCCCTAAATTCCCTGCTCATCGCGCAGCTTGTTGACCTGGTCGTTGCTCACTATTTGCTTCGAACCCCCCTTGCCGGCCGGCAGTGGGCGAAAACCATAAGTGCCTGCGGGCTCGATTACACCACTGGCGGCTGGCGCCGTGTGAGTGAGCGCCTTGCGCAACAAGGTTGAAATCATTGCACCCGCAGTAATGCCCTCGCGCCGTGCCAGCTCCTTGATGGCGTGCATTACATCTTCCTCTATATCGACGGTGGTTCTCATCACTGCTCCTGCATCTGATGCGGTGATGTTAATGCATCAAACTGGCTAACTCAATCCAGTGATGCCCAAAGCTGTGCTTAAACAGGGTTTTTGGTATATTATGTACGGTAATTCCGTACAACTGACGGTGAATATTATGGATACAGTGAGCGTCAACCAGTTCCGGGACAACCTGAAAAGCCTTGTAGAGCAAGCCGTTAGCAAGCACGAGCCGCTCAGGGTCACGCGCCGCTCCGGCGAAGACTTTGTCGTGGTCAGCGCAGAAGATTGGGAAAGAGAGCAGGAAACCCTCCATGTTTTGCAAAATCACTCACTCATGAAACAGATTGCTGCTTCACTGGCTACACACAACCAGCAAAGCGGTTACCGGCCGACGCAAGAGCAAATGGATGAGATCTCTCGTATTTGAAGGCGACACCTGGCAAGCGTATGAGGCCATGCGCGCAAGTGACAAAAAACTGCACAAGGCCTTGTGCAAACTGCTCAAAGACATGCTGCGCACAGCAGACCCGGGCCAGGGTCTGGGGAAGCCGGAGCCGCTCAAACATCATTTGTCCGGACTCTGGTCCAGGCGCATATCGCAAAAAGACCGTGTAATTTACCAGTTTGATGACGAGTCCATTTACATCTTTGCCCTTGGGGGGCACTACGATCAGCCCTGACAGGAGTTAATAGTGGACTCGGCATTCAAGCCTGATTAGGCTAAACCTCTATGTTGAGCATTCCATCACTGGCGCGCATCGGCGCTGTACTGACTACTCTGTGCCTGTCGCCGGGTTTGCAGGCACAAACTGGTCAACCCAGTGCCGCCACCACCATCCCCGCCCGCCTGCAGACGGTCATCTCCGGCCATAAACTGCCGGCCCAAAGCTACGGCTTCTATGTGCAGGAAGTCGGCAACGGCGCCACCATTCTCGACATCAACTCCGCCGCGCCGCTCAATCCCGCCTCTACTATGAAGCTGCTGACCACGCTGGCAGCGCTCGAACAGCTCGGCCCCGATTTCACCTGGAACACCCGGGTCTATGCGCTGGGCCCGGTCAACGACGGCATCCTGCAAGGCGACCTCCTGATCAAGGGCGGTGGCGACCCGTATTTGCTGGAAGAACATGTGCGCAACATGCTCAAGGCCGTGCAGCGGGCCGGCATCCTCCGCATCACCGGCGATCTCCTGCTCGACACCAGCTATTTCGATGCCGGTTCCGGCCAGGACAACTTCATCGACAACAAGAAGGACCGTGCCTACAACGTGCTGCCCAATGCATTGATGAGCAATTTCCAGGCGGTGACGTTTTATATACACCCGTCAGCCGATGGCAAACATGTGGATATCCACACCGACCCTTCGCTCAGCAACCTGCAGATCACCAACGATGTGCGCCTGAAAAAAGGCCCCTGCGAGGGTTATCAGCACGGACTGCGTTTTGTTGAAGACCCGGGCCGGCCGGAACATGTCGCGTGGAGCGGGGATTACCCGGCATCCTGCCAGGAAGATGCGATGGTGCGCGCAGTGCTGACCCCGGAAACCTTTTTCTACGGCTTGTTCGGCAAGCTGTGGGCCGAGCTTGGTGGCGAATTCCACGGCAGTGTGCGCACTGCCAAAGCCCCCGCCGACCTGAAGCCGCTGGTGCAATGGTCGTCACCACCATTGGCGGACGTGATCCGCTCCATCAACAAATACAGCAACAACCTGATGACGCGGCAAACCCTGCTCACCATGGGGGCCGAACGCTTCGCGGCGCCCGCCACGGTGGCCAACGGCGGCAATGTGGTGAATGAATATCTGCAGATGCTGGGCATCAAAAGCGATGCCTTGGTGGTCTCCAACGGGGCCGGCCTCGCGCGCGAGGCGCGCATCACCGCGTCTTTGCTGAACCAGGTACTCCAGCACGGACACGACAGCCCCTTCATGGCCGAATTCATCTCTTCGCTACCTCTCAACGGCATCGACGGCACCATGCGACACCGGCTGCGCGGCGAGCGCATGCGCGGTAATATGCATGTCAAAACCGGTACACTGGAAGAAGTCTCGGCGGTGGCCGGTTATGTGACTGCCAAGTCAGGCAAACAATTTACCGTGGTAGGCATGCTCAATCACGGCGATGCCGACCGTGGCCCCGGCGTGGAGCTGATGGATGCGCTGCTGGCTTGGGTGTTTGAGCATTAATGTCGTAAAGAGAGTCAGGTTGGATAAAGTTGGAAAGGACAATCCAGAAACAGGAGCAGCACCCATGATTCGACTCAGCAAGCGCAACTTGTCACCATTGACAGCCGCCATTGCTACACTTGCACTCGCACAGGCCACGGTTGCCGCTGCCCAGCAGCCACAACTCGAAGTAATCACCGTCACCGCGCAGAAGCGGGAAGAATCACTGAAAGACGTGCCGATCTCGGTTAGCGTGGTGGAGGCCGAGCATATAGAAGCCGGCAACATCAACAAGATTGCCGACCTGGTGGAGTTTGTACCCAATCTGTACATGACGGAAACCGCGGTCAGCACGCAGGTTTATATCCGCGGCATCGGCTCCGGCAACAACCAGGGCTTTGAACAGTCGGTAGGGCAATACAACGACGGCATCTATTACGGCCGTCAGGTGCTGCTGCGGGCGCCTTATCTCGACTTGAAACGCATCGAAGTGCTGAGGGGCCCGCAAAGCATCATCTTCGGCAAGAACACCATTGCCGGCGCCATCAACTACACCACCGCGCGCCCCACCAATGACAAAGAGTTGTCGGTGGATGTGCTGCATGAATTCGAATCCCACCAGGACGAAGTGACGGCCATTGCCTCCGGGCCGCTCACCGACAACCTGCGCGCGCGTTTCGCCTGGCGTGGCTATCACGACGACGGCTATCTCATGAACTCCACCAAGGCCCAGAAAGAGCCTGTGCGCGATGAAGATACCTGGCGCCTCATGCTCGACTGGGATATCACGCAGGCCCTCAACGGCACTCTGAAAATCGAACGCAACAGTTTCGACACCCATGGCCGCCAGTTTGAAGTGGTGCGCGACGATCCCAACCTGTATCCGGCCGGCGCCACTCCGATTGCCGGCAAGACCATGGCGCAAATTCTCACCATGTTTGGCCAGCCCGCGATGGAAGCCAATCTCGACTTCACGCGTGAGACCAACAGCCCCGAACAAAGCATCAACAATGTGAGAAACGAAACCCTCACGCTCAATTACGATTTCAGCAACAACCTCAAACTCACCTCGGTGACCGGCCACGTGCACTACGACGTGAGCGAACTGTGCGACTGTGATTACACGCCAGCCAATTCCTTCAACGTGCAGCTGGGCGAAAACTACTCGCAGTTCAGCCAGGAATTCCGCTTGATTTCACCCAAGGGCCAGAAACTGGAATGGCTGGCCGGCGCCTATTACCAGAGTGCCGACATGACCTCGCTGGAAATACTGAATGTGCCGGCCGACAGCTTCCTGAAAACCGTGGCGCTGTCATCGTCCGACCCGACCAGGCGCGCGTTGGCCGTGATCGCCGGCACCAGGGTCCGCCGCGACAACGGCCAGAGCAATTCGACTGACGCGGTGTTTTTCCAGGGCAAGTGGAACTTCACCAATGATTGGCACCTCACCCTCGGCGCCCGCTACACCGGCGAAGACAAGAGCGGTTTTCGCCGCATGAATGTGCTCGACCTCGCCACCGATCAGCCGCTCACCGATGGCGTGGCTGCCAGGGTCTATTACGGCGCCTACAAGATCTACACCAACCAGTTGGCAGGGCAGGTGATCGCGCCCGGTGTGATAGCGCCCACTCATGACCTTGCAGGGAAGCGCACCGAAAACCAGTTCACGCCGCTGGTGAATCTGGAATGGGATGTGAACGACCAGAGCATGATTTACGCCAGCGCCACCACCGGCTACAAGGCCGGCGGTTTTGATGCCCGCTCCAACAACCCGTATTATTTCGAGTTCAAGGAAGAAAAAGCCCACTCGTATGAAATCGGCAGCAAGAACTTTTTCAACAACAGAACCTTCGAACTGAATGCCGCTTACTACTACACCGATTACCACGACTTGCAGGTAAGCCAATACGACGGCTCGTTCGGCTTCAATGTGGGCAATGCCAAACGTGCGCGAGGGCAAGGCCCTGCACGACAACCTCTACCCCTCGCGCATCGTGGTGGGCGAGCGCTCGGCCCGGGCCGAGGTCTTTGCCAATCTGCTGAAGCAGGGGGCCCTCAAACAGGATATTCCCACCGTGTTCACCGGTTCCACCGAGGCCGAGGCCATCAAGCTGTTTGCCAACACCTACCTGGCCATGCGGGTGGCCTATTTCAACGAGCTGGATTCCTACGCTGCCACCAATGATCTGGATACCCGCCAGATCATTGAAGGGGTGTGCCTGGATCCGCGCATCGGCAACCACTACAACAACCCTTCCTTTGGCTATGGCGGCTATTGCCTGCCCAAGGACACCAAGCAGCTGCTGGCCAATTACCAGACGGTGCCGCAGAACCTGATCAACGCCATTGTCGACGCCAACACCACCCGCAAAGACTTCATCGCCACCAGCATTTTGCTGCGCCAGCCCAAGGTGGTGGGCATTTACCGGCTGGTGATGAAGGCCGGGTCGGACAATTACCGCGCCTCCAGCGTGCAGGGCATCATGAAGCGCATCAAGGCCAAGGGAGTGGAAGTGATCGTCTATGAGCCGGTGTTGAAAGAGGCTGAATTTTTCCGTTCCCCGGTGGTCAACGACCTCGCCACCTTCAAAGCCCAGGCCGACGTGATCGTAGCCAATCGCATCACGGATGAACTTCGGGATGTGACTGATAAAATTTACAGCCGGGATTTGTTTGGCAGCGATGCCTAAACATACCCCCAACCACTGGTGAAGACTCTATGATGAACAAATACACAGGCACAGTCGGCATCGTTGGCCTCGGCTATGTAGGTCTGCCTCTGGCGCTGCGTTTCGCCGAGGCTGGCGTGCAGGTGCTTGGCTTTGATATCGACCAAAGCAAGGTGGATGCGCTCAATGCCGGCAGGAGTTATATCAAGCATATTGGTAACGAGGCCGTAGCGCTGGGCAAGCAAAGAGGACTTACAGCCACCGCAGATTTCGCCCGCGCGGCTGAGCCCGATGCGCTGATCATCTGCGTGCCAACGCCGCTCAACAAATACCGCGAGCCTGATCTGAGCTACGTGACAGGCACCATGGATTCGCTGGTGCCGTATTTGCGCAAAGGCCAGCTGGTTTCGCTGGAAAGCACCACTTATCCCGGCACCACCGAAGAAGAACTGAAACCGCGCATCGAAGCGCGCGGCTTTGTGGTGGGCAAGGATGTATTCCTGGTGTTCTCGCCCGAGCGGGAAGATCCGGGCAATGCCAATTTCCGCACACAGACGATTCCGAAAGTGGTGGGCGGTGTCACGCCTGCCTGTCTGGCCGAAGGCGTGAAACTTTACAGCGCTGTCATCGACAAAGTAGTGCCGGTGAGCTCCACCCAGACCGCCGAGATGACCAAATTGCTCGAGAACATTCATCGCGCCATCAACATCGGCCTCGTCAACGAGATGAAGATAGTGGCTGACCGCATGGGTATCGACATTCACGAAGTGATTCGTGCTGCTGCCACCAAGCCCTTTGGTTTTGTGCCGTATTACCCAGGCCCGGGACTCGGCGGCCACTGCATTCCGATTGATCCGTTCTACCTCACCTGGAAGGCGCGCGAATATGGCGTGCATACCCGTTTTATCGAGCTGGCGGGTGAGGTGAACACGGCGATGCCGGAGTGGGTGGTGGGCAAGGTGATGGATGCGCTCAACCAGCGCGAGCGCTCGATCAAGGGCAGCAAGGTGCTGGTGCTGGGCATTTCCTACAAGAAAAACATCGACGACATGCGCGAATCGCCGTCGGTGAAACTGATGGAGTTGCTGGAGGCCAAGGGCGCAGTAATTGCCTATGCCGATCCGTGGGTGCCGGTGTTCCCGAAAATGCGCGAGCATCACTTCGAGCTGGCGAGTGTGGATGTCACGCCCGCCACGCTGGCCATCTACGACGTGGTGCTGATCGCCACCAACCACGACATCTTCGACTACGCGATGATCAAGGCCCATTCGAAGCTGATTGTGGACACCCGCGGCGTCTACCAGGAAAGCGCTGCCAATGTGGTGAAAGCCTAGGCAACCCCACTGCATGCACGAGCTGGCACAAAACCTGCTTTATCCAGGTTAGTGCAACCCAAAAGGAGTGCTCGCATGCTGAACTACATTACCCAACTGTCCCGCAGCAAAATCGTACTTTGGTGCTATTTGGTGTGGTATTTGGTGAATTTGGGCTTTGAATTCGACCCTTCACCGCAGATCTGGATCAATTCGATCGGCATCAGCCTGGTGATCGGTTGTGCACTGTTATTGAGCATCGGCGCCGGTTCCAAGATCAAATTGGATCACTGGCAGACCTTCCGGCTGTTTGCGATGCCGTTCTGTGTGTCCAGCTTTTCATCGTTGATCAAGGGCAAGGGCTTCTGGCTGATCGTGCCGCCCGACCCGGCCCAGATGGCCGCCTGCGTGGCCGCCATCTTCGGGTTCGTGTGCCTGGTGACAGCCCTTAAACACTTCAGCCCCAGGGAATACCTGGTACTGCAAACCGTCAAGGGCTGACCAGGCCAGTTATTTTTTGACGATCAGATCTTCCTTCACAAAGCTGGAAATGTCGTGCATCTGCTCCACGCTGAGCCCGCCGCTGAAATTGGGCATCTGGCCTTTGCCGGTGCTGAGCATGGCCATGATGGCGTCCACTGTCAGCGCCGAGGTGAGTTCGGCGCCGCCGCCGTGGCCGCCAGTGCCGGTTTCGCCGTGGCAATACACGCACACTGCCATGTAGGTGGTTTTGCCAGCGCCCTTGTTGGCGACGCGTCCGGCTGGTGGCGTGGCCACTGTTTTGGGTGCGGCAGTGCCGGCATTACCCGCCATGGTGGGGTTGGGATTGGGCCCGGCAGTGCTCACTGCCGGCAACTGGTTGAGCGTGCCTTCCAGTGAAAACAGCCACACACCATCGCCTTTCTGCGCCCCGAACAAACCGCCGCCGGCATAGGTGGCGACATATTGTTTGCCCTTGTACTGGAACGTGCTCACGGCCGAGTTGATCGGCGCATCGGTGCGGAACTCCCACAGTTTGGCGCCGTTGCGGGTGTCCATCGCTTCCAGATGGCCGTCGTTGCGACCGATGAACAGCAGGCCGCCGGCAGTGGCCAGCTGGCCGCTGCGGCAGCCGTCATTGAACTGCCGTTGCCAAGCGATCTTGTTGGTCTTCACATCCACTGCTGAAATGATGCCGCGACGCAACAGGCCGGCACCCACATAGGCGCCGCCGAGGAACTGCTGGTTGAAGGTGGGTTTTTCATATTGGGTGGCATTGGCGATCGCTGCGTTGGCAGTGTCGGTGGCGCACACGAACATCAGGTTGGTAGCCGGGTCGTAGGCGCTGGGCGGCCAGTTGACGGCGGCCATCGGCGTGAACGGCACCGGCTTGTCGAAGAACGGCGTGAAAATGGCGCCTTTGTTGATCAATTCGTAATTTTCCGGGGCATAGGGGATGTCGAGTGGCACCAGCGCATCGCCTCTCGGCACCGGCTGGGTGGCGGCAGTCGCTTGTCGGGCTTCCTGCATCACCGGCTTTTCATCGATGCCGATCAGCGGTTCGCCGGTCAGGCGATCCAGCAGATAGATCCAACCGGTTTTGCCAGCCTGCGCCAGGCCTTTGCGTTTCACGCCGTTGTAGTTGGCTTCAAACAGCACGATCGGGTTGGGAGCGTCGTAGTCCCAGATGTCGTGATGCACTTCCTGGAAGTGCCATTTGTAAAGGCCGGTTTTGATGTCGAGCGCGACGATGGAAGCCGTGAACAGGTTGTTGCCGGGGCGCACGGCGCCACCAATCACCGGGCCGGCGTTGCCGGTGGAGAAATACAACAGGCCGGCTTCCGGATCAACGGCAGGCGTGTGCCAGATCGGCGCGCCGCCCCATTCCCACACGTTCTTGTCCTGCGGCCAGGTGTCGTGGCCGAATTCGCCGGGGCCGGGGATGGTGTAGAAAGTCCAGATGGTGGCGCCGGTTTTGGCGTTGAAGGCTTGCATGCGGCCACGCGTGCCCATGTCGCCGCCGGCGTTGCCGATAATCACCATGCCGTCGTAATAGAGCGGGGCGGCCGTGAAGCTGTAGCCCACTTTGGGATCGGCGGCTTTGATGGACCACACCACTTTGCCGGTCTTCTGGTCGAGCGCCACCAGTTTGGAATCGAGCTGGCCGATATAGATCTTGCCATCGCCCATGCCAACACCGCGACTGACCCAGCCGCAGCACACCAGCGCATCGCTTTCTTTCAGGCCGCTCTGGTAACTCCACAGCACTTCACCGGTGTCGAGGCTGATTGCAAACACGTCATCCTGGCCGGTGCTGATATAGAGCACGCCTTCATAGATGAGCGGCTGTGCCTGGTTGTTGTGGCGCAGCTCCAGTGCCGAGCCTTTGAGGCCGGCACGCCATACGCCTTTCAGCTTGGCGACGTTGTCGCGGTTGATCTGGGTGAGCGGGGAGAAACGCTGGTTGCTGAGGTTGCCGCCGTTGGTGAGCCAGCCGTTCTGTGGCGGTGCTGTGAGCTGTTCCCGGGTGAACGCCGGCGCCGGCTTGATGGCTTCGGCAGCATTACTGCTGCCGGCCCACAATGCCGGCAGGGCAGCAGCAACGAGAACGAGGGACTGGCAGAAGCGGCGGATCGCAAGCTGGGACATGGAGAAACCTTCGGGAGTGGCTGTGGCGGGGGATTATAGCCAACCGCAGCCAATTGCAAATTGGCGCGTGCATGAATTTCTGGCAGTGGCCAAATAGGGGCATTCCACAATTTCGCTGGATCCAGTTGCAATGGGCAAACTATTGGGGCGAAATCGTGGTCTGTCCCCATTCCCCAAGGAGTCTCCCGATGAGCCTGAAACTTTACGGCATGCCGCTCAGCAATTATTTCAACATGGTCAAGCATGCGCTGCATGAAAAGCAGATTGCCCATGAATTCGTTGCTGTACGCCCCAGCCAGGAGCCGGAGTTTCTTGCCAAAAGCCCGATGGGCAAGGTGCCGATGCTGGAAACCGCCTTTGGCTGCATCAGTGAAACCGATGCCATTCTTGATTATCTGGAAGAGGCGTACCCGCAAGTGCCGCTGTTGCCAAAGGATCCCTTCGCCCGCGCCAAGGTGCGGCAAATCATGAAAGTGCAGGAGCTGTATGTGGAAACCCCGATCCACGATCTGGTGGGCGTGATCTTCGGGCGCGAAGTGCCGGCCCATGTGAAGGAAGCGTCACTGCCGGCCGCCCGCAAAGGCCTGGCTGCGTTGGGACGACTGGCAAAACTGCAGCCATGGATGGCCGGTGCCGAGTTCTCGCTGGCCGATATTGTGGTGTTTTACTCCTTCACGCTCAGCAACCGCATCGCCGGCATGGTCTATCAGTGGGATCCCTTGCAGGATGTACCGGGACTCAGCGCCTGGTTCCAGCGCATGAGCGAACGCGAAGTCACCAAACTTATCCTGGCCGACAGCAAAGCTGCCGCCGATGCGATGGCGGCCAGAAGCAAGTGAGTGTTCAGCTGAAAAGTTGCATATTCATGACTGCTATATACATCTGCGATATACAAGTTATCCCTGATTTTGCTACAATGGAACCCAAGCTGTTCTGATCAGGGAAACTTCATGTCCAAAGGTTCCGTCTTTACCAACAATCGTACCCAGGCGGTTCGATTGCCGCTGGATACCCGCTTTCCAGACAGTGTGAAACAGGTTGAAGTTCGTGTGGTTGGGCAGGATCGTATTCTCTCGCCGGTGAAAAAGAGCTGGGACAGTTTTTTCCTTGCCAGGGAAGCAGTCTCAGACGATTTTCTGGCTGAGCGTGCCAGCCAGGAACAGACGGAGCGGGAGTCTTTTTAAAGGGAGTTAAATCAATGCTCAAATATATGCTTGATACCAACATCGTCATTTATGTAATCAAGCGTAAACCTCTGGAGGCCCTCAAATCCTTCAATCGGCATGCTGGGCAGATATGCATCAGTGCCATTACTCTTGCCGAATTGCTGCACGGCGCCGAGAAAAGCGCCTACCCTGAACAAAACCTGGTCTTGGTTGAAGACTTTACTTCCCGTCTGGAAGTGCTCGAATACGATGCAAAAGCCGCTGCCCATTATGGTGAGATACGCGCAGTGCTTGAAAAGGCAGGGACTATTATCGGGGTCAATGATTTGCACATCGCCGGTCATGCTCGCAGTGCAGCGTTGACTCTGGTCACCAATAATCTTAAAGAGTTCAGAAGAGTGAAAGGATTACGGCTGGAAAATTGGGTGTAGCCGGGATCCTGCCCAATTCTCAACTATCTTTGCTGCAGATACTGCGGCCCGAGCTTTTTCACATCGTCGCAGCCGAGCAGCATCATTGCGCGTTTGAGCTCACTCGCCAGTATCGAGATGGCTCGTTCCACGCCCGGCTTGCCACCGGCAGCGAGCCCGTAGAGATAGGGGCGGCCGATGCTGCAGGCGGTGGCGCCGAGCGAGAGCGCCTTGATGATGTCGGTGCCTCGGCGGATGCCGCCATCCACGATCAATTCCGCCCGCCCGCCCACCGCATCCACCACCGCCGGCAGCGCACTGATCGGGGAAATGGCGTGATCGAGCTGGCGACCGCCATGGTTTGACAGCATCAGCCCGGTGGCGCCGAGGTCGGTGGCGCGTTTGGCATCGGCGGCCGATACCAGGCCTTTCACCAGAAACGGGCCGCCCCATTCCTGGATCATCCACGCCAGATCGTCGTAGCTCACGGTCGGGTCGAGCTGGCTGGCTGCATATTTGCCGAGCTCGGTGGAGGTGTTGACGCCGAGTTCGCCTTTGCCGATGACATTGGCGAGCGTGATGCGTGGCTTGGTCATGGTGTGCCACCACCAGGAAGGATGCAGCGCCATGTCGATCAGTGAGGAGGTGGTGAAGCGCGGCGGCAGCGTGAAGCCGTTGCGCAGGTCGCGCTCGCGCTGGCCGGAGGTTTGCACATCCACAGTCAGACACAGCGCGTGATAACCGCTGGCCTTGCAGCGGGCGATGAATTCCTTCACCACGCCGCGGTCTTTCCACACATAGATCTGGAACCACTTGGTGCCCTTGCTGAGGGCAGCCACGGTTTCGATGTTGTAGGTGGACATTGAAGAAAGTGTATAGATAAGCCCTTTTTCTGCTGCCACCGGGGCAGTTGCCATTTCGCCTGCATGATTGAACAGGCGCTGGCCGCCGGTGGGGGAAAACAGCAGCGGCAGCGCGGAATCGATGCCCTGGATGCGGGTGCGCAGGTTCACCGAGCTGACATCGGTCAGGGTGTGCGGCACCAGCGCATGGTTGTTGAAATCGCTACTGTTGCGTTGCATGGACACTTCATCTTCCGCGGCACCGTCCATGTAGTCGAACATGACCCTGGGCAGTTTGCGTTGAGCCAGGCTGCGCAGGTCGGCAATACTATGGCAGGCCTGCACGGAAGTGGGATGATAGGAAGAGCGGCTCACGCGGGAATCCTCTACAGAACTGGCAAATCGGGAAAGACAGGGAACGCAATCGAAGATAAAGTAGCCCCGCCCGCCATTCAAGAAAGATTGGATGGACGGCAGCAGTTGCTGAACCACGGAGCCAGCATGAAATCCATTGACCAGATCACCGGCCACAGTGTCGCCAAGGTGAAAACACCGGCGGCCGCGCGCAGCAATGGCAGCGTCAATGCCGCTGGCCGTGACCATGTTGATGCCATCAACCAGTTGTTCGCCGAGTTCGAGCTTGCCTATCACAACCAGTTCCACAAGGCTTTTGCTGCCGCCGGCAGCCTGGCGCTGGCCAAGAAATACTGGCTGGAAGCCCTGGCCGGTTTTTCACCGGATGTGATTCGCCGCGCCACCCGGCTGGTGGTGCAAAACCAGCAGTTCCTGCCGTCATTGGCCACCATGGTGTCGACCTGTGAAAATGGGCAGGCACTGTTCGGTTTGCCCACGGCGGAAGCCGCTTATCGCGAAGCCTGCCTGGCGCCCGAACCCAAACACCTGCATCCGTGGTCGCACCCGGCCGTGTATTTTGCCGCGCGCGAAACCGGCTGGTTTGCGCTGGCCAATGATGTGCAGAGCACCGTGTTTCCGCTGTTTGAATACAACTTTGCACAGTGCTGCAAGCGGGTGATGCACGGCGAAACCCTGTCAATGCCGGTGCAGCAGGCTTTGCCGGCCAGTCTGGCAGCGCCGCTCAGCCCGGAAATGAATCGCAAAAAACTCAAGGCACTGCGCGCACAATTCGATTTGTAGCAAGCTGTGCGGACTAGGTGGTTATGGCAGCAGGCCCGCTCGACACTACGTATGGTTCAGACCAGCATGGCCTGATCTGGGGTTATCGTTTTTCACCGGGGCGAGCGGTGGAAGCGGTTACTTGCGACACCTACGTTGCAGCCGTGACAGCTCCTGTCCCGGGATCGGAAAAAGATTTTTTCTGGCTGCATCTGTCACTGGCCAATGCCGCTTCCGAACACTGGATGAAGCAGAATCTGCACTTGCCGCTGGCCTTTTTCGATTCCTTGCGCACGGAAGAGAGCTCCACCCGCCTCGAACTTGATGACGATATGCTGGTGGCGGTGGTGCACGATGTGCTGTTTGAAACCAGTTTTGAAACTTCCGCCGTCGGCAGCTCGTCCGTGTGCATCGGCCCCAATCTGCTGCTGAGTGCGCGGCTGCGCCCGCTGCGGTCGATGGACAAACTACGCGAAGCGGTACGGGCCGGACATGTGTTCCATTCGACCGTGGAATTGCTGGCGCACTTGCTGCGCGAGCAGGCCAATGTGCTGTCTGAAATCCTGCGGCGTTCCACTGCGCATGTTGACCAGATCGAAGATCGTCTGCTCGCCAATCGCAGCTCTGCCACCCGCGCCCAGCTGGGTTCGTTGCGACGGTCGTTGGTGCGGCTGCAACGACTGCTGGCGCCGGAGCCGGCGGCATTTTTCCGTTTGCTGAACCGTCCGTTGCACTGGATCAGCCAGGATGATCTGCAGGAGCTGCAGCACGCCGCAGAAGAATTTTCCGCTTCACTCAACGACTCCATCTCGCTGGTGGAGCGGTTGAAGCTGATCCAGGAAGAACTGGCAGCACTCAACAACGAATCAACCAATCGCACCTTGTTCGTGCTGACCCTGGTGACAGTGGTGGCATTGCCGATCAACCTGGTTTCCGGTTTGTTCGGCATGAATGTGGGCGGCATTCCTTTCAACGGCAACGAAAACGGCTTTCACTTGATCGTCGGCGGTTTGATGACGCTGACCGCCGTGCTGGCGTGGCTGGCGCTCGGCAGAAAACGCTGACAGCCCACACCGGATTTCTGCCAACAGCCTTAATGCAGCGTTAAAACAGCGATGTTAGTGTGCAGTCCTGCTTGCGGGGACACTGGCATGCGCACCACGCTTATTTTGTTGTTGCTGATTCTGCTTTTTTCGCTTTGATTGCCGCCCTGGCCGCTTTGGCAGCCTCCTTTTTCTCTTTTAGCTCGCTTTTGGCTTTCAGCCTGGCTGCTTTGCGATCAGCTTTGGTATCGATATGCTGTTCGATTTGCCCGCTATTTGCGTTGGGCTCGGCCGGTGTTGTGCCGGTGTTGCTCTGGGCCTGGACCAGCGATGCAGCGGCAAGTAAGGCAGAGAAAAACAAGGCTTGCTTGATCATAAATGCTCCTGAAAAGTAAGGTGCAATCGTCGTTGCACTGTGTGCATATAACGCCATAACGATTGCGGCGTTGACGATATATTGGAACATTCTGCACGGATGTGAGGCTTGTCACATCCGTGCGGGAGCTGCCGGACAAGAGCGGCTGAGTATGGCTGCCGTTAAGCCAGCCGCTTGTATTTGACGCGGGTAGGTTCGATGTCGCCTTTGCGTTTGCGACGGTCTTCTTCGTAGTCGGTGTAGTTGCCGGTGTGGAAGATCACTTCGCTGTCGCCTTCGAACGCCAGGATATGGGTGGCGATGCGGTCGAGGAACCAGCGGTCATGTGACACCACGATGATGGTGCCGGGGAATGACAGCAAACCTTCCTCCAGTGCGCGCAGGGTTTCCACGTCGAGATCGTTGGTAGGTTCGTCGAGCAACAGCACGTTGGCGCCGCGTTTCAGCAACTTGGCCAGGTGCAAACGGTTGCGTTCACCACCGGACAGGTCGCGCACCAGTTTCTGCTGGTCGGTGCCTTTGAAATTGAAGCGGCCGACATAGGCACGTGAGGAAACTTCATAGCTGCCGATGGTCATGTTGTCGAGACCGTCGGACACTTCCTGCCACACGGTGTTGGCGCCGTTGAGCGAATCGCGGCTCTGGTCGACATAGGCGAGATCCACCGTTTCGCCGAGCGTGATGCTGCCGCTGTCCGGTTTTTCCTGTCCCACCAGCATGCGCAGGAAGGTGGTTTTGCCGGCGCCGTTGCCGCCGATGATGCCGACGATGGCGCCGCGTGGCACGCTGAAACTCAGGTCGGTGATGAGGGCGCGATCACCGAAGCCTTTGGTGAGATGTTCCACTTCGATGACTTTCTCGCCAAGGCGCGGGCCGGGCGGGATGTAGAGATCGATGGTTTCGTTGCGGGTCTGGAATTCTTTCGATTGCAGCTCTTCAAACCGGGCCAGTCGTGCCTTGCTCTTGGCCTGACGGCCTTTCGGGTTCTGTCTTACCCATTCCAGCTCGGCCTTGATGGTCTTGTTGATGGACGACTGCTGACGCTGCTCGGTTTCAAGACGTTTTTCTTTCGCTTCCAGCCAGTCGCTGTAATTGCCTTCGTAAGGAATGCCGTGGCCGCGGTCGAGTTCGAGGATCCAGCCGGCCGCGTTGTCGAGGAAATAGCGATCATGAGTGATGGCCACCACGGTGCCGGTGAAATCTTTCAGGAAGCGTTCGAGCCAGGCCACGGAGCCGGCGTCCAGATGGTTGGTTGGCTCATCCAGCAGCAACATGTCAGGGTTGGAAATCAGCAAGCGGCACAGCGCCACGCGGCGTTTTTCACCGCCCGACAGGTTTTTGACCAGCGCGTCCCAGGGTGGCAGGCGCAGCGCGTCGGCGGCGATTTCCAGCGTGCGGTCGATTTCCCAGCCGTTGCAGGCATCGATCGCGCCCTGCAATACGCCCTGGCGCTCCAGCAGTGTTTTCATTTCGTCATCGCTCATCGGCTCGGCGAACTTGTCGCTGATGGCGTTGAATTCGTCGATCAGGTTCTTGATTTCCCGCACACCGTCTTCGACGTTTTCCTTCACAGTGCGGTTTTCGTCAAGTTGCGGCTCCTGCGGCAGATAGCCGACTTTCAGCTCGGGCTGCGGACGCGCTTCGCCGATGAAGTCCTTGTCAACGCCGGCCATGATGCGCAGCAGCGTCGATTTGCCGGAGCCATTGAGACCCAGAACGCCGATCTTGGCGCCAGGGAAGAACGACAACGAGATGTCCTTGAGAATTTCGCGCTTGGGCGGAACGACCTTGCCCAAACGATGCATGGTATAAACAAATTGAGCCATAAAAACCGGGGTGTTGGGGTAGAATGAATCCTGCAATTTTACCCGCAGCGACTGGGGCAAGTCCATGAATGGATTGCTGTGCTGCACCGTGCAGGCGAGTGCAAACACTTGTCGTGAACCGTACCTGAACCAGAGGCATCAATGCTGAACAAGACCATGACCATCGCCGGCTTTGACAATGAGCTGGCCGCCGCCATCAATGGCGAAGCCCGACGCCAGGAAGAACATATCGAGCTGATCGCATCGGAAAACTACACCAGCCCGCGCGTGATGGAAGCGCAGGGCAGTGTGCTCACCAACAAATATGCCGAAGGCTATCCGGGCAAGCGCTATTACGGGGGTTGTGAATTTGTTGACCAGGTGGAAACGCTGGCGATCGAGCGCGCGAAAAAGCTGTTCAATTGCGGCTTTGCCAATGTGCAGCCCCACTCCGGTTCGCAGGCCAACACTGCTGCCTACGCCGCGCTGATGAAGCCGGGCGAGACGCTGCTGGGCATGAGTCTGGCGCATGGCGGCCATCTCACCCACGGCGCCAGCGTCAGCTTCTCGGGTCGCGTCTACCACGCCGTGCAATACGGGCTGGATCCCGACAAGGGCGAGATTGATTACGTGCAGATGGAACAACTGGCGCAGCAGCACAAGCCGAAAGTGATCGTCGCCGGTTTCTCCGCCTACTCGCGCTTCATCGACTTTGCCCGCGTGCGTCGTATCGCCGACAGCGTCGGCGCCAAGGTGCTGGTGGACATGGCGCACGTGGCCGGTCTGGTGGCCGCTGGCCTGTATCCGAATCCGTTTCCGCATGCGCATGTCGTCACGTCCACCACCCACAAAACCCTGTGTGGGCCGCGTGGCGGCCTGATTCTGGCGATGGGCGACGATGAAGATCTGTGCAAGAAGCTGAATTTCGCGGTATTTCCGGAAAACCAGGGTGGCCCGCTGATGCATGTGATTGCCGGCAAGGCTGTCTGTTTCCAGGAAGCCATGAGCCCTGAATTCAATGTTTACCAGCAGAAAGTCCTGGATAACGCCAAGGCCATGGTGAAGGTGTTCCTGGCGCGCGGCTTTTCGATTGTGTCGGGCGGTACCGATGATCATCTGTTCCTGCTGAGCCTGGTCGGGCGCGAAGTCACCGGCAAGGAAGCGGATGAGGCGCTCGGCAAGGCCTATATCACCGTCAACAAGAATGCGGTGCCGAATGATCCGCGTCCGCCCTTCGTCACCAGCGGTATCCGTATTGGCACACCGGCGGTCACTCGTCGTGGCTTCGGCATAGCGGAAGTCACCGAACTGGCTGGCTGGATGTGCGACATTCTCGAAGACAGCAAGAACGAAGCACTTGTCGCCAGCATCAAGACCAGGGTACTGGCGCTGTGCAAACGTTTTCCGGTTTACGGTTGAGGTAAGACATGCACTGCCCGTTCTGCAACGCCAACGACACCAAGGTGATTGATTCACGCCTCGTTGCCGACGGCAACCAGGTGCGGCGCCGCCGTGAATGCATCACCTGTGAGGAGCGGTTCACCACCTTTGAGTCGGCCGAGCTGTTGATGCCGCGCCTGATCAAGCAGAAAGGTGCGCGCGAGCCGTTCAATGAAGACAAGCTGCGTTCAGGCATGCTGAAGGCGCTGGAGAAGCGTCCGGTCGGTCTGGAGCAGGTGGACGAAGCCATCAGTCACATTTGCCACAAGCTGCGTGCCAGCGGCGAACGTGAAGTGCCGAGCAAGATTGTCGGTGAGCTGGTGATGGAGGAATTGCGCAAGCTGGATGAAGTGGCGTATGTCCGCTTTGCCTCGGTTTACCGCAGCTTCAAGGATCTCAACGAATTCCGCGAAGCCATCGACAGTATCGAACAGGATTCCAAATCAGGGTGATGTCCCAGAATGATATTCACATACGGCGTTGCTTCGCACTTGCCGAGCAGGGCCGCTTCACCTGCCGTCCGAATCCGGTGGTGGGCTGTGTTGTCGTCAAGGATGACAAGGTGCTCGCTGAAGGCTGGCATCAGGTGGCCGGGCAGGCCCATGCGGAAGTTTGCGCACTGGAGCAGGCCGGGGCAGAGACGGTGGGCAGTACTGTCTATGTCTCGCTGGAGCCGTGTGTGCACCAGGGGCGTACCGGTCCTTGCACCGAAGCGCTGATCCAGAGCGGCATCACGCGTCTGGTCTATGCCATGCAGGATCCGAATCCGCTGGTGGCGGGCAAAGGTCTTGCGCGTTTGCGTGCAGCCGGCATCGTCGTGGATGGACCGCTGCTGCCGGCAGAAGCGGCACTGCTGAACCCGGGTTTTATCAAGCGCATGACCATGGGCTTGCCCTACGTACGCTGCAAAATCGGCATGAGCCTTGATGCCCGCACCGCGATGCCCAGTGGTGAAAGCCAGTGGATTACCGGCGCGGCGGCGCGCACTGATGTGCAATGGTTGCGTGCCCGCAGCTGTGCGGTATTGACCGGGGTCGGCACCTTGCTGCACGACGATCCGTCGTTGACAGTGCGGCTGGAAAATTACCAGGGATTGCAGCCGTTGCGGGTGATTGCCGACACCAGTGGCCGCACTCCGGGCCGGGCCAAAACCATGAACATCCCCGGAAATGTGCTGTTGGCCTGCGGGCCCGAAGCAGCCCGCTGGCTGCAGCAGCAGGAAGTGTGCAATAGCGGTCTGCAGGCTGAATGCACAGTCAGTGCAGTGCCGCTGCTGAATGGCAAACTCAATTTGCAGAAGTTGCTGCGGCTGTTGGCCGCCGACTGGTCCTGCAACGAAGTGCTGGTAGAGGCAGGCGCCACACTGACTGGCGCGCTGTTGCAGGCCGGCCTGGTCGATGAACTTGTTGCCTATATTGCCCCTGCTTTGCTTGGGGACAAAGCCCGGCCGCTGGCAGTGCTGCCCGGCCTGGAAAAGCTGGCTGACCGCATAAATCTGCAATTTATCGATGTGGCAATGGTGGGCGAAGATTGTAGAATCCGCTCCCGCGTTCTGACTTCGCACTGATCTCCCATGTTTACCGGCATAATCGCAGCCACAGGCCAGGTGTCCCGCATCCAGAATATTGGCGGTGACTGGCGTGTGACCATAAAGAGCGAAGTGCTGGATTTCAGCGGTGTGCAGACGGGCGATTCGATTGCCGTCAGTGGTGTGTGCCTGACCGCGCTGGCAATTGAACAGCACCAGTTCAGCGCCGATGTCTCGCGCGAGACGCTGGATTGCACGACATTGCGCAACTGGCGCGAAGGCGAGCTGGTCAATCTGGAACTGGCCTTGCAGCCGCAGAGCCGGCTCGGTGGCCATATTGTCAGCGGCCATGTCGATGGTGTGGGCGAGTTGCTCAGTCGCGCCCCTGATGGCCGCAGCGAGCGTCTGGTGTTGCGGGTGCCACCGGCCTTGGCGCGGTATATCGCGCACAAAGGCTCGGTGTGTCTTGATGGCGTGAGTCTCACTGTCAATGAAGTGAACGGCAACGAATTCGGTGTGAACATCATTCCGCACACCTTTGACAAGACCACGCTGCACCAGTACCACAGTGGTCGCAAAGTAAATGTGGAAGTGGATGTGATTGCCCGTTATCTGGAGCGCTTGCTCACCGGCAAGGCAGACACTGCACAGGGACTGACGCTGGAGCAGCTGGCCCGCGCCGGTTTTGCAAATACCTGAAAGAAACATATATGGCACTCAACAACATCAGTGAAATCATCGAAGACTTCCGCCAGGGCAGGATCGTTATCCTGATGGATGATGAAGATCGCGAAAACGAAGGCGATCTGCTGATTGCTGCCGACAGGATTACTGCGCAGGACGTGAACTTCATGGCCACGCATGCGCGCGGACTCATCTGTCTGACACTGACGCAGGAACGCTGCCGCCAGCTCAATCTGCCGCTGATGGTGCAGAGCAGCGCGCAACCGTTCGGCTGCAATTTCACGATATCGATTGAAGCGGCCACTGGTGTCACCACCGGCATTTCTGCTGCAGATCGTGCCCGTACCATTCAGGTCGCAGTGGCGGCCGATGCCAAACCTGCCGATGTCATCATGCCAGGACATATTTTTCCGGTGATGGCGAAAGAAGGCGGTGTGCTGCGACGTGCCGGCCATACCGAAGCCGGTTGCGATCTGGCCAGGCTGGCGGGTTTGACCCCGGCCGCTGCGATCTGCGAAGTGATGAATGCCGACGGCACCATGGCGCGTCGTCCGGATCTGGAGCGTTTTGCTGCGGAGCACGGGCTGAAGATCGGCACCATCCAGCAACTGATCCACCATCGTATCGCTACCGAAAAAACCATTGAGCGTACCCAGCAGTACCGCTTGCCGACCGAGCAAGGCGACTGGGATGTCTACTGCTATCGCGATCTTTACAAGGACGGCAACCTCACGCATCTGGCGCTGGTAAAAGGCCACATCACCCCGTCTGAACCGGTACTGGCACGTGTGCTGGTCACCGATACCTTGCGCGATCTGCTGGGCATGGTGAATCCGCTGCGTCCCAGCTGGTCACTGCATCGCTCGATGGAATACATCAACAAGGAGGGCAAGGGGGTCGTGGTACTATTGGCCAATGAGCGCGGCACTGGTGAAGTGACGGAACAGCTGGATCGTTTCCGGGCACTTACTGAGGGCCGTACTCCGAACACGTTGCCGCAGGGCAGTTTTCTGACGGTGGGCACCGGCTCGCAGATCCTGCGCGATGTCGGCGTCGGCAAGATGCGGGTGATGAGTTTTCCCACCAAGTACGCCATCTCCGGCTTCGGTCTGGAAGTGGTGGAATACATTCCCAGCGAATAAGACACGCAAGAACATCAAGACTATCCAGCAGACATGCCTATGAACAACATTCGTACCTTCGAAGGTGATTTCGGCCCGACCAATGCCACTTTTGTGCTGGTGGTGTCGCGCTTCAACGGCTTCATTGTCGACAGCCTGCAGGCCGGCGCCATTGATGCGCTGCTGCGCCACGGTGTACCCGAGAAAAACATCACCCTGGTGAAAGTGCCCGGGGCATTCGAATTGCCGATGGTGGCAAAACGGCTGGCTGAATCCAAAAAATACGATGCGATCATTGCGCTCGGCGCCGTGATCCGTGGCAGCACGCCGCATTTCGATTATGTGGCGGGTGAATGTGCCAAAGGTCTGGGCCAGGTGGGCACGCAGCAGAATATGCCGGTAGTGTTCGGCGTGTTGACTGTCGACAATATCGAACAAGCCATCGAGCGCGCCGGCACCAAGGCCGGCAACAAGGGTGCTGATGCGGCGATGACAGCGCTCGAGCTGGTCAGCCTTTTGCGCAAGCTGGACAGCTGAACCTGATGGCCAACAACAATGCAGGTGTTTCGGTAGCCCAGCGCAAACGTGCACGTGACCTGTTGGTGCAGGCCCTGTACCAGTGGCAACTGGCAGGTGCACCCGTCGATCAGGTTGAAGCCGAGTTTCGCGCTGACAACGGCCGCAAAACCGACTGGGACTTTTTCCATGATGCGTTGACCTATATTGCCGGCAACACCGCAGCCATAGATCAGTCGTATGAACTTTATCTTGACCGCAATCTGAAACAGCTGGATCCGATTGAATCCGGCCTGTTGCGGCTCGGCATTTACGAGCTGGGCCAGCGCATTGAAGTGCCATACCGTGTGGTCATCAATGAATATGTCGATCTCGCCAAAAAATACGGCGCCAGCGAAAGCCACAAATTCATCAACGGCGTACTCGACAAAGCCGCCCGCAAACTGCGTGCGCTGGAACAGCGCGCCTGAATTGACGCATTCGGGAAGCAAACATGGCTCACTCCGAATTTGAACTGATTTCCCGCTATTTCAACCAGGCCGGTCTCGCTGCCGATCCTGCACTGCACAGTGGCGTAGAGCTTGGCATCGGTGATGACTGCGCGTTGTTGAGCGTTCCGCCCGACCAGCAGTTGGCTATTTCGATGGATGTGCTGGTGGAAGCCGTGCATTTCCCGGTGGGCGCCGATGCCGCGCTGATTGCCGAACGCGCACTGGCCGTGAATCTCAGTGATCTGGCTGCGATGGGCGCCAGGCCATTGGGCTTTACCCTGGGCCTTACGCTGCCGCGTGTCGATGAGCTCTGGCTGCAATCCTTCAGCAATGGCCTGCGCGCCAGTGCCTTGCGTTATCGCTGTCCCTTGCTCGGTGGCGACACCACACGCGGACCTCTGCAAATTGCCATTCAGGTGCATGGCACCGTACCTGCCGGCAGTGCATTGACCCGCCGTGGCGCCCGCGCCGGCGATGATGTGTATGTATCGGGCATGCTGGGCCGGGCTGGATTGGCGCTGTCGGTTTTGCAAAACACGTTGCCGGCCGCCAATGCCGAGCAGCGCGCTGAACTTTTGAGTGCCTACTATCAACCACAGCCACGACTGTCACTGGGCAGCGCCTTGCGCGGTATCGCTTCCGCTGCCCAGGATGTGTCGGATGGAGTGCTGGCTGATCTTGGTCATATCGCTTTGCAAAGTGGTGTCGGCTTGCAACTGCAAGCTGCAGCAATACCGGTGGCGCCGGTGGTGAGTGCGCTTTGCAAAGACCAGGCAGCATTGGAACTGGCGCTGACTGCAGGCGATGACTACGAACTGGTGTTCACTGCTGCTCCCGCTGAACGCGCTGCTGTGCTGGCCGCCGCGCTCAGTGCCGGCGTGACTGTCTCGCGTATTGGAACAGCAGTGGCTGGCCACGGCGTCGAAGTCAAAACGTCTGCTGGCCAGTTGTTGCAGTTTGCGCGGCAGGGCTTCCAGCACTTTTAGAATTCACCTTTGCAAAAATCCGGAATCAGTACTTAACTGAGGCCGTAGCAGACTATTGCCGGTTTCACATGGAGGTGAGCTGTGTATCTGAATGCCCGCGGTCTCACGCTGTTTGAAATTCTCATCGTGCTGGCAGTTTGTGCAATTCTGGTTGGCCTGGCAGCACCAGGACTGGGCAGCACCATCCGCAAAAATGAAGGTGAAGTACTGATCAATGAATTGGCCAGATTGATGGCTTATGCCCGCAATGAAGCAGTGACGCAGGGCAGGACGGTTACCCTGTGCCGCAGCAGCAATGGCGTTAACTGCGGCGGACAATGGGAGCAAGGGGTGCTGATGTTCACCGACCTCAATGAAGACGGCATTCCCAACGGTGACGACCAGTTGCTGCGTCAGTCCAGCTTCAAGCCCGGCACTGGCAGTTTGCGGTTGCGCTCCTTTCCCAATCACCAGTATGTACAATTCGTCGCGGAGGGATTTACCAACAAGCAGAACGGCAGCTTTACCTGGTGTCCGTCAGACCTCGATCCGAAACTGGCGCAGCAACTGATTTTCATACAGTCAGGCAGAACCCGCTTTGCGCGAGACAGCAACGGCGATGGCATCAAGGAGGGCTCGGACGGGAAGCCGCTAAGCTGCCAATGAAAACTTCATCGGCAGGCTGTGGTTACCAGCACTGGGTAGTGGCGGCGTTGGCACTGGTGGTTGCGGTTTTGGCGCCGACGCTGGTCAGGGTGAAGGTTTTGCAATCAGTATCAAGGGCCTGATTGCCTTGTGCGGTGGCTGTCATGCTCCAACCACTGATCACACCATTCGAAACCGAGGTTGTCAGTGCAATTGAATAATTGCCACCGTCACTGTTGATCGGCTGGTTGGCAGTAGCACCACTGACTATGTCGGCAAAATTGGCTGTGTAATTGTTCTCACGGAAATAGAACCGTTCTTCCAGGGTTGCCAGACGGGACATTGATATTTTGGCATCGGATCGATTGGATTTCTGCACGTATTTGCGGTACGAGGGCAGCGCCACGGCAGCCAGTATGCCGACAATGGCCATCGCGATAAGTATCTCGATCAAGGTAAAGCCGCGCAATTTTCTCATGTCATGTTCCTGACTTGTGTGCTGGTAATGCGTTCTATCGTGTTCGTTTCCGGCCCTGCTTGCAAGCAGCCCTGTCAGAACACGATCTGCAACTGTTCCCACGACATCCTGTTCTTGATGGCAGGAGCGGACGCAAAGCCCGTACTTGAAGTTACCCCTGTGGTTGAACCCGATACGATTGAGACATCACCGGCGTTGGTGGCATTGACTCCCTTGTCATCTCCGGTACGAACGATTGCCGAAGGTGCCGAAGGTGCACCTTGACCGAGGTCAAGCCTTTCAGCAGCAACGCCTGCGAAGTTCGGATCTGTCCCGAAGGGACCGAAGGCCTCGGCAGTGCCGGTGCGATAGTTCAATGCATAGAGATAACCGTTGCCCTCGATCGTGCACAAATCTGTCGAGGGTTTGTAGGATGTAAACGATACGGTTGAAGCCAGGATCAGTGGGGTGCTGAACACCCGCTCCGACGGATCGGTACCGCTGTTGTAGGCCAGTTTGCTGACCCAGCCAGGCCGGGTGTCCATGAAATTCCACAGATCCGTAAAAGTTGCCAGTGCAGTTGAAAATCTGGTCACAGAAGTAGTGAGGTTGCCATCCCAGATAGTGCCGTCCATTTTGACAAGGATGGTAGTGGAGTCGACCAGTTGTGAAGCGAGGAGTGCGGAGGTGTCGTAGTTTGCCGCTTCCTTGATGCCGTAAACGCTTTGCTGGGTGGTGGAGCGGTTGTCCACTTTGGTGAACAAGCGGCCAGTACCATACTCCAGCCATTTTTCGCCTTTGGCTACGGAAATCTGGGTTTTTGGCGCAGCTACCAGTGGCTGTGCCATGTTGAATACATCCGACATGGTGGCTGAGGCGCTGGCAAGTCCCATATTGGTCGAGCTGGGCGAAAGCACGATGCGTTTCAGTCGCCCGGTCGGAGCTGTTTCGGTGCCTTCAACAGTGCCGACGTAGAGAACATCATCCAGATAGTCGTTTTCCCAGTCCACCGCAGTAAAATCACCGAAGAAGCCGTTGGGATTGCCGGAAG
Organism: uncultured Gammaproteobacteria bacterium; assembly: GCA_903837345.1. GTDB lineage: Bacteria > Pseudomonadota > Gammaproteobacteria > Pseudomonadales > Pseudohongiellaceae > CAILUG01. The sequence goes on along the minus strand of CAILUG010000016.1, from coordinate 8,105 downwards.
GCGTTTGTGCCGTGCTGTTGATGGAAATGGCAGCGCGGTTGACCAGATCGTAGGCATAGAGTTTGGCACGCTGGCCATTGCTGACTGCGGTGCTGAGGGTGTCAGGGCCTGAGCCATAGACCAGTACCCACGTGTTGGTGGCCGGAGTTCCGAAAGCACCGGCAACATCAGGCGCCCTCGCTTTTATGATTGTGGGCATGCTGGTAGTGAAGCCTTGGTCGCTGGCGTGCAATTCTGCTATCAGCGTGGGTGGGCGTTCAGGATCAGTAATATCCAGGATCACGTAGGAGGAACCCATGGTCATGTCGACACTGCCGTTACCATCCAGATCAAGCGGGAAATTGCCCCCACCCAGGCGCATGCCCACTACCAGGATCGTGCCCCAGCCAGAGGGATGGATAGCATCATTGGAGAAGATGTTGACATCAAATTGCTGCGGTGGTGCGTCAACGTAATAGACGTGTGGATAGCCTTTTTCCTTCAGCCATTGCAGATGCGGCAACAGGTTCATCGGTACATAGGCCCACATCTCGGCGCCAAGTGTGTGTGACTGGCCGGTATCATAGGCCTCGGTCAGTGGGTTCCAGGGGCGGGTCTGGAATGATTGGGTGGGAGCATCCCAGATGCCGCCATTGAATGCATGCAACATACCGTCATTGCCGCCGGCGTAAACCATCTGGCGGCGATGCTCGTACTGCTGTTTGAAGGCCTGGTAGGTTTCATCACCCTGGATGATGTCGTAGCGCTGGGAGGGCGGATTCACTACCAATGGCGAGGAATCCACAATGTCGCCGAGGATCCAGTATTTTGGTGTGCTGGTGCCATCACCGGGAATATCGACCAGCCGTGAACGCCAGCCGGTCTGATCCTGGCCGCGGATGTAGTTGACGAGCTTGGTCGCATCGGTTGCTACTGGCAGCCCCAGGTAACGATAGCGGTTGGTGCCATTGGTGGAATCAAAATAGGAACTGGTGAACGGGATGATTTCACCTGCATCCACGGCGCCTACGGTGCCGGAAGTCGGGCTGTCCAGATAGGTGAATATGTAGCGTCCGGTCCCCGCATCGGTATTGAATTTACCGCTGGTTGAATCCAGCGTACGTTGGGTCACCAGGTTAGCCTGGCTGATGTTGGCCAACACATCGCGCGCATTCCAGATCGATCCAAAATTTTCCAGGTCGTCGGCCGTACCAGTGGGTGTGAGAGTGGCAGTGGGGCCACTGCCTGACTGCAGGTAGCGCTGGAAGCGGGTGCGGTTGGGGCTGACAGTCTTGTCAAAAAAGATATCCACCACATAGTCGGTACTGGTGTCATCCAGTTTGCCGGGAGTGCCGTTGTCCTCGCGGAAGCGGCCGGAGGAATCGATGAACATGGCATGCAACACGCCACCCCAGGTAATGGTGGTGCCATCAGCATCGGAGTATTGCGGGTGGTAATAGGCTTGATAAACCGAACCCAAACCGGTGCTGCTGTTTGCAACCACCGCCGCTGCTGTACCGGATGAAATGCGCGAAGTGATGATGTCGAAGATTTGTCCGAGACTGTTGCTTAACTGGGCAGGGTTGGTAATCGGGAAAAAGTTGTCGGGAATGCCATCCGGGATCGGCTGACCTTTTACATTGCGGCTGTCCCACTCACGGTTGTCAGTGCTGCTGCCCATGTATTTGGGCGTGCCGTCTTTGTCGATGTCGTTGAAACTGCCGTATTTGGCGGTGTACCACAGCGGGTTTTTCAGCAAAGTGCCTGCAGTGACCGTGTTGTCGGCGGTATAGACCAGTGGTTCATGATAGATCATCGGGTTGCCGCCATTGCTGGTCAGCCGGTTGATGCTGTTGCCGCCCGGGATCAGCAGGAAATACTGGATGCCGTTGCCCTGGGTGCCGCGCGCAATGTACTTGGTGCTGCTGCCGCTGCTGCAAGCCGGAGTGGGTGATCCGTTGCATTGGGTTGCTCCGGAACTCATCGCTGCAGAAGGGGTATTGGTGACCTTGGTTACAGCGCCGCCGGCTGCGACACCGCTGATGGCAAAGCCGACTTTGATCGCATCACCGGCTGCCGCCAGCACTCCCGAGGTTCTGATCTGCAGTGAATTGGCAGTTAGGCCGGTGGTTTTCCAGGTGAAGTCACTGTAGGCGTAACCTGAGCCGTAACCCGCATTGGCAGGCTGGCCAGGGCACAGTGTTGTGTCGGTACCAATGCACCATTCAATGCGGGAGGCTGCATCAAGATCGTAGTCGTTACCCCACAGGGAATCTTCCCAGGTCACATACATGCTGCCGCCATAGGCATTCTGCGATTCTATGTGGGCATCTATGAAGCTGCAGTTGGTCCAGCCGCTCTGGTCCAGCTTGTTGGTACCGGTCAGGTTGGACTGGCACTGCGGCACCATGGTTACGGTCTTGCCATTCACGTTCAAGGTAAAGGTGGGCAGGTTGTCGGCGAGTGAAACGGAATAGGTAGTCACGTTCTGCACGCCGGCGAAGTCACTGCGCATGTCCTTGGTGTAGGCATGATAGGCAAGCTCGGCTACATAATAGCCGCCTTCAAGATCCGGCACTTCCGGGCACAGGCCGCGGGCGGAGGAGAAGTTGGACAGGGTTTTGGTTGTGCAGAGGCCATCGTTGGTAGTGCCATTGTCGCCAATCAGGTAGCTGCCACCAGTGATGCCTTCCAGTGTGCCGAGCGCATCCAGCTGGGTGTTGAGCGAAGTGGTCGACATGCGGCTGGTGCCAGCGACATCCCACAGATCCGAAACCGATGCCATGTCGTCCTTGTCAAAGGTGTTCAAACCGGTCGACAGCAGGATGATCGAGCAGGAGGCGCAGGAGTTGGAAGAAGAAAGCGGATCAGTCCAGGTGAGCTGCGGCAACGAAGGGATCAGGCTGGCATCCGAAGTGTTGAATGCAGTGGTCGGAGTGCCGGTGCCGGCGGTTGGGGCAGTCACAATGTTGTGGCCAGTGAAATAGCGCAATGCTTCCAGATAAATTTCTGATACCGGATTGCCCCAGTCGTAACACTTGTCATTGGAGGCAGAGGCCGCCAGGAAGACGGCTTTGGTTTTGCCGTAGGGGTTGCAGTCGGAATACCAGTGCGCACTGTAGTCGCGGTTGATGATCCTGAACCGGCTCAAGGTGTTGATGATGCCGGCATCGGTGGTGCCCTGGTTGATGAAAATGCCGCTGTTGAGATCGATTTCGTTGAGGCTGGCGGTGGAGTTGCCGGTAAGTGGCACAATGTTTTTGCGCAGCACACCGCCATTTGCCCGTTTGCTGTAACTGCCGGTCATAAGGCCGAAATTGATACTGCTGTTGTCACCGTATTTCTGCAGGATGCCAATGGGCTTGTAGGTAACGTCGCCAGTGCTGCTGGTGTAGGGTTTGCAGCGGTCAGCGTTGTAATCCATGCCTACTACACATACCTGTACCCGCACGGTGTATTCATAGGTGGCGGGTTGGTCGGAACTGTTTGGCTGGTTGCCGAGACCGCTGTCACGCTCGCTCTTGTAGAAACACTGCACGACATCCGAAGTGGCCCACAACGGCCAGGCGCCATTGGCGACCCTGATGATCGGAGGATTGGTTTCGGCTGCGAAAGTGGTGCTGCAGAGCGTAATTGAAGCTTGGGTAATCGGGGTGTAGTTCTGGGTAGTGCCGGTGAATACCTTGCCAAACGAGTGCAGGTCTTCCGGCAGATAGGAGCGATCCAGCACTGTGACTCCCGCGGTGGCGCCGGAAGTTGCAGTGTCGATGATGCGGCGCCCGCCAAACAGCACGCTGCGCATGATGTCGACACGGGACATCGTGGCCCAGTTCATGAAATTGCCACTCCACTTGCTGGCAACGGCGGCGCAGCTGTGGCCGGTGGTGCCAACCTGGGCAGTGATGTCGACGCCTGGCTCAAAGCGGGCGGTAGTGCTGTTGTAGTTGTAACAGAAATTACTGTCGAAATAGCCGCTGTAGGTAAAGGTATCGTTGTAAGTGCTGTCAATCAGGCCGTCACCATCCAGATCTGTAAAATCGGAATAGGCCTTTTTGTAGAGCTCATGGTCACGCGACATCACCAGCATCACATTGGGAGGTGAGCTCTCGGTGATCAGCGGCGGCGTCAACGCAAAGTTGGTGGAGGTCAGCTGTGCGCTGACCGGCTGCAAGCAGCTCAAGGCCGTCAACAGCAGGAAAGACGACAGGCGATAGAGTGAGAGCGGTGTTGTCAATTTGCGTGGCAGTTTCATAGGGTACTCCTGTCAAACAGGTTCGGGTTAGTTCCCGCGGACTGAGCTTCGCAGCATCACGCGGGAGCGGCCATCTTCACCGGTGGCCAAAGTCGTGATCCGGTACATGTGGGCAAAGTTGGAAGCGCTGGTGGCAAGTGTCGGATCTTTTGCCGTGAAACACCGGTATTCGATAATGTATTGGGTAGTCAGTGCGGTGCCTGGAATGGCCAGGGTTCTGTATCTGCCACTGCCAGACGTCCACAGTGTCGAATCTGCTGATGGGTCGGTTCCATAAGCGCCTATAGCGCAGCTGGCAAAGGTGGTGGCGTTGGTTCCCGCGAAACAGTAGCCATTGGTGCAAGTGCTGGTAAAACAGGTGGGGCTGCAACCGGATTGATTGGAAATCTGGGGATCCTTGAAGTAGCCATTGGTGGCCATGTTGTTTTCCACCCACGACAAGGTGTATTCCGCAGCCTCGAACACCTGTTGCTGAACACGGCTGTTGCTGGACATTTTCATCTCCAGTCCGGTGGAGTCCACGGAGGCTATCCCCAGCAAACTGATTACCAGCAAAAGCAGCAGGGTGGCCACCATCAGGGAGCCCTGTTGACTGGCTGGACTATGCAATGGCAGACAGTGTTTGTTCATTTTTTATAGTTTCGGATCATGATGGTGGAGGAAACGTACTGTCGCATGAACAGGTCAGATCCGTTGGTGCCGGCAACCCCTTCAAAGACCGGGTAATCCACATTGGTGGTGTAAACAGGATTGACGGAGCGCATGCGCAAGCTAAGTCGCACCGACACTACATTGCTCCACTGCGCTGACGTAGTGAGGCTGCTGGCTTTCACATAGGCATCCGCAAGGCCGTCGTTACCCGCTGCGCCTGTAGTGCTGACAATCTGGTCAACTCCGTAGAGGATCTGCATGTTTTCGACTCCTTGTACCAGCTCTTCCGCTACCGTGTACGGTGTTGACGTGCCGGTGTTCAATGCCATGCGTTGCCTGAACAAGGCGGGCACTGTGCTGTCTGATTCGGAATTGCCGACGTAATAGGCTTCGCTTTGCAGCGCCATCAAAGTTGAGCCGGCTCCAAAACTCACGGATGTAAGGTTGCCGGAAGTGGTGCAGTCAGCATTGGGAACACCCGGTGCAACGCCCAAAGACTTGGAGCAATTGCCCGGTGTGATGCCGGCACCGGTATTGTGATCAATGTGGTTGGCATTGCCGTTGTTCGGCCCCGACATCTGGAAAATTCCGACGTCATCGCAGTTGGCTGAGCCCATGACCATGATCATGCCTTGCGGAAAGGTGGCATTGGGAGAAACACTGATCACTGCCGAATTGGGGTTGTGTCCGGTGACTTGCAATCCCGTGGAAGTGCCGCTGCTGATCGCGATTGAATCGGTGTTGGCCCTGACATTTGCGCGGAAATCCGATGGAAAAGTAGCGACGCCTGCATCATATTCGTAACCTTGCAATCCAGCGCCACTCATGTACCAGGCAGCACTGCCGCCATTGATGCTGTTGGCAACGTGCAGTGGAGTGCTGCAACCGGAAGCACCCGCCATCCGGATTTCATCTGTCATGTATTTGAGTGCAAAACGTGCATTCTCCTGCAGTGACGCCATTTCACGTTGTGAAATGAAATTGCTTTTGCTGACTACCAGCGTATTGACTACTCCGGCGAGCACAACCAGCGAAATTGTGATCGACACCATCAGCTCGACCAGCGTAAAGCCGGTCTGACGGATGGAGCGTTTGGTTCTGGAAACGGGGTGGCTCATGCTCATATCCGCGTTACAACTGTGACAGTCCGTACGCCGTTGTCGGCATCCAATCCTCCCAACTGGCTCAAGTCATAGGTGATGGAAACGGTGAAGATGTTGGTAAGTGTGTCAAAGGCTATCTGGCTTTGTCCTTGCGGCAGAATGTGGTTGTCTCCCACTTTGTTGCGCCACTGATTGAGATCCCACACCACCATCTGGTTGCTGGTGCAGGCAGCATTGGCAGCGCCACAATCTACGGTCTGCGTTGGTGGTGTTTCCGCGTACGCGATCACATAAGCGTCATTGCCGCGATTGGCGCGTATTCGCTCCACCATGTCGTTCACCAGAAATTGCGCCTGGGATTCGGTGAAAGCGGTATGGTTGTATTTGAGTGCTTCGGTTTGCATGGCGGTCATGCCCAGCATGCCCCCTGCCAGGATAAACAGACAAATCATGACTTCCAGCAGCGTGAAGCCCTGGACAGGACGAACTGATTCAAGGTTGGTGATCAAGGGCATACCAGGGCAACTCCAGTCAGGTCCTTCTGCGTAGCGCCGGCAGCCACGGCAGGGGCAAGCGTGGGGCGGCCTGTGGCAGACATCAGGATGGCACGGGTTTTGGTAGCGACATTGTCTTGCGCGCAGAATTTGAAATAGGCGCCTGCACCAGTGGCAGCGGTAGTGTTGCTGAGGAATCCATTGCTGTTGAATTGCAGGAAATCACCGGTAAAGTAACCATTGGCGCGGGTTTCCAGCTTGATGACGCTCTGGCCATTGCTGGCTCCGTGTACCCGTACCAGCGCATCAGTACCATCAAGGACACCTGCTGTGCCGGCATCCGTGAAGATGATCCAGCCAGCGTTCCAATCTCCGCCTGTACTGGCTGCGCAGGATGTCTGGTTGGTTGAGCGACAAATGGTAACTGTACGCCCCTGAGTTACCGCCTCGGAGCGGGTATTTCCAATAGCCGAAACAATATCCTGCATCGCGCTTTCCCGTGCGTTACGCTCTAATGTGTCCTTCAGGCCAGGGGCTGCCATCGCGGCAAGCAGTGCTGCGATGGCAAGCACTATCATCAGTTCCAGCATGGTATAGCCCTGTACAGGATGGCAGCTGGCAGTTATTGGTCTGTTTGGGTACTTCACCATATATATAGTCTGGATTTGGCGGCGGTGCTTACTCTAACACTTCTGGTTTCCTCACGTAATTGCGTGAAATCATTGCATTTCCTGTAACCAGCTAATGTCCCTTCGCTGCATTCTCGCGGGGGTATGCGGGAAAAGATGTGATATACCCGGAAATACCAAAATCAATTCCTGGCAGTTGTGTAGTATTTGCGACTTGCGTCACACAGAAGGACGATAAGTTATGAAACAAGCCCCGGTTCCCGATTTGAGAAACCCGGTGCACCTGCTGGCATTTGGCTTTGGCAGCGGCCTTGCCCGGGTGGCTCCGGGCACCATGGGCACCCTCGCCGCAATCCCGTTCTATCTGTTGTTGGTACAACTGCCTTTGCCCTGGTACCTGCTGGTACTGGTGGCTGCCTTTGGCTTGGGGGTCTATGTCTGTGGCTACACCGCGCGAGCACTTGGGGTGCATGACCATGGCGGCATAGTGTGGGACGAATTCGTGGGTTACTGGCTGACGATGGTGGCGGCACCTGCGGGCTGGCAATGGCCCATCGTGGGTTTTGTGTTGTTCCGGCTGTTCGATATCGTCAAGCCGTTCCCGATCAGCTGGCTGGATCGTCACATCAAGGGCGGGCTTGGCATCATGCTTGATGATGTGCTGGCCGGCTGTTTTGCCGGGCTTTGTTTGCAGCTGATGAATGTGGCCATGCACCGGCTACTGTAAAACCCGGAAATCCGGCACGCCGGACTTCCGGACCTGGTCTGCTTGTCTGGTTGTTTACTGGGGCACCAGCGGATTGTTTTGTACTGTGCCATTGTCATTGTTGATCAGGGTGAGGCCACTGCTGGATGATTTGATTCTGATCGCGCCGCCGGGATTCGAAAAACCACAATTGCCATCAGTATCTGTCTTGACGCTTGGCATGAAAATGCCGGTGGCAAGCCCCCGATATTCTAGACACTTGATAGCGTTACACTAACGCATCAAAGAGGT
>CAILUG010000015.1 GCA_903837345.1 uncultured Gammaproteobacteria bacterium | reverse complement strand
TATTGGTGCGGTTGCCGTGCAGGTTCAGCGTGCCGCCCGAGAGCATGATGCCGCGGTCACCCATGCCCATCATCTGTTCGTCTTTGACGTTGTTGGTGAGGGTGATGGTCGCCTTGTGTGTGTGGGGTTTGGCTTCGGTGCCGATCGCCAGTTCGCCGTGCACCATGATCCACTCGGTACTCAGTTCCAGGTCGGCCTTGTCGGCGAAGCTGAGTTTGCCATTGATCGTGATACCGCCCAGCGCTGGCGTACTGACGTCAAGAATCACGTCCTTGCCGCTCGCAATCTCTACCTTGTCGCCGGCGGCTGGCACTTTTTTGTTGGGCCAGGTGGCAGGATTGGACCAGAGTGCATCCTTGGCCTGGGCGGTGCTGAAACCACCGAGCAGGAAACACAGTGGCAGGGCTAACGCCAGAAAGGACACGCGAGATTTTGTTCTCATGATTTTTGACTCCCGTAGTCGAGCAGCTAAGGAATGGCTTAGCTTCCACATCACCAAACCAGGCGATGTTAAGCGTGAAATACGTGAAAAAAAAGTGGAAGCGATAAAAATGAATGATCTGCTACCATCGGATGGACGGCCAGATGTCCGGCACCGACAACAACTTCATCAAGCCCGGGGACAAGCGGGTGAACGATATCGCGAACGAGACCCCCATGAAAATCACCGTCGAAACCACTGTTGCTGCGCCCGTCGCAAAAGTCTGGCGCGCCTACACCACACCCGCCGATATCAAGCAGTGGAACGCTGCCTCCGACGATTGGCACACCACTGCTGCCGCAGTTGATCTGCGCGTGGGCGGCGTTTTTTCTTCACGCATGGAAGCGAAGGACGGCAGCTTTGGATTTGATTTTGCCGGCACTTACACCAAAATTGTTGAGCACAAGCTGCTCGAATACTCGTTTGGTGATCGCTCAGCACAGGTTGAGTTCATCGAAAGCCCCAATGGCGTGACTGTGCGAGTGAACTTCGATAGCGAGTCAACCCATACCATCGAGCAGCAAAAGCAGGGATGGCAGGCGATTCTGGATAATTTCACTCGTCATGTTGAGGCGATCCGGTAAATACTGGCTACCGCACCAACCCGAGACCAGCCGATGGACACCAATTCACTCTCAATTGCCGAAACGCTGAAAGGCCTGCGCGTTGATATCCAGGCCGAGCACACGCTGATTGCCAGTCGCGTCACCTGGTATGTGACATCGCAGTCGTTTCTGCTCACCACCTACGCAATGTCCTGGAATGCGAACTTTGGCTGGCCGGCCTTCTTTCATGACATTCTGCCGATTGCCGCCATTGTGCTTTCTGTTGTGATCCTGGCTTCCATCTATGCAGCAACCTGGGCCCAGGATGTCTACCTGCGCGAGCAAACCACGCTGATCGCCCGTGTGAAAAATGAACTGACATTGTCTCCTGCCGAACAGCTGGCGTTTGATTCATACCAGCGCACCATGGTCGCAAACCGGACCACTGCCGGCGGCAAGGTGATGGGGAACCTGGTTCACGCGCTGGTGCGTGACACGCCCTTTATCCTGCCGATTGGCTTTTCGGCATTGTGGCTTTACGCCCGGCACTTTGCGCCTTTTATAGCCGGATGAAACCACCGCTCACTCCTTGTAAAACGTAAACTCGATTTCCACCCGCGCCTTCAGCGGCAACGCCGCAACGCCGATCGAGGTGCGGGCCGGTGGTGCGTGCGGAATGTTGTTGAAAACCTGCTCCCATGCGGCATTGATCTCGCCGAACTTGTCCATTTCGGGCGTGAAGATGCGGGCGATGGCGAGATGTTCGAATCCCAACCCGTATTCCTGCATCAGCACCTGCGCATTCTCAAGAATTTTTGCGGCCTGGGCGCCCACGGTGTCGCCCACCAGGGCGCCACTTTGCCGGTCCTGTGCCAAAAGACCGCTGAAATAGTAGTGCGGGCCGACCTTGACCACATGGCTGTATTTGAAGGCGGGTTTGGCAAGGTTTTTTGACAGCGTGGCCTGGCGCATGGGGCTTTCCTGCAGTGTTGGTGGAGGCTTCATTCTACCTGCGATCGGCAGCCGCGATCAGCCTGCGCTATAATTCGCGCTGGTCCTGCCCGAGCACACCGCATGCGCACCATTGTTTATCCCGGCACTTTCAACCCGATCACCAACGGCCACACCGATCTGGTGGAACGCGCTGCCCGCATTTTCGATCAGGTGATCGTTGGCGTCGGCACCAGCACCCAGAAGGCCAGCCGCATGTCGCTGGAGCGGCGCGTGGAGTTGTGCCGCACGGTGCTGGCGCATGTTCCCAATGTGGAAGTGTGCGGCTTCACCAATCTGCTCACCGAATTCATGCGCGCGAAAGGCGCCACGCTGATCTTGCGCGGGCTGCGCACGGTGGCCGACTTTGAATACGAGTTCCAGCTGGTAGGCATGAACCGCGTGCTGGCTCCGGAAATCGAAACCGTGTTTCTGGCACCGGCGGAACATCTGTCCTACATCTCTTCCACGCTGGTGCGCGAGATTGCCACCTATGGCGGCGACATCAGCAAATTTGTGGCGCCGGCAGTAGTCGAAGCCATGCACGCTGAATTATTGAAGAAGGGCTGAGCCCTTATGGCGCTGATCATTACCAGCGACTGTATCAACTGTGATGTGTGCGAGCCGGAATGCCCGAATCATGCCATCTACATGGGGCCGCTGATCTACGAGATTGATCCGAAGCTGTGCACCGAATGCGTCGGGCATTTCGACAAGCCCCAGTGCGTAGCGGTGTGTCCGGTGGCCTGCATTCCGCTGGATCCGGCCAATGTGGAAACCCATGAACAGTTGCTGGCGAAATATCAGCGCATCATGAGCCTGAGCGTGTAAACCGCTAACTCTGGCAACGCGGGCAATAGACAGTAGCCCTGCCCCCCAGCCGCGAATCTTTCAGTGGCGTCATGCAACTCACGCACGGCTGGCCTTCACGGCCATAGACTTGCAAGGTCTGGCTGAAATAGCCGGGCTTGCCGTCACCGCCGACGAAATCGCGCAAGGTGGTGCCGCCCACGGTGATGGCGCGATCGAGCACGGTCTTGATTTCACGCACCAGGGATTCAGCGCGTTCCAGCGTCAGCTTGCCGGCCTTGCTGGCTGGATCAATGCCGGCAGCAAACAGCGCTTCGTTGGCGTAGATGTTGCCCACGCCCACTACTATATGGCTGTCCATGATGAAGGTCTTGACAGGCGTGGTGCGGCCTTCGGCTTTTTCCAGCAAATATTCGGCGGAAAAATCATGGCTGAGCGGCTCGGGACCGAGTTCGGCCAGTAGCTCATGTTCATAGGGATCGCCGGTGATCCACAAAATGCAGCCAAAGCGACGCGGATCATGGAAGCGCAGGCAGCGGCCGCTGGCCAGCACCAGATCCACATGGTCGTGCTTCTTGAGTGGTTCTCCCACCACTGCCAACCGCAAGCTGCCCGACATGCCGAGGTGGATCAGCGCGGTACCTTTGCGGGTGCGCAACAACAGGTATTTGCCACGGCGTTCGATGGCGGTAACCGTCTGTCCCGCGAGCTCGGCGGCGAGATTGCCGGGGACTTCCCAGCGCAGCCGTGGCTCCCGCACCACCACTTTCATGATTTTGCGGTTCAGCAAATAGGGCAAGATGCCCCTGCGGGTGGTTTCTACTTCGGGTAATTCCGGCATTACATCTCCCCACTGCTTCAAAACCGCAGGCATTTTTACCCAAACCCGGTTAAGTGCGGGTTAAGGGCCTGCCTCCTATGTTGGCATCAGGGATATCCTTCCCCTCCCCAAGGCCAGCTCTGCGGGGTGTTGACCTGGTCTCGCTGAAGTCAGAGCATAGCCGCCCGGTCAGTTTTTATGTACCAGACTTTACACGCATCGGTCCGGATCGCGAAAGTCTGCATCCCACCCTGGAGACTGCCATGCCTGTTTGCTCATTTCTGGCCCATAACCGTTGGCGCGCTTTGGCGCTGGTGGTGCTGGTTGGCGCACTGGTGAGCGGATGTGAATCCACCAGGAAAACCTCTACGGAACAGCCCCCGCCTTCAACCATGCCGAAAACTGCGCCTGCGGCTTCGTTACCCAGCACCTCTTCAAAAGCGCCACCGCCCAGCTCTTCCAGTCCGAGCAGCATTTCTTTGCCGCCGGAACAGCCGCCGGTCAGTGTGCATGCGAGTGTAAGTTCCAGCGCTGATCAGTCTTCGGCCAGTGCAAGTTCCAGTTCCAGCTCCAGCTCCAGCTCCAGTTCCAGTTCCAGCTCCAGTTCCAGCTCCAGTTCCAGCTCTTCAAGCTCAAGTTCGAGTTCCGGTGCAAGCGGCAGCTCCGGCAGTTCTGGCAGTGCCGGTTCACAAACAGCTGCCTCTGCGGGCGGCTCGGGTTCAGCAGGTGAGAAATCCGACAGTGCTGAGTCAAAAGCCGGCGGCGGCAACTCATCAACTACGGGCAGTCAAGGAGCCACTGCTTCTGCTGCGGGTAATACCGGTGGTGCTGCGAGTAGTTCCGGTGGTGCTGCGGGTGATGCGGGTGGTGCTGCTGGAAATGCAGGCACTACTGCAGGTGTTGCCGGTTCTGCAGGTGGAGCCAATTCATCTGCGTCAGGTGCGGCAGGCGGACAAGCAGAATCTTCCGGCTCACAATCCGGCAGTCAAGGTGGAACAGTTGGAACAGCTGCAAGCAGTGGTTCGCCTGGCGGTGGTTCGCCGGGTGGTACTGGTAGCGTGGCCGGGATGCAAGGACCTGCGGGCGGTGGTTCTGCCGGCGGTGCGGGTGGAATGCCGGGGGCCACAGCGGGAACGGGTGGCAAGTCCGGTGCTGCGGGTAGCAGCACCGCAGGTGGTGGCGGCACTGTTGGTGGCGTAGCTGGTGGTGGCAGTGTTGCTGGCGGGGGTGCTGCTAGTGCTGCCGGTGGCGGCGGTGCCGCAAGCGGCAACGGTGGCAACAATGCCCAAGGTGGCGGTGGACAACCCGGTGGCATTGGCGCTGATGGCGATGATCCGTTCGCAGGTTTGGGCGGCGCTGGCGCTGTGGTGCTGACTGCGGCAGAACGCCGCGCTGCGCTCGATGCACGTCTGGAAAAAAGTTACGGCAACTTCGATGGCCTGATTATCGCTGAACATCAACGCGCTGGCGCGGTCGGTGGCGGTGGTGCCGGCAGCAAAGCAGTGGGCAGCAGCAGTGATGGCGGGCAGGGAACCGGTGAGGGCGTGACCATTATGGCCTCTGCCAAAACCGGTGGCGTTGGCGGCGGTGTTGGCGGCAGCAGTGGTGGCGGGATCGGTGGCGGCAGCGGCAGCGGTGGCGGCACCGCCAATGGCAATGGCGGCAGCGGCACACTGCCCGTGGGCACTGCAATCAATCACACCGGCGATTACACCGGGCAAACCCAGCCTGTTTATCCTTCCCCACCCGACATCCCCACCGGCAACGATGACGAGGTAGTGGCCAAGCAGCTGCGCGAAGCCGCGCTGCACGAAGCCGATCCTGAACTGCGTGAAAAAATGTGGAACGAATACCGGAAGTACACCGGCCTGAGCAAATGATGTTGATGAAAGCAGTAACCGCTACCCGCTCACGCAAAGCTCCACTGCCGGCCTTTCTGCATTATTTTCTGCTGGCGCTGCCGTCACTGTTGCTGGTTGGCAGCCTGGCGGCCTGCAGCACACAAACAGTTTCCACTACTGCCTTCACGCAGATCGACACGGAAAAATCCCGGATCAGCGAAGACGAATTGCTGGATGTCGGCATCGCCATTTTCGAGCCGGGGCTTGATGATATCCCCCACAAACGCGAGGAGCTGACCTTCGCCGATGTGCGGCTGGCGGAAACCCAGTTCGTATCGTACCAGCTCGCGCAAACGCTGCAGGGCACCGGCGGCTGGGGCATCGTGCGGGTGATTCCGAATGATCTGTCGGCGGTGGATGTGGCAGTGCACGGCACCATCCTGCAAAGTGATGGTCAAACCATGGTGGTGAAGGTGTCGGTGAAGGATTCCTCCGGCAAGCTTTGGTATGACAAGGAATACAAGGAGGTGGTCGGCAAATACAGCTACGACTCGCGCAACCGCCGCAGTGAAGACGCATTCCAGGGACTGTACAACCGCATCGCCAACGACATGCTGGCCTACCGCCAGCACAATCTCGATCACAACGGATTGCTGACCATACGCACGATTTCACGACTGCAATTTGCGCGCACCTTTGCGCCGCAGGCGTTTGACCAGTATCTGACCACCTCCGGCAAAGGGCTCATCAAGCTCAACCGCTTGCCTGCCAGTGACGACCTGGCAAGCCCCCGATATTCTAGACACTTGATAGCGTTACACTAACGCATCAAAGAGGTGTCTGACCATGAGCGGTAAACGCTATCCCGAAGATTTCAAGATTGAAGCAGTAAGACAGGTAACTGACAGAGGCTACAAGG
>CAILUG010000014.1 GCA_903837345.1 uncultured Gammaproteobacteria bacterium | reverse complement strand
CACGATGGTCCCGTTGAGCGCCTTTACGACAACCGAAACAGCGACGGCGCCGCTATCGATCAACCACCAGGGGCAATTCCCGGCGGTTACATTATCATTCAACCTGTCGCCCGGCGTCGCTCTGGGCGATGCGGTGGATGTTATCCAAGGCGCGCAGCGCGACATGCGGATGCCAACCGGTATCTCTGCGACCTTCCAGGGCAATGCCCAGGCCTTCCAGGCCTCGCTGACCACCATGCCGTATCTAATCGCGGCGGCACTGGTTGCCGTCTATCTGGTGCTCAGCATCCTGTATGAGAGCTATATCCATCCGCTGACGATTCTCTCGACCATCCCGTCGGCCGGTGTCGGCGCCCTTCTCATGCTGTGGCTGTTCAACTATCCGCTCGACATGCTGGGGCTGATCGGGATCATTCTGCTGATCGGGCTGGTCAAGAAGAACGCGATCATGATGATCGACTTCGCGCTGCAGCGTGAGGGCACCGGTATCACGGCGGAGCAGGCAATCTACGAAGCCGCCATCGTGCGGTTCCGGCCCATCATGATGACGACGATGTGTGCATTGATGGGTACCCTGCCGATTGCGCTCGGCAGCGGCATGGGTGCTGATTCGCGGCGTCCACTCGGGCTGTGTGTAGTGGGAGGCTTGCTGTTTTCGCAATTGCTGACGCTCTACATCACGCCAGTGCTCTATACCTATCTCGACCATCTGCAGACGCGGCTGAAGATATTCCGCGGGCACACCGGAGAGCCTCAGGCCGGGCAACCCCATGCCGTAAGACCCCAAGTCGAACAACCGGCGGCAGTGATCCGGTAGTTTTCTGCTCAGGCATCCCGGCTGGACTCTGCTGCTTCGTCCAGAAGCGTCAGAAACAGCCGGGCATCAAACTCCAGCTGGTGATACTGCGGCAGCATGTGTTCGCACAATTTGTAGAAATCCTTGTTGTGCTCCTTTTCCCTCAGGTGCGCCAGCTCGTGTACCACGATCATCTGCAGAAACGCTTCCGGTGCCTGTTTGAATACCGAACTGATGCGGATTTCGTTTTTGCGTTTCAGCTTGTCGCCCTGCACGCGTGAGGCGAAGGTGTGCAGACCCAGTGCATGGTTGATAACGTGGATCCGGTTGTCGTAAATGATCTTGCTGAGCGGCTCTGACTTTCTCAGATACCGGTTTTTCAGTGCCATCACATATTCACGCAGGTCGCTGTCATTGGCGACACCGTGCTGCACAGGATATTTTTCATTCAGGAATTGCCCGAGACGCTGCTCCTCGATCAATTTGCGCACCTGCTGCTGCAACCCGGCCGGATAGGCTGAAATATATTTCAACGTTGGGGACATGATTCTTGCCTGTGAATTCCCTAGACTGGCGTTCCGGTACCGGGCTTGTATGGATGGTAAATGCGTTTTCTGAAAATGGCCACGCTGGTGGCTGGCAGTCTGTTGTTGTCCTGCTGTGTGTCTTCGCTGATTGTTGGCAACCAGTTGCAAAGCAGACTGATGTGGACATTTATCAGGCCGCTGGTCGGATTTGATCCCAACACCATCCATTTCTTTGATGCGCCCATTGTCAGGAATCGCATGACGGCCCTGCTGGGTGACAAATACGAACCTGTCATGAAGCTCCTGGCCACCGCCAATGAAATCCAGCAGGAAGGTGCGCTTTTTTATGTGGTTTCACATTATGCGCCGTCACCGGCCAAAGCTGTTGCCGATGCAGCCGGCCTGGTCTGGAATGCCGACACCAACCAGATGGCAGTGCTGCTGGTTGAAGGCGGTGTACGTGAGCTTTTCTCTGAACAGGTCGAAGCAGGCAAGCAGGCCATTGAGCCGGTGCTGCCGGCGGAGCTCAGAACGATTTACGACCAGGCTGCCGCCGCCAAACGTGCGGTGCAGGCACAAAAGCAGCAAGTGGACTCCGCGAAAAAGCAGCTGGAAGAAGCCGACCCCTTGCTGGAGCTGATCAACCAGTTGGGCAAGGACGCGCTGGATACAGTCAACTGACGAGCCAGTTGCCAGAACAATCGAAAGCAGGAGCATCAACTTCAAGTATTTCTGCGTTCAGAATGTCATTTTCAGAAATCAGGTCGCTGTCCGTCCTGCAGTATTGTTCTTCAGGACATCATTTGGTATCTGAGAAGAAAGGCTTCAACACGGGCTACCTCCACAGTGAATATGGGCAGCAGTATCGACAGTTCGTCCGCTTCGTCCGCCTTGCCGGCATGTTCCAGCGCCTCGCAAATAAAGCCCAGTCCCATGGCTCCAACAGTTCTTGAGGCGGATTTCAATTTGTGTGCGAGCACGGATATTTCCTTTGCGGAACCATATTCGCCGGCAGCACACACTGCCCAGCCTATTTCAATCACGCTTACCCGGAAGTCATGCAGAAATTCGTTGATCAACACTTCATCATTGCCGATCAGTGACTGCAACACGCTGACATCCACTGCATCAGGTTCAGCAGTAATGGGCGCTGTAGTCAGCGAAGAATGGATATTGGAACCGGCTGGGGAGATGGACATGGTGCCGGATGATAGAAGGTTGCGAAACGAAAGGTCGGTTCGTTCGGGCACATAACTTGCACCGGTGGAGCAGCTTATTTCTTGCGGGCGTTGTCCCAGGGTGATTTGTCAGTGGCTGTTTTCGGCAGGCGGCGCTGCAACCAGAAAGCGTAAATGGCCCGTGCACTGGGTGTAATCGCATCGCTGAGCTGGTCAAGCTCGGTGTCGCTGGCCTGCTCATGCGCATACCAGTCGGTGACACTGGTGAAGGCGCGGATCGGATTCAGCAAGCGCTCAATTTCGGTGCCGCCGGCACGCCATTTGGCATTGGTCAGCGCCACTGCGCGTACATAGCCTTCACACCAGTCGTCGACCACCATAAAAAATTCTCCGTCCTCTTCACGCTCCAGGAACAGCGGCTCGAACTCGTGCGGGGCTTCATCCAGCGTGGCGGCGATGGTGTTCATGTGCCGCATGATCAGGCCGATAATCTGCTCAAACGCGCTTTCACTTTCCCACTCAGGTTCATAGTCGCCCCATACCACTGGCATCCAATGCTCCGGTGTCACCAGGGTTGGCGCACTGACCAGTGCTGTCAGGAATCCATCGAGTCCGGAGATCGAGAAAATGCCGGGATCACTGTCATTTTCGTCGTCTTCGTCGCCGAGGCGATCCAGCAGGAAGTCATCGAGCTCGGCCAGTTCGGCATCAACAAGGGGTTCCAGCAGTTTGTTCATGGCCTTTCCTCTCGCTGTTATCGTGCGTTGAAGCTACCATGCTCCCGACAATGATTTCCAAACTTTCTTCGCTTTGGGGCCTGGCGGATACCAGTATATGGCAATACATGACGATGATTTTGACATCCCGCAGCCGGGAGCGCTGCAAGTGCGCCAGCCGGTGGAACTGGAGATCGTTGCGGAAACCGATCTCGGTTACAAAGCAGTGATCGATGACCGCTACATCGGTTTGATCTATTTCGATGAAATCTCCCAACCTCTGCGCATCGGCGCATATCTGAAAGGCTGGATCAAGGCCGTGCGTCCGGATGGCAAGATCGATCTCACCATCACTGCACTGGATGCGGAAAGCCGCAACGAGCTGGAAGAGATGATCCTGGGTCATCTGCGCAAGCACGGGGGGGAGGTGCGCTTGTCTGACAAGAGCTCACCGGAAGAAATTTTCCGGCTGTTCAAGGCCAGCAAGAAAAATTTCAAGCGCGCAATCGGCAGCCTCTACAAAAGCCGCCGCATCCTTATCAAGGATGAGTCAATCCAAATTGTCTGAAGCAGACCTGGATGATGCCAACCGAATCCGGCCGCACCAGCCGCGTCAATTCCTCGCCATTGAGCAGGAATATCAGCGTTGGCCAGAGTTTCACTTCAAAGCTGCGGCCAAGCTTGTGACCCTGACCGTCCTGGATCATGATCTGCTGCAGCCAGTCCTGGCCGGCAAGCGCAGCTTCCAGCTTGGGCTGGGTGCGTTGACAAATGCCGCAGTCGTTTCTGCCGAATACCAGCAGCAGCGGGCCCTTGATGGCGTCGATCTCTGCACGCGGCGGATCAATTTGCTGGTAGGGCCCGGTGATCATTGCGGATTCCAGGGCGAACGCATGTAGTAGGGTGATTGCACGAAAGTGGCTACTACCGACGCTATGCAGTTGTCCTTGATCTTGAACATTTCCAGAAAGCCCCAGGTCTGTGGTTCACGGAATACTGATTTTTGCGGCGTGCCATCGGTAAGCTTGTAGTCATCCAGCACACCCTTGTGGTCAATAAAGCCGCGCGCCATCACCACACCCCGCTGTTCGTCAACCAGCACCGGCCAGCGCCGTACCCTGTTGTTGAAAAGGTAACGGCCGGACTTGAAGCCGCCTTCGATGTCCGTGAACAGCAGGCCGTTCTCGCGCCGGATTGCGCCCGGCGCAAAGCAGGTGCCGCGTATTTCGCCGTTGTTGTGTTCGAGGGTATTGAAGTAGCCATGTGCGTGTGCGGTGAGCTGCTCACGTGTGAGACGGCGTTCCACCGGCACCATTTCATTGATGACAGGATCGTGCACATAGGCGCTGGCATCGCCAATCGGCGTAGGCGGGCTGCTCAGATTGCGTTTGGTGGAAATGACATGTTCGATCTCGTCGATGCGATTTCCGTTCACATGCAGCCGGATTGCCAGAAAGCCGGGGGTGTCATTCTGCATGATCGCAGTATAGATGCCGATGTTGCCGGTGACGGGGTCCGACAAGGTTTGTGCCGGCCCCAGTTCCCTGGTGATCGTGTCCCAGGTGCCATCCGGGAACGGCATTTCCACAAAGTTCTCGCTGTAGCGAACCTTGGCCGCCAGCGGCAGGGCTTTGGCATTGTGGGCAAGGTAGGCAGCCCGGTATTGGCCGGCGATGGTTTCCAGGCAGCTCTTGTCGCAGTCGATGCTTTGGGCCTGGGCGGCGAGAGGGAGCAACAACAGGGTCGTAATGATTTTGCGCAGCATGGGGGCTCCTGCTTGTTATGATTGCAGGAGCGAGCCTAACTTGAGATTGGCAACGGATGGAAGGGCGGCTTTGGCTGAAGGTCGGGAGGCGGTGGCAGGACAGGGGTTGGAGACTGTGTGAGGCATGGATGCCGAACCCAAGCCCCCAGGGATGGGTTTACGGCGTGTCTCCAACCCCTGTCCTGTCATCGCCATACCAGTTGGCTTATGGCCGCCCGTGACTTATTCTCCCGGGCACAACAATGACACAACAGGTGCACCATGGTCGATTTCACCAAAGGCGGGCCCCCCACAGGCTACTTCGCGCCATTGCGCTACGAAGCCGATATCTACGATTGCGAAGTGGAAGGCACCATTCCGAAAGAACTGGATGGCGCGTTTTACCGGGTAGGTGGCGAATACTTCTACCCACCCATCCGCGAGGACGACAGTCCGTTTTCCATCGACGGCTTTATCAGCAGTTTCCGCATCAAGAACGGCATCGTTGATTTCAAGGCGCGCTGGATCAAGACGCCGCGCTTCCTCAACAACCTCAAGGCGCGCAAGCAGTTGTATGGTGTTTACCGCAATCCCTTCACCAATGATCCGTCAGTGCAAAACCTCGACAAACCCTATCTCGGCACCGTGATGAATACTGCGCCGATTGCCCATCACGGCAAGTTGTATGCGCTGAAAGAAGACGCCCAGCCGTTCGAGATGGATCCCAATACGCTGGAAACACTGGGACCGTGGAATTTTGGCGGCGACTACAAGGCACAGACTTTTTCCGCGCATCCGAAAGTCGATCCGGTGACGGGAGACATGATCTGCTATGGCTACGAAGCCACCGGCATGTGCACCGATGACCTGTGGATCTACACCGTGTCACCCAAGGGCAAGGTGAAACACGAAATCCATGTGAAAGTGCCCTATGTGAGCACGTTGCACGACATGGTGCTGACGCAGAAATACATGATTTTCCCGGTCTACGGTTACGTTACCAGCATCGAACGCCTGAAGGCCGGCCATTTGCACTGGGCCTGGGACAAGACCAAGCCTACCTACTGGGGCATTCTGCGTCGTGACGGCGACGGCAAGGACATCCGCTGGTTCAAAGGCCCCCAGAGTGGCGTTATGCACACCATCAATGCGTTTGACGACGGCAACAAGGTCATCGTCGATGCGCCGATCAGCGACGGCAATCCGTTTCCGTTCTTTCCATCGGTGGATGGCACGCCGTGGTCACCCAAGCTGGCACAGCACACGATACGCCGCCTTACCTTCGACATGAATTCGAAGAGCGACAGCTACCAGGAAAAGATTTTCGATCCGCAGGATGTGGTGGATCTGGCCCGCGTCGATGACCGCTTCCTGTCGCTGCCATACCGGTATGTCTATTCGATGATGAGTGACCCGAGCAAGCCCTACGACGCGGCCAAAGCCGGCGCCGGCAACCGCGTGGTCAACACCTATTTCCGCTATGACCTTACCAATGGCGAATGGCTCAAGTATTTTGTCGGTGATGTGCACAACCTGCAGGAACTCAGCTTCATTCCGCGCAGCGAGAAAGCGTCGGAAGGGGATGGCTGGATTATCGGCACCGCCAGCAACTATGCCGAAATGCGTACCGAAATGGTGATTGTCGATGCACAAACGATGCAGGAACAGGCACGTGTGATCCTGCCGTTCCGCATGACACCACAAGTACATGGCCGCTGGTACAGTGCGAAGGAGCTGCCGCTTACCGACAAGCCGATGCCGCCTTACAAGGGCAGGGTGCAGTCATGAAGTGGAACCGCAGGCAGTTTCTGACCGGAGTATCGGCAGCGGTGGTGGTTGCGCCAATGCCGGCCATGGCCTTGACCGGGTCAACAGCCACATTCAGCCCGGTCTGTTACGCAGCGCGCGCTGTACATCAGCAACAGTCTTTCATCGATTTGAGCGGCCATGCCGACCGTTACACCGCGCCACTGGGGAATCACAGCACGCGTGCCTACCTGGCAACTGTGGGCAAAGAAGAATTTCTGAGACGACACTGGTTCAGTTGACAACAACAACAATCCAACCAAGAGGAGAAGGTCATGATCAAGAAGATAGTCAGAACAATGCTGGGTTTGTCGGCGCTGGTGGCGACATGGGCCTGGGCCGGTTACGCCGACGACCGTGCTGAAATTGAAAACACCTCCAACAGGTACATGGTGGCAGTCGATGCGGGCGACATTGAAACCGTGATGTCCACCTGGGCCGACGACGGCGTGCTGGAGTGGGTATTCGGAGTCGAGCACGGCAAGGAGGCGATACGCAAGGCGATGTCAGGCTTCGGAGGTGCCCGCTATGAGGCAGTGTCGAAGGATGCCACCTGGCGCCAACGCACCCGTCACCAGATCATCAACCATGTGATTGACGTCAATGGCAACACTGCCAAGTCCACTGCCTACTGGTTTGCAATGACCAACAAATCGCCACAAGGCGATATCCAGTTCCTGTACATGGGCCACTATGCCGATGAGCTGGTCAAGCGTAACGGCAAATGGTTGTTCAAGAGTCGCAAGGTGTTCAACGAATCGCGCGACAACCGCAAACTCTGGTATCCGGAGCTGGGTGAAGTTGATCCACGCACCCGCACACCACCTCCTGCCAAATAAGCGGTGACGTGAGCTGCAGTCAGCGTTGTCTAGGCTGATTGCAGCGGCACGGTACCCACATGCGCCAGCAACTGCTGCCAGGCGGCCCGTTTTTGTTGCATGTCCTGCTTCAGCTGCCGGTAACGGTGTCTTATCAACGCAATGTCGTGCTGCAATTCATTGCTGAAGGCTTGTGATTTGGCCTGATACCAGGCTTGTTGTGCTTCTGTCCATTGCTCCAGCGAATTCACCAGCTGGTTGTATTCACCTTCCAGCCGTTCGCGCCAGCGGGAGGCTTCGCTCAGCTGTTCGCAGTGCTGCAGGGCGGTGCGGAACTGCACTGCCACTCTGGTCATCTCTATCCGGTAGCTCGAGCACTGGCGCAGGTCGGAAGCCAGCCGGCACCACTGCATGAGTTTGATCAGCCATTTGGTCGGGTCGTAGTGATACCAGCGTATGCCGTTGCGGTAATCCCAGGCAAAGGTGTGATGATAGTTGTGATAACCCTCGCCATATGTGAACAACGCAATGAACCAGTTGTCGCGGGCGGTCTGGTTGGAATCGTAAGTGCGCTTGCCCCACAGATGGGCGGCCGAGTTGATCAGGTAGGTGAATTGCTGGCTCAGCACCAGTCGCAAAAACCCCAGCAACAGCAAGCAGCCGGCAATGTCATGATGCACTACGCCAATCAGCACCGGTACACCGATATTCATTGCGAGCAGCAAGGGCA
The DNA here is from genome assembly GCA_903837345.1 of uncultured Gammaproteobacteria bacterium. Taxonomy (GTDB): domain Bacteria; phylum Pseudomonadota; class Gammaproteobacteria; order Pseudomonadales; family Pseudohongiellaceae; genus CAILUG01. The sequence continues at coordinate 5,641 of CAILUG010000014.1, read as the reverse complement.
GATAATAGCGGCGCTGCCAAACCAGAATGGGGTCCTTGAGCAGATCCTTGACGTTGCCGAGATCTTCGCGCGTGGCGGGGTAGTCACGCAGCATCCAGCCGAAATGTGCATACCAGAAGCCAAGGCCGGCGCTGTAGGGGTCTTTCTCGTTGTCATCGGCATGCAGGTGATGGCGGCGATGGTCCGAGGCCCAGGTAAGGCAGTTGTTCTGCAGCGCAAACGCGCCGCCGAGGGCAAATGCCAGACGCAGCAGCGGATGTGCCTTGTAGGCACTGTGTGACCACAGGCGGTGATAGCCGGCGGTGATCGACATTTCACAAAAGGAAATCAACACCAGAAACCACAGCCATTCGACTGCATCGTAGCCGTGGGTGAAGCCAAACCAGGGAACCAGTGTGGCAGCCACTGCAACCGGCAGACACAGTACTGCAAGGTTAAGCCAGCGCAGTGGCGGTTGTGGGTGGGACGAGAACAGGGAACGCAGCTTTTGCAGCATCATTACTACCTTTTTACAACCTCTGGAGCCAAAACCGGACTATGCATTATGTTGGGATAAACAGGAAGAATCACAAGACCAGGAGAGGAATAAATCCCTGAATATTGTGCACTTGCCCCGGTTATTACGACTGAACCGGGATCAGCTTGAGCCGGGTTGCTGCAATTGTAATCTGCGGCTTGACTGTCGTACCACGTCTCACTAACGTCACCGGCAGGTCAAAGCTCCCAATTGAATGCCGGATTATCGAGGAAAGCATGCTGATCCAAATACCTTCGGTGCTCGATGCCACGCAGTTGCAGGAATTCCGCCAGCAACTGGATAGTGCGGAATGGGTAGACGGCCGTATCAGTGCCGGCTATCTGGCCAAGCAAGTGAAGCACAACCGGCAATTGTCCGATGATAATCCGCTCGGCAAGAAGCTGGGTGAAGTCATCCTGCGCTCGTTACAGCGCAATTCATTGTTCTCGGTGGCGGCATTGCCGCTGCGAATACTGCCGCCGCTGTTCAATTGCCATGAGAGCGGCAACACCTACGGCCGTCATGTGGATGGAGCCATCCGTCCCATTCCCGGCTCCATGCACAGGATTCGTACTGACCTGTCATCCACGCTGTTTCTGTCGGATCCGGCCAGCTATGACGGTGGCGAGCTGGTGATTGACGACACCCTGGGGCCGCGCGAAGTGAAACTGGCTGCCGGCGACATGGTGCTCTATCCCGGTACCAGTGTGCATCAGGTCAGGCCTGTCACCCGTGGCAAGCGACTGGCTTCGTTTTTCTGGATCCAGAGCATGGTGCGCGAGGACCACAAACGGAAAATACTGTTTGACCTGGACACAGCGATCCAGCGGGTGGCCGGCACCGGCAATCCCAACTCTGCCGCCGGCCCCGCCACCGAACTTTCGGGTGTCTATCACAACTTGTTGCGCTTGTGGGCTGAACTATGAAGACGGACACCAATGCTGCACTGGTGGAGCTGGAATCACAGGTGGCTTTCCAGGAGCACACCATCGAACAGCTGAATGAAGCGCTGATAAACCAGCAACAGCAGCTGGACGTGCTGCGACTGGAACTCAGGATGCTGAGGGAAAAATTCGGCGACCTGGAAGACCGGGTGGAGCACAGTGGTTCCCCCAAAGACGAGAAACCGCCGCACTATTGATTACCGGATTATTGATTATCCCATGATCGGCCGTTGATTCGGCTATTGATCCTGCGGCCGATCATGCAGGAACTGCGCACTTATTTGAGTGCGACCACGTCTTCTGCCTGCAAACCTTTGCTGCCCGTCGTCACTGAAAATTCCACAAGCTGGCCATCACGCAACGAACGCTGGCCGACGATGGAGCGGAAATGCACGAATATTTCTTCGCCATTGCTGCGGCTGATGAAACCAAAGCCCTTGCTGGCATTGAACCATTTCACGCTGCCGGTTTCCTTGCTGCTGCCGGCTTTACTCGTGGCTTTGCTCGCGGCTTTGCCGGTGACTGCAGGGCGCGGTTGCCGTACCGGCATCCTGAAATTGCGGATTAACACAGTCAAGGCGGAAGCCAGCAAGGCTACCACCAGCACGCTCATATAGGAGGGTAATTGCTCGGTCAGCTTGAGTGGTTGGTTAACCAGCGCAAGCACGACGGCCGGACCAAGCACGGCCAGAGTTGATTTGATGCTCATTGAAGATCCTGTTTCTAATAATTATTGTGGAAATTGTGAAAGTAACAGGCCTGCATGTTGTTTGGACAACAGAAACGCAGGCGTTCCAATACTAGCCAAGCCCATCCGGAAAAACCACTGCCGGCAGCAGAACGCCGGGTTTGCTACTGTACAATCCGTACTTTTCCGAATCCCAGTTCATTCCAGGAGCCAGTATGCCCAGAGCCAGCGAACTCAAAAACGGCATGGTGATCGACCTCAACAGTGTGCCCCACATCGTCAGGCAGATTGAGGTGAAAAGTCCCTCCGCGCGTGGCGCCGCCACGCTGTACAAGATCCGCTACAACAACATGCAGACCGGCCAGAAGCTGGACGAAACCTACAAGGGTGACGACATGTTGAAGGAAGCCGACTGCGAAAAAGTGCCGGTACAGTATTCCTATCAGGACGGCGAGAACTGGGTGTTCATGAACAGCAATGACTTCAGCCAGTACGAAATCCCCAATGCCGACATGGAAGACTTCCAGTACTACATCACCGAAGGTCTCGAAGGCATCATGGGACTGATGATGGACGGCAAGCTGCTGACACTGATTCTGCCGGCGCAGGTAGCACTGGAAATTGTTGAAACCGTGCCGGAAATGAAAGGGGCTTCTGCGACCAGTCGCAGCAAGCCCGCCAAACTAAGCACCGGGCTGGAAGTGCAGGTGCCGGAATATCTGGCGCAGGGCGAGTTCGTCAAGGTCAGCACCACCACCGGCAAGTACATGTCGCGGGCCTGAGTACTGATCAACGAATCGGGGAGCAGGCCAGCTTGCCATTACTTCCCGGCCATCTCGGTAACCATGATCTCCCAATGCTTTACATTGTCGTCGAGTGCCTGCACCGGCAGCCGTTCGTCCTTGCCGTGGGCACGCAGGTCGATCGGCACGCGCAACCAATCACCGCCAACACCACAGACCGGGATGCCGGCAACTCGGAACGGCCGTGCATCAGAGGCGCCTGTCGACATTTCCGGCGCGACCGGCATGCCCGGGTGTATCGTTGTAACCGCCTTGGTGTAAGCCGCTGTCACATCAGTGCGCAGCGGCGAGGCGAGCGAGGCGGCATAAGCGTCATTGCGCGTCACCACCACATCAGGGTCACCGGCGATCTTCGTCAATTCATCCTTGATCGTATCGGGGTCAACGCCCGGAAAAATGCGGCAATTGATCATCGCGGTGGCGAGCTGCGGCAGCGCGTTGTCGGCATGACCGGCGAACAGCCGCGTTGGCACACAGCGGGTGCGAGTCAGCCCGACATAGGTTTCGTCGGCCTCGATCAGGTCGGCGGCGGCGCCGTCTTTGGGATTGGCGAGCCAGCGGTTGATCGCGCCGCTGATTGCGGGCTGCGGTTCGACCTTGGCAGCGGCCGCGAAATAGGCGCGCGTGGTTTCGCTAAGCTGCGGCTCAAAGCGGTAGGCCTCCAGGCGTTCGAGCGCATGTGCCAGTTGATAGACCGCATTGTCCTTGCGCGGCTTCGACGAATGCCCGCCACGGTTGCGCACGGTGAAGGTATAACCGGCAAAGGTCTTTTCGGCGGTCTGAATGCTCGCACCGAGCGGCTTGCCGTCGGGCAGTAAATTGATACCACCGCCATCAGCGTTGAGACCAAATTCGGGAGTTCCCATCATAGCCAGCCAATCAGTCGCGCCCTTGTTGGCGCCGATGCCATTGGTCTCTTCATCGCCGGTGAAGAACACGACAATGTCACGGTGTGGTTTGAAGCCGGATTTTTTCAGGTTGATCAGCGCCTGGGTGATGCCGACGATGCCGGACTTCATGTCGAGGGTGCCACGTCCGTAATAATAGCCATCCTGCTCGGTCAGCACGAAAGGATCGGTGGTCGAATCCTCGCGCTTGGCCTCGACCACATCCATATGCCCCATCAGCATCAGCGGTTTTGCAGCCGTGCCCGCCGGCGCCGGCCAGCGCACGATCAATGCGGCAGTTTTATCGCCGGTCGTGTCATAGGGCAGCACATGGATGTCAGCCGCCGCCCAGCCGGCCGCCTTGAACTGGTCGGCCAGATATTGCGCCAGCTCCAGTACCTTGGTGCGCCCGAGCACCGTGGGCGTATTGATGATGTGTTCGAACATGGCACGCGCCGCCTCATGGCTCGGTGCAGGTGCAGCGAGAACTTGTGTGGAGATCAGGGCAGTGGCGGCGAGCAGTGCTGGTTTCAACATGATTAATGCTCCGGTTAGATTGTTATATCCTTCTATATTTCACTGACACTCGAAATCATTTTCGCTTAAAAATGGGGTAGGTCCCATGATTTGGTGTACTAATATCCTGCTCTGACACCTGTTTTTGTGCCTGATGTTTTGTCCACCAAGGGAATCCGCGCATGGCCTCATCCCGATCCCGCCACAGTCATCCCTGGCTCTACCTGGTGCTCATCATCCCGTACGGGGTGGTGGGCGGCTACGCTGGAGTGGCCATCGCCTACTACCTGAAACAGGCCGGGGTCCCGGTGGTGCAGGTGGCCGGGATCGTGGCGCTGGCCCTGTTGCCGAATACCTGGAAATTCCTGTGGGCGCCGGTGATTGATGCCTCGCTGACGCAGAAACAGTGGTACTGCATCGCGGCAATCTTCACTGCGGTTGGCATTGCCATCATGGGGGCCTTGCCGCCAACGCAAGCCGGCCTGGCCATCCTGTCGATCGTGGTCTTCCTCACTTCGTCGGTCTCATCGGTGCTGGGCATGGCGGTGGAGAGTCTGATGGTGCATGCCACACCCGATGCATTGAAAGGGCGCGCCGGCGGCTGGTTCCAGGCGGGCAATCTTGGCGGTGGTGGCATCGGTGGCGGGCTGGGTCTGTGGTTGACCCAGAATCTGCCGGCAGCCTGGATGGCCAGTGTGATCGTGGCCACGCTGTGCTTCGTGTGCAGCGTAGCGCTGTTGCTGGTGCCTGATCCGCAGCATTCGCAAGCGCGCTCCGGCTTCATGTTGAGCCTGCGTGAAGCTGTGCGTGATCTCTGGATCGTCGTCAAGCAACGCTCGGGTATGCTGGCCCTGATCCTCTGCTTTCTGCCGATCGGGAGCGGGGCTGCCGGCGGCCTGTGGGCTGCGGTGGCAGATGAGTGGCACGCCGGCGCCAATACTGTGGCACTGGTGACGGGCATCCTGTCGGGACTCATCATGGCGGCGGGCTGCCTGGTTGGCGGCTGGATCGCTGATCGCATGGACCGGCGCCTGGCCTACCTGCTGTACGGTCTGCTGCAGGCAGTGGCAGCGCTGATGATGGCCTTCCTGCCCCGCAGCGAATTGGTGTTCGTGGTGATGACCAGCCTCTATGCACTGATCACTGTGGCAAGCCCCCGATATTCTAGACACTTGATAGCGTTACACTAACGCATCAAAGAGGTGTCTGACCATGAGCGGTAAACGCTATCCCGAAGATTTCAAGATTGAAGCAGTAAGACAGGTAACTGACAGAGGCTACAAGGT
>CAILUG010000013.1 GCA_903837345.1 uncultured Gammaproteobacteria bacterium | reverse complement strand
GGGACGGCTGCAGACGAGCCCCCAGGGATGGGTTCACGGCGTGTCGCCAAACCCTGTACCCGCCAGAGGCTATGCTCAAAAGCGGGATGCGAGTGCACCCTCACAACACCATCTGATCCTTGCCAACAATGATTTCGCCGCTGAAAGCCTTGCGGGCACTGGCGATGAAGACGCTGTCATCGAGATCGGGGGGAATGATGTGGTTCAGTACCAGCGTCTTGACGCCGGCGGCAGCGGCCATGCGGCCGGCGTCTTCGGTTGAACTATGGGTGCCCATGATGTGCTTCCAGACACCTTCAGGATTGTCGGCGTAGGCACCAGCGGCGACGCGTTTGTCGTAGATCGCACGATAGCCTTCTTTCTCGATGGCTTCGTTTACCAGTACATCGGCGCCATGGGCGAGCTTCACCAGATTGTCTGAATAAGCAGTGTCGCCTGAGAACACGATGCTGCGATCCTTGGTATCAAAACGGTAAGCGAGCGAGCGATGCGGAATTTTGGCTTTCGACTCGGCCGGGAAGTGGGTGTTTTCAATGGCGGTGACTTTCACGTCGTCATTGCTGAACACTGCAATGATTTCTGCACTGGCTTTGACTACCGTTCCGGCAAACAGATCTTTCGGTTGCACTGAACGTGCTTCATCGACCGTGCGGATGTCGGTGTTGGCCTGGTTGAAGAGATTGACGGCCTGCACCAGCTTGTCGGTACCATAGGGCCCGAATACTTTGGTTGCTTTGATGCGGCCCTGGGTCCATTGGTGGCCGAGCAGCGCCGGCAGATCGGCATTGTGATCATCGTGCAGATGCGTCAGGAAGATATGGCCGACATTGAGATAGTTCACGCCGCTCTGGATCAGCGCGCGCAAAGTGCCATAGCCGCAATCGATCAGATACGGCTGGTCGTTGATCACCAGCAAGCTGGCAGTTTCGCCACGCTGAAGGCTGACGTTGGGCCCGCCCTGGGTGCCAAGCAATATCAACCTGGTGTTCGATGCGGCCTGCAATTTCGGAAACAACGCATACTGGGAAGCCAGCACGGCACACTGTAACAAGCGGCGACGATTCAACATTGCAGCATCACTCTGGTTGGGCGGGCTACATCCGGCTGCCCTGTTCTTCTCAAGTTAACCCTATGGGGGTCGATATACATTGTGCCAATCTTGAATTGGCAAAATCCATCAGGAGATTGCACATGTCAGCCACCATAGCCGTAAACGCACCAATAATCCCCAGCACCCCACAGGTAAAACAGCCAGTTGTCAAACTTCCACCAGCGCCACAACCTGTTGCAAGAGATTCCGACGGTGACAATGACGGAAGCAGAGGTGCTGCCGTAAACGTGCAAGCCTAAGCAGTTATTTTATGTCACAACATCAGCCAGGCCGGTCTGAACCGACCTGGTTGTCGTTGCTAGGGCTTCAGATGTTTTTCCAGCAAACCTGACTCCAGCAAATCACCGTAATAACTGTTCGGATCGCAGGAATCCTGTTCGTTTACGTCGATGTTGGCACCCCGCGCCAGACCACGTGTGCGTACCAGCGGCTGGGTGTAAAGTGGATCGTAGATCGTCATCGTGCGATCAGCAGAAAGATGGTCAGCAGCGAAAGTGTAGCGCTCAACGGTGCGGGTGCCCTTGCCTGACATCGGCATGCCGGAACCATCGAGCCAGCCCGGCAACAGATTGGAAGTTTCGACTACCAGCGAATTGCCTTCCCAGTGACCGACCGAGAAACCGTTGGAGGTAGGCGCGCCGTCTGCCGGTGCCTTGCGGCCATCCATCCAGATCTTGCGCTTGCTGTTGTGTTCTACATACAGAAACAGGTAATGCGAACCTTCATCATAGACTTCCAGGTTGTAGGGATTGCCGAAAATACGCGGTAGCCCGAGCGATATGCAGCGCAGCGCCGGATCATCGTATTTGGTATTGGCCTCGCGCCGCTTTTTGCCTTCGGCAGTGTAGGGCGTGGGTTTCGGTTCAAGATCGTCGACCGTGACATGGAATTTGTAGCGCTGCAGCCAGGGGCCGCTGATATCCAGCGGTGCTGCTGCATTATGCTGCCCGTATCCGTAGTTCACTTTTGGATCAGCATTCACCGCATTGGGATCCGGTCGCGGCGCCACAGGGGCGCCATTGCCGGCGATGCCACTGTTATTGCCTTCGATACCCAACAGCGGCTTGCCATTGGCCAGGGTAACCTGACGCACGTAGACTTTTTTGGCACCATCGCGACCCAACTGGCCTTCCACAGTGATGCTATCGCCCACCTTGATGGTGTCAGCCAGCCAGCCCTGCGGCCGTAATGAGGTGACACTGCCAGCCTGGATTTCCCACGACTCGGTCTTGCCGTCAGCGTTCTTCACATCGATGCGATAACGCACGTGCGGGTTGCTGAATTGCACCACGGTGACCACGCCGGTGAATTTGCCACTGAGATTGGCGTCGAATTCGGCGGCGAAGGAATGGTGGGCAGAGACGATGGTTGGCTGCAAAGCCAGGGCGGCGATCGCAAGCACAGTGGCCAGACCCAGTACGGATTTTTTCATTTATTCACTCCAGCGTTGTTTAGAGCTTGGCCAGATTCACATTTATTTGTGGAAATTTCATGAAAGCGGGTCATTTTTACCAACAAATATGACTCTGAATCCGGATTGCTATCCCACACCCTTGATAAAAGGCGTGATGGTCTGCAGGGCTTTCGCAGCAATCACCGCCGGATCGGTGCGACGCACTGTCATGTCGAACAATTCCAGCGACAGCGCCCGGTTGTAACCGAGCGATACCAGTTTGTTGAGAATTTTCTGCAACGGGGTAATGCCTTCGCCCGGGAAGGCGCGATCTTTCTGTTCAGCCACTTCCACCGGCGGCAACCGCGGCATATCGGCAAAATGCACATGATGGATTTCGCCTGGCCTGATCAGGTCAAGGTCTTCGAATTTGGAAGGACCGGCCCAGAAATGATAAAGGTCGATCATGAATCTGAGGTTGGGATGATCCACTTTGCGCACTATATCCAGTGAGGTGCGCACGTTGTTGACCAGCTTTGACACCCGCGTGAACTCCAGCATCAGCGCCACCTTGTGCGGCTTGGCGATCTCGGCCATCTGGTGCAGAACTGCATAAAGCTGGTCATAGTCGGCCAGCTTGTGGTCAGCACTGGCAGTAGAGGGAATCACGATACGGGTGGCACCCAGCGATTCCGCCATCTCCACTTTCCATTTCAGATCCTCAAGTGCCTTGGTGCGCTGATCGCCGGCCTCATCCCAGAACAACTGGTTGGTGGAGGAATACGCAGTCAGGCCAAGATCGTCGATCAGTTTGCGGGCCGAGCCTTTGCCATTCGCCACCTCATGGTCGCGCGCCTTGGCCAGGTCAGGCTCGGCTGCCTTGACGCCGCCTTTGGCCCAGCCTTCCATGCAGGTACGGAAATCGAACTCGCTGGATGTAATGCCGTGCATGCAGACAATCAGCCCGGAACTGTCACGTGTTTGCGCTGCTGTGGCGCTGCCGCCCGCTGCCGCCATGGCAGTTACTCCTGCTGACAAGGCCATGAAATCACGGCGGTTGAAGCCTGGCATCCGTCACCCCTCATTTGCCCTGGTTGGGATACCAGAATTGTGTGTGGCAGCCTTCGCAGATGCCATCCATTTCGCCGCCCACGTCACTCAAGGCATCAGCATCGCGCTTGTCGATGGCTGCAATTGCGCGCATCGCCGAGGTATGCAAAGCCTGTGCGTGGGCTGCAAAGGCAGCCATTTGCGACTTGTGCAATTTGGTCATTTCAGCAGGGCTAAGCTCGCCATCGCCATGTTTCTTGCTGGCAGGATCCTTGTTGACCTTGAGACTGGGGATCATCAACAGATTGGTGACACTGGCCAAAGTGACAGCCTGATGGCGCAACGCCAGCCAGGCCTCATCGGTAGCAGGTGCGGTTTTCACTTCGCCCTTGTCGGTGAGATCAACCGAAACCGCTTTCCAGATGGCATCGGCGGTCGGCATCACAATCGCTTCCATCATTTCGTCGACGGAGATATCGGTGCTGAACTGCGGGGCTTCGGCGCTTTGTGCGGTCATCACGGCACCGGCAAATACCAGTGCTGTGGCCATCAGGGCAACCCCGTGGCGGCGAATGGATGGAATCAAGGCTTTGGTCATGACTGGCTCCTTTGAATTATGTGGAACTGCGGGTTCCCACTATGGACGAAATGCACGCAAACATTTTGCGCTATCGCAAATTTTCACGGCTGTGTTACAGGAAGGGCTGATTCCCAATGCTATTGCACATCCCTGTTCTCGGCCAACGGTTTTGCATATTTACGCCTTGTAGCCCAGGCCGTATCCATAAGGAAACAGCGGATCATATTTGGCATCGCCGACATTGACGGGTTCTTGCGCCATGGTGCGTGGCCAGCTTACCGAGAGTTTGCCGGTGGGTGCGTGGTCACCGAACAACACATCGGCAACACCGAGCCCTTCGGTGCCGGGCAGCCAGGCGGCAACGATGGCTGCAGCCTGGTCAAGCGCGGCACCAAGAATCTGCGGACGACCTGACAACACCAGCAGCACTACCGGCACACCGCTCTGCTGCATGCGTGCCAGCAAAGCCAGGTCATCCGCTGACAGCGACAAGTCAGCTTTGTCGCCCACGCCTTCTGCGTAAGGGGTTTCTCCCGCCACGACTACACAGACATCAGCGCCTTCCACCCCTTTGCCATCAACGGCATAGGTGATGGTGGTTTTGGGTGCAGCATAACGCAGGCCCTGCAAAATGGTGGTACCTCCACTGGTGACCGCACCCATCTTGCCCTGCCATTCCACGGTCCAGCCGCCGCACTGCATGCCAATGTCATCGGCGCCGATGCCTGCTACATGGATGCGTCTGGCACTGCGTTTGAGCGGCAAGATTTGCTTGTCGTTTTTCAGCAACACCAATGATTCACGCACAGCGGTGCGGGCCAGCTCGCGATGGGCTGCACCGCCAAAGCTTGCGTGCAGTTTGCGGTCGGCCAGCTGTTCGCGCCCTGCATCCAGCAAACCCATTACTGATTTGACGCGCAGGATGCGGGTAACTGCATCATCGATGCGCGCCATGCTGACACTGCCTTCCTGCACCAGCTCGCGCAGTGTAGTGATGAAGCGTTGGTACTGCGCCGGCTCCATCGCCATGTCCATGCCGGCATTGATCGATAGCATCAGCGCTTTTTTGTAATCACTATCGATCTGGCCAATCGCGTAGTAATCAGAGACCAGGAACCCTTCAAAGCCGAGTTCTTTTTTCAGGATGTCGGTGAGCAGGTGGGCAATGCCGGAGGCTTTCACACCGTTCCAGCTGTTGTACGACACCATGATGGAACCGACGCCGGCTGCCACTGCGGCCTGGTAGCCAGGCAAATGCACCTTGCGCAAGCCGGCTTCATCAATTTCAGTATTGCCCTGGTCCATGCCGCTGGAACCGTCACGGCGTTTGGTGGAACCCCAACTGGTACCGCCATCGCCAACATAGTGTTTGGCACAGGCGAGAACTGCCTGCGGATTTTGCAGCCCGCCTTGCTGCATGCCTCTGACTGCGGCAGCACCGAGCTCTGCCACCAGCGCCGGGTCTTCCGAAAAACCTTCGTAGGTACGGCCCCAGCGATCATCACGCGGCACTGCCACACAAGGTGCAAAGGTCCAATGGATGCCGGAGGCGCGTACTTCCAGCGCCGTGACATGACCAAGCGCTTCCACCAGCGCGGCGTTGCGTGTGCAACCGAGCCCAATGTTGTGCGGATATACAGTGGCGCCCAATACATTGCCATGACCATGAACCGCATCGACCCCGTAAAGAACCGGAATGCCAAGCCGTGATTTGCGACTTTGTGCAATCAGGCGATCAACCGTATCGGTCCAGGCCTGCAAGCTGTTGCCTTCGGCCGGATCGGCCCCACCACCACTGAGCACCGAGCCGAGGCTGTATTTGCTGATATCTGCCTCATCCTTCAGATTGCCCAGCTCGGCCTGCACCATCTGCCCCAGCTTTTCATCCAGCGTCATTTTCGCCAGCAGCGGTTTGATCCTGCTGTCTTCCGCTGCCAGCGAGCGTTGGGTGGTTTGGGCCGACACTGACCCACCAGGCAGCAACCACGAACTTGCGGTTATCATCAGGGCTGAATGGCAGAATTGTCGGCGATGCATCAAGGGCTCCTGCAATTATTATTGTTGTTTTTTTGTTTTCCCGGGCAGACCGGCAACTCTGATGATAACAAGCCTGCCCACAAAAGTTTCCATGCTACGATCAGCTTCCATGACTGTGCCAACAGGATGCTACACAGGAACGGGCAAACCTGGCACCAATGATCCTGCCAGCGTTTGACACCGTATATAACAGCCAGAAACCGGAAGGCTGCAACCATGCACAACCAAGGCTCCCACGCTACCAGCACTGCCCATAGACTTGCCGAGGGCAATGATGATTTCGGCCCAGGCTGGTATGCCATTCTCGCCAGTCGTGAATTACCCCAAGGCAAGCCGCTGGCACTGACCCGCTTCGACCTGCCATTGGTGGCGTTCCGCACCAGCGACAATATCAGCGTAATGCTGGATCGTTGTCCGCATCGTGGCGTCAAACTCAGCAATGGCTGTCTGGAAAAAAACAACATAGTGTGTCCGTTCCACGGCCTCAGTTTCAACCACCATGGCCAGTGCGAACGCATCCCGGTCCAGGGCGACGACAGTGTGATCCCGAAAGCGCTGCGCGCCACAACCTACCCGGCCCGCGAACAACACGGGTTCATATTTCTCTGGTGGGGTGCTGTACCTGAGGTTTTACCCGAGGTTGACTGGTTCCACGACGAACTGGACGGCTGTGATGGACCTTATGAAAATGTCGCTGAATGTAACACCGGACTGTCCCGCAATATTGAAAACCAGCTGGACATGGCGCATCTGCCGTTCGTACACAAAAACAGCATAGGCCGTTTTGTGAAATCAACCAGAATGGATGTCGACTGCACGGTAAATGGCCGCCGTATTCGCATGTTCCGGCGCGGCCATCCGGATTACTACGTGGAAATGTGCCTGCCCAACCTGTGGATCAATCGCATCGGTGAAAAAACCTGGGTGTTTCTGGCATTTGCTCCAGTGTCCGCTACCCGTACCCGCATTTACACGCGCTATTACCAGGGCAGTTTCAGGATTCCCGTGTTGAAGCACTTGCTCGGCTGGGTGATGCGCTGGTCTAACCTGCGCATATTGAAGGAAGACATCCGCATCATTGAAACCCATGACACCCGGCAGAGTCCGCCGCTTGATGGCAGCGAATTCCTGCTGGCGTGTGATCTGCCCATCATCCAGTACCGCCGCCTGCGTGCCAACTGGCAACGTTCCGAATGAGTTTATCCGGCCAGGGTATCGGGGTTGCGATGGCCGGTATCAATCACGTAGTCTGAAGTGATTGCCTTCAGCGAAGGTGTACCACTGCCGCGCATGCAAATCGCCAGTTCACGATTGAGCAAGTCGATCACACGTTCAACTCCCGGCTGTCCGAACGCACCCAGTCCCCAGCAATAGGGGCGCCCGATGCCTACAGCGGTGGCGCCCAGCGCCATCGCCTTGAACACATCAGTACCACGACGAATGCCGCCATCCACCATCACCGGTACCCGCCCTTTCACCGCTTTCACCACATCCGGCAGACATTCGATGGTGCCGTGACCAGTATCGGTGGCGCGACCGCCATGGTTGGAAACGATGATGCCATCCACACCGGCTTTTATCGCCAATTCGGCGTCTTCCGGCGCTTCCAGTCCTTTCACCATCACATTCATTCTGGTGACATCCTTCATGCGCTTGATCACATCCCAGGTCAGGCGTGGATCCACCAGTCCGCTTTGCTTGAGATCCTTGAACATCGGTTTCTGCTTGCCGTCGTAGTGGCATTCCTCACAGAAACGCGTGTCCTTGCGGGTAAACAGTTGCTGGGTTTCCGTATTGCGGCCACCCGGCAGGTCGATCGTGAAACAAACCGTGCTGCAGCCTGCGCGTTCAGCGCGCTGCAACATCTTCACGGTGTTTTCCCACACATTGGTGGAATACAGCTGGAACCACATGCCCTTGCCATTGCGCGCTGCCATCACTTGCTCGATGGCATCGGAGGCTTGCGTGGAAATGATCATGAACGTGTCTTTGGCGGCAGCGGCGCGGGCAACGCCAGTCTCGCCATCCTTGTGGAAGGCACCACAACTGCCGACCGGGCTCAGGAAAATCGGCGAACCGGCAGAAGCGCCGAGAAAATTGACTTTGGTATCGATCTTCTCAACATCCACCAGACGCCGGGGTTTGATCTGGAAGCGGGAATAACCCATCTGGTTGGAGTGCAAGGTAAAGTCACTGTCGACGCCTGAACTCAGATAACCCCAATGTGAATACGGTATCTTTTCTTTTGCCAATGCCTGCATCTCGAACACATTGATCACATCCTTGGGATCCTTCAGTTGTTCACCGAGCGCGGCTTCCACTTCAGCAGCAAAGGCATCATAGGTGGCCAGCAACGGACTGGCGGCAAGGAATTGCAGGAAACGGCGACGAACAGTGAACGCAGGATTATTCATGGAGCCCCTCAAGCAGAAACAGTGCAGCACTGGATGGAACCGGGTTCCGTGTGTGCCACCTGCTACCTGTACGTATTATGATGATTGGTCGGATGTGGAAGTGCGAATGGACTTTAACCAAAACTCCAGCTGTTTAGAAGTCTCGTGTGGCTGATCGATATCTTTCCAGCTGTAACTGGCACGCAGTTCAGGATGTTTTTGATAACCACGTTGTTGCCAGAAGCGGTCAAGCGGCTGGTAACCTGCCGGCCGCAACGGATGCTCAGGAGGCCTGACTACTGAACAAAATGCGTAATAACGGAAATCACCCAAACTTCGTGCATGGGCTTCGCGCTCTTCAAAAAACCGCACCCCGAGTCCCTTGCCGCGATAATCCTGCCGCAAAACGGATTCAGCACAGTAAAAAACCTCTGCGGGATCGTAGCCATTGTCTGTGAACGGCTTCCTGAAATTTGCTTCTTCAAATTGCAAAGGAATTGCTGTCGAGGCTCCCACCACTTCGCCATCAGCAAACGCCACGACCACCACTGCTTGCGGACAGCGCACATAGGTCTGCAGATATTTGCGCTCGTAGTCCATGGTGCCGTCGTACAAATACGGAAAATCACGGAATACTTCGATGCGAAGGCGGGCCACGTCTTCCAGATGGTCGTTGAGAGCGGCGCCGGTGAAGCGCTGGATGGTAAGTGAGGCCGGCAAAAACTGGTTCTCCATGCTTGCTGCTGCCAGTGTCTCAGGTTTGAAGATTATTTTCAGGCTGGCCGTTTCCATTCAATCCACAGCCACTGGCGGTTTAACAGCATTTGCTGTGCATATTTCGACCCAAGGCGGAACCCTGAATCATTATCATTTCGTATTGCTACCGGAACAATCTTGGAAGTATTGTGACAAGCGCAGAGGCGCCTTGACTGGGTTTGGTGCGGGGCATATAAGAATGATCATTCGCCAGACAATTTCCAGGGGTTTCCATGTCGCATGCTAGTTTGCCGGCTATGCGCGGATTTTCATGTTTGCTAGGTGCAATCTCCTTGCTCGGGAGCGTTACGCTGTGGGCAGCAGAACCCGCACACCGGTTGGCAGATGCGGCGATGAACCGCGACTTTGCCACAGTCAACGCACTCATTGCCCAACATGCCGATCCCAATGAGCGTGGCCAGTTTGATACCCCCGCGCTGCAGTGGCTGGTTTCGGTGGATGAAGTGGCCACCACGGCCAAACTGCTCAAGGCCGGTGCCGATGTGAATGCCACCACGCCGCTTGGCATTGCCGCACTCAATCTGGCTGTCAGCAATGGCTCTGCGACCATGACCAGTCTGCTGCTGGATGCCGGTGCCAATCCCAATACCACCGAACCCAGTGGTGAAAGTCTGTTGATGACTGCAGCCGGCAGCGGGGTGGTGGAAGTAGTGCGTGCGCTGCTTGAACATGGCGCCAAGGTTAACGCGCGCGATCCGGTGTTCGGGCAAAGCGCATTGATGTTTGCTGCGCGTGAAGGCCATGCGGCGGTGGTTGACCAGTTGTTGAAGGCGAAAGCTGAAGTAAATGCCCGCACAACCGTGGAGCCGCCACCGGCTTTCATCAAACCCAACTCCGTGCCGGGTTTTGGTTTCGGTATCGGCATTTTGCGTGGCGGCGTGCCTGCCGATCGCGGACGCCGTGAACCGCAGCAAGGCGGCATGAGTCCCCTCTTGTTTGCAACCCGCAACGGCCATGTCGAGGCCGCCAGATTATTGCTGGCTGCCGGTGCCGAGCTCAATGCGCGCGAGGCCAATGATATCTGGCCGCTGTTGATCGCAATCTCCAACAATCAAATGCCGATGGCGGAATTCCTGCTGCAGCAAAAAGGGGTGCTGATCAATGGTCAGGACTGGTACGGCCGCAGTCCGCTCTGGGAAGCCGTCAACGTGCGCAATCTGTACTTGCACAACGCCACGCTGGTAAATGGCATCGAGCGCGGGCCCGTGCTGCAATTGATCCAGCATCTGCTCGCTGCCGGCGCCGATCCGAATGTGCGGACCAAGGAAACTCCTCCGGTACGCAATCACCTGCTGTCGATCACCGGTACGCTGGAATGGGTGGATTTCACGGGACAAACGCCATTTCTCGCGGCAGCACTGGCTGGCGATGTCACCGTGATGAAACTGTTGCTCGAACATCATGCCGATCCGATGATCAATACTTTCCGCGGCACTTCACCGCTGATGGCAGCCGCAGGCGTAAACTGGGTCTATGCGCAAACCTTCACTGAAGGCGAGGCGCAATCACTGGCAGCAGTGAAGCTGTGCCGCGAACTCGGCATGGAAGTGAACCAGGCCAATTCCATGGGTGTCACTGCCCTGCATGGCGCCGCCAACCGCGGCTCGGACACCATCATTCGCTATCTGGTGGAACAAGGTGCGGACCTCACCGCGCTGGACAAGGAACAGCGCAGCGCGCTCGACTGGGCCAAAGGGGTATTTCTGGCAACGCATCCGCCTGAGCCGAAACCCAAGTCGATTGCACTGATCTCTTCGTTGCTGACAGCGCAGCACAAGGATATCCGATGAAACGTACAGGCTTGTCATTGCTGGTGTTGCTGCTGACTGCTGCCAGCACCTCGTCCGCGCAACAGACCCCGGATTTTCTGAAGCAATACTGCCTCAAATGCCACAACAGTGATGACTGGGCCGGCAAACTCGACATGGAAACCCTCAACTACGAGCATGTCGATGCCAACGGTGCCACCTGGGAAACCATCATCCGCAAACTCAATGCCGGCATGATGCCACCCAAGGGTGAAAAGAAACCGTCAGCGGATACCACGCACAATTTCATAAGTCAGCTGGAAACCCGGCTCGACAGCAACGTGAAGAACACAGCGGGTGCGCCGGCACTGCATCGTCTCAATCGCACCGAATATCGCAATGTGATCCGCGATCTGCTGGCACTCGATGTGGATGTTTCTTCGCTGTTGCCACAGGATGACTCAACCGAAGGCTTCGACAACGTGGCCGCAGGACTGGGCATTTCGCCGGCGCTGATCCAGGGCTATACCTCGGCTGCGATGAAAATCAGTCGTGCCGCCGTAGGCGATCTCACTGCCACTCCTGGCGCGACCACCTACCGCGTACCGGCCAACCTCTCGCAAAAGCAGCATCAGGAAGGCCTGCCGCTCGGCACCCGTGGCGGTTTGCGTTTTGAGCACAATTTCCCGCTGGATGCCGACTACGATTTTTCAGTGAAGGGCAATAACGGTTTCGGCCGCGACCCTTCGGTGGTGATAAATATCACCTTTGATGGCCACGAACTGGCAGTAAGCAATCCGCGCTCTTTCCATCTCAACGTCACTGCCGGTGTGCACACGATGACGGCAGCTCTGCGCGATCTCAAACGCCCCACCGGCGTCAACGACATCTATTCGGTTTACAGCGTGGCCGGCACCATCAACGGCGTGGAGATCATTGGCCCGCACAATCCCACCGGCACCGGCCACACTGCCAGCCGCGAGAAAGTGTTTGTGTGTCAGCCCAAGAGCAATGACGAGGAACGGGGCTGTGCACGCAAGATCCTGTTGTCGCTGGCAACTGAAGGCTTTCGCGCACCGGTGAGCGATAAAGATCTGCAACCCCTGCTGGCCTTTTACGACCAGGGCCGGCGCGAAGGTGATTTTGAAGCCGGGGTACAACAGGCGCTGTCGCGTCTGCTGGTGGATCCGCGCTTCCTGTTCCGTTTTGAGGAAGAGCCGGCGAATGTACCCGCCGGCACCGAATACAGCATCAGCGACATTGAGCTGGCTTCGCGCCTGTCGTTCTTCCTGTGGAGCAGCATTCCCGACAATGAATTGCTGGCACTTGCCGCCAGCAACAAACTGCATGAAACGGCCACGCTGAAAGCGCAGATCAACCGCATGCTTGCCGATCGCAAAGCGCAGGCACTGGTGGAAAACTTCGCCGGCCAGTGGTTGTTTTTGCGGCAGCTCGCCGGTGTAACGCCGGAAAATCCCAATTTTGATGACAATCTGCGCCAGGCTTTCACCCAGGAAACGCAAATGCTGATGGGTGCAGTTATCTCGGAAAACCGGCCTGTCACCGAACTGCTCACCGCCGACTACACTTTCCTCAATGAGCAACTGGCCAACCATTACGGCATTGCCAATGTGCGTGGTTCCTATTTCCGTCGTGTGCAGTTGCCAGCCGACAGTCCCCGCCGCGGCCTGCTCGGACAAGGCAGCATCCTGACCGTCACTTCCACCGCCTCACGCACATCACCGGTCATACGCGGCAGCTGGATTCTGCAGAATTTGCTGAATGCACCGGTGCCGAGCCCGCCAGCCGGCGTCGAGCGCAATCTCGATGGCGATGGCAGCGTCAAGCTGACCAGCTCAGTGCGGGAACGACTGGAAGCGCATCGCACCGACCCGGTGTGTTCGTCCTGCCACGCAGTGATTGACGGCATCGGGTTTGCACTGGAAAACTACGACATGATCGGCGCCTGGCGCACCAAAGACGGTGATTCGGCGGTGGACCCGCACGGCGTGCTGGCTGATGGCACGCCGGTAGCCAGCCCCAATGATTTGCGTAATGCGCTGATGACCCGCCCGGATCAGTTTGTGAATACACTCACACAAAAGCTGATGATTTATGCGCTTGGTCGTCCGCTGCAGTATCATGACATGCCTTCGGTGCGTGCCATCATGCGCACAGCCGCCGGCTCTGATTACCACTTTGCCGCGCTGGTAAGTGGTATCGTACAGAGTCCGCAATTTACCCGCCGCGTGAAAAGCAGCGGCTCCACCACCGCCCAGCGCTGAACGACAGAGGCATCCAACATGGCTTATCTGATCGGCAAGAAATCACTCAATCGTCGCACCTTGCTGCGTGGCGTCGGCACTGCGCTGGCGTTGCCGCTGCTGGATGCGATGCTGCCGGCTGGCGTGTCGTTTGCCGCCTCTGGCGCGGCGCCGAAAACCCGGCTGGGCTGCATTTATTTTCCGCATGGCGCCACCATGTCACGCTGGACGCCGAAGACTGCCGGCAAGGATTTCCAGTTCAGCGAATGTCTGCAACCGCTTGAACATTTGCGCCAGAAAATCAATGTGATTACCAACCTCGGGCATCCGCTGGCCTACGGCCCGGGCGGCGCCACCGGCAACCACAACCGCTCGTCCGCCACGTATTTGAGCGGAGCCAAAGCCGAATTCGGTGCACAACCATCGCTTGGCATCACAGTGGATCAGGTTGCTGCTAAACATCTCGGCCAGGAAACCCCACTGCCCTCAATGGAACTGATGATTGAAGAAGCCAGCGTCAGCTGCGGTGAAGGTCTCAGCTGTGCCTATCGCAACACCATAGCCTGGCAGGGCGATACTTCACCACTGCCTATGCAGAACAACCCGCAAGCCGTGTTTGAACATCTGTTTGGCGATGGTGCCACTGCCAGCCAGCGCGACATGCGGCGTGCGCAATCACTGAGCCTGCTGGATTCCGTCACCACCCAGATCAACACGCTCGACAAGAAGCTCTCCAATGAAGACAAGAGCCGGCTCGACCAGTATCTGACCGACATCCGCGAAATCGAACGTCGTATCAAGCAGGCTGCATCCCATATCACCGCCGATATCGCCGTGCCCAACAAACCCGCCGGCATCCCTGACGATGTCGAAGCCCACATCAAGTTGATGTACGACCTGCAGGTGCTGGCATGGCAGGCAGAAATCACCCGTATTTCCACCTTCCTGATGGCATGTGAATTGTCGGGTGCGGTCTACCCGAAGAGCGGTGTGCGCGACAGCTTCCACACCTTGTCGCACCACAGCAACAATGAAGACAACAAGGCCCGCTTTGCGCTGCTCAACCGCTATCACGTCAGCCTGTACGGCTACTTCCTCGACAAACTCGAGGCGATCAAGGAAGCCGACGGCACCCTGCTCGACAATTCACTGGTGCTGTACGGCAGCGGCATGAGCGACGGCAACTCCCATAACCATGATCCGCTGCCGGTGGTACTGGCCGGACGGGCGGGCGGCAAGCTGGAAGGCAACCGCCATCTGGTATTCCCCGAAAAAACCCCGATGTCGAACCTGCTGCTGAGCATGCTCGACAAACTCGGCATCAGCCAGAACAGTTTCGGTGACAGCACCGGCCATCTAACCATCTGATTGCAGGCAGTTTGTCAGGATGTGACAGCCATCCCATTGCCAGCTGTTCCAGCTGTACATGCGCTATCACAGGCGGGAAGGCTCGTGTTACTATCCTTGGCATTATTCCGACACAGAGGATGTCAGCGAATGCACGCGTCGCGTATTTGTTCCGGTAACGGATTCTGCACGTCCCTCTCCGTGGCAAGCCCCCGATATTCTAGACACTTGATAGCGTTACACTAACGCATCAAAGAGGTGTCTGACCATGAGCGGTAAACGCTATCCCGAAGATTTCAAGATTGAAGCAGTAAGACAGGTAACTGACAGAGGCTACAAGGT
>CAILUG010000012.1 GCA_903837345.1 uncultured Gammaproteobacteria bacterium | reverse complement strand
TAGAGCTTTTCAAAACACGCCACGAGTACGTCCCTGTTGGCTCGCCTCCGGCCATCCATGGCCTCCGACGTTTTTGAAAAGCTCTACTGGCTGCCGGGCTTCGACTATCTGTGATACATCATTAAAAGTAATTTGCTAAAGGTCGATTGGGGCCGGAGCCGGTTTGTTCAGGATCATATCCGCCGCTTTCTCGGCCACCATTACGACGCCGGCGTTGGAGTTGCCGCCGACCATGCGTGGGAAGATGGAAGCATCCACAACACGAAGGCCATCAATGCCACGTAGTTTCAGTTGTGGATCGACCACGGCATCTGAATCGTTACCCATCTTGCATGAACCGCCTGGATGATGAACAGCGGTGCAGGTGCGCCGCATGTAATCGCGCAATTCGTCGTCATTGTCCAGTGAAGGGCCTGGCAGAATTTCTGTGGCCTGGTACTTCGCCATTTGCGGCATTGCCAATATCTTGCGGGCAATGCGCAGACCGCGCAGCAGCGGCTCCAGGTCGGCATCGTCGCGCAGGAAGGCGTTGTCGATCAATGGCGCGGCGTGCGGATCATTGCTGCTGATCAGCACGCTGCCGCGGCTCTTCGGCCGTAACAGAATAGAGTTGATGCCGAAGCCATGGCCATGCGGAAACGCCTGGCCGGGGTTGGGGCGATTGGCGGGCATCAAGACAAATTGCACGTCGGGGCGGTCGAGACCATCGATGGTGCGCAGGAAGCCGGTGACTTCAAACAGGTTGCCGGCGATCTGGCCTGTGCGCGCAAACAGATACTGGAACACGCTGAGGGCATTGCGCGGCAAGGCCTGCCACGACAGGCCGTAGGATTCGGTGTTGTTGGTCTTCATCTGCACCACCGAAGACGGATGATCGTGCAGATTGTGGCCAACCTTCGGCATATGCAGCTTCACGTCGATGCCGAGCCGGTGCAGCGCAGTGGCATCGCCGATGCCGGAATGTTGCAGGATGGCGGGTGAACCATAGGCGCCGGCACTCAGCAGCACTTCCTTGTTGGCGCCGATGGTCTCGATAACGCCGCCACGTTCCACGGTCACGCCGGTAGCGCGGCCACCGGTAATGATGATGTGCTGCACCAGGCAGTCGGTAATGATGTGCAGATTCTTGCGATGGCGCACCGGATCGAGAAAAGCTGTCACGCCTGACACGCGGCGGCCGTGATGGATCGCATTCTGCCGCACGTCAAAACCGGTGGGATCAGCGACGCCGTTGAAATCTTCGCAGCGTCCGTAGCCGAGTGCAGAGGTGGCGGCCAGAAACGGTGTGACCATCGGGTTGTATTGGCGCACATGCGAGATATGCATTTCACCGTGGGTGCCATGCCAACGTGAATCACGGTAATCGTCGTTGTTTTCCGAGCGCAGGAAGTAGGGCAGCACCTCGCGGAAACTCCAGCCGGCATTGCCCAGCGCGGCCCATTCGTCGAAATCGCGCGGATGACCGCGGAAATACGCCATGCCGTTGGTGGAGCTGCAGCCACCGAGTATGCGGCCGCGCGGCAACAGGATCTGGCGTCCACCCAGTTGCGGTTGCGGCACCGTGTTGTAGCCCCAGCCATAATTTTTGTGAAACATCAGCGTGCCGACAAACGACGGGATGTGCACCAGCGGTGTGGCATCCGAGGGGCCGGCTTCCAGCAACGCCACACTGACGGAGGGATCGGCCGATAGCCGGTTGGCCAGCACGCAGCCGGCGGTACCGGCACCGATGATCACATAATCGAAATGTTGACCGTTCATGGTGGTAGCTTCTTCAGAGTGCCGCCGAAGCGGCAATGTCGGACAGGCGATGGAAGCGTTCGATGTTCTGCGCCTGCTGCATGATGCCGGCCGACAGATACACGAAACTCACTTGCGTCACCGGATCCACCCAGAACAGCGTGCTGCCGGAACCATAATTGCCGAACGTGCGCGGAGTGGGCAGCGAACCGAACAGGTTGGGGCAGACGCTGTCGCCGCGCAGACAGAAACCAAGCCCGATGTAGGCAGGATAAGGTTCCCAGCCATGATTGATCGCCACCGATTTGTAAAGTTCATTGGGCAATTCGCCGGTCCAGTTGCGGGTGGCCAGATCGACCATGGCCGGCGACAGGATGCGGGCGCCATTGCAGGTGCCGCCCAGGCGCAGCATTTCCGAGAAACGGAACAGGTCGGGCACGCTGGTAATACCGCCCACCCACGGCATCTCGGCATGTTCTTCCTTGAAAGCACCTTGCGGGCCCAGGTTGCTGCGGCCCAGATGTTCCTGCGGCGGTTTGCCACGGAAATCCGGGAAGATATGGCGCTCGGCAAGATCGCGGCGCAGTCCGACGGCGGTGTCTTTCATGCCGAGCGGCGTCAGCACTTCATCCTGCAACAGCTGGCGATAGCTGCGCTTGAGCGGATCACAGCGACGCACGGCTTCACCCATCAGGGCATGGTTGAACAGTGGTGAATAATGGCAGCGCTTGCCGGGCGGATCGATCGAGCGGATGTTCTGGCAGATCGCCTCGATGATCTCGTCGAGCCGGTCGATGTACATGCCGGGTTTGGGTATCCACAGTGCCGGCAACCCGGAAGTGTGGGTCAGCAGATGGAAGAAATTGATCTTCTCGCGCTGGCCACCGGCAAATTCCGGGATGATTTCGGCCACACGGGTAGTCAGCGAGAACTGGCCCAGCTCGATGGCGCGCAAGGTCAGCACGGTGGTGAAGGCCTTGGTCAGAGAGAACAGCGAAAACACCGAATCCAGTTTCAGGGCGCGCTGATGATCGGCGCCCGACCAGCCGAACGCTTCCTGCAAGCCAGGCTTGCCGTCGCGCGCCACCAGAATTGCCGCGCCGAAATATTTGTCGGTGGCAATGTCCTGTTGGATTACTTCTCTCAGATGTTGCAGGCGGTTGGCATCAAGGCCGGATGTATTGGTAGTCATAGTGGTTCCAGCAAGGGTCAATTGACAAAAATATCACGATAGGAAAGATAAACGGAAAGTTGGAAAACCGGTATCAACAGCAAGTAGCCAAGGTGCCAGGGCAATAACGCCAGCAGCGCAAGAATCAGCAACAACACGCCGTAGATGAGGAAGGACAAGACATTGTGTGTGGCTGCTTTCATCGAATACCACAGCGCGGTTTTGACGTCACAGTTGCCGAGCACAATGAGGGCCGGCGCGAACCACGCCGCTGCAAGCAGCGGGATTACCAGCAACAGGATCACCAGGGTGCGAAACAGCAAGCCCATCAGGCCAAAGGCCGCGTCAATCTCAAGCAGGGTGTTCATGAAAACTGGATCGGTGACATCGGACTGCGCTGCCATCCGCCTGAGCAGGTTCTGCAGTGACTCATCGCCAGCAACCCGCCATAGCAGATCGCCCAGTCCCACACCGGCAATGAGCAGCGACAACCCGATCAGGACCAGATTGGCGCCCAGCAGACGGCCCAGATACTCACGACGAAACCCGGCCAGCAGAATGGCAGGATTGAACGGGTGCTGCCGGTAATTGGCCTGACACGCCAGCAACAAGCCGGCTGAGAGCACAAAGGAGAACAGGGAGTCGAAAAATGCCAGCAAACGGAAGCTGTCGAGCAGCTCCAGCCAGATAACACCCACCAGCGCCAGCAGCAGCCAGCTGGCCTTGGCTTGCTTGAACAGATCCCAGCCCTCGACAATCCAGCCGGCACCCCGGTCGCCCACGACTACGCGTGGCGCATGTATTGTGTCGAAAGTGGCCACAGCTTGCGCCGGGGCAGTTTCGCCGGGGGGCTCATTGTGGTCTGTTTCCATGCAGGATCCCGTTTTGGTGTTGTATTTGGAGGGGCGCGGGGGGAGAGCAGACTTTACCCACACGGATGTCCGAAGTACACACCGCCCGATGTCGATCCCCTTCGCCGGGATCAATCCTTTGCCGATGATGTCTTGCCGAAAATCAAAATCACTGGCATATATTGCCGGCGGATTTCCACGGTGAGTCGATATGTTTGTCAAACTCTTGGAAAAGCACATCAAAACCGGAATTTTGCATCTGCATCTGCCAGGCGGTGACTATACCTTTGGCAAATCCGGGACTGAGGCGCATTGGCATTTTACTGACCAGTCGGCGCTGGTTCGTATTGCCCGCGACTGGGAATTCGAGCTGGGCAAAACCTATATGGAAGGTGCCTGGCATGCCGGCACTACCGGCATCCATGCACTACTGGCAATCCTGCGCAGCAATTTTGCAGTAATAGAGCCCGGTTTTGGTCTGCGTACCCTTGCACGCCTGTTGCAGCAGTGGAATCGCGTCACCAACAGCTATCGCAACGTAAGCCATCACTACGACGTGCCCGAGCAGGTGTTCCGCCGCTTTCTCGATCAGGAAATGTTCTATTCCTGCGCCTATTTCCCCCAGGATGACATGGATATCGACGCGGCCCAGCAGGCCAAGGCCCGGCATATTGCAGCCAAGCTGCTGGTGCGGCCCGGTGATCGCATTCTCGACATCGGTTGTGGCTGGGGCAGCATGGTGTTCCATCTGGCCACCCATTTCGATTGTGAAGTCACCGGCATCACGCTGTCGCGCGAACAGCTGGCAGTGGCAGAGCGCGAGAAGCACCGGCGCGGTCTCAGCAATGTGCGGTTCGAACTGGCCGATTACCGCGAGCACAAGGGCCGCTATGATCGCATCGTCAGCATCGGCATGTTCGAACATGTCGGGCGGCCGTTTCACCGCACCTATTTCAAAAAAGTCCATGAATTACTGAAACAGGACGGGGTAGCGCTTGTCCATACGATAGGGCGGACCGGCCCGCCGGGCGTCACCAATCGCTGGATTCGTGAATTCATCTTTCCCGGCGGCAGCACGCCGGCGCTATCGGAACTGGCTACTGCGGTTGAAGGCACCGGTCTGCAGTCAGTCGATATCGAAGTATGGCGTTTGCACTATGCCAATACGCTGCAACAGTGGTTCCAGCGCTTCCAGAGCCATCGCCACGACATTGCCGGTTTGATGCAGGAGGAATTCTGCCGCATGTGGGAGTTCTACCTGGCCGTATGTGAAGCGGCTTTCCGCTATTCCGACCTGGTGGTGTTCCAGTTGCAGCTTTGCAAGCAGCACGGGCCAGTGCCGGTCACACGCGAATATTTGTACAAATAACCCGGGAGGTCTTTGATGAAATCCGTCAATACAACAAGGTCGGCTGTGCGTGTGCTGATGTTGGGAGCTTTGCTGGCAGCCTTGTGCCAGTCGGCCACCGCTGCGGTGGCTGCCTGGAAAGGGCAAACTGCAGACGCCAAATGACAACAACAGCGTGTTGCCAGATTGAAAGACGACACGCCTTGCTATCTCAAAGGCAAATCCTGATTGATGCGGGTGCAGCACAGGGCCCGTTATTTCAACCGGTAATTAAAAGCGTATACTCCATAAAAAAGCACTCAAGTGCTCTTCACCTTTGTACTGAAAAAAGGGGATAAGGAATGGTGCGCCAGGCGTTTGACCACAGATGGATGTCGCTGAGCCTGCTGTTGCTGGCGTTTGTCGGTCTTGTCACCGTGGTGGTCTCATCACCGGGGTTTTTTGTATATGAAGAGCCGTTCTCGACTGCCGACTATCTGACAGTTTTCCATGACCACGGCCTGAGCAGGGATTTCCTGACTTCATTGCCGGGAACCTATGGCCCGCTCAATACCTTCGTGCAACTGGCATTCGAGCCGCTGACTTCACTCTCTCCGGTCAGGATGCGGCTGGAGAATGTGCTGTTACTGGTGGTGGTGGGAGTCATTCTGTATTTTGCCAGTGCCCGTGATGATGTTGCCGGTCGACTGTTCACTGCCGGCTCCGTGCTGGTGGTGCCCACGACCTGGGTGTTGGCGGGCATGGCACTGTCCGAGATGCCGGCGCTGGTGTTTGCAGCGTTGAGTCTGTTCCTGTTGTGCAGGGGATTGCAGGCTCTTGGCGATAAACGGTCGGTGTTGCTCTGGTTCCTCGCCAGCGCTGTCAGCCTCGGCGTGGCTGCATGGGGCAGGCAACCTTATATTCTGCTGGCCGGGGTGCCGCCGGTGCTGGCATTGATGGATGTGCGGCTGCGAACAGCAGCAGCGCTGTACATGTGCGTAGTCCTGGCGATGGTGCTGCCGTTATTCGTGATCTGGGGCGGACTCACGCCGCCGGACTTTCAATTGGTGCGACATGCACCGAGTCTGTACAACTCATTCTTGTTGCTGGGCTACGCCGGCTTCGCGCTGGCACTGTTGGCGCCTGCATTGCTCTGGCGTCATCGCCGGTTTCTGCTTGTGTTGTTTGCGGTAATTGCGTTGATGAATGCAGTGCTGGATATCTGGTCAGAGTATCCGCTACGTACTGCCGCCGAGCGTTTGCTGCCGTCATCCGTGTTTTATGTCTATGGCGGCCTCTGTGCCGCTCTGGTGCTGACATCGGGCATTGCCGTCCTGGCATTTGTCGGCCATTCCATCTGGCAGGCTGGCAGCGATACCAGGCTGGTCGCCGCCAATCTCAGCCTGCTGTTCATGTGTATATGGCCTTCCTTCATGGATGCCAACTTTTCCAGTCGATATATGGAGATGGGTTTGCCCTACCTGGTACTGGCAGTAGAGCCGTTACGGCAGCGATGGGACAGCTTCATGCTTACTGCCACATTGGCTGGATCAGCTACCGGTGCCATCTCCTTGCTGGGTTATTTCAGCTGATTCACGGCTGCAGGCTGTACTAGAAAGACTTCCACACCAGCGACAATAGCCTGGCCGGAACAATGGAACGCAAGACATTGACTGCGCTGCTGGCAAAACCCCAGCAGGCAATCCTGAGTGACAACGAGCGGGCGCTCAGTCTGGTCCTGGGCTGAACATCTGCAGTAGTCGGGTTGGGCGCCGCTTCCGCCAGTCTGAAATCGCGGCCGTTGATGTGACTGCGACTGTAATCTTTCAGCGCGAAGGCCGGCCAGTACAACCGCTTGCCGGCACAATATGCAGCATAAAGAGTGACAGGATCAGATGCCCGGCTGGCGTCGAAATCATTCTCGAACTCGTCCTGCACCCGGTTTATCGTCAATATGATGCATTTGCTGGTCCGGAAACACAGCAGCGTGTTCTGGATAACGGCAAGGTCGTCATGGATTTCAGCGGCGATAAACCACTCCAGCCGGTTCGGGTTGCTCAAGTCGTGATAGCGCTCGCTCAGGGTTGTCACCAGCTCGCGCCGGTAAACGCAGCCGCTGACGTCCCAGGGATAATGCCAATCGCCCTTGCGCTTGACCCGCCAGTTCCAGCTCAGCAATTCGTCTTCGATATTGAGCCTGGGCAATGAATGCAGATTGGCGCCAAGTTTCAGGCTGAATGCGAGCGCGTCAGGTCTGTCCTTCAGCGCAGTGACGATGGTGTCGGCAGTAAAATAATCCTTGAACACCATGTCGTCGCAACAAAGCATGATGAAATCTGCTGACTGAGCAACACATTTCCTGAAGTCGTCAATGAACGCAGATTCCCTGATCCACACCACGTCAGGATAGTTGTGGATCACTGCTTCATAGGAGATGTGGGCGGAAGTCGTATAAATAACCGAGATCTGTGAGTAGGGAAGTGCAGAAAAGAAATGCAGGCTGGCCAGAAAAGCATCCAGCTGCAGCGGCCTGTCTTTGGAAAAGCAGATAACACTCAACATGCAGCGGAATTGAAGCCATACAAACCTTGGGGTGGCTCAATTGTACCGGAGATCAGCACTGACACTCAGAGCGCTTGGGGTTCCCTGTCGATGGGCAAACTTGTTGGTGGCCGGCTCAAATTTCGAACAAGGCACGCGTTGCCAGGTCTGCCTGTGCGATCAGCCGCTGGCTGAGCCGGTTGGCCTGGACAGCAACCAGTGCCGCTGCAGACCGGTCGACCAGGTTGAGTGCTCCCAATTGCTGCTGTAACAGGACCAGGTCGTGAATATGGCCCAGGGTTCTGCCGAGCACAGCCAGTTGTTGCCGGGTTTTCACATTGGCCGGAGTCGGCAATGCTGCCAGGCCGAACTGGTATCCCAGGTACTTCACCCAGCGGCGCAGACGATGCAGCGATTCGGTTGTGGTGTGGCCTTCGAAGGCTTTGCAGGCCAGACGCAGACAGCGCCGTTGGGTGAGTAGCATGCCTTTGCCCATGGCTTTTTCAGTAAGCTTGGTGTCAGCAAGCAACTGTGGCACATCCTTGCTGGTCGGTCGGGTTTTGCCCTTCACCTTTGCTGCCGGGCGGGAGTGCTGCAAAGCCTGCAGCACTTGCAGGCAAGCAGCGCGGCAGGGGTTGCTACGCGTGCTGTTATGCAGCATGTGCATGGTGTGTTGCAAAACCTCGGCATCACGGGCCGGCGCAAACTGGCGGGATACCAGCCGCAAGGCCGAGTCTGCCTGCTGCCAGTGGCTGGCATCGCCCTTGTGGCGTAGCAGGCGGATGCAGCTGCGCAGCTTTTTGCAACAAAGCCGGATATCGTGGATTTGTCCCGGGTCCGGATCCGCCAGCGCCAGCTGGGTCTGCAAATTCCTGCGCAAGCGTTCAACCTGGCTGTGCACCAGACTGGTGGAACGCAATGCCACCGGAGTAATCATCCTGCCACATTGCCGGGTTTGTTCACCACTGCTGCAGTGCCCCGGTCGTTGTTGGTCACCAGTTCGCCAGTGGTACAGAAACTGATGCCGGCAGCGTTGGCTTCGTCAGTGTCGATATGCATCTCGGTGACAAAGCCGTCCTTGACGCGGATCTGTGTGTGGGTGAAATCGACGGCACGATCACTGCTGCCGACTATCATGTCCACATAGTCACCATCGTGCAGATGCAGTGTTTGCGCATCTGCCGGGCTCATATGGATATGGCGGGCTGCCACGATCAGGCCATCAGTGGTGATTTCGCCGGCCGGGCCGCGCAGAAGCACCTGCGGCGTGTTCAGCAAATGGCCGGATGGCCGCAGCGGCGCATCGATGCCGAGGGTGAAGGTATCTGTGCGTGATATTTCAATCTGGGTGGCGCTGCGAGTCGGTCCCAATACGCGAACGGTGGGGAAGCTGCCTTTGGGACCAATCACCGCAACCATTTCCCTGGCCGCCCAGCCTTCTTGCTGTGTCAGCGAATGATCCAGAGTCAGTTGATGGCCTTTGCCGAACAGTGCATCGACAGCGGCTGGTGACAAATGCACATGTCTGGCCGAGATCGCGACCGGGATACGGATATTGTGTTCACTGCGGGGCTGGTTCAGCAACTCCTGCACTTCGCGCGCAATCATGTATTGCTCATTGGTGCGGGTAACCAGAACTTTTACACGCGCATCCATGCTGTGAATGCCGGCAACCCTGAAGTCGGCAAGGTCGGGCGCGCGATTGCGGTCTTCATCGAGCATCAAGCCGAGAAATTCGAGGCGTTCACAGATACGGCGGCGCATGTCGGCCGAGTTTTCACCAATGCCGCCGGTGAATACCACTGCATCGAGGCCGCCCATGGCTGCCGCATAGGCGCCAATGTACTTGCGCACCCGATAGGCATAGAGACGCAATGCCAGTTGTGCCCTGGTATCGCCGGCAACGGCGTGCGCTTCAATCCCGGGCAGCTCATAGGTGCCGGCCAGGGCCTGCAGACCGCTGTTGTTGTTGAGTTGCTGTTCCACCGCAGTGGCATCGAGACCCAGTTCGCGCGCCAGAAACGTGAACACGCCTGGATCGACATCGCCGCTGCGCGTACCCATCACCAGGCCTTCCAGCGGCGTCATGCCCATCGAAGTATCGACCGACTGGCCATGACTGATTGCACATACGCTGGCACCATTGCCGAGATGGCAACTGATCAGCCGCAGTTCATTGAGCGGGCGCTGCAGTGCCTCGGCTGCCTTGATGGCCACGTAGTGATGCGAAGTACCATGGAATCCGTAGCGCCGTACACCGAGCTGGCGCCATGCAGCCGGCACTGCGTAGTTGCATGCGAAATCCGGGATCGTGTGGTGGAAGGCAGTGTCGAACACCGCCACCTGCGACAACAGCGGCCACAGCTGGCGAACGAGCCGGATGGCCTGCAAAGCGGCCGGATTGTGGAGTGGAGCCAGCGTGCTGCACGCGTCAATCTCTTTCACTACACTGTCATCAATCAGCACGGCGTTGCGAAATTTTTCACCGCCATGCACGACCCGATGGCCAATCGCTGCAAAATCTTCATAGCCGAAAGTGCGCAGCACTGCCGGCACCTGTGCAATGGCATCGGCGAGAGTGGTGACGGTATCGGTGCGTGTGTGTTCCTGGCCCTGTTCACCCTCAAGCCGGTAGTTGAGCACGGAACCGGCAGGGGTGAATTGGGTGAATTCACCCTTGAATACGCGACTGTCGGCGCGCTCGAGATCGAATACTCCGAACTTGAGGCTGGAGCTGCCTGCGTTGAACACAAGAATTTTCATAGGGGTCACTGACAGAAGCGCGGCATTTCCGGGAAAATGCCCGAAGCAACCGGAGTTTACTATAGGATAATGCAGGACTTGGTAACAGAATTGGCGTGTTGGCGGAGCTTCATGATGAACGACAGAAAGGTTATCCCCCTCTTTTCCACTCCTCTGTATGTAAATAACCTGGGGAATTTCAACAAGCCGGATTTGCGGTTTCTGGACTATACCCACAAGACGCCAACCGGTGAGTCATTCAGTTTCCTGACCTCGGTCGACAAGAATGTGCTCGAGCGGCCCGACCTGGCCAGCATCCGCACACTCATCATGAATGAAATCAATTATTGTGCGCGTGAAGTCTATGGCGTTGCCGGCAACGTGGAGTTCTACATCACCAACTCGTGGATCAACATCTACGGTCGTGGTGACCAGGCTGGCGCCCACATGCACAACAACTCGTTGTTGTCGGGTGTTTTGTATTTGCAGGCACCCGGTGCCGGCGGCGAGATCGTGTTTCATCGCGACGTGCAAAGCCAGCTGCCGTTTCCGCCAGTGCTTGATCTCGACATGGGTATTTACAATATCTACAACTGCAAAAGCTGGCCTTATCAGCCGAAGACCAACGACATCTGCATCTTCCCTTCCATCGTCTCGCATTCGGTGCAGCCCAATGATTCAGACGAAGCCAGGTGGTCACTGGCATTCAATGTGTTTGTCAGAGGTTCATTCGGTGGTTTGCACAAGCTGCACATAAAGTAGCCGGATCGTTGCTACTTATGATTTTGGTTGGCGACGCTCAATGAGTTCAAACACCAGCATGCCTGCAATCATCGCAGCGACAAACCCCGCCGCCTTGGGTTGACCTGCGGCGAGGGAAACCAGCGCAGGGCCCGGGCAAAAACCTGCAAGGCCCCAGCCTGCACCAAAAATCAGGCTGCCAAGCACCAGACGCCGGTCGATGTTCTTCAACTTGGGTAGATGAATGGCACCTCCGAGAAAATTGCTGGTGCGTTTCTTTGCCAGCGTAAATGCAAACAGTCCGACCAGGATGGCTCCACCCATCACAAACGCCAGCGATGGATCCCAGGCTCCGAACAGGTCCAGGAAAGCGATGACCTTGGCAGGATTGGTCATTCCGGCCAGGATGAGTCCAAGACCAAACAGCAGTCCGGCAATGAATTCTGACAGGCGATGGTGATACATGGTGGACTCCCGCTTAAACCAGGGCGTGGCGAACAAGGAAAACGGTGACAAAGCCGGCAGCCATGAAAGCCAGCGTGGCCACCAGCGAGCGTGGCGAAAGGCGCGACAAGCCGCAGACGCCGTGACCGCTGGTGCAACCTGAGCCATAACGTGTACCCACACCAACCAGTAACCCCGCGATCACAACCGTTGCCCAGCCTGCATCGATGCGTGCTGCTATCGGTGTGGCAAACAATGTATAGACCACAGGTGCGATCAGCACACCCGCCACGAAACTAAGCCGCCAGGCAGCATCGCCCTTGATTGGGAAGAACAAGCCTCCCAGGATGCCGCTGATGCCGAGAACACGTCCATTTACCAGGATGAACAGTGCCGCCGCGACGCCCAGCATGATGCCGCCCAGCAGCGAGACCCAGGGTGTAAAGTTTGCCCAATCGATAGTAATGCCGTGCTCCCCGCTTACCAGGACAGTGCGAATTCCAGCTCGAATTGATGCATTTTAAGTTCAATGCGCTGGGTTGGATCGAAGGTATTGGTACCGCTGACTTTACCCTCGGGCGCCACCATCAGCATCATGCTGAATTGCTTGCCATCATCTCTCTTGTAGGTGCCGCCCACGGTGAAGTGGCGCTCGATGGTGCCGGGTGCCAGCATGTTGAACAGCACTTCTGACGGCGCAATGGGTTGCTGGCCGTGGCTGAAGCCGGCGCGCAAGGTCCACTGCGGCAAACTCTCCGGATGCCAGGACACACCGATTTTATGCACGGTCACATCATTCCAGCCGAAGCCGGCGCCATTATTGGCGCCCAGACAGGCGCCAAGATTGGTACCGCCGGCGCCGGCAGTAGGGCAACCAAAGATGTTGGCGATCGGGTTGCCGACTGATTCGATATTGCTGTAGTTGGTGTGGTCCATGTCGTAATGCAGGGTCACACGCGAGCTGTAATCCCAGCTCAATCCAAAGCGGATGTTTTCCGGAATGTTGAAACCGCCTTGTGCTGCAAACAGGTCACGGTAGTCGTCAAACTTCGACATGAAGATGCGGCTCTGGTAACTCAGACCCATGCGCACATGGTCAACCGGTTGCCATTGCACACCCAATTTGGCGCCATAGCCGGTCGAGAGTTCGTGACCATTGTTGCTGAGATTGGTCGGCATGGTGCGGCCGCCACTTGCCGCGAAGGTATAGGTGTAGGGTGCGAAACTGCCAACACCTTTGGCTGCGAAAGACTGTGCGGCAAAAATGCCGCTGATGCCCCACGCCAGTTTGTCGTTGAATTTGCCGGCATAGGCCACTTCGGCGAACAGCTGTGTCAGATCCACACCTGCCTCACCCATGCCATAGGGGCCAGCCAGCTTCATGACCGGAGCCGGACCGGGACCATCGGGATCAAACAGGGCGGCGCCGCCGCTGTAGTCAGTGTTCATGCCACCGCGGCCATACAAGCTCAAACCAACAGCGTGATCGTCCTGCAGTTTCCAGGTCTTGGCGATGTAGGGAATCGGGAAGTAGTTGCTGCCGCTTTCGACGGTGCCAGGTGCAATAGTAAAGGCGCCACCGTTGCCATTGGCAAGGCTGCTGGAGGCGGTGTATTCACGGCGAGGTGAAAAAATGGATAGCCCTACTTCGAACGAATCACCCAGCAATACTGCCGAAGCCGGATTGTTGGCAATGGCCATGGCTTCTTCCGGAGTGGCAGTACCGGCGCCGGCCATGCCCTTGTTGATCACACCCAGTCCGTGGGTGAAATAGCCATTGGTGGCGTACGCATCAATCGATACGGCCAGCAGGATGGAGGAGACAAGCAACTTGCGGGAAAACTTCATGGAGGAGGGCTCTCTTGGGGTCTGAGGCAACACTTCCTTGAGTGTGCCGGTTAACACAGGTCAGCAATCTACCAAGGATGGAGCTGGAGGAGAGCCAAATAAAACATATAAGGATATGAACATATCGGGGTAACCCGCCCTGTTTTGCGTAAAGGGCTGGATAAACCAACAGGAATAAATCCTTGCCGGCATCAAAATCAAATACACTTTGACCAGTGTCGGGCTGCAAATTCAATTTTATTGGTCGGCGCTGCGCCGGTGGGGGGGATGCAATGACAAAGAATCGCACAATAAGGGCGGGATTGAGGTTGCTGTTCGCGGCCACCGCTTTGCTGACAGTAATAAATGCCTCTGCCAGCGTGGTTGACAAGACCATGAAGGCGGCCGGCCTTGATGTCCAATACAAAGTCGTGCTGCCGGACGGCTACGATCCCGCCAGGTCCTATCCGGCCATTCTGGCATTCGGTGGCGGTCCGCAGACGATGAACACAGTCGATGCCATTCTCAACCGCAACCTGCAGGCGGAAGCGGAGCGCCGCGGCTACATCGTGGTGGCGCCAGCTGCACCGGGCGGCGAGCTGTTCTTTGAAGGCGGTGCCCGCATCTTTCCGGCATTCCTGGATACGATTCTCAAGGACTACCACATCACTGACGGCAAGTTTCACATCGCTGGCGTGTCGAACGGCGGCATTGCGGCTTTTCATGTGGCGGCGGCGAACCCGAAATATTTCCTGTCGGTAACGTCATTTCCCGGTTATTTGTGGGAGCCGAGTGAAAAGAAACTGCTGGCATTGACCAAGATGTGCATCTACATGTACGTAGGCGAGAATGACGAGTACCGCTGGCACGAAGAGATGAAACGGGAAGTGGAGTTCCTGGGCGCGCACGGCACTGTGGCCAGGTACACCGTCGAAAAGGGGCAGCCGCACCGGATAGAAACTCTCGCGGGCGACAAAGCCGGCCGGCTGTTCGAAGGTTTTGAAGCGACCAGACAGGGTTGCTCGCACTGATGATGCCCGTTCAATACCTGAAGATGCTGGTCGCCGATTCGCCGGCGTTGAGGTCAGCGCTGGTCAGCGTCAAGGGCCACTATGCAAGAAGCCCTGAATACGTGGAGACAGGCGCAGCTTTCGACGAGTATTACCAGGACGTCAACACCGGCTGGGCTGTGATGAACTCCTTTGCCGATGCCGGACGCTATGGTGCGCTCGCCGAGTGGATACGGCGACTCGCACCCCGGGGCGCAGTGCTTGATATCGGTGCCGGCAACGGCTTGCTGGCGGAAGCACTGGCCAGTCATGATGTCGACTATCTCGGCGTCGATATCGCCGCGCAGACTGTCGCCGCGGTGCAGGCCAGGCTCGGTCGACCTAACCGTCGCTTCGTTGTCGGTGACGCTACCAGCTACGTGCCTGAGCACCACTATCCGCTGATCATTTTCAACGACATGCTTTATTACCTGGAGCAGCCGGTGTATCACGTTCAGCGGCTCTGCGCCTTTCTGGAACCGGGCGGCACCATCATCGTTGCCATGTATCTGCACTGGCCGCAAATCCGTCTGTTGCATGATCTGTGCAGCGCCTTCGACGTGGTTGAGCAGACCTTCATTCACAACAGCGCCGGCAGAAGCTTCGTGCACGCGGCACTCAAACCGCGCGCACAACTTGCTGTAACCAGGTAAACCGGGCGACTACCACTACCCATCAACTTGCTGCAGGTTATAACCCTCCCATAGTGGCATTCGGAAAGAACGGCAATTTGCGGATGCGGATCCCGCCCAGTCTTGCATAGGCATTGGCAAGCGCAGGTGCCAATGGTGGTACTCCAGGTTCGCCGATGCCACTGGGTGCATTGGTGCTTGGCATGATTTGTACTCTCACTGCAGGCATTTCACCCAGACGCATCACCCGACTGTTGTTGAAGTTGAGTTTTGTGGCAACACCTGCCTTGAATGTTGCTTCTCCCCACAAGGTGGCATTGAGCGCATGCAGGATGCCGCCCTGCATCTGTGCTTCCACCGAGCCAGGATTGATGACAGTGCCGCAATCCACCACGCAGTCAACCCGGTGTACTCGCAAAGAGCTTGCCGATGGTTGTGATATTTCCACCACTTCACATACCCAGGTACCAAATGCCTGGGCAATGGCAACACCCCAGGCGTGTCCGGCAGGCAGTTGCTTGCGCCAGCTGCTGCTCAGCAAGTCCGCTGCCTGCAAGACTGCCATTGCCCGCGGATCCCCGTTACCCAAGTGGTTGTAGCGGAATGTGAATGGATCAATGCCGGCAGCAGTGGCGAGTTCATCCATCATGCTTTCCACTGCAAACGAGTTGATGGAGGCACCCACCGAGCGCCAGTAACCGACCGGGATCCCTGCATCCAGCGGCACCCACTCCACCAGATATTTGCCAAGCGTGTAGGGCAAGTGGACAGCACCTTCCACTGCCTGCGAGTCAACGCTGCCGGCAGTCAGGCGGCCACGTTGTGCCGTGATCGATTGCGAAAGTGTGCGGTAGGACCATGCCTGGATTTTGCCCCCGGCCAGTTTGGCCCTGACGCGGGTGAGTGCCATGGGCCGGTATTGGTCATGGCTGAAATCCTCTTCACGCATCCAGGTCAGTTTCACCGGTTTCCTGACTGCCATTGCTACCTGTATAGCCTGCCAGATGTAGTCCTGTTCGATCTTGCGACCGAGTCCGCCACCCAGGAAGGTGGTATGGACTGTGATGGCAGTAGCCGGCAACAAGGTGAGGAGGGCGGCGTTGGTCGCCACTGTTGTTGCCGATTGCGTCGGTGCCCATATTTCGCAACTCACCGGTGTGTCGCCCGCATACATGATATTGACGGTGCAGTTAAGCACTTCCATGGTCGCGTGGGCCAGATAGGGGGCGGTGTAGGTTGCATCAATGGTGGGAACTCCCATGGTGTTGGCCACATCGGCTTCCAGCACGGGTGCAAAACTCTGTGGCGTAAAAGTTGTGGGTGGCAAGGGCTCGGCCACCAAGGCAGCGCTGCTGACGAGTTTCGCCTGTGCATAGGCCAGCAGTTGGGTACTGTCGACATCCGCAGTCGTGGCAGGCAGTGTCCAATTGACTGACAGTCTCTTGGCCAGTTTGAAAGCAAGCCACGAGTTGCTCGCTACCACTGCAACCGCATTTTTGCTGCCGGCTATGACGTTGCCGCGGGTGTTGGAAGCAGTACATGCCACCACAGCAAGCGCACCAGCCGGTTTGACAGGTGTGCTCGTCAGTGTTCCGCCGATGGTCGGGCAATGTTTGATGGCTGCGAACACCATGCCTGGCAGAAAAATATCGATGCCGAATTTGGCACTGCCATCCACCTTGGCCGGTATGTCAACGCGCGGCAGCGGTTTGCCGATCAACCGGAAGTTGGCAGGGTTGGTGAGTCTGAGATCGTTGGGAAGTGTCATGCCCGCTGCGGCACTTGCCAGCTCTCCGTATTCCCACCAGATCTGGGTATCAGGCAGATAAATGATTTTTGCATTGTCGGCTTTGAAATTGTCACGGTTGCTGTCGCCGGTTTCCTGCATGGCGGCAGCGACCAGCAGTTCGCGCGCAGCGGCGCCTGCTGTGCGCAGGGTGGTATAGCGTCGACTCACCGCACTGCTGCCGCCGGTGGTATACGAAACCACAGTATTAGCCAATGCTTGCATAACCGATATCTGGGTCCAGTCAACCATCAATTCCTCAGCCATGATTTGTGCCAGACCCGACATGGAGCCTTGCCCCATTTCGGCTCCGCCAAATGCCAGCGTGATGGTTCCATTGGGACTTACATGGATGTAGCTGTTGGCAAGGTCCTGGCTGGAAAGCGCGGCATTCGCTTCATCAGTGCGTCCAATCAGCGGCAAGGCGAAGGCGAGTGCAAGTCCATTGGCTGAAAATTTCAGGAATCCGCGGCGATTTAGCTTGTGAGTGGCAAGTGTTGCATTGATTTCTGCAGTCGGAGGCACACTTGTGTATGTAGTCATTGTCATAGTTCCCCCACTGCATCTTTGATGCGGGAATAGGTGCCGCATATGCAGATGTGATTCATCTCTGACAAAATTTCATTGCCGAAATGCCCTGCCTTCATGGCAGCAGCACATGCCATGATCATGCCGGACTGGCAATAACCGCATTGGGGTACCTGGTGTTTGATCCAGGCTTTCTGGACGGGATGGCTGCGATCTGCCGACAAGCCTTCGATGGTGACAACTTTTTTGCCGATGGCCGAAGATACATCGAATACACAGGAAGGTTCGCGCTGGCCGTCAATCATTACTGTGCAAGCGCCGCATACCTCGATGCCGCAGCCGTATTTCGTTCCTGTCAGACCCAGGACGTCACGCAGTACCCACAGGAGCGGTGTGGCGGGGTCGACATCTACATTGTAATTATTACCATTTACGTTTAACGAGATCATGCGGTACCTCCCTACTGATTAATGGACAGGTCCCTCTCTATCGGATTTGTTGACTGATCGTCCTTTTACTCGTCCTTGCGGACGGCGTGGATAGTCATTGGCGGGAAAGGCAAGAGCAAGTCCTGGCTTGTTGATATGTGAATCAACACACAATCAGGCTGCATTCAATGCATGTTGCATGTGGCTGACTGCTGTCAGTCAACCTTCGACAACCTGGTTCCTGCCGTTTTGCTTGGCCTGATACAAGGCCTGGTCGGCGCGCTCGAATGCGCTGGTTGCAGTATCACCCTCACGCAGTGCGGTAATGCCGCAGGAAATGGTGATCACCACAGCCTTGCCACTGAAGTGGAAGCCGATGTTGGCTATAGCAGCACGGATGGTATCCGCCAGTGTGATGCCGCTTGCCAGCGTAGTGGCAGGCAGGATCATCACGAACTCTTCGCCGCCATAGCGTGCCAGGAAATCGGTGCCACGAATGCCCTTGGCCAGGCGGTTGGCCACGATCTTCAGCACCTTGTCGCCGGCAGTGTGGCCGTAGCTGTCGTTGATGCGCTTGAAATGGTCGATATCCCAGGTGAGCACACAGGTCTCCTGCGGAAATTGCTGCCAGCGCCGCAGCTCTTCATCAAAGCGACGTTCCCAGCCGAGGCGGTTCGGCACCTGCGTCAACGCATCCAGCATCGCGTTGCGTTTTTCGGCTTCCACCCGTTGTTGCAATTCACTGGTTTCCTGTTCCAGCTGGGCGATGCGGGCGCGCATCGCGTCAGTACCTTGTTGCGCGGTGCTGGCGTAAGCGGTTTCCCGTTGCCGGAAGTCCTGCAAATGCCTGCTGATGGAATCCAGCCGGTTGCGAATTTGCACGCGGATCAGTGCGAGGTCGGAGCCCGCTTCCACACTGGCCCCCAATGCTTGCATTTCGTCGGCCATCTGGTCAGTGAAAGCAGTGCGACGGGAGTGCTCCTGTTGCCTGCTGGCTTCATCGCCATCGATGTAGCCAGTCATTTCATCGAGACGCGTGATCATCTGCGCCAGCAGGTTTTCCAGACCGCTGCGCATCATCTCCAGATTGCGAATGCGTTGGGTAGCCAGTTGGCCAGCCTGTTGTACCAACCGGGGCAGGTCATCAGCGATGGCCAGCGAGGCCAGTTCCATGCCGAGCAGATCAATGCTGTTGATCAGTTCCGGGTCACGCCTTAGCTCGCCCAACAGCCGCACCAGTGCATCGCGCAGGCGCGGATCGACTGCTGCCGGGTCAGCGGCTGCTGCGGTTGCTTGCCCGGTAGTGGAGGGCACAGTGGCGCGGCGGTCCTGTTCAAGCACCACACTGGCAATATTGGAGGCGATTGCATCCAGTTCGGCTGCAGGTGCGTGGTCGCGGGCAATGACTTCTTTCAGTGTTAGTAGCGTGGCATCCAGCTCCGGCGATTGCCCATTGCCAACCAGACAGAGCCTGGCAACCAGCCGCTTCAGGGTGCCCAGCTGTTCCCGGTACTGGCGCTCGTCGGCTTCCATCGCACGCACGACATCAGAATACTTGCGGCGCCAGTCTTTGGTGTCGGTTTCGGGGGAAGCAGGACTTTGCATAAGGGATTTAACGGAGCCGTGGCTGGTTCATAAGGGTTCTTTCAGGGGTATAACGACAGGGTAAGTGCAGCACTTAACCCCTGATTGATTGTGGAAGCTTGCCTGACCACCCTTGCCAAACCGCAGTCCAAGTGCTCTGATCTAGGATGTTGCTACTACGGAGACCAGCCATGAAACTGCAAATCAACAACCAGGTGCATGAAGTGGATGTGGAGCCGGAAATGCCCCTGTTATGGGTACTTCGGGACATCCTCGATCTGAAGGGAACCAAATATTCCTGCGGCATCGCCCAATGTGGCGCCTGCACCGTGCATATTGATGGCGAACCGATGCGTTCGTGTGTGCTGCCGGTGTCTTCCGCCGAGGGCAAGCGCATCACCACCATCGAGGGTTTGTCGCACGACGCCTCGCATCCGGTGCAACAGGCCTGGGTCAAGCATCAGGTGCCGCAATGCGGCTATTGCCAGTCGGGCCAGATCATGACGGCCGTGTCATTGCTCGAAAAAATATCGAAGC
Organism: uncultured Gammaproteobacteria bacterium; assembly: GCA_903837345.1. GTDB lineage: Bacteria > Pseudomonadota > Gammaproteobacteria > Pseudomonadales > Pseudohongiellaceae > CAILUG01. The sequence continues at coordinate 16,893 of CAILUG010000012.1, read as the reverse complement.
CCACCGATGCCGACATCAACGCAGCCATGACCAATATCTGTCGCTGCGGCACCTACAAGCGCATCCGGGATGCCATCCACGACGTGGCTGGCAATGCACCTGAAGTGGCCAAGGCGTGAGGGGCAACCATATGAAAACTTCCAACAGGATTTCGCGTCGTAATTTTCTGCTCTCCAGCGCTGCCGTTGGCGGTGGCCTGGCTCTTGGGTTCACGTTGCCTGCAAGCAAGGCGCAAGCCGCTGCCGCTGCCGGCCCCAAACGCGTGAATATCTGGGTTGAAGTGGCACCGGATGACAGCGTCACCATCAAGTACGCGCGCTCCGAAATGGGCCAGGGCAGTCTGACCTCGGCGCCGCAGATCGTGGCCGACGAACTCGATGCCAACTGGGAGCAGGTGCACATTGCCTATGTCGACGTGCATGAACATATTCTGATGAACAAAGCCTGGGGCAGCATGCAAACCGTGGGCAGCCAGACCATCCGCAATTCGCAGAGCTACCTGCGCCAGGCTGGCGCCACCGCGCGCGCGATGCTGGTGGCAGCTGCCGCGCAAACATGGAAAGTGCCTGCCAGCGAGATCACCGTGAAGAACGGCATTGTCGCGCATGCCGCCAGCAAGAAACAAAGCGGTTTCGGTGCCCTGGCCGCGCTGGCCGCTACGCAAGCAGTGCCGAAGGATGTGCCACTGAAAGACCCGGCCACCTGGAACATCATCGGCCAGTCGAAGCCGCGTGTGGATATTCCCGCTTCCGTGAACGGCACCCAGGTCTATGGCATCGACGTCAGCCTGCCCGGCATGGTGTATGCCGCGATTGCGCAGAGCCCGGTGTTTGGTGGCAAGGCGCGCGGTTTCGCAGCCGACAGCGCCCGCAAACGCCGCGGCGTGATCGACATCTTTACCATTGATGACGGCGCCTCGGTGGTGGTGGTGGCCGACAACTGGTGGCGCGCCAAAAACGCATTGGCGGAAGTCGTGATCGACTGGGACGAACAAGGCAATGGCAAAGCCGACAATGCCAGCATCCGCAAGTTTTTCGAGGCCGGCCTCACCGCCACCGACGCGGCACCACTGCCGAACAACAAGGGCGATGTGGACACTGCAATGAAAGGCGCGGGTAAAGTGCTCGAAGCCGAATACTTCACGCCTTACCTCAGTCATTCACCGATGGAACCGATGGGCGCCACCGTGCAGATCAGTGCTGCCGAGGTGCATGTGTGGGCCTCCACCCAGGTTGCGGATGGTCTCGCTTCCGAAGTGGCCGCAGCGCTCAAGCTGAAGCCGGAAGTCGTCATCGTGCATCGCGTGCAGGCCGGCGGCGGTTTCGGCCGGCGCGGCTCCGGCGATTTCGCGCGGCAGGCGGCGCTGATTGCAGCGAAGCTGCCGCAGGGCACGCCAGTGAAATTGTTGTGGTCACGCGAAGAAGATACCCAGCATGGCATGTACCGGCCACTGGCGATGTACAAACTCAAGGGTGCCCTCGATGCCAACAACAATGTTGTGGCCTGGCAAACCCGCATCGCCAGTGGTTCACTGATGGCGCAGCGGATAGGCGCACCGTTGGCGAAGGGCGTCGACGGGATGGCTACCGAAGGTTTCTCGCGTCTGCCTTATGAAGTGGCAAACCAGGATCACAGTTACATCCAGCGCGCCACCCATGTGCCGATCGGTTTCTGGCGCACGGTGGGCTGGTCACAAACGCCGTTCGCGCGCGAGCAGTTCATCGATGAGCTGGCGGCAGCGGCCGGCGAAGATCCGCTCAAGTTCCGCGTGCGGCACATGGCAGCAGATGAACTCTCGCGTCACATCCTGGAAACTGCGGCCAAAGCGGCCGGCTGGGATACTGCGCCGCCGAAAGGAGTCTTTCGCGGTATCGCCACCACCGAACCCTATGCCAGCTTTACTGCGGCTGTGGTGGAGCTCTCGGTCAACGACGCCGGTGTCATCACCATTCACCGCATCGTGCAGGCGATCAACCCCGGTTATGTGGTGAACCCGCTCAACGTGCGCGCGCAGCTGGAAGGCGCCACCGTGTGGGCGCTCAGCGCTGCGATGTGGGGCGAGATCGGCATTGAACGCGGTCGCGTCAAGCAAGCCAATTTCCACGACTACCGCGTGCTGCGCCTCAAGGAGATGCCGAAGGTGGACGTGGTGCTGGCGCCGACCGGCGGCTTCTGGGGCGGCGTGGGTGAACCCGGCCAGGCACCGCTGATTCCGGCGCTGTGCAATGCGCTGTTTGCAGCGACCGGCAAGCGCTACCGTTCACTGCCACTGACGCAACACGGGTTGTCGCTGGCCTGAAAGCACATAGTGCCAATTAGGAGAGAGAGCTGATGCATATCCTTGCTGTGGTGCGGGTGGCAGCGCTCGCTGCGCTTATGGTTGGCACTTCTGCCAAGGCGCAATCATTACCGTCCGATATCAATCCCCAGTCACTCTCGCGCATGCCACCCCTGATGCGCAGCGACATGAAGCCGGAAGATCAGGCGATTTACGACAAGGTGGCAGGAATCAACCGCACCACGCCGATGATCGGGCCCGGAGGTGTTTCGCTGCATATGCCGAAAGTGGCGCAGGCGATGGACATCCTCAACCAGTACCTGCGTTACGACAGCATCATCGGCCGCCGCTACATTGAAGTGGCCATTCTGGTGAGCGCGCGCGAGTTCGATCAGCAGTATGAATACACCTTCCATGAAACAGCGGCGCTAAGCGAAGGCGCACCGAAAGCGACTGTGGATGCCATCAAGAACAACGGCCCGCTGGAAGCGCTTGATGCGAAGGACGCCGTGATCATTCGCTACGGTCGTGAAATCATGCGTGACCATCATCTGTCAGCGGCTACCTGGGCTGAGGCCGAAGCAAAATTCACCCGCCAGGGCGCACTTGAGATTGCCGGCATCATGGGAGATTACCTGCTCGCCGCCGTGCTGCTGCATGCGGTTGATCAGCGCTTGCCGGCCAACATGCCGCCGCTATTGCCCATTGCCCATTGAAATGGTGCTTCTTGATTATTGAGTCAAATTGAACATGATGACAAAAAGAATCGGTCGTGCACTGGTATCTGCTGTGGTATTGCTTGCTTCTGCGAGTGAGCTTTCCGCCCAGGACGGCGGCGCACTGTATACCTCGCTGTGCTCCGGCTGTCACGAGGGCGGCAACGAGCGCGCGCCGAAACGGGAGGTGTTGCGACTGCTGGCGCCTGAGCAGATATTCGATGCGCTGCAGACTGGTTCGATGATTTCGATGGCAGCCAACCGGTCCTCGCCTGATCATCGCGCCATCGCGGAATATGTCACCGGCAAGAAATTTTCCAGGCCGCTGGATACCATGCCGCCGGCGAGCGCGATGTGTGCGAAGTCCGCGCTGCCGCAGGCCTGGTCCAATCCGGCAGCTGCGGATTTGTTACGCTCGCAGGCATGGAATGGTTGGGGCGTTACCGCGACCAACTCGCGATTCGCGGATCCTGCAGTCACCAGCCTCGCTGCCGCCGACGTACCGAAACTGAAAGTGAAATGGGCCTTTGCCTTCCCGGGTGACCTCAGCGCCAACGCGCAACCGGTCGTGGTCGGTGAACGTGTGTTCGTGGGCAGCGCGGGCAGCCTCATGTATTCGCTGAGCGCGTCGACCGGCTGCATTCACTGGTATTTCAAAACCACGGCGCCTGTGCGGGGAGCAGTGAGTATTGGCAGCATCAATACTGCCGCCGGCCCGCGTTACGCCGCCTTCTTCGGCGACAGGGCTGCCAACCTGTATGCATTGGATGCCCTCACCGGCGAAGTGATCTGGCGGAAAAAAGTCGATGACTATCCGATCGCCAGAATCACCGGCTCGGTGATGCTGTACAACGGTCGTCTCTATCTGGGTACTTCCTCCGGCGAGGAAGTGGCGGCAACTTCAGCTGATTACGAATGCTGCAAATTCCGCGGCAGTGTGATGGCGTTTGACGCACAGACCGGGGAGCAGATCTGGAAAACCTGGACGGTGGATGTGCCGAAGCAGACCGGCAAGAACCAGAAGGGCGTGCAGTTGTGGGGGCCGTCGGGTGCGCCAGTATGGTCGAGTCCGACCATCGATCCGGTCAGGCGTGCGGTCTACGTCACCACCGGCGACAACTACAGCGATCCGCCCACCACCACCAGCGATGCGTTCATCGCTCTGGATCTCGATACCGGCAAAATGTTGTGGTCGAAACAGATGACGGCCAATGATGCCTACAACAGCGCTTGCCGCATGACCGACACCACGGCGTGCCCTGCCACCAACGGTCCTGATTTTGATTTTGCCTCGTCGCCGATCCTGGTCGATCTCGGCCATGGCCGCCGCGTGCTGGTCGCCGGCCAGAAGTCAGGTCTCGTGCATGCTATTGATCCCGACCATGACGGCGCGCTGCTGTGGTCGGTGCGCCTCGGCAAGGGTGGCACGCTCGGCGGCATCCAGTGGGGCTCGGCAGCAGATCAGGCCAACCTCTACGTAGCCTTGTCCGACATGGGACGCATCGTGGTGCCAGGCAACCCGAATACCGATGTCGATCCGAGAGCCGGTGGCGGCATGTTTGCACTCAAGCTCGACACCGGTGCAGTAGTCTGGCACACGCCGCCCGCCGATTGCGGCCTGCGGTCGCGCTGCAGCCCGGCCCAATTGGCCGCGGTCAGCGCAATCAACGGCATTGCCTTCTCGGGCGCTGCCGACGGTCATCTGCGCGGATATTCCACCAGCGACGGCAAGGTAGTGTGGGATTTCGACAGCGTCCGCACCTATGAAGCGGTTGGTGGACTCACCGGCCGCGGCGGTTCGATGGATGGCCCCGGTCCGGCCATTGCCGGTGGCATGCTGATAGTCACTTCCGGCTATATCGCCAACGGCGAGACCCCGGGTAACGTGCTGCTGGGATTGTCGGTTGACGGTAAATAGCAGGGCTGCTGACCGGTGACTGGGGAACCAGTCATCCGGTCAACTTCGTCTTACTCTCCATCCTTGTAGGTGTGCCAGTTGGTGTAATCCGGTGGCTTGATGCGGCCTTCCCACAAGCCGCGGTTGTTTTCTTCGCAGGCATATTCCAGCAAGCCCAGCTCACCCTTCATGCGGGTGAAGATGCGCTTGTTGCTCCACGGCGCTGAATAGTAGATCGGGTCATTGATGGTTACTTCATAGTCGAGCGAATTGGCATCACGCAGCGTGAACTTTTCAGTGACGGTGAGTTTGTTGCTGTGCGGATGGCCGGCAGTGTCCAGTCTGGTCTTGCCGTTGTAATTGCCGGTGGTGACTACGAAGGTATCGCCACTCCATTCGCCGTGGGAGTTGCCATACCAGCTGGCTGGCTGGTCATAGATATCGTTCTTGCCACCGATCTTGAAAGCATGGTGCCAGGTGTTCACTTCAAACAGATAGGCGAATGCCTTGTCGGTCTGGAAAAACTGCACCGGGTTGGGCGAGTTCATTGAACGCACATGCCCGAACGGCAGGCAGGCACCGGTGTAATCGCCCTTGGCAGCGTCGTAGCGGTCCATGTTCAGTTTGCCGGCAGCGGTGTAGGGGAGTGGCCCGGCACCGGTCTGGTTCTTGCCGTTGCCCTTGGCGGACATGTCGGGCACATAGGGAAATTCCCATACGCCGTTCAGGTCGGGCTTGCCGCTCGACAGTCGCGGAATTGCCGCTGCGGTTTGTGCAAAGGCCTGCTGGGCAAGTCCGCCAACCAATAACAGCGAGAGACAGGTGGCCTTGAAAACTCTGGTCAGATTCATTGGGTCATCCTTGCGCTATTGGCCGCTGGGGCGACTGAACACCGGAGTGCCGTCATCCAGTGTGATCTTTCTGGTGCTGCAGGTGTTGGAGCCGTCTCTGGCAGGATTGGCCTGGGTGCGAATGACGGTGCCTACCGGCAGATTCTCTTTGGTGAAACCCTGGCGCACCAGCTGGTTGGGTGAACCCATTTCACAGCCCCATTTGACAACTTTGCCGTCGGCGCCGGTTACATCCAGCGCGAGCCAGATGTGCGGATTGGCCCATTCAACCTTGGTGATGGTGCCGCGCACATCAATGGTTTTGTTGGTGTCAAACTCGCTGCTCACGGAATGATGCGCCCATGCGGCGTTGCTCATCAGCAGTGCCGACAACAAGGTGACAGAGAATAGCGGTTTACTTTTACGATTGACTTTCATAACCTCTCCCTCGAATGAAAAACATGAAAATTCTTCGATAAAACTGCAGGTTTTCCTGCACCAGTTCAAGCGAAACCTTCGAAAATACGCATGGAAACCAATCGTAGTTGCAAGGACCGTAAGCCGGGCCGCAGAGGCTTTCTCAAACAAGCGGCCGTACTGACTGGTTCGGCTGTGCCTTGGCCGGGATCCCGGGCGTTGTTTGCACAGGCCACCAAAATACAGACGCAGCGTCTGTCAGACAAGATGCTTTTGGTGAAAGGCCCCGACAGCAATGTATTGGTGGCAGACAGCTCTGAAGGCCTGATCATGGTGGATGGCGGCCACAGCGACTGGTTCGGCGAATTGCACAAGGCCATCGCGCAGAATTTTCCTGGCCGGCCGTACCGGGCCCTGTTCAATACCCACTGGCATCGGGAGCAGACTGGCTCCAATCAACCACTGGGGCAGCAGGGCGTGCAGATCATTGCCCATGAAAACACCATGCTGTGGCAGAGTACCGAAGTCTGGCAGCGGTGGTCAGGTATCACATTTTCGCCGCTGCCGGCCGTGGCGTTGCCCGGCACCACTTTTTTCGACGACGGCATGATCCGGCTCGGCGACCGCAAGGTGCAGTACGGCTACATGCGCAATGCCCACACTGACGGCGATATCTGGATTTATTTCGAGGATGAGAATGTGCTGGTTACCGGCGGGCTGGTATCCAACCGGCGCTGGCCCGAGCTTGACTGGTCGACCGGTGGTTACATCGGCGGCATGCTGGACAGCTTCGTATCATTGCTGTCGGTCCCCAATGCCAACACCAGCATTGTTCCGGCGTATGGCGACCTTATGACGCTGCCGGAGTTGCGGGCACAAAACCAGATGTACCTCACCATCTTTGATCGTTTGCATGGCTCGTTCATCAAGAGTGAAAGTCTCGCGGAAATACTGCTGGAAAAGCCCACTGCGGAGTTTGATGCTGCCATGGGCGAACCCACGCAGTTCATGACGCTGGCCTGGCAAAGCATCCAGGGGCATTTACGGGATCCACAGAGCACCCGGTTACTGAAGCTGCCATGACAAAACCGGCGACCATCACTGCAAACAAGACGCTGGCCAGCAATAGTGTTGCCTGTCTGTTCGCCATGGTGTTGTTGGCATGCACAGGCGCGAAGGCCGATGACCAATGGAACCTGCTGAACAAGTACTGCATGGACTGTCATAACCAGGATGACTTCAGCGGTGGCCTGGCGTTCGAGCAGATGAGTCACGACACCATCACCCGGGATGCCGAGGTGTGGGAAAAAGTGGTGCGCAAGTTGCGCGGCAGGATGATGCCGCCACCCGGCAAGCAACGCCCCGACAGTCACGAGGTTGATGCGTTTGTCGCGTGGCTGGAAGGCAAGCTTGACCAGCCGCAAACCACGCCTGCGGCGGGCGACAAACTGCTGCACCGCCTGAACCGTACCGAATATGCGAATGTCATCCGCGACTTGTTGCAGCTTGATATAGATCCCGAAGCGTTGTTGCCGGTGGATGGTGCCGAAGACGGCTTCGACAATATCGCCACGGCACTGCAGGTAACGCCCACGTTCATTGACCAGTATCTGGGTGCTGCCAGGGTGGTGAGTGAGCAGGCCATAGGCACGCCCGCAGCCAGTCCCTCAGGCACGCCGTATACGCTTTCCCAGGCCGGGCAGGCCTTTCATATTGACGGACTGCCGCTGGGTTCGCGCGGCGGCGCGGTGGTGGAACATTATTTTCCCAGTGATGGCGACTATCTGCTGAATATCGGCAGCATGGCCGCTGGCCTGGCGCCTGCCGGTTTCGATTACAAGAGCACTCTGGTTGCCACCATCGACGGCAGCAAGTTTTTTGAAACGACTATTGGCGGTCTGGAGGAAGCCGGACGTGAGGACAAGCTGCGAGCCCCCGCCTTCGATGAATTGAATGCAAGGTTGCGCAATATCCCGCTCAGCACCACCGCCGGCCCGCACAAGCTGGCCGTGTTTTTTCTGCATCGCTCGTTTGCGGAATCAGATGCTCCGCTGCAGCAGCAGTCGCCCAGGAAAGGGCAGGATGCGCTGCCACCGTTGCGGGAAATTGAAATCTATGGCCCGGTGCGTGCCACCGGTTTGGGCAAGACTCCCAGCCGCCAGAAAATATTCTCCTGCTATCCCGGCCGCGATGTGAACGAGAGCGCCTGTGCCAGACAGATTGTGACAACACTCGCCAATGCAGCCTTCAAGGGTTTTCTCGCCGACGACGATACCAGGCTGTTGATGCATATGTATGAGGCTGGCAAGGCCGAAGGTGGCTTTGAGAAGGGCATCAGCTTTGCGCTGTCGGGCATTCTGGCGCATCCCAAATTCCTGTTTCGGATAGAACCGGTGCGGAAGGCATCGCCCACCGGTGCCAGTTACGAGCTGAGCAGTCTGGAGCTGGCGTCACGGCTGTCATTCTTTTTATGGAGTTCCGTGCCTGACGAAACCTTGCTCAAGGTTGCTACTGATGAGGGTCTCAAGAAACCGGCCGTGCTGGCACAGCAGGTGCAACGCATGCTGAAGGATCCGCGTGCAAAAAATCTTGCCAGCAATTTCGGCTACCAGTGGCTGGGGCTGGCTGAGCTCAAAAACATCACTCCGGATGGCCAATTATTCAGGGATGTTGACCGCAATATCCGCGCAGATCTTACCCAGGAAGCGGTGCTGTTCATGCAGAGCATCTTCAGCGAAAACCGTAGCGTGCTGGAACTTTTGACAGCAGATCACACTTACCTTAATGAAACCCTGGCCCTGCATTACGGCATCAATGACATCCGCGGCAGCGAATTCCGCCGCGTGCAACTGCGGGATAAAAACCGGTGGGGGCTGCTCGGCAAAGGGGCAGTGCTGATGGTCTCCTCATATCCCAATCGCACCTCGCCGGTATTGCGTGGCAAATGGCTGCTGGAAAAAATCGTCGGCACACCACCGGCAGCACCGCCACCCAATGTCGAAAGCTTCAAGGAAGTTGAAATCGGCCAGGAGTTCACTACGGTGCGGGAGCGGCTGGAAACCCACCGCAGCAATCCTTCCTGCAACGGCTGTCATGGCGTCATCGATCCGCTCGGTTTTTCACTGGAAAATTTCGATGCGGTCGGCCGCTGGCGTGACAATGACCGTATGGCGAGGACGCCGATCGATGCATCAGGTGTGATGGCAGATGGCACCAGAGTGGGCAGTCCGGTCGCATTGCGGGCTGCACTGATGGCGCGTCCGCAGCAGTTCGTGCAGACTTTTGCCGAGAAACTGATGACGTTTGCACTGGGGCGCGGGGTCAAATATGCCGATATGCCGACAGTAAGGCGTATTGTGCGGGAAGCCGCAGCGGACAATTACCGTTTCTCAACGCTGGTGCTACAGATTGTCAACAGCGAACAGTTCCGGATGAAAAGCCTGTCAGCCAAGGAACAACTGGCAGCAAGTGCACCGCCACCAACAAAATAGAGACTGAGGGACGCTTTATGTTCATCACCAGGAAACATCTTTCACGCAGGGCTTTATTGCGTGGCGCGGGCGCTGCCGTGGCTTTGCCATTGCTGGATGCTATGATTCCTGCCGGCACTGCGCTGGCACAGACGGCTGCCTCTGCCAAACCCAGGCTGGGCTTCTTCTATTTTCCGCATGGCGCCATCATGGACAAGTGGACACCGGCGGCTACCGGCCCTGCATTTGATTTGACGCCGATTCTGAAACCGCTGGCCGCCTACCAAAACCAGATGACCATAGTCAGCAATCTGCGCAACACGGCTGCCGAGGGAGCTGGTGTGCATGCCACTTCACCCGGCACCTGGCTGAGTTGTGCTTCACCATTCGCCAACAACGAAAAAGACCCCAATTACGGCATCTCTGCTGACCAGATCGCGGCACAACACCTCGGCCAGGACACACCGTTTCCCTCGCTGGAACTGTGTACCGAAGTGAAAGCCTCATCCGCATCCGGCGTGTGCAGCGCGAAAACCGGCTGCGGTTACGGCTCCACCATCTCGTTCCGGACCCGCACCCAGCCGTTGCCGATGGAGCACAACCCCCGCAAATTGTTTTTCCGGATGTTCGGTCAGGGCAACAACCAGAGCGAGCGCGACTCGATCAAGCACCAGAAATTCAGCCTGTTGGACCTGGTGGCAGAAAGTGCCACCTCACTGGACAGCAAACTGGGTGCTGCCGACCGCGTGCGCATGGAGGAATATCTGGATTCGGTGCGTGATGTCGAGAAGCAGGTGCAGAAGCTGGGTGCGCGCAATTTCACCGGTGTTGCCATTCCTGACGCGCCGCTGGGGGTGCCGGCCAATTGGGAGCAGCACATCAGCATGATGTTCGATCTGACAGCGCTGGCCTATGAAACCGAGCTGACGCGGGTGGCTTCAATGATGATCTCGGCCGAGCTCAGCATGCTGACCTATAACCAGGTGGGAATTTCCGATGCCTACCATCCGCTGTCGCATCACCGTTACGTGCCGGACAAGATGGACAAGTGTGCGGTGGTGCAGACTTACCACTCCAAACTGTTCGCCAAATTTCTGGATCGTCTTGCCAAAACGCATGATGGCGACGGCACGCTGCTGGATCATTCCATCCTGCTGTTCGGCAGCAACATGAGTGACTCCAACGCCCACAATGCTGATCCGCTGCCCTCGGCCATCTTTGGCAAAGGCTATGGACGTATCAAAGGCGGGCAGCATCTGAAATATGCCACCAATACACCGCATGCCAATCTGGTGCTGACCATACTGGAGCGTGCCGGTATTGCCGGTATTGAAGCGCTCGGCAACAGCACCGGCATGTTTGCGGAAATCTGATGTTGCGGATGTTTGCAGTGGGTTCACCATTCTCCAGTCTCCGCCGCGTGCTTGTCTGCGCGGCACTGCTGTGGCTGACCGCTACCACGAGTGTGTTTGCAGCGGAGTCACTGCCTGATCTGGTGAATGAAGGCAAGCGCGAGGCAGCACTGGCACTGATCGCCAGTGGCGTTCAGGTCAATCAGCTTGCGGTCGATGGCACCACCGCGTTGCACTGGGCCGTGTTCAAACAGGATCTGCCCCTGGTGCAGCTGTTGCTGAAAAAAGGTGCCAGGCCGGATATCCGCAATGTTTACGGTGCCTCGCCGATGACAGTGGCCTCCGAACACGGCAACTATCCGATCATGAAAGCGCTGGTCAGTGCCGGCGGTGATTTCGAATCTCCCAACAGTGAAGGGCAGACGCTGCTGATGGCGGTGGTCAGAACCGGCAATGTTGATACAGCCAGATTGCTGCTTGATAAAGGGGCCAAGGTAAACGTCAAGGAAAACTGGGGAGGTCAAAGCGCGCTGATGTGGGCAGCTGCGCAGCAGCAGCCGGCGATGATCACATTGCTTGTCAAACACGGCGCCGAGGTGAATGCCAGAAGCAAGGATCAGCAATGGCCGCGCTGGGTAACTTCGGAACCCCGCATCAAACCGCTGGATACGGGTGGCGGTTACACGCCGTTGCTGTATGCCGCGAGAGAGGGATGCAAGGACTGTGTGGCGGCACTGCTGGACGGCGGCGCCAATATCAACCTGCCTGACCTGTGGGGTCAGACGCCGTTGCTGATGGCGACTCTCAATCTGCATTACGATACGGCGGCACTCTTGATCGAACGCGGCGCCGATATCAAACGCTGGGACTGGTGGGGACGCACTGCACTGTACAACGCGATAGACATGCACCTGATGACCAGCAGCAGCCATGGTGATCTGCCTTCAACCGACCGACTGACTGCTCTCGATATCGCCAGAACACTGCTCGCGCAAGGCGCCTATGTCGATATGCGGCTTAAGCACGAGCCGCTGTTCCGCGGTGGCGCCGGTGACCGCGGTTATACCGATGGCACTGCTGATTCTCGCGTGGTCAATGCTGGTGCCACCGCGCTGCACAAGGCAGTCAAGGCCGGTGACATCGAGGCAGTAAAGCTGTTGCTTGCCTACAAGGCGCGAGTGGACATTGCCAACCAGGTGTACGCAGTGACGCCAATGCTGGCAGCTGCGGGTGTCTGGCGCGTCTATGGCATCTTCAAAGACATCCCCCTTTCCGGCCAATTCACCACCGGTGCAGCAGCTGCTGAAATCATGCAGCTGCTGCTCAAGGCCGGCGCCAATATCCACGACCGTGCTGCCAACGGCCAGAATGTAGCGCATGGCGCCGCCAGGACCGGCTGGAATGAAGTGCTGCAATTGGCCTGGGACAACGGCGTTGATTTCAATGCCCGCGACATTGGTGGCTACACACCGCGCGATCTGGCGTTGGCAAGGGGGCATGGTGAAACAGTGAAATTTATCGACAAACTTGTGGGCAGCCAGCCAAAGCCGGTCAGTGCAGTATCCCCGGTTGCGAATGGTGTAGCTGCCGAAGATGCAATCATGATGGCGTTGCCGGCAGGTGTAATGCCAGAGCAAGCCAGCGCCGATGAAGTTGCCCAGGCTGCCACGACTGTGGCTTTCAACATGCAAGGCAAACTGGAAGACAATCTGACGCGGGTGATGGTGACGCTGGAGCAACTGACCCGCGCGGGAAGTTTCCCTGGTGCGCCACGTTTTGGTACAAAAAATCCGCCCGAGCTGTTTTACACCAAGGTGTTGAACATGGCTTCCAGCAATCCGGATGTGTCTTCCACTACCTATTACAAACTGAATACGCTGGATATAACGCGAGTGACTGCGGCTGCGCGCGAAGGCATGAATATAGCCAATGGCGCCAAAAGCAATGCCATTACCCGCAAGTAGTTATTCCATGTCCGGCACTGTCGTTTTCAGGCAATGGCTGCCAGACTGACCAGTTGCAAGGTTGGCTTGCCCTGTTCCCGGTGTATTGCCCCGACGGGCTGACACTCCCGAGTACATACAAACCAATCGTACTTGTTGAGGTCAGCGGCCATGGCGTCCGGAACAGCTTTCATCCTTTGTGCAAGCTTGCCAGTGCCAACCGCTCTTCCCGGTTCGGGTCCTGTCTCATTATCACTTCGTTTCCAAACACCATGGTCGGATACTCGGCAGGGTTGAAGGCAGGCCAGTGTGGCATGTCGGCATGATCAGGATTGCCGGTTCTGGCGAAGGCGGCCCAGGCGGCGCTCATCACATGGGCCAGCCGGTAACGCTCCTGGCCGGCACCGGTCATCGAAGCCCCCACATCCACATTGTTGAACACAAACGGGATGTCGAGCGTATGGTAGGAACCCATGCGGTTGTCGTGCACGGGGGAAAACCAGTTGAAGTAATAAAGCCAGGAGGGTGCCTTGCCTTGTTCAAATTTCAGCTTGTTCAGCTCTTGCGCGTTGCGGCGCCGGGTATTGTCCGACTCTGCCGTCAGCCACAGCATGCGATTGCGCAGTTGCGGATAGCGGCTGCGGTAAAGATCGAGCAGCTGCTGGCCTTTGGTCGCATCCTTGTTGGCGATGCCTGACGTGAACAGCGATAGCAATTCTGCGTCGGCCAGTTCGAAAGGCGGTGGGCCCACCCAGCCGTTTTCGGTAGCAACGGAGCCGGCCAGCAGCGGCACATTGGCCGAGAATTCCGGCGCAGTCGGTTCCCATTGATGACGGGGAATGACCTTGCCGTCAATCACCGGGCCAGTACCCAGGCCTGGAATGGCAGGCTGACTGTAGAGTGCATCCTGAATCTGTTGCGGTGTCAGGCTCTGCAAGCGCTCCAGCTGTTTGCTGTTGAGGTTGAGTTTTGCCAGAAATTTTTCTGTCGCCGCACTGGCATCCGATGCAGTAATGCCACGCAGCGCCGCGCCACTTTGGGCGATCGCACGATGAAACAATCCTTTGGCTGCAGGCATGGCCATCAAAGTGGTGGTTTTGCTGCCACCACCCGATTGGCCAAAAATGGTGACGCGATCGGGGTCGCCGCCGAACTGGGCTATGTTGTCGTGGATCCACTGCAAGGCAGCTACCAGATCCTGCATGCCGGCATTGGTGGCACCCGCCCACTGCTCACCGCCGAGGTCGGCAAGATGCAAAAAGCCGAAGATGTTGAGGCGATGGGTCACCGATACCACCACCACGTCTTCTTTTTTGGCCAGATAAGTGCCGTCGTAAATCAGGTAATTGCCGGAGCCGGACGTAAAACCGCCACCATGCATCCACACCATCACCGGGCGCGCGCGCCGGTCGGTGCCGGGTGTGAAGACATTGAGCCGCAGACAGTCTTCGCTTTCTTGCTCCAGCCGGTTCATCGCCAATACCACAGGCGAAGGTTCACCCACGCCCGGCTGCTGGAAACTGCGGGTGCCAACCTGGAAATGATCCTGCACACCCGACCACGCAGCCGGCGCTTGCGGAGGCTTGAAACGGTTGGCGCCAGCGGTGGACGCGCCATACTGCAGGTTCCAGAACTGCTGGACATCATCCCGGACCAGGCCTCGCACAGCGCCGTACTGGGTCTTGACGGTCTTGCCAGGTTTGGCCAGGAGCAGATCCTGGGCCAGCAGCCCGGAAGACAGGCTGCTCAAACACAGCAGGGCGGTGCCGCTTGCTGCATTTGCAATAAACGCACGCCTTGCCAGCGCGGACTTAAGCTCGTGATCGGCCTTCATGGATACTCCTCCCGAATGGTAACAGTGAGCGCCCGTATGGATTGGCTGATACTACGATAAATCCGCAGGCTGCGCGCTTCCCGTATTGCTTATGCTTGTATCGTGTGGCAACTTCGGACCCAAATAAAGAACCATGAGGTTCAGAATTTTTCTGTTTCCAAATCAGATTGAATTCCTGAACCAACAGGAGGCCCAGATGACTGCTACCCAGGCAATAAAACTCAGGACAGCCCTTTTTGTGTTTATGCTGGCAACCTGGAATATTTCTTACGCACACCATTCAACCGCTATATATGATTCCGAAAAACCGATAGAACTGCAGGGCAAGGTGATTGAATGGAAATTCACCAATCCCCACTGCGTCATAGTATTGGAGGTTGCCGGCGCCGATGGCAGCATCCAGAGATGGTTGCTGGAAGGAGGCAATACGAGCGGAATATTCCGGCAGGGCTGGACACCCATGACGCTCAAGCCGGGTGATCGGATCGTGTTAACTGTCCGGCCGTTGCGCAGCGGGGCCTTTGGCGGCAATTTCAGCAACCCGCGCTGGGAAAATGGCACTCCCATTGATCCCCGGGCAAAAAGCTAGCAGAGCAATAGCGCATGCAATACTGCAGATTCACGATTCTGGCTTCCGCAATGATACTGGCTGCGCTCACTGTCTCATCATGTACAACAACCACGAATAATTCCGCAGCCCGCCGGGGCACCGAGTATCCGGACTGGAGCGGACAATGGGAGCGTATTGGCAGTCTGAACTGGCCACCGGAAGGCTATGCAAAAGCGGGCCCTGCACCGTTAACTGCGGAATACCAGGCTGTTTACGAACATAATCTGGAGCTCCGCAAACAGGGCATCCTGGCCGGGGACCCTCCTGCCACCTGTCTGCCCCCGGGCATGCCGCGGGTGATGAAGATGAGTTTTCCCATGGAAATCATCATTACCCCGAAAATTACCTATATCTATGCTGACTGGGAAAGCCAGGTGCGTCGTGTTTACACTGATGGGCGTGCGTGGCCCGATTACATTCTTCCTGAATTCAATGGATACTCTCTCGGGCAGTGGCATGATGAAAACAACGATGGCATCTATGACATGCTTTCAATTACGACCAAAGGTATAAAAGGTCCGCGCTCGATTGATTCCACCGGCGTTGTATTTCATGAAAACAATCAGACAGAAGTAACAGAAGAAATCCGGCGTATTGATGCCAATACCCTGGAAGACAAAATCACCACTGTAGATGATGCTTTCACCAGACCCTGGACTATCAACCAGCGTTACAACCACAAAAGCGAAGATATCATTTGGGTAGAATACGTTTGTGCAGAGGGAAATCGCCACATAAAACTGGGTGATGAATGGTACTTTTTGAATGATGACGAAGGCGTGCTTGAACCAACCCGTGCAGGCCAGCCCAGGCTGGTTCCGGAAGTAAAATAATCAATATATTCAGCTGAAAATAATTTTTTTGATTGAACAACAAGCCGGTTTATCCTTGAAGGGGGGATGTATGAAGAATAGCTCACTGGCAAGCCCCCGATATTCTAGACACTTGATAGCGTTACACTAACGCATCAAAGAGGTGTCTGACCATGAGCGGTAAACGCTATCCCGAAGATTTCAAGATTGAAGCAGTAAGACAGGTAACTGACAGAGGCTACAAGGTAGCCGAAGTCGCCCAGCGGCTGGGGGTCACAGTCAAAAGCATGCATGACTGGATCAGCAAGTACTACGGGGCTAACAGTAGCCAACATCAGGCGCTGACAAGTCAGCAGGAAGAGATCCGCAAGCTGAAGTCAGAGCTACGCCGCGTGACTGAAGAGCGCGACATCCTAAAGGAGGCCGCCGCGTACTTTGCCGGGGAGTCAAAGAGAAGTACGCGTTCGTAAAGGATTGGCTCCATCGCTTTTCTATTGCAGCCATGTGCAGGATATTGGATATCGAACGCACAGGGTTCTATGCCTGGCTGGCAGAGCCGCTGAGTCCCAGGGCTTTGGACAACGTGAGACTGACAGGCCAGATCAAACAGTACTGGCTGGAAAGCGGCTGTGTGTATGGCTACCGGAACATCACGAAGGATATGAAGGACGGCGGTATGCCCTGCAGTGAGAACCGGGTGTATCGGTTGATGAGAGAAGCGCGGATCGCCTCAG
>CAILUG010000011.1 GCA_903837345.1 uncultured Gammaproteobacteria bacterium | reverse complement strand
GCAGATGTGTTCAACTACATCGAGCTGTTTTATAACCCGGTTCGAAGACATGGTAACAACGACGGCATACCACCAGCGAAGTTTGAAGAGCAGTACTTTATGAAGCTGTCAGGTGTATAGGAAATCGGGGGCTTGCCACAGTCCACCCCTCCCTGATATTTGTCACCCAGGGTCACTTCCACCACGGTGGCTTCGATCAACACCTGGTAAAGCGAGCGGGTTTCCACATTCTTGATGAAAGCGGCGATTTCAGCCTGTTGACGTGCCGTTGCCCGTACTGAAATAACACCACTTTCCGGGTTGGCCACTACATTGCTGCTGGTCTTGGCCGCTGCTCCTGTGCCACCACCAGTGGTGTCCCCCAGCAGGTTTGCCAGGTTGCTGGTCATGGTTGCCCAGAAGTTGTTGTTGCTGGTCTGGGTCTGGCTGCTGCTTGAATTGTTGGTGCCACCGCCACCACCACCAGCCCTTCCTCCACCTCCAGTGCCGGCAACAGAACTTGAAATATTGGTAGTGGTTGAAGAATTACGCTGCACATTGACGTAGTTGATATTGTAGGTCGCCCAATAAGGATCATCAGGTTTCACGATCAGATTGCCCGCGTCATCGAAGTTTCAGCGGATATTGGCCTGGTGACTTATCCGGTCCAGAATCTGGGGCAAACTCTGATCGATGGCGTTGAGTGAAATGATGCCGTTGACGTTGGGATCCACATCTATGTTGACGCCGGCATCCCGCGCCATTTCAAACAGCACGTCACGGATTGACTGGTCCTGGACTACCACGTTGTACAGCTGCTGGTTCTGCCCCGATGTTGGTGCGGGTACCAGTGGTACCGGATTGACAATGGACGGGATGTTATTCGGGGCTTGCGTCCTGGCATCAGGAGCTGACAGATGCACATTGGAGCGTTCCGGAGCATTCAAATCGGTTTTGCAGCCGGCAAGCACCATCAATATCAAAAAGCTCCAGCCACCAAGCCTGGCCTTGAATCGCGGTTGTGACTGCGATTGCTGTTGCGCCGAAGGTGTCAAATTATTGCCCCCAAATTATCCATGGTCTTTATAATAAAAAAGGTCTTGTCATACAACAGCTTGCAGCAAATATTTAGAGCTATTTCATGAATATTGCAAAATCATTTGAAAGTCTAGGGAGTTCATCCCGGATTTCAGCTGTTAAACGGTATTTGAGCGTTCCAGGTGTTGCAAAAGACTCACACTGGTCTCTCTCAACCGCTGTGAGAGCAGGGTGACCAGTTTTATAAGAATTTTGGCCCCCAGCGCCGGTTCCTCCATGATGATTTTCACCATGCTGTTCCTGCCAAAAACGGCAATAGTGGTAGTGTCGATGGCTATACAGGTCGCAAAGCGGGGCTCTCCATCAATCATGGACATCTCCCCGAGCGTGGCGCCAGGGCCCACAGAGGTCATCGCCCTGCGCTCGCCATTGCCATCGGTTTTGACGATGCTGATACGGCCTTGCAGGATGAAAAGCATGTAATCGTCGAGGTCGCCCTCACGAATGATGGTTTGACCTGGTTCGGCCCGGTAAACCTCCATGAATCTGGACAACATCACTATGTCTTCCATTGTGAAATCGTCAAAGAACTGGGCGTGGCCCAGCATTTTGAGGATGACTTCCACCATGGAGCTGGCGGAACCCAGCGATACCAGCTGGCGCAGGACATAATTGGAACTTGGAGTATTTTCTGCCATTCAGCGTTGCCGGTCCTTGTGAACCTGCGGAAGGATAGCGCCCTGTTCCAGCAGTGTCCATTTTTCGCGTTGCCTGTCACTACAAAATCAGGGATGCTAGTTGAACAACCGATCTGGTTCCTGCGGAACCGTGCCTGCCCATGTATCTAGACCATTTTTCACTCAAGCGTCATCCTTTCCGGATCACCCCGGACCCGTCGTTGTTTTTTCACGGCGGGTCACATGGGCGCGGCGTGGTGCTGGATGCGCTTGTCTATGGCATTACCACCGGCGAAGGCATTCTGAAAGTCGTAGGCGAAGTTGGCAGTGGCAAGACCATGTTGTGCCGCATGCTGGAAGAAAGGTTGCCTCCCACAGTTGAAATAGTCTACCTGGCCAATCCCAATCTGAGCGCCCGTGACATTGTTTACGCCATCGCGTTTGAGCTGAAATTGCCGGTGGATTCCAATACGGACCGGCTGGTGGTGATGCAAAAACTGCAGGAATATCTGCTGACCCGCCATGCCGCAGGTGCCAATGTGGTGGTGTTCATCGAAGAAGCGCAAAGCATGCCGCTGGAGACACTGGAAGAAGTACGCCTGCTCAGCAATCTGGAAACCCACCGCCACAAACTGATGCAAATCGTGTTGTTCGGGCAGCCTGAACTGGATCGGAAGCTGGAGAACAAATCCATCCGCCAGCTGCGCGAACGCATCACCCACAGCTTCTATTTGCAGCCACTCAGTGAACACGAGATCAGGGAATACCTGCATTTCCGGCTGCAGGCTGCAGGTTGTCCCTGGCCGCAACTGTTCAGTCCCAAGGCTGAAATAATGCTGGCAAAAGCGTCGGCGGGACTCAGCCGCAGGATCAATATTCTGGCTGACAAGGCCTTGCTGGCTGCTTATGCCGATCCGTCGTCGCGCCCCGATCGTCGCAACAGTGCCGGTGAAATTCTGCCGATGGTACTGCCCAAGCATGTGAAGATCGCAATCAAGGACAGCGGTTAAAAAGACGAGAAACCGGGGCTCAAGAGGGCGTTGATCTACGGTTCACTGGTGGCTGCCGGATTGGTGCTCGGCATGGGCATTGTCTACACTTTCAAAGCGGGAAAAAGCGGCAATTATTCGACAGGAGCAGTAGCTCAGTCGACTGCGGTTGAAGTAAAAAACACTGCGACGACTGCAAGTCAGGTTGCAGTGCCTGCAAGGCCGGCAGAAGCGCCAAAGATCGGGGAGACCACTGCAGTTGCGACGGCAAATGGCACTTCTGCGAATGTTGCAACAGTTCCCGCACAGGCTGAAGCAACTGCGGTAACAACAGCCACTCCTCCAAATCCTGCCATGGTGCCGCAACAAGCACCCGCGCAGGTCGAGCCGCCGCAGGCGGCTGAATCAGGCCATTCAAATGCTGTACCAGCGCGCAATGTATCCGTGGCATCTGCGGCCGTCCCGCAGCTAAAATCACAGGCTGCCGGCAATGAACATGCAATTCCTGCCGGGCTGACCGGGTTGGTCGCTGTCAGGGCACGTGCCTCCATCCCCTGGCTGGCAGAACTTGCTGCCCGCAATGGTTATTCAATCCAGTTGTACGCGGTAGGAATCAGGGATGTCGACAAACTCCAGGAATATCTGGAGTTTCTTGAACTCAACGGCATGTTGCAGGATGCTTATCTGTGCCGGATTTCAGCGACAGGAGGCCTGAAGGCCCAATGGCTGATTTTGCATGAGTTGTTTGCCGGCTACAGTGATGCCGAAATATTCATAAAACGGTTGCCACCTTACATGGCCCAGCATCAACCTTATGTCCGTAATGTGCAGGGGATTGCCTGCACCAATTGAAGTATCGTTAACAGGGTATCGTTAACAGAGTATCGTTCCAATATTCAAATGGTAATTACTCCGGGGGGAGATTCATGTTTTTAGTGCGAATAGCAACGATGTTTGTGGTTGGTTGTCTGCTGTCTGGTGTGGTGTCGGCGCAAACCGCTGCCGAGAGACGGACGAAAATGGGCAAGACCATCATGCAAAATGCGGATGGCAGACCGGGAGCGCTGGCGCCGTCCAATCTGAACAAGAAGCGACCAGCGGCGCCTTTCAATCTCACCGGCACCTGGTTCGTGGATTTAAGTGAGGGCTTTGGCAAATTCCGCTTTGGCCCGCCCTATCCCGAGTTTATCGGCCAGGCCAAACTGGACTTTGAAGAAGGACAGAAGGCAGCAGCAGAAAGGCGCCCATACCGCGACGCCATAGGCCAATGTTTTCCGGCCGGAGTGCCGATGATCATGACACGCGTTTGGCCGATTGCGATGGTGCAGATGCCAACCGTTATTTACATGATTTCCAATTTCAACAACAGTTTTCGCCAGATCTACCTCGATGGACGCGATTATTCGGATCCGAACAAGATCATTTTTACCTATAACGGTGAATCTCTGGGTCATTTTGAAGGTGACACGCTGGTGGTCAATACGCGCTATATCGAAACCTATAATCACTTCATAGACAGTGGCATTCCGATTTCGGAGCAGTTTCGTGTGCAGGAACGCATGCGCATGCTGGAAAAAGGAGAAATACTCGAGATTGAATACATCATGACAGACCCGGTGAACTGGGTCGGTGAATGGCACAATACCAAGCAATGGTTGCGGACTGACACCACTGACATCGGCGAAGTGGAATGCCTTCCTGATCTCAATGACAACCTTCCCAGCACCCAGTCAGGCCGCAAAGGGCTGACCCGCTGAAGCTTAAGCACTACAATTTTATTTATCTGACTTTTCGAGAGAGGATACGCCAATGATCACTACCAAAAAAATATTCATGCAATTGCTGGCAAGTATTGCGCTCATCAGCGCGCCGGCGTTTGCACATCATTCCACTTCAGCATTCGATACGGACAAAGTAATCAAGCTTGAGGGCACTGTCACCCAGTTCCGCTGGACCAATCCCCATGCCTCTTTCAAGGTGGATGGACATCCAAGCTCGGGACCGGACGGTCTGTGGACGGTAGAGATGACGGCTCCCAACAGCTTGCTGCTGCAAGGCTGGAAACGTAACTCCATCCAGCCAGGCGACAAAGTGGTGGTATATGTCAACCCGCTCAAGAATGCGGTTCAACTGAATGATGGCAGCGAGGGTAGTTTGTATGTCGGTATCGTGCTGGCGGACGGATCCAAACTTGGAGAGACCGATGGCAAAGGTTCTGGTTATTCCAAATAACCTTTGACCAAAACAATTATCGGGAAATTTTAAGCAGGGATTTTGGGAAGGAATATGTCTGGCGGTGCACAATTGCATCGCCAGACACAGGTAACCGGGGATACTGCCTTACTTCATGCGCAACACGTAGATGTCGTCGTTGCGGCTGGGATCAGTAGCGTGGCGGATGGCAGCCACTTCAGTTGCAGCCACTGCTGATCCGGTATTGCCCCAGCTGCTGCGTACAAAAGTAACGGCATCTGCGATCTGCTGGTCGGTCAACAACTGTCTGAAATAGGGCATGTTGTTGACGTCAGGACCATTCCCCGAAATCACCCGCAATGAGCCGTTGAGTGTCAGGTTTATCAGTGCCGAAGCATCCTTGTCCATTACTACCGGATTGCCGGCCAAAGGCGACTGGTAAGGCGCGTAGCCGGTACCGGAAGTCACGTGGCAGTTCGAGCAGTATTCATAATAGACGCGAGCGCCAGGCTTGCTGAAATCCAGTTTCTTCAGTTGTTCGGCTTCCGCCGTGCTGGCTACATACGGAGTTGCATTGGCTTCCCTTCTTGCCGGCAACGACTTGAGGTATTCCGCCATGCCCTGCAAATCGGTGTCGCTCATATGGCTGGTGGAGTTGTTGACTACTTCCACCATGGTGCCGAAAGCTGTGCCGAATTTGTTGTGGCCGGTTTTGAGGAATTCCACTACATCCTTCTGGTCCCAGCGGCCGAGGCCGGAGTTGACATCACCATTGAGTGCCGAAGCCATCCAGTGATCAAGCGGTGCGCCTGACAGAAACTCGCCGTCACTCTGATCCAGACCTTTTTCCTGCATCAGCAGTCCGCGCGGAGTATGGCAGGCACCACAGTGGCCAAGACCCTGGATGATGTAGGCGCCACGGTTCCAGTTGTCGCTCTTGCTGGCATCCAGTTTGTAGGGAGATTTGTCCAGGGCAAGCAGGTTCCATATGCCCATGCCCCAGCGGACATCGCGAATGCCTTTGATTTCTTCGGCAATGTTGGCCTGGTTTGAGGCCTTCACTTCTTCGGTCAGGAATTTGAACAGGGCTTGCATGTCCTGTTGTGACATCTTGGCGTAGGAAGAGTAGGGCATGGCCGGATACAAACGATGACCATCGCGTGCCACACCGGTACGCATGACCCGGTCAAACTGGTCAAACGAGTATTGGCCTATGCCATTGGCAGGATCGGGAGTGATGTTGGTGCTGTAGATGTTGCCAAGCATTGGCACTGCCATTTTCAGGCCACCAGCCAGCGGTGCTCCATCAGGAGTTGAGTGGCAGGCTACGCAGTTGCCCAGTCTGGCCACATATTCGCCGTGGGAAATTCCTGCCGCCTGGGCCTGGGCGGCGCTGTCGGTGGCAGGTGTGCTTGCGGTTGTCACAGGTTCGGAATTGCAGCCGGATATCAAGACTGCTGCAACCAAACCAAAGCTCAACTTTTTGAAAGACATTGGCCATCCCCTTTGTCATTGTTGGTTTTTGTAAGTTTCCTGCCCATGGACTGTCCGGCGCAAGATGCCGCAGCCTAGCAAATATGGAAAACTAATGCACCGGGTCCTTGTGCTGTTGTGGCAGGCGGAGCTTCCAGTCAGTCTTTGCTACCCCCTGTTCCAGCAAGTTGTACATCAGGAACAACATGGAGCGATTGAGGCTGAAGTTGAGTCCCGGCCCCTGCGCCGGCAGCAGTTGCAGCTGGATATTGCCCGAATCCTCACGTCCGTAAGTGATGCGGAAACCCAGAATTCCCCCAGCTCCCAATGGATAGGCCTGGCTGGCTTGTGCCTCTCCGGACAGATCGGATGCTTGCCCGTATTCCTGCTCAAACACCCCGTTTTTAAGGTAGCTGATGGTGTCATGGTGGGATGCAATGTCCTGTATACCGCCTTCTGTTTCCATGATCTCCGCCAGGATATTGCCGAGGATTTCCGTGTAGCGGCGAGTGAGCCAGATGCGGTATTCCCCGGACTCGGCAGCATTCACCTTCAACAGCAGGCGATCCTCAACCGGGTAATAGGTGATGTTGGCTTGTTCAAGTCTGTTTTCCATAGGGTGCAGGTGTTGCCTTGATACGCTTCCGGCCTGGAAGTGTGCATAGCGGGCCACATCCAGGCAAGTACGGACTGGGTCTGTCCGTGGCTAATCGCATACAATCACATCCTTTCGTGGTTGCCCCTACATGGCCTGGACAGAACTTTTTTTTCCTCACTTTTCAGCCTGGCAACTGGGCTGTACCTCACTGATTTTCATCTGGTCCGGATTCGTAAGATCGGGGCTGGGATTCGGTGGAGCTGCACTCGGACTGCCATTCTTGCTGCTGGTGCACGACCAGCCGCTTTTCTGGATTCCCCTTATCGGCAGTCATCTGCTGTTTTTTTCCGGCATCACCCTGCGAAACCGGCTGCACAATGTTGACTGGGACTATCTGCTGCGTGCCGGCAAGCTGATACTGCCTTCCGCGGCAGCCGGTGTTTTCGGATTGTTGAATCTCCCGAATAATGTGCTGTTGTTCTGCATTTACTCCATCACTCTGGTATATGCAGTACTGTGGGCGCTGGACAAAGCCATCATGAGCCGGCATCAGTGGATAGATAATCTGTTGCTGGTATTTGGCGGCTATGTATCCGGCAGCTCACTCACAGGGGCGCCATTGATGATTGCAGTGTTCATGCGACACGTGGCCTTGTCAAAACTTCGCGATACCTTGTTCCTGCTCTGGTTCATAATTGTGGCTTTCAAACTCGCAGCCCTGACGGCTCTCTCTGTGCCTTTGCATCTTGCCAGTGCCATCGTGCTGTTGCCGGTTGCAGCCATCGGCCATGTCATCGGCCTCAGGACCCATGATTATCTGGTTACACGTGATTCGCTTTGCCGGCGTCTGATCGGAAGTTTGTTGACTGTGGTATCGCTGGCAGGTTTGTGGGAATTGCTTTGACCTTGCCCAGCCCTGATGCTTGCGCTGTCAGGATTGTTCAGTGGCACTACAGTGTTCTGTACAATCCCGGGTCAAATACAAACTCCACGGCTGCATTGGCAATCAATTGGTAGTGATTAGGTGATGAGGTATTTCAACCAGAAACAATTGGCAATAACGCTGCTGGGTGTAATTGCTTCCCCTTTCGTGATCTTCTTTTTCCTGTTGTTGGGATCCAGATACAGCAGTCTGCTGCCGGTGCCACCGGCAATTGCGATGCACAGTTATGGTGTACTTTGTGCGAGCTTTTTTGCCGGCATCCAGTGGGGGATCCATTTCTGCAAGCGCACGGATGACAGCGTTTATCTGTTGTCGTTTTTCACGTTGCTGCTGGCCTGGCTCAGCCTGCTGGGTCCTGGCACAGTGACGGGGTTGTCGGTCTTGCTGGTAGCCTTCGTATTGTCATGGCTGGAAGAGTGTCGTCTCAGCAACCAACGTGTTACCACCAGTTGGTTCTGGAAGATCCGTTGCTGGAGCACGATACTGATCATCCTGAGCCTGTTGTTGAGCATTGCCAAACTTGCCAGCTGAGACGGCATGCGGGATCAAACCGGAAACGTATTGGAGAGTAGTGTGCCCAAAGTCCTGATTACCCGTCGTTGGCCCCTGGCAGTGGAGGCCGAGTTGCAGCGTCGTTATGAACTGACAATCCGCAATTCGGCCTTGTCGGTTGCCGAGTGGCACAGTGCATTGAAGGAGTACGATGCCATTTGCCCCTGTGTCATCGACAAGATCAGTGCCGATATGCTGAAGGTAATCAGTCCTCGTACCAGGCTCTTCGCCAATTTCGGGGTAGGCTACAACCATATAGATCTGGTTGCGGCGGCTGCCCGGGGCATCAGTGTGACCAATACCCCCGATGTGCTGACCCACGCCACTGCTGACCTGGCGATGACCATCATGCTGATGCTGGCGCGCCGGGCCGGTGAAGGCGAGCGTCAGTTGCGCAGCAGACAATGGCATGGCTGGTATCCGACCCATTTGATGGGGACTCAGGTCACTGGCGCAACGCTTGGCATCATTGGCATGGGACGCATCGGCATGGCGATGGCGCAAAAGGCCCATGATGGTTTCGGCATGAAGATTTTGTACCACAACCGCAAGCCGGTGAATGAATCAGTGGTCTATGCAATGAAGGCCGAATACTGTGCTGACATGCAGGACCTGTTGCAGCGTTCTGATTTTGTGGCGCTGCATTGTCCTGGCGGCAAGAACAACCGGCATCTGATCAATGCTGAAGCTTTGGCGCAAATGAAACCGGGCGCCTTCCTGATCAATACTGCACGCGGCGATGTGGTGGACGAGGATGCGCTGGTGACAGCATTGCAAAAAGGCCAGATCGCCGGCGCAGGTCTCGATGTGTTTGAACGCGAGCCCGAAGTGGCAGCGGCACTGCTGGCGATGGAAAATGTAGTATTGTTGCCCCATCTTGGCAGTGCAACAACGGCCACCCGCGAAGCGATGGGCTGGCGCGTTTTGAGCAATCTGGACGCGTTTTTCAAGAATGAACCGTTACCTGACCGGGTGGTCTGACCGCGTCAAGGCGCCAGGATCCAGTACGTAATTGCGATGATTGGTGGTAATGTTGGTCTGAAACAACATTTGCCTGCGGGGGGTATTGCATGGCGCAAGCTGACGTTCCCAGAATTGATCTTGATTATGCCTTTTCCATACGCCTTGAAACCGGCGGACGGGTTGCCTTCGAAGGGCCAATGCGCAGCCGGGTTTTTGAACCTGTCAGCGGCGGCGAAGTATTCGGACCCCGATTGCAGGGCAGGGTAGTGCCGCACAGCGGTGCAGATTTTGCCACCAACAACCTGATGGATCAGCACCTGATGCTGCAGGCCAGCGATGGCACCTGGATTTACATGAATCTGATCGGCTATGAACACAGTGTCACCGCTGATGGCAGCAGCTATTTCAGGGTCGCTCCCTATTTCGATACCCCTGTCGGTAACTGGGACTGGCTGAGCAAAACCGTGTTCATTGGCAAGGCTGAAAGACATCACAACCCAGACCAGACGCTAATGCACATTTACGCGCTGCGTTGAACAAAACCACCAGGAGCTGATATGGCCGAGTTGCAAATACCTGGAATAGAGCTTGAGTACGCATTTTCAATTTCGATGAACTTTGCCGAACGCATTGATTTTGTCGGTCCCCGTCGTGGCAAGGGCTATGTGCCGCCAGCCAGTGGCACCGTGTACGGTCCGTTGCTGAACGGGCGGGTAGTGCCCTACAGCGGAGCCGATTTCGCAATCTTCAAGGAACTCAGCCAGGGCATCAAAGCCAATACCCACTATATGTTGCAGGCAGATGACGGCACCTGGATCTACATCAATAACCGGGGCTATCTCAATCGTAGTCCTGACCCCGACAATCCTGGCAAAACCAAACTGTATTTTCGCATGACGCCGCTGTTTGAAGCGCCATCCGGTCCGCATGAATGGCTGGCCAGGACCATGATCGTGGGCACCGGGGAACGCTTGTCGAATCCCGACAGGTCCCAATTCACCTATTACCGTGTCAAGTAAGGGCTGGCCCATGCAGTTCACCCGCAGAGAAATGATCAGTGCCGCTATCCTTTCAGCCGGTGCGTGGGTCAGTCAGGGTGCAGCTGGCGCTGCCAAAACTGCAGCCAGTCTCGCCTATGACGGCCCGGGTATTTACCTGTATCCCAACTGGGGTGAGCCTCGTCCTTATCTGGTGATGCCGGTTCATGGCAGTGAACAGGCAGTGGAATTCCGTGATCCTGCCAGCAAAGCCCTGCTTTGGAGCCAATCACTGTCCATTTGCGGCGAGTTTGCCGGTAAATTGTCCTGAATTGAGTGGGTTGGCAGTCAACGTTTTCGCCCCGGTTGCGTTATTCCTGACAGTGCAGGATCAAACCAGGCCAAAGTGGCCCTCCAGGCGTAGCAACTATGACAGCCTTGATAATTTCGCGCCGTACCGGATTGCTGATGCTCCGCAATGACAACCGCAATGGTGACCAAAGTGCTGATCAGTCGACTGCCAGCGCGCATGCGACACAGCAACGATTGCTGGACCGTTTTCTGGCCGGAGTTGAAAAGCGCGCCTATCGCATGGCAGTACTTGCCACAGGCAACCAGGACGAAGCCTTCGATATAGTTCAGGACACCATGCTGAAACTGGTGGAAAACTACGGTAACAAAGCCGAGAGCGATCTCGCCCCGCTGTTTTTTTGCATCTTGCAGAGCCGTATCCGGGATTGGTACCGGCGCAGTTCGGTGCGCAACCGCCTGCGCAGCTGGCTGGGCAGTGATGATGAAGATGATGACAGTGATGGTCTTGATCAATTGCCGGACCCTGCAGCACGTTCACCCGAAGAATTGTTGGCGGCCCGCGGCGGCATGATTGCGCTTGAAGCCGCGCTTGCCAGATTGCCCCTGCGGCAGCAGCAGGTATTCTTGTTGCGGGCCTGGGAAGGCTTGGATGTCAAACAGACAGCCGAAATCATGGAGTGTGCGCAGGGCAGTGTGAAAACCCATTATTCGCGTGCGCTTGCGACCCTGCGGGAAAAGTTGGGAGACCATGTATGAGCCTAACCAATGAACATGAACTGAAATCCGGTATGGATGGCGAACACACGGATGCAGATGCTGCCATGCTCGCTGTAATACGCCAGGAGCTGGATCGCAGCTGTGCGGCCCTGGATGGCCATACCCTGTCGCGGCTGCACAGAATGCGTGTGGCAGCGATCGGGAAACGTCGTTCGCTGATGCCGCGGCTGTTGGTGTCTTTTGGCGGTTTGGTGACTGCTTGTGCACTTATTGTTGCAGTCAATATCGGGTTGAATGCCCGCAATGGCGAGGTCGGGGCACCAGCGGTGATGGAGGACATTGAAATACTGTCTGCCAACGAAGCCCCTGATTTCTATGCTGACTATGAATTTTATCAATGGCTGGCACAGGACTGATCATTAATTCCCAGTGAAAATGCTTCGATACAGAACCGGAACAACGCAATGAACCGCATCCTGGCAATAATCACGCTGATGTTGCTGCCGCTATTGGCAGTGGCGCAGGATGGTATTGCCTGGAATCAGCTCAGTGACAGCCAGCATCAACTACTGGCACCGTTCCAGAAAAATTGGGATCACTTGCCACCACAGCGGCAGCGAGCTCTGCTGGAAGGTGCCGAACGCTGGCAGACTTTGACCCCCGAGCAGCGGCAGCAGGCCCAGCAACGATTCCGTGACTGGCAACAGCGCAGCCCCGAGCAGCGCAAACAGATTCGTGAACGCTTTGACAGGTTTCGTGACCTCAGCCCCGAGCAGCAAAAAGCCTTGCAGCAGCGTTTCCGTGATTTCCAGAACCTGCCGGAACCACAGCGACAGCAATTGCGTGAACAGTTTCGAAAACGTCCACCGGGTAGATTTCAACCACCGCTGCCACCCCCGGATGGATTTCTGCCGCCGTTGCCACCTCCGGATGGATTTCTGCCACCGTTGCCACCTCCGGATGGCCCGGCTGCAGCGCCGCAGTGATAGTTGTTATTCCCAAGGGGTGGTAGAAAAACTCCCGGCTTTACCTAAATCTAGTGGTTGGCGGCTTGATTTGACCACGGCGGCTCAGTATTCTGACCGCAGTGAATTTCACCTCCGGATATCAGGCAATCACCTTGAAAGGCCAGTTCCAGCCGCCAACAATCGCATGCACTGGTTTTGCTGCCACTTGCCGCAAGTTGCAACAGATGTTTGCGGGGGTCCTGTTTGTGTTTTTCTGCGCTGAAGTGTTTGCGCAAGCCGGTTCCAGGCCGCCGCAGTATTTTGATTCCCCGCAGATGTTCTATCACTCGCTCAGCGGTTCTGCACCCAATCTGGCCAGGGGTGGCGAATCCTTGCCGCTGACACCGGCAGGATTATTGGAGCTGGCTCCTGCCACCCGTTACCTGTTGTGGGTTGAATTGGAACAGGGTCGTCTCAATGTACTGGAGAATCTGGGCGAGGCAGGCATTGTGTTGCGCAAACGTATTCCGGTTTCAATCGGCAAACACGGGATCGGCAAGAAGCAGGAAGGTGACAACAAGACCCCGATCGGTATTTACCGGATCGAGTCTTTCCTTGAAGATGCGGGTCTTGATGATTACTACGGAATCGGGGCTTATCCGCTCAACTACCCCAATCCGCTGGATCAGCTTGAATCCCGCACCGGGCACGGCATCTGGTTGCATGGCTTGCCCAAACAGTCACAACAGCGACCGTTTCTGGCCAGTGAAGGTTGCATCGTAATTGATAACCAGAGTCTGCAAGCGCTGGCAGGCGAGATCGGTCCGGGAGCTACCATCGTGTTGAGTTCGGAGGAACTGCACTGGGTGGGGGCGAAGCAGCTGGAAGATCGTCGCGCCTCGCTGCAGCAGGCAATCAATAGCTGGCGCTCGGCCTGGGAGTCACGTGATACCGGCAACTATCTTGGATATTACGCGCAGGAATTTTCGGATTTGCATCGCAACAAAGCCCAGTGGTCGGATTACAAGACCAAGGTCAACGACAACAAGAAGTTCATTCATGTCGATGTTTCCGATGTGAACATGCTGGTTGAGCCGGCCAAACCTGATGTGGTGAATGTTGTGTTCCGGCAAAAATATGCCAGTGACAATTTCAGCTGGCAGGGCCGCAAGCAACAGCTTTGGCGCCAGACCGATGAAGGCTGGAAAATTATTTATGAAGGTGATTTTTTCTAGATGACCAGATTTTGGAAAGTGGCGCTTTGCGGCTGTGCGGTGTTGTCCCTGCTGATGGGATGCACAGAGGTGCCAGACAACGAAAAACCAGCTGTTGAAGGGCGGGCCAGGGTAGAAAGCGCGATACCCCGGCAAACTGCGCCGGTGGCAGAAGGCGAACAGGTTGCTGTCAGTGCACCTGCCGAGTCGCATGATTACGGTGTACAGGCAAAAGGCATGGCCCAAAGCGGTGTCGTGGCAGAGCCCGACCAGCCTTCTGCTGCACCATTGCGCGCGTCAAAACCGCTGACAGCGGAAGAATTGGCTGCCCACCAGGGAGAAGTTGACAAGCTGTGTGCGCAGATCGGTAGCAAACTCACCAGCGTGAATACCAAGGATTGCCTGGACCAGCTGTTCCGGTTCGGTGGTGGCTATTCGGTGAATGGCCGGCCACTCATGTTCAAGGATGTCACGCCAGGCAAGAAACAAAACAAGGAATTCCGGGTATTGCTGATGGGTGGAGTACACGGCGATGAATATTCCTCGATCTCGATCATCTTCAAATGGTTGCAGCTGTTCTCGCCCAAGGCGCTGGAAGGCGAGTTCCACTGGCGGTTTGCACCACTGGTAAATCCTGACGGTTTGCTCGAAGGCAAGCAGGCCAATCGCCAGAATGCCAATGGCGTTGATCTCAACCGGAATTTTCCTTCCGAGGACTGGAGTGCCACCGCAGTTGCCTACTGGCAGGACAGCACCGGTGCCAATCCGCGCCGATTCCCCGGCAGCAGCGCCGGCAGTGAACCGGAAGTGCGCTGGATCGTGCAGCAGATGATTGATTTCAAACCGGATGTGATTGTGTCCGTGCACGCCCCTTACCATCTGCTTGATTTTGATGGTCCGCGGCAGGCGCCGAGCAAAATTGGCGAATTGTATTTGCATCAACTGGGGGTTTATCCAGGTTCGCTGGGCAATTACGCGGGCCTGAACAAAAGTATCCCGGTGGTGACATTGGAACTCCCGTCTGCCGGCATCATGCCGCAGCCGGTTGAGATTGCGCTCATGTGGACGGATCTCGTGGCCTGGCTGGACCGTGAAGGTCGCAAGAAGCTGCCGGATTCTCCGACTGCATCGCTCTAGATCTGGAAATCCTGGTACTCGGGATGCACCCGAAGGCTTTGCAGTTCACGTTCAAGCAGTGTGTGTACAGCTTCGCTGTGACTTAAAAATACTTCGCCATTCAGTTGCTGCAGGAAGTCGGTCTTCTGCAAGGCATCCATCACCGGCCCTTTGACTTCCGACAGGTGGAAGCCTGTCTGCATCGCTTGCAGCCGCTTGTTGATCGTGATCAGGACTTCCAGTGCGCTCAGATCTATTTCATTGACGGCAGCACATAGCAGAATCACATTGCGGATTCCCTGCCGTGACTGCAGTGTGCGGAAAATCTCGTCTTCGATATAGGAGGCATTGGCGAAATACAGGCTCTCATCCACCCGCAACGACAGTATTGAAGGATGGGTTTCAACGATGTGGCGTTTGATGTTGCGGAAATGGCCGGTATGGGCGATTTCACCTACTTCAGCAATGTGGGGTCGCGAGGATTTGTACAAATGCAGCAAGAGTGAAGCGATCACACCACAGCTGACGCCGGTTTCGACTCCAAACAGCAAGGTCACTGCAATGGTGGTCAGCACTGCAATGAAATCGGTGCGCGAATAGACCCAGGTCAGCCGCAGGATAGAGAAATCAATCAGGTTCATCACGGCCACGATGATGATTGCCGCCAGTGTTGCATTGGGAAGCCAGGCCAGCATTGGGGTCAACAACAACACTGCCAGCAGGATGCCGATGGCGGTGAAGAAGCTGGCGGCAGGAGTTTCTGCCCCGGCATCAAAATTGACAATCGAGCGGGAAAATCCGCCGGTGACAGGAAAGCCGCCGCTGAGGGCGGAGGCGATGTTGGCAACACCGAGCCCGATGAGTTCCTGGTCAGGCACGATTTTTTGCTGACGGCGGCCTCCCAGAATCTTGCCGACCGATACTGATTCAACATAGCCAATCAGTGAAATCAGCAAAGCAGAGGGTGCCAGTGCATAGAAAGCTGCTGCCTGCAGCGGTGGCAACCGCAAGGCGGGCAGTTTGGCCGGAATGGAGCCCACCAGCGCGATCCCGTACTGATCGAGCTGCCAGAACCAGGCAGCCACAGTAGCCAGCAACAAGGCCATAATCGGCGCTGCTTTTACACACAGGTTGTTGAAAAAGGGTGTGGTGCCAAGGCGCTTCAGCAGTGCGGTCAAATAGGCTCTTGCACCCAGCAACCAGGTCAATGTCAGCAACCCCAAAAGCAGTGTACGCGGATTGGTGTGAACAAGGCCGGCATACAAAGTGCCAAGGAGGGTGGGCACAGTATCGCCGCTGGCTGCAATGCCAAGCAGATGCTTGACCTGACTGAGTACTATGAGGATGCCGGAAGACGATATGAATCCTGCCACTACCGGATGTGACAGGAAATTGGCCACAAAGCCGAAACGCAACAATCCCAACACGCCCAGCATCACGCCTGATTCAAGTGCCAGAATGCCGGCTGCCTGCAGATGGGAAAGTCCGGAGGCAGGGTCAATCCGATTGACGGCTACCGCCGTCATCAGCGAGATCACTGCAACCGGTCCCACGGACAAAGTGCGGCTTGAGCCAAACAAGGCATAGGCGAGCAACGGCAGCATGCTGGCATAAAGGCCTGTCTCCGCCGGCAACCCGGCCAGCAAAGCATAGGCAAGTGATTGGGGAATCAGCATGAGCGTGACGATGCAGGCGGCCAGCACATCGCTGCCAAGCAACTGCACGTTGTAATCGCGCAACCACTGCGACGCCGGCAGCTTCAGCAACAAAGCGGCGAGCAGCCTCATGGCAGCAGGTCTGATCCGGGTTTGACCGGTCCAGCCAGCCACTCATGTCCCTTCAGCATCAGTTTCCAATATACCTGCGGCAATACATGTTTTTTCAGCAGCCAGCCGAGCCGGGTGGGTTCCTTGCCATCCAGCCACTCCACCGGAAAGGTCGGTTGCAGTTCGCCGTTGTATCCGAATTCGGCCAGCACCACGCGACCGCGTTCTACGGTGAGAGGGCAGGCACCATAACCTTCGTAGCGTGCCAGATGCTGTTTGCTTTGCATGTCATCCAGCAGGTTGTCGGCTACCACCGGTACCTGCTTGCGAACAGCGGCAGCAGTTTTGGCATTGGGTACGTTGATGCAGTCGCCCAGGCCCCACACATTGGGAAAGTGCTTGTGGAGCAGTGTGTGTTTATCGACATCCACCCAGCCGGCGCGGTCTGCCAGCGGGCTGTTGCGAATGAAGTCCGGAGCGCATTGCGGCGGGCATACATGCAGCAAATCAAAGTTGATATCGGTCGTCACCGGGTTGCCGTTGTTGTCAGTGGTGGCAAAGGTGGCAATCTTGCGCTCTCCATCCACCTTGACCAGGTTGTGTCCAAACTTGAGCGCCACCTGGTAGCGCTCGATATAATTCAGCAAGGCCGGCACGAATTCCTTGACGCCGAACAACACCGCACCGGCATTACAGAATTCCACGGAGATTTTTTTCAGCAAGCCCTGACGCTGCCAGTAATCAGCCGACAGGTAGAGCGCCTTTTGCGGCGCTCCGGCACATTTGATCGGCATGGCCGGTTGCGTGAATACCGCACGTCCCTGTTTCAGGTCTTGCACCAGTTGCCAGGTATAGGGCGCCAGCTCGGGCAAATAGTTGGAGGTGACACCATTCTTGCCCAGCGTTTCCTGCAGACCTGCTACGGCGGCCCAGTTGAGTTTGAGACCGGGGCAAACACACAGGCGTTCATAACTGAGCCTGGTATTGTTGGCGAGTACCAGCTGCGACAGTTCAGGCAGGAAATGCGTCACTGCAGCCTTGATCCAGTGCACACCTTTCGGCATCACCTGGTCCATTGCGCGCACGGTCTGGCGGGAGGTCATCTCGCCTGCGCCCACCAGGGTGAAGCCCGGCTGGTAGTAATGATGCGTGGCAAAGTCCACGATGGTGATATCGAGTTCGGCATTTCTTCGTTTCAGGCTGGCTGCCAGTGCAATGCCGGCCGCGCCGCCACCCACAATCAGCACCGGGCAGTGGCGCGCAACCGGCAGGGAGCTGAAACTGTTGGTGAGTTCGGCGATGACTCCACCAAACTTGCTGTGGAAGCCGCTGAAATCAAACCCGGCTGCATTTGCCTGAGCCACCACTGTGGCGCTGTTGTCACCTTGCAGCACACGTGACAGACCCCAGAGTGTAATTGACCGCAGCCCGCTGCGGCACCACGCCAGCACGGGGGCCTCTGCTGCCAGCAAGAGCTCGTTGAAATTGCGGACATTCAGGCTGTTGATGGTGTCGTGCACCACCGGCAGATAGCGGGTTGAGATATGCAGCTCGGCGGCGCGTTCACTGATTTCGGCAAAAGTGGGCTGACGCACCTGCTCAGAATCGGGCCGGTTGCAGATCAGCGTGCGGATGCCTTTGGCGGCGATGGTGTCGAGATCGTCGAGCGTAAGCTGGTCAGCAACAAAAAAATTTTCATTGACCGACTTGAGGTTCATTACGCGT
The DNA here is from genome assembly GCA_903837345.1 of uncultured Gammaproteobacteria bacterium. Lineage (GTDB taxonomy): Bacteria > Pseudomonadota > Gammaproteobacteria > Pseudomonadales > Pseudohongiellaceae > CAILUG01. Next base: position 1,231 of record CAILUG010000011.1, on the reverse strand, counting down.
ACCTCTCAGTTGTGTTAGCCGCGGGTGCGTTCGAATTCTCGCATGAACTCAGCCAGTTTCTGGCATCCTTTCAAGGGCATTGCGTTATAAATCGATGCCCTGACCCCGCCCACCACCTTGTGGCCTTTCAGCGCATAGAGGCCATTGGCGTTGGCTTCCTTCAGGAACTGTGCAGTCAACTCTTCATTGGGCAGCACCCAGGTTACGTTCATGCGTGAACGGTGATCGGGATGGGCAGTGCCGCGGTAAAACGCAGACGCATCAAGCACCCGGTACAGGGTTTGGGCTTTTTCCTCATTGATCTTTTCCATGGCAGCTGTACCGCCCAGATCCTGCAACCACTGCATCACCAGCCCCATCACGTAGATGTTGAAAGTGCTGTTGGTGTTGGCAAGTGAGTGATTCTTCACATAAGTCTGCCAGTCCAGCAAGGAGGGCGTACGTTCCATCGCGTGGCCGACCAGATCATCCCGCACGATCACCAGCGCTGTGCCGGCTGGCCCCAGATTTTTCTGCATGCCGGCAAACACCACGCCGAGCTTGCTGAAATCCACCGGCCGCGAAAAAATATCGGAAGTGGCATCCACCACCAGTGGCATGTCGCCCAGATCCGGAATTTCGCGATACTGGGTGCCGAAGATGGTGTTGTTGCTGGTGATAAACGCATAGGAAGCATCGTCATCCACCATCGCGCGCGTGAGTGTGGGAATACGATCAAATTTGGTATCGCTGCTGGAGTGTGTAAGCACGATATTGCCGTAGCGTTTCGCCTCGACATTGGCCAGCCGCGAAAAGTGTCCGGTTTCACTGTAAAAAGCCTTGCGCGCCGGTTTGCGCGCCAGCAAATTCATCGGCACGCCGGCAAACTGCATCTGCGCTCCGCCATGCGTATAAAGAATCTGGTAGTTCGCCGGCAAATTGGCCACTTCCCGCACCAGTTCATCACAGCGTGCCAGCACCGCCTCAAATTCCTTCGAACGATGGCTGATCTCGATTATCGAAACCCCCATGTTGTTGAAGTTCAGAAAATCCCGCTGAATCTGCTGCATCACCGACACCGGCAACATCGCCGGACCAGCACCAAAATTGTAAACAGGGTCGTTCATGGTTCACTTCTCATATCAAATGCTTGTAGTACGCGCATATTAGCAAAGTGGTTTCAAATAAAGCTTATGGCCAGCGGCAGGCAGGCGGTTGTGAGACACGCCGTGAACCCATCCCTGGGGGCTCG
>CAILUG010000010.1 GCA_903837345.1 uncultured Gammaproteobacteria bacterium | reverse complement strand
GGCCAACCAGAGCACTGTGCGCGCCGGTACCGAGATCCGTGTGAAGACCGAAAGACCGGAACTTGCCATCAGTTTGAGTGAAATGGCCAAAGACTCATGGGTCGTGTTCGAGCTGCCGGGTTTCGCCAACGCGGCCTCCGGAAAGCAGCAGGACAGCATCGACGCCCTGCGTAAGGCGACCGCGCACTAACAACTCAGGCTAGCTTTGCCGCAACAGGCGCTTTGTTTTGCCTACCCCCTATACTCTTGCCTATACTCGACCGGTTCTTGGCAGAGGGGCGTCTAAATGAAAATTCCCGGCAACAGGATTTTTTCTGCGTTGCTGTGCGCCGCGATGCCGGGTGCATACGGTTCACTCTGCGCGCAACAACTGCCTGATATCGGATACCGGAGCGTGGGGCGCGCCGCGCCGCTGCCCGACGACATCAATGCATCTCCTCAGGTCGGCGCCACCCAGCAGCGCAACGGTGCCTTCAATGGATCAGCGCCGGCAGGGCAGACGCCGGCCGGCATCAAGCCGCTGCCCCACGATCTGTTCACTACCACTGACTTTTATGCCGACCGCGCGCTGTGGAGCGATCCGCGGTACTTCCGCTGCAACAGCCTCATTGCCATCGAGAACCTGTGGGTGGGCGTGGGCGCGGCGGGCGACGCCGCCAGGAACATGCCGGCTTCGGCACCCTGGGGCTACTGCGACCGCGACTACCCCCGCAGCTCCATCGTCAGTCCGTATCCTTTCCGCACGGCCCAGGCGCATTACGAGGCACTGTTCGAGGAAACCCGCAAACATGGCGGGCCCACCGTGAAAACGCCTGCCACGTTGCCCGACGAATGGAACGGGGTTTACCGCCAACCTCGCTTCAGTCCGGGCAACGACACCTGGATCACGATGCGCCACACGCAGGTGCCGACGGTGCTGTCGCTGCTGACCCCTGAGTACCGGCAGCGCCTGGTGCAGGAGACCTACCACCATGGCCATACGAACAAGCCCATGTGGACCGCGCAGTTCTGCTGGCCCGAGGGCTTCATGCGGCGCTGGCATGAATGGGCCGCCTATGACCGCCAGGTGATGGTCACGCCGCAAATGGTGCAGATCTTCATGAGCGGGGCGGAGAACTTCATCACCAGCATCCACGTGGGGCGCTCATTCAAGATGGATGGGCCGGTGCCCCGGCTGGGCGAACAGGTACCGCGCTGGTATGGCGAGACCGTCGGCTTCTGGGACCACGACACGCTCATCACCTGGACCTCGAACATCCAGGCCTGGACTTCACATACGGCCTTCGAGAATTCGGGGAAGATGCAGTCGATCGAGATCTACACGCCGCTGCACGACGCCAGCGGCAAATTCACCGGCCTGAACCACGAGGCCGTGCTCTACGATTCCGAAGCGCTGGTGGAACCCATCCGGATCGTCCAGCGCATGGACAAGCGCGCCGACTTCGCCGACGCCGACGTGGCCCCCATTCCGTTCGTTCAGTGCGTCCAGACCATCTACCCGCTGAAGGGCACGGCCACGCCGGTGACGCCGGGACGCGTGATCGAATACGAAGTGCCCGACATGTATGGCCGACCCTGGACACAGATCTGGGAAAAGTACTGGGAACAGGGCATGAAGAAACCCACAGAAGACGACATCTTCGACTTCAGTCAGGAGCCACGCAAATGAAAAACCCATTACGATCGTTCTCCGTCGCCGCCGTGCTTGCCGTGTTCTTCAGCGGCATGGCACCGGCCAGTGCGCAACAGTCGCCAGCCCAGCACCTGCTGGATCAGGTGGCCACGGCCATGGGTGGACGTGAGCGCCTGCAGCGCATCGATACGCTGATCTACACTGGCTTCGGCCAGGACGCCTACATGGAGGGTGGTGGCAACATCACCGCGGACGTGAACGCGCCCACCAAGTGGCGCGCTATCGCCGATGCACAGCGCAGCATCGACCTGAAGTCGCACCGAGCCCTGATGCAACTGCGGCGCGCGCCCATGTTCCCATTCGCTGCGCCATTCGGTCTGAACTGGAATCGCACTTCCGCGCCGCAGGGCACCGTTGACCTGCTCGATCATCCGCTGCCAGCGGTGCTTGCCGCGCTCGATCCTGCCGCACGGCTGGGAGCTGTCAGCGTGGAAGAGGGCCTGCCCGTACTGCAGTTCACCACCGCGGAGGGCGAATCCGTACTGATGGGCGTGGACCCGGTGACGCACCTGCCGGCATGGACCAGACGAGTCATCCCGCATGCGAACCTCGGGGACGTGGCCGTGACATCGCTGTTCACCGGGTACATCCCGCAAGCCGGCGTGATGCTGCCCTACGGGCTCATGAATCGCATCGACTGGCGCAGCCAGGTGACGCTGATGTTCCAGGTCGATTCGTACCGGCTGAACGTGGGGCCGGGGCAGATGCCCGCGATTCCTGCCGCACAGGCGAACGCGCCGACACCGGTCGCAGCGCCGCCCGCGGTGACTGTCACGCCACTTGCCAAGGGTGTGTGGGACGTGCGCGTTGGCAATAACAACGGCGGCCCGGCCATCGAGTTCCGCGATCACCTGGTGTTGTTCGAGGCCAATGGCAGTGAAGCAGCGACGCTGGCACGCATCGACGCGGCCAACCGCCTCGTGCCCGGGAAAGTCGTGACGCAGCTCATCGTCACGCACCATCACTTCGACCACACGGCGGGCCTGCGCGCCGCGGTGTCGCGCGGCCTCGCGGTGATCTCGCACCGGGGCAACGAAGCCATCTTCCGCGAGATGATCTCGCGGCCGGCTGTGTTGTATCCGGACGAACTGGCGCGCAGCCCGCATCCACTGGTGTTTACCCCCGTGGACGAGAAGCTCGTGCTCGACGACGGTACGCAGCGCCTCGAGATCTACCATGTGCTCGGCCACTCGCACATGGCCAACGCCGTCTTCGCCTATCTCCCCGCCGCGCGCATCATGATGGAAGGTGACTTCGGCGATGCCACGTGGACCTGGAACTGGTGGGCCAGTGCACTGAACGAAAACCTCAAGGCCTACGGTATCGATCCGCGGCTCAACGTGGCCGTGCACGGGCCCAATGGCGGCTTGTCCATCGAGGTGACGCGTGCGAACAACCAGCGACAGATGGAAGCCGCCCAGAAATTCTGTGCGGATCAGCAGACTGCGGGAGTTCCCGTGTTCGGTTGTCCCGTGCAGTACGATGTGAATCGTGCTGTGCCATTACCCGCTCGCTGACCACACCCCTATAAACCCTTTTGGAGGTATACATGAAACTGATCCTGACCGCTGCTCTCATCGCCCTCACGCTGCCTTTGATGGCTGCCGAGCCCCAGGCTGGCAGGCCGCCCGCGCGCCCGGCCAACGCCGATACGATGGTGGTGAAATTCAAGGCCAAGCCCGGCAAGAGCGCGGAAATGAAGGCCTTCTGGCTTGAGATGCAGAAAGAGGTGGCGCACAGCGAACCCGGCAACGTGCAGTACGACCTGCTGGTCATGGCGGGCGATCCGGACGTCTACGTGATCATCGAGCGTTACAAGGATGCGGCCGCCGTTGCCGCACACGGCCAGAGCGACAAGGCAAAGGCGATGTTCGCCAAGCTCGGTGAGCTGATGGAGGGCGCCCCCCAGGCCGACTACCTGCAACTGGTCAGTCCGAAGAAGTAGGAACGCCGAAAGATCCGCTGTGGAAAACCGCAGGGATCCAGATGGTCGATGTAAACGGCGCAGCCTCAAAACTGCGCCGTTTTGCTTTTGAAGATCACCTACCTGATAATCCCCCAACTTCCCCAGTACGACTATAAAAATATCAAGCACAGGAGATCTACCATGCGCCCTCTTCACAAAAGCAGTCACAGCGTTTCCTTTTTTCTTGCATTGCTTGTTACCTGCGGTTTCGCCTTCAGCGCTCATGCTGAATCCACCGCAACCAAAAGCGGCAACTGGTCGGCTCTTTCCACCTGGGCTGACGGCAAGGTTCCCGCACAGGGCGACATCGTCTCTATTGCCAGCGGCAAGAACGTTGTACTCGACGTCAGTCCCCCGGCACTGAACGGCATGACGATCAATGGCAAACTCAGTTTTGCCGACAAATCCGATCTTCTACTTCGCACCGAATGGATCATGGTGCACGGCGAACTGGAGATCGGCACCGCAGCCAAGCCCTTCACGCACAAGGCGACCATCACGCTCACCGACAACGTCAAAAACGAACAGATGATGGGCATGGGTGACCGCGGCATCATGCTGTCGGGCGGCACGCTGAACCTGCACGGTAACGTGACCAACACCTGGACCAAGCTGGCCAAGACCGCCGAGGCAGGCGCCACGTCGATCGAAGTGCTGAACGCGGCGCAATGGAAAGCCGGTGACGAGATTGTACTGGCTTCGACCGACTACGATCCCCGTCAGACCGAACGTCGCACGATCTCCGCCATCGCGGGCAATGCGATCACGCTGGACAAGCCGCTGGAGTACATGCACTTCGGCAAGATCACCTTCAACGTCGATGAGCGTGGCGAAGTGGGTCTGTTGACCCGCAACATCAAGGTGCAGGCTTCGGAAGACGCAGCACAAACTTTCTTCGGCGGCCACATCATGGCGATGGTGACCAGCAAGATGTATGTCGAGGGCGTGGAGCTCAACCGCATGGGCCAGCATATGGAGCTCGCGCGCTATCCGATTCACTGGCATCTGGTGGGCGATGCCGGCAAAGGCCAGTACATCAAGAACGCTTCCATTCACGACACCTACAACCGCTGCGTGACGGTGCACGGCACCAACGACGTGCGCGTCGAGAACAACGTGACCTACAACATCGTCGGCCACTGCTTCTTCCTCGAGGACGGCATCGAGCACGGCAACGAGTACATCCATAACCTGGCGATCCAGATCAAGTGTCATCCCACCAAGGAATGCGTGCCGAGCAATCTCGCCGCCAATGGAGAGATCAGCGGGAATCGCCAGACCCTGAGGCAAATCAGCATGTCCGCCAAGGATACCCTGCTGCCTTCAGACAACACGGTGGCGGCCTACTGGATCACCAACCCGGACAACACGTTCATCGACAATGTGGCAGCCGGCTCTGATGAGACAGGTTTCTGGTTTTCCATTCCGATGCATCCGAATGGCGCGTTCCAGGGCTCAGATGCCAGCCTGAATACATGGCCGCGCCGAACGCCGCTGCGCGCATTCAGGGGCAACGTGTCCCATTCCAACTTCGACGGGTTCATGATTGACCGGCACATCGACGAAGATAACACCTTCGGTCTGGCCTCCCTTCCGTTGCTGCCGTTGGCAGATCCTTCCGATCTGGAGAGCGAAGTGATGGAGACACACTTCGAGAACCTGACCTCCTACAAGAACCGCAATGGGGGTCTTTGGGGCCGGGGCGATCTCTACGTATACAGCAACGCGAAATTCGCTGACAACGCCATTGGCATGACGCAGGCCGCTGGCGACATCGGCAGCCTTCCGTTTAGTTCACGGCTGATTGATGGGCTGGTCGTGGGTGAGACCGACAATATCGGCAACCCAAAGACGCCGGAGGAAATCGCCTATGGCCGCAGCCTGCCAAAGCCTTCCATTCCGGATTTCCCCATCCGCGGCTACGAATACTACGATTACCGCGATGATGTGGTGAACACGACATTCGTGAATTTCCAGGATAACAAGGTGCGCAAGACAGGCGCGCTTTCCTTCCTGCTGTTCACGAGCGCGGGGCTCAGTACCGGAAGCACCATCAAGGGTGCGAAATTCGTCAATGCCAAGCCGGTCTATTTCCCGCTTTTCGATACCAGGTTCGATAATGATAACCGCGGCGGCAACGCCTATCGGACCCTGTCGTTCCGCGACCTGGACGGTTCGGTGACCGGCATCCCCAATTCCCAGGTCATGCTGCACGATGGCGAGAACGACAGCGTCGCCACCGACGACACCTGCAAGATCCAGCCGACCTGGAACGCCGCTGTGTGCACAGGCGATATCGGTCGCCTGAATCTCTCGGACAGCAGAGGAGAATTTCCAGCCAAAGTCGATCTCGAATCCCGGACCGCTCGCTTCGCCTTGATCGGTGGGCTCAGTCCAAATGCTCCGGCAACTCCCCTCGTTCAGTCCCAACGTGCCGCTCTGCGCGCCCGTCGTCCTCCGCAGCCGCCCATCGCGCTTGTTCGCAACGGCAAGGAATTCAAGATCTCCGGCGACCAGAGCACTGTGAAGGCCGGCACCGAGATAAAGGTCAAAACCGAAAGGACGGAAGTCACTCTTAGTCTGACTGAGATGGACCAGGGCTCTTGGGTCATGTTCGAACTGCCGGGTTTTGCCAAAACAACAACCGGGACGGAGCTGAAGAGCATGGACGCATTGCGCGCAGCGAAAGAGACTGCCTGGTTCAAGAGCGGGGATGCCCTCTGGGTCAAGCTGGTGGCCGCTGCTCCGGTCAGTCCAATCATTCGCCCAACGGATCTGCAAGCCAGAATAACGGTCAGCCGATAAAAATAATCGAACACAGGAGATCTGCCATGCGCCCTCATCGCAAAAAAAGTCACAGCGTTTCGTTGTTTCTTTCATTGCTGGTTACCTGCGGTTTCGCCTTCAGCGCTCATGCTGAATCCACCGCAGTCAAAAGCGGAAACTGGTCGGCCCTTTCCACCTGGGCTGACGGCAAGGTTCCCGCACAGGGCGACATCGTCTCTATTGCCAGCGGCAAGAACGTTGTACTCGACGTCAGTCCGCCGGCACTGAATGGCATGACGATCAATGGCAAACTCAGTTTTGCCGACAAGTCCGATCTTCTACTTCGCACCGAGTGGATCATGGTGCACGGCGAACTGGCGATCGGTTCCGAAGCCAAGCCTTACACACACAAAGCGACGATCACGCTGACCAACAACGTCAAAGACGAACAGATGATGGGCATGGGTGACCGCGGCATCATGCTCTCGGGCGGCACACTGAACCTGCACGGCAACCGCACCAACACGTGGACCAAGCTGGCGCTTACTGCTGAAGCTGGCGCCACCTCGATCGACGTGCTGAACGCGGCGCAATGGAAAGCCGGTGACGAGATTGTGCTGGCTTCGACCGACTACGATCCCCGCCAGGCCGAACGTCGCACGATCGCCGCCATCAGCGGCAACACGATTACGCTCGATAAGAAGCTCGACTACATGCACTTCGGCAAGATCACCTTCGAAGTCGATGAGCGTGGCGAAGTGGGCCTCTTGACCCGCAACATCAAGGTGCAGGCCTCGGAAGATGCCGAACAGACTTCCTTTGGCGGCCACATCATGGCGATGGTGACGAGTCACATGTATGTCGACGGTGTCGAGCTCAATCGCATGGGCCAGAACATGGAGCTCGCGCGTTATCCAATTCACTGGCATCTGGTCGGCGACGCCGGCAAAGGGCAGTACATCAAGAACGCGTCCATCCATGACACCTACAACCGCTGCGTGACCATACACGGCACCAACGACGTGCGCGTCGAAAACAACGTGACCTACAACATCGTCGGCCACTGCTTCTTCCTGGAAGACGGCATCGAGCACGGCAACGAGTTCGTGCACAACCTGGCGATCCAGATCAAGTGCCACATGACCAAGCCCTGCGTGCCGACCAATCTCGCCGCCAACGGCGAGAACGACTACAAGTACGAGGATCGCCTGAAAGTCCGACAAGTCAGCTTTGCCGCCAAGGACACCCTGCTGCCTTCCGACAACACGGTGGCGGCCTACTGGATCACCAACCCGGACAACACGTTCATCGGCAATGTGGCCGCAGGTTCCGACGAGAATGGCTTCTGGCTGTCCTTACCCGAGCATCCGCAAGGCGCGTTCCTGGACTCGGATACCGCCAAGGCCAGCTGGCCGCGTCGAACCTTGATGCGCGAGTTCAGGGACAATGTGGCCCATTCCAACTTCGACGGATTCATGTTTGACCGCAACATCGCCAAGGACAACACCTTCGGGTTGGCCGGCAACGCGTACGCGCCCAAGGAAAACCCTGCTGACCGGAACAGCAAGAGCCTGGAGACGCACTTCGACAATCTCCTTACCTACAAGAACCGCAATGGCGGCTTCTGGGGCCGCGGCGAGTTGTTTGTCGTCAGGAATCTGAAGACGGCGGACAATGCCGTTGGTTACACGATGTCGTCCGGCGACTTCGGCCGTGAGGCGTTTACCTCGAGGGTAGAGGATTCGCTGTTCGTGGGCGAAACCGACAACATCGGCAACCCCACCACGCCGGAGGAAAAAGCCTATGGCCGCAGCCTGCCGAAGCGCCTGATTCCCGACTTCCCGATCCACGGCTACCAGTACTATGACTACCGTGTTGACGTGGCGAACACCACGTTCGTGAATTTCCAGGACAACAAACAGCGCCAATCAGGAGCACTCTCCTGGCTGTTGTTCACGAGCTCCGGGGTCACTACCGAAAACACCATCAAGGGTGCGAAATTCGTCAATGCCAAGCCCGTGCATTTTCCGAAGATCGATACCCGGTTCGATAACGACAACCGCGGCGGCATAGCGTACCGGACCCTGGCAATCCACGATCTGGACGGCTCGGCGACCGGCATCCCCAACTCCTATGCGCTGCTCAACGATGGCGAGAACGACAGCGTCGCCACTGACAGCACCTGTGAGATTCATCCCACCTGGAACGCCTCTGTGTGCACGGGTGATATCGGACGTCTGTACTTCAACGCCCCTGGCGGTAACCGTGGCCTTGGCGCTCTGCCCGGTGCAGGTGGTGCGCCCGGTGCAGCTGGTGCGCCTGGCGCGGGTGCTGCCAATGCTCCGGGCGCAGCGGCTCCTGCTGCTGGTGCTCCCGCCCCAGGCGGAATTCTCGCAGCGCTTGCCAACCCACCTCCACCGCAACCACCAGTGGTGCTCAGCCGCAATGGCAAGGAATATCACGTTGGCAACCAGAGCACCGTGCGCGCCGGCTCCGAGATCAAGGTGCAAACCGAAAGACGTGAAGTCGCTTTCAGCTTGAGTGAGATGAACAAGGATTCATGGGTCATCTTCGAACTGCCGGGTTTCACCAGCGCAGCCACCGGCACGCAGCAAGCCAGCCTGGATGCTTTGCGCAAGGCGAACGAGACCTCGTATTTCAAGAGCGATAACGCACTGTGGGTCAAGCTGATAGTCCCGGCAGATCCGGAGCCGCCGGTGCGTCCGACGCTTATGCAAACCAGCATAACGGTGAAGAGGTGATGTAGTAATTGCAGGACCTTCGAAACGGCGCAGCCTCAACACTGCGCCGTTTTGCTTTTCAGGGATGAGCCGAACCGGCAGGCAATCTGGAAAAGCAAAAGATCGCCACTGCACCAAGGCAGGCCGCAGTCAGCGCAAGGCTCCCGTATCCTGCAAGCTCTATCAGCGTGCCGCCGAGAAATGGCCCCAGCGCTGAACCAATCATCAGCATCGCCGGGGTGGCCGCCAGCGCGCGGCCACTGGTATCGAGCCGTGCGAGCAGGCCGAAGGCAAAGGTGTGCGTGAAGATCATCACTGCTGCGAACAGCGAGGCTGCCACTGCATAGGGGCCGAAGGTGGGCGACACCATGATGAGTGTGGCGAGTGCCACTTGCAGTGCGGGCCCCGTCATCAGCACCCGGCGCGGCATGATGCGTTTTTCGAGCATCGCTGCCAGTGCAGCCGGCAGCAGGTTGACGAGGCCGAGTGCGATCAACACGCCGTTGACCGCCTCGCGTTCGAAGCCACGGTAGATACCCACACTCTCGAGGAAGCTGAAGATCATTGCCTGGATCAGTGTCATGCAGGCGATGCCGACGATGCCGAACCACACCACCTTCGGTAGCGACGACACGTGTGCTGCGTCTTGCACCTTCTCCAGAGCTGGTGAGGACGCAGACGGAAAGGCCAGCAAGGCCGCCAGGGCGCCGAGCGCCATGATGCCGGCAAAGGTGTGGAACAGCGCCGGCCCGCCCTGCGCGGCGATCAGTTGTGGCGCTGCACCTAGGAATATGACGGCGAACACACCGAGCGCGACGCCGACGACAGCGAACAGACGATGCGGGTTGGCGCTGCGCGCGATGGTGCCGTGCGTCACGCTCAGCGCAGCGCCAACGGCAAGGCCGGCCAGTGCGTGTAAACCGGCGAGCAACGCGTAGGCACCAGTGGTGCTCGCCATCAGGAATGCCAGCGCCGCGACTGCAAAGCCGATGCAGGCCACCCAACGGCCAGGCAGCTTCTGAATGCGGGGAGCTAGCGTGATGCTCGACACCACCGCGCCGCTGAGAAACAGCGTCGGCAGCCCACCGGCCTGTTGTGCGTCAAAGCCATACGCGGAGATCAGCGCTCCCACCCACACCGAAAGTGCTACCAGGTCCACCATGCCCGCGCAGTGCATGACCATCAGCGCGGCGCGTCCCCGTGGGCTCTTTACGGAAATATTCACACTGTTCCCCTTGCGTGTGCATCCATGGTGGGCTGTCAAGTTACCCCGCTACTGCTTATTTTCGCGGCACCGACTTCCCATAAACCTCAATGAACCCCAGCGACGAGTAGCCACCAAACCCATGGCCGCTGCCCGGGGTCAGATCGACAAAGCCCACTTCATCCACTTTGCTCAAATCCACTGTCGGCAACAGTGTGCCCTTGGTGGTGAGCGTGGCGGTATCCAGCACCAGCCAACGCACGGTGGCAAGATGGAAATCGACCAGGCGGTATTCGAAGTCATTTTCGTCGGCGAAGTTACCGACCAGCGTGGTGCCGTCGGCCAGCTTCACCATCGGGCGTATCTGATGGAAGCCTGAGGTGCGCGACTTCCACGTGATGTGGGCCTTGCCGCTGAGATCGGCATAACTGTTCTTCAACTTCAGGGTGACGCCACACGCGGGTGTGCACATGCCCGTCCATATATGTGGCTCACCATTGGCTGCATTCAGGTCGGGTGCAACGGGGCCATAGACAGTCACCTGCAGGTCGGGGTTGGCCACCATTGCCTGCGAGAGCAGCACTGCAGTGGGGGTCGGTGTCGGCTTCCATGCTTCCTTGAACAGCAAGGGCACTGGTGGTTCCGGTGGTTGACGGTTGGCCGGTGCTTGCGCCTGCACAAGCGTGGCGAACAGGAGGCTGGTGATGAAAGTGACGCGGCGAATACAAGACATGGGAGCTCCCGGGGTTTGCTATTTGGTTACTTCTTTGCTTTCAAATCCAGTTTGTTGACAGTGCCGGCCGGTACTGCCATCTCGATGCTGAACACATCGCCATTGCGGCTGTATTGCAGCGTAGTCATGCTGCCTTCGGTGACGGCCTTGAATTTGACGCGCTGCTTGTCTATTTCGACCAGCTCCAGTTTTTGTGCGGTGGGCGAGCGCGCTTCGAAGCCCTTGTTCCACTGCTGCACACTCATCAAAAGAGAGCCGTCTTTCTCTTCAATGGTAATGACTTCCCACATGGCAACACCGTTGGCGCCTGTCATGCGCACCAGCGTTCCCATGGAGCCATTGGCAGGCGCCACCCAGTTTTCTTCCAGCGTATTGGGGCCAAGGGCGGTTTGCCAGGTGCCAGTCATCCAGCCCAGGTCGGCGACTTTGGCTGCTGGCCCGGCCAGCACCGAGGTGGAACCGATCAAGAGAAGGGCGGCTATTTTTGTTTTCACTGTTGTTGTCAGTGCTGTTTTCATTGCTGTTGCTCCCTGGAGTTATTGTTGAGTTGCGCAGCGCATATCGCTGTCCGGATTGCAAACTTACGGCTTCTTGAACAACAAAGTAAAGCGATCGGTTTTGCCGGTAACTTGCGGGTTGCCGACTTCAAGCTGCAGTGCATCTTCCGGGCTGCGTTTCGCGTCACTGTAGTCAACAAACACGAAGCCACTGTCCTGCACTTCCTTGATGACCAACACCGGGTCAACACGGCGGCCATTCTCGCGATTGTTCGGCTCCATATGACGGCGCGTGTGGTCGACAATGCCGAAGAGTCCGCCCGATTTCAGCGCATTGAACGCCGACTTGTTGATGCTCATGCGATCGTCGTAGCCGAAGTTGTGATAGTTGCGGAACGTGACGACCAGATCGACCGGCTTCACATCCCAGGCGCCGGAGCCGACGAATATGTTACGACCTTGCGGCGCGCGGCCATGCCAGTCCAGTTTCACTACCTTGTCCATGCCTGGCAACTTGAGCGTCGGCTCGAGCGCGTCACTGTAGGCGCCGAGCTCAGGCTGCACCGTATAGAGCATGCCCTGATCGCGCACTACCGGGCCTATGATTTTGGTGAACCAGCCGCCGAACGGCAGTATCTCGATCACACGCATGTTGGGTTCGAGGCGGAAGAACGACAACACTTCCAGCGGATGCCGCTCGGCGTCACGCGCTTTGTCCTCGGCTCGCATGTCACTCTGGACGGCTCGACTGATTGCCGCTTTTCCCGCCGCGCTGGATTCAACTTTGGCGGGCTGGGCAAGCATGGGCTGCGCGGCCAGCAACAGCGAGCAGATTACGGATGAGAGGGCAGCAATACGCATAAGGTTCTCCATGTTTTTGACATTGGTTACACGGACCAGCGGTGGTCACGTTATTGTAAGATGCCCGTTGGCGTCTATGACGCCATCGGCACCAATGACGGTGCAAGGCCACAGCTTGGAATGCCTGTCCATTTATCCTATCCTCCGCTTCCGAGGGGCTGCATCCGCCGGTCAAGTCGCTTCGCTATGAATAGCCCAGTCGCTCTGACTCCTTACGCTGCTGATGCCCGCGAAAGCCATGCGGACAGCTGGCTTGGGGGTGACAGTCGACGATCAATCACTACGCATCCTTTTGTTCGCTCGCGAACAGAGCTTTCGGCTGCAATCCTGCATCATTCGCTCGATCCGGTTCCGGTTTGACTAACCGTTGGCCTTACCAATCCTGTTGGCAATGGTTGCTCGTGTGCTGCTTATCGGCATGTGACCTTGCAAGCCGGCAACCACGCTTCCTTCCAATTCTTTCTGGTTCCGCCCGCCATGCAAAGTCCGAAGTCCCGTGCAAAGCAGAAAACCATGACGCCGAAACTGAAAGCGCTGGCTCTGGCGATTTCCGGCGTCTTGGCGGCCCATAATGCGCGTGCCAACGGCACCGATCCTGTAATCGTGGCTGGCGAAGCCGGCTTTGTTACGCAAGGCAAACTGCTGAGCATCACCAACAGCCCCGGCGCTATCATTCACTGGCAAGGTTTCTCGATTGGCACTGGCGAAACCATGCGTTTTGTCCAGCAAAGTGCTGCGTCGAGTGTGCTGAATCGGGTAGTGGGTCCTGATCCTTCCAGTATCTTCGGAACCCTGTCATCCAATGGCAAGGTCTTTCTGATCAACCCGGCCGGCATCCTGTTCGGATCTGATTCGCATGTAGATGTGGCCTCGCTGGTAGCGTCAACACTCAACCTCAGCAATGATGATTTCCGTGCCGGACTGCTCAATTTCCGGGTAGATACGCTTGCAGGCAAAGTCGATAACCAGGGCAGCATCACAACGCCTACCGGCGGCAATGTTTATCTGATCGGCACCAAAGTCAGCAACAGCGGGGTAATCCGCAGTCCGCAAGGTGACGTGATCCTTGCGGCGGGAACTTCTGTAAAAATATTTGATTCATCCACGCCTGGTCTCAGGGTGGAACTGAATGCCGAAGACAGCACTGCAGAAAATCTTGGCAAGATCATCGCGCAAAGCGGACAAGTCGGCATCTATGCTGCTGCCCTCAACAACAGCGGCACCATCAATGCTGATCAGGTGGTGCGTGATGAACGCGGCAAAATCGTGCTGCGGGCCAGTCATGATGTGAGTCTCACTGCAGACAGTGTACTTAGCGCCAGCGGCGGACAGGGTGGCGGGATCACAGTGCAATCTGAATCCGGCACCCTGTTGGCAAATGGCAACATTGCCGCTACCAGCACGGCTGCCACAGCCAGCGGTGGCGACATCGCGTTGCTGGGTGAACGCGTGGGTCTGCTTGAAGTCAGCATCAATGCTTCCGGCCCGGCCGGAGGCGGCACGGTTCTGGTTGGTGGCAGCAGGCAGGGCAGCAATGCTTTGGTTCAAAACGCACACAATACCTATGTAGGGCCTGGTGCCAGTATCAAAGCCGATGCGCTGGTAGCCGGTGATGGTGGCAACGTGGTGGTCTGGTCTGATGATTTCACCCGCTTTACGGGATTCATAAGCGCGCGTGGCGGCTCCTTGTCAGGGCAAGGCGGCAACGTAGAAACCTCGGGCAAGCTCAATCTGGAAGTACCAGGTGGCAATGTGAATACCAGTGCGTCGCATGGAGCGGCAGGAAGCTGGTTGCTGGATCCCAGCAATGTCGATATCACCACCGGTGCTACCACCGGATCATTCGCTGGAGAAATCTTCTCACCGAACCAGGATGCCGCAATCGTCAACGCCGGCACCATTTCAACTGCACTCGAAACCGGCAATGTCAACATCACGACCACCAACGCCGGGGGGGCACAAACGGGCACAATCACAGTGTCTGCGCCGATTACCAGAAGCACAGGTGCCGGCATCACCACACTGACACTTACACCAGGTCAAGTCACGGGTGGCACCATTACCATTGCAGCGGGTGGCAATATTTCGGGCAGCACCGGGTCACCGCTGAATGTCACGCTTGCCGCAGCAGGTGTGGGATCAACTGTTGCGGTGGGCGCTCCTGTCACCACCTTTGGTGGAGCTTTCAGCAGTACAGGCACCACCTTCACCAATCTGGCCGGCCCCATTGATACTGGTGGCGGCAAAATCACCATCAACCAGACGACGGGGGCAGCAACGGTCACGATTGCCTCACCGCTGATCTCCGGTGGCGGCAATATCAGCATTGCCGGTGGTTCAACGTTCACTGACACCAGCACTATCAATGCAGGTTCCGGTACTGTCACCTTGCGCGGCAGTTCAGACACACTTGCCATCGGTATAGGCAGTACCACCGGCACCTTCAACATCACCCAGGCGCAACTGGCCAACATCACTACGACAGGTGGTCTTTTCATTGGTCACAGCTCGGATACGGCTGCCATCCACATCGCCACCAACGAGGTAGTGGATTTCGGCAGCAAGAACGTCACGATTCTGCAGGCATCCGGCGGCATGACGATAGAGGGTTCCAGTGTGAACGGCTCAGGCACGATGAGCTTCAATGCAGGCACCGGATTTTTTCTGAACAACAGCCAGATCGTTACCAATGGCGCAGTCAACATCACGGCTGACCAGGTAACCCTCAACGCCGACATCGCCGGCTCGGGAAAATTGACAATAGCGCCCGTTACTGCGGGCATGGCCATTACGGTTGGCACTGCACCGAAACGCATCGATTTTGGCGGCACCAGTTTCATTACCACCGCCGTAACCAGCAACAATCTGCGCACGTTGAAGATTGGTAGCACGGCCAACACAGGTGGCATTACTGTCGTCGGCGCGTTCAATACCGGCTCGCCGATGCTGGAACTGGTGAACAGTGGGCCTATGACCATCAATGCCGGCGCCACTGTTACTGCCGGCGGTATCGTGCTGGCCGGCAGCAACTTCATCAACAATGGCGGTGCTGCGGCACTGGTTGTACCAGGCGATTCATCGTGGCTGGTGTACTCCACCAGTCCGGCGCTGGATACGTTTGGCGGCTTGCTCAGTGGTAGTCATGCATTATGGGGTAAAACCTATGCCAGCAACCCACCAGCATCCATAACCGATCTGACCAGCCACTACCTGTTCAGCCAGGTGCCACAACTGACCGTCAGTGTCACGGGTGGCAACATCTCCAAAACCTATGGTACAGACCTGAGTGGTTCGGCTCCTGCAGTAGTGGTAACCGGTCTGGTCAACGCAGCCACCTATGGCAATGTTTTCCTGCAGGATGCCTATACAGGCACAGCCGCGGCGACTTCAACCGGCTTTGCTGCCACTGCGCCGGTAAATGGTGGCACCACCTACAGCGTGAGTGCACAAGCCAACATCACGGAACCCGCCGGTTATGCTGCCAGCATTTTCAACAATGTGGCGCTTACCGTCACCCCTAAAGTCGTAAGTCTTTCTGGCTCCCGTAGTTATAACGGCTCTGCCAACATTCTGGCTGGTGTTCTAAGCACAGGGACATTGGTGGGCACCGAAACCTTGAGCCTCTCTGGCACCGGCACCGTTGCCAATAAAAACGTCGGTGCTGGCAAAACTCTCACACTGGGCTCGCTCGCACTGGCGGATGGCACTAACGGTGGCCTGGCAGCTAATTACACATTGAGCGGTGGCACCGATACAGTGAGCATCACCACAGCGCCACTCACGCTCAGCACCAGCAATGTCAGCCGGGTTTATAACGGCGATCTCACTGCGCTTGGCACCGCGGTGGTCAGCAGCGGCACACTGTTCAGTGGCGACAGCCTCAGTGGTGGCAGTTTTGCATTTACCGACAAGAATGTCGGCAGTGCCAACAAGACTGTCACGACTGCTGGAGTGACTGTTAATGATGGCAACAGCGGCAGCAACTACGCGGTCAGCTATGCGGCCAACACTACCAGCACCATCTCACCGTACGTGGTCAGCTTGAGTGGCACTCGTCTTTATAACGGCAGCTCCAATATTGCCGCCTCCGTGCTTGCCACCAACAGCCTGGTTGGCACCGAGACTCTGACTCTGTCCGGTACCGGTACAACCGTGGACAAAAACGTCGGTAACAGCAAAACTCTCACGTTGGGTTCGCTCGCACTGGGTGACGGCAGCAACGGTGGTATTGCCAGCAACTACACGCTGAGCGGTGGCACCGCTACCGTCAGTATCACCACCGCACCACTCACGCTCAGCACCAGCAATGTCAGCCGGGTTTACAACGGCGATCTCACTGCCGCCGGCACGGCGGTGGTCAGCAGCGGCACGCTGTTCAGTGGTGACAGCCTCAGCGGTGGCAGCTTTGCCTTTACCGACAAAAATGTCGGCAGCGGCAACAAGACTGTCACCACCAGTGGTGTCACTGTCACCGATGGCAACAGCGGCAGCAACTACACGGTCAGCTACGCGGCGAATAACGCCAGTACCATCTCACCTTATGTGGTCAGTCTTAACGGCACCCGTGTTTACGATGGTTCAGCCAACATCCTGGCCAGTGTGCTGGGCACAGGGGCTTTGGTGGGCACTGAAACCTTGAGCCTGTCTGGTGCTGGCACCGTTGCTAATAAAAACATCGGCGTTGGTAAAACTCTCACGCTGGGTTCACTGGCACTGGGTGACGGCAGCAACGGCGGCCTGGCCGCGAACTACACGCTTACCGGTGGCACCGATAGCGTCAGTATCACCACCGCACCACTCACGCTCAGCACCAGCAATGTCAGCCGGGTTTACAACGGCGATCTCACTGCTGCCGGCACCGCGGTGGTCAGCAGCGGCACGCTGTTCAGTGGCGATACGCTTAGCGGTGGCAGCTTTGCCTTTACCGACAAAAATGTCGGCAGCGGCAACAAGACCGTCACCACCAGTGGCGTCACTGTCACCGACGGCAACAGCGGCAGCAACTACACGGGCAGCAGACCGGCAGCAGTCTGAGTGGCACCGTCAGCGCCAACGGCATTGAGCTGCGGTATATTGAAACCTGCGCATTCGCGTTGACTACCACTTCGCAATCAACCGTTACTGGCTCGATCACCGACAACGTGGCAACCATCCAGTATTCACTGCCGATCAAGGAAACCGGGGGCAGCAACAGCTACAAGTGGACGGCTACACTCAGCGGCGGCACGACGCTGAAGGGCACCATAGCCTCGACACAGGCAACAGGCTCCTTCACACTGGCGCATTGATATCGGCACGTATAACCGCATGCTCTGCGAGCAAGCCGGAGGCGATTAGTTCGGCTCGGGCATTCTTGACGAATGATGATCAACGATCAGCCATTTGCCGCCCACCTTGTGGTAAACAAAACTGTAACGCAGCTTGACCGGCGGGTTGTTGCCGATTGTGGTTTCGTAATTGCCGGTGTTGACAGCAACGTCTCCAAAAATGCGGATGTGCTGTGGCTCTACAAAATTCATCGTAGGCGGGCTGGTGAGTGCCGCGAAATATTCACGAATCAGTTTGTGGCCTTCCCGCACCACTGGCGACACGGTGCCATGCAGAATGGCATGCTCGTCATAGAGTGACACCATGTAGTCAGGGTCGCCCTTGCTGATGCCTTCCATCCATGATTTGCCGGCTGCCCGCACTTCATCAATGGGTGCGGCCTGGACGAGGCTGAAAGTCAGTGTGGTGAGCAGAAGCAGATATACATATTTCATGGTGATTCCCATAGTTGGAAGTTGCCTGGCCTGCCAGTCAGGGTTTGTTTGAGTGCATGGTTTCATGCAATCAGTTTGCGAACCGCCTGTGAAGCAACGATTTCATTGCGTTGCTCGTAGGCTTCATGGTTGCGCGCGAGTGCATCCTTGTCATAGACATAGTTCACCATCATGCCGGCACTCTGTTGCAGGCCATTGGCGGACGCATCTGCCAGCCAGTTGACCCGCTCAAGCCGGGCGCCATTGCCAAGATGGAAACGTGCCACGGCATCCAGTGGTTTCTGGCGACTTTTGGCGTTGAGCAGATACTCCGCACACAGACGCGGCAATAACAGTGACAGTACCGGATGATTCTGCAGCATGTCCTGCGGCAGCGGGTTCTTGAGCATGATCGCAACCGATTCCTGTTCGGCCGGGGAGCAGCGCGCCAGACACTCCGGCTTGCCTGCCAGCCATTTCATGAAGCCTGGCACCGGTGACAGCGTGACAAAGTTGCGAATGAGCGGATTGGAAATGCCAAGATCTTCCACCACCTGCTTGATCAGGAAATTGCCAAATGATACGCCGCGCAAACCGTACAGACAGTTGTTGATTGAATAGAACACTGCGGTATCAAAGGGTTTTTGGTCAGAGGCTTCGCTGGCAGGTTGCAACAGCTCCTTGATGCTGGTGCTGATGCCATGGGTGAGGGCCACCTCGACGAAAATCAGCGGTACATCGGGTATGGCCGGATGGAAAAATCCGTAACAGCGGCGGTCCTGCTGCAACCGGCGGCGCAGATCTGGCCAACCCTTGATCTCGTGCACCGATTCGTACTCGATCAGTTTTTCCAGGATCAGGGCCGGGGTCTGCCAGTCGATGCGGCGCAGCTGCAGGAAGCCGCGGTTGAACCAGGCCAGGAACAGTTGCGCGAAATCTGCATCAAGCACGTTGCGGATTGCATCGAGCCTGGGCAGCTTCAGCAATTCTTCCCGCATGCTGATCAGCGCCATCGTGCCGCCAGGGGCGGTGTTGAGTGTACGCAATAGATCGAGCCGCGGTGATTCGGATGCGCGCGCGAGCAGTTGCAGTGTGGCTTGGCCCGGAGCTGCCTGGTAAGACTTGATCGCAGCATTTACCTTGACCGGATCAGCGGCGAGACCATCGTGCAAATAATTGAAGAAGGCGGTTTTGTCACTGGCAGAGGCATGCTGGTAGCTGCGGATGATCTCTTCCGCGATGGCAATCGAGGCTGCTTCCCCCTGCAAACCCAGCAGGCTCTGGCACAGGGTCTGCAGACTCGCGGTAAAATCCTGCCGATGCCTGGGTTTGAACAGTTCCAGTGTTTCCAGCCCGAAACTGGAAAGCTTTTGCAGCAGGTTCTTCAAGGTGCCAGTATTCATGTGGATGCTCCCTTTGCTGTGGCTGTTATAGCATAGGTCCAAACTTCATTATCACGGGATTCCTTATGGCCTTCGTTTTTCCGGCCCGGCCGCAGCCGGCAGTAGCAGTCAGCGGGCAGCAGACGCTGTTCCCGGTCAACCGCATCTATTGTGTAGGCAAAAACTACGCAGCCCATATCCGCGAAATGGGTTCCGAGGCTTCGCGCGATTCCGTGTGTTTCTTCCTCAAGCCGGCCGATGCCATTGTCACTGATGGCCACATGCCGTACCCGCCGGGCACCGGCAACCTGCATTTTGAGGGGGAGCTGGTGATCGCAATCGGCAAGGGGGGCGCCAATATCCCCGCAGGCGAGGCATTGCAGCATGTGTTTGGTTATGCCGCCGGGCTCGACATGACCCGGCGTGATCTGCAATTGGCGGCGGCCAAGGTTGGCCACCCCTGGGATACCGGCAAGGCCTTTGATTGTTCGGCGCCGATTTCACCGATAGTGCCGGTGGCCGAATGCGGTCACTTCCACCATGGCTCGCTCAAACTCCGGGTCAATGGCGAACTGCGCCAGGATGCCGATTTCAGCGACCTGATCTGGAAAAATCATGAAGTGATCAGCGAATTGTCAAAACTCTATACGCTGCAGGCCGGCGATCTGATTTTCACGGGCACGCCGGCCGGCGTTGGCCCGGTGGTCGCTGGCGATCGCATCGAGCTCAGCATAGACCGGTTGTGCAAACTGTCAGTGGCAATCACCCCGCCATGAAAAACCGTGGCATGAGCCTGCGGCGGCGCTTGATCATCCTGTGCAGCCTGCTGATGGTGACTGGCATGCTGCTCGGCGTGGGTTATCAGGTAATGCAGGCTCGCACACGCGTCCTTGATGAACTGGAATCGGCCACGGATCTTGCCTGGCATTTGCTGGACACCATGTTGCCGATGGATTCAGTCAGGCTGGAAGCAACCGAAAAAGCCGCCATGCAAAACCGCCTGCACAATATCGAAGCTGTGCGTCATCTCGATATCCGCGTTGTCGGTGATTCCGAACAGGTGCTCACCCGTGGCACGGTGCCGGCAGAGCTGGCTGCACCGTCCTGGTTTGTACGACTGGTGCAAGTGCCGGAAGTCGAACGTACCCATGCGCTGTCGAAGGGCAGTAACGAAGTAGTGGTAATACGCAGCAATGCCGCTGCCGAGATCAGCGAGGCGTGGCAGGACAGCAAGGACTTTCTGGTGGTGCTGTCGATCCTGTTGCTTGGCATCAACGGCATCCTCTATGTGACGATAGGCCTTTGGCTGGCGCCGGTACGATTGATCGTCGACAGCCTCACCAATGCCGAGCAAGGCGATTTCACCGGCCAGTTGCCGGTAGCCGGCTTGCCGGAGCTGCGGACGATTACCGACAAGGTGAACCAGTTGAAGACGGTTTTGCTGAACAGCAAGGCCGACAATGAAAGGCTGGCGCTGATGTCTTTGCATATCCAGGAATCCGAACGCCGCAATCTGGCCCATGAGCTGCATGACGAGATGGGCCAGTCGCTCAGTGCGATCAAGGCCATTGCCTGGTCGTTGCAGGAACAGACCAGGAACCGCGACTCGACGCTGGAAGTGGGGGCCGGAAAAATCCTTGCGATAGCTACCGCGATGAGTGGCCAGGTTCGCATGATGCTTGGCCGCTTGCGTCCGGCGCTGCTCGATGAGCTCGGACTGGTAGCAGCCGTACGACAGATGGTACGGGAGTGGAACGACAACCATGGCGGCTGCAAA
Organism: uncultured Gammaproteobacteria bacterium; assembly: GCA_903837345.1. Lineage (GTDB taxonomy): Bacteria > Pseudomonadota > Gammaproteobacteria > Pseudomonadales > Pseudohongiellaceae > CAILUG01. Next base: position 21,585 of record CAILUG010000010.1, on the reverse strand, counting down.
TGTGAATTGACAGTGGCGCCGGCGTTTTCGGAAGTGCCGCTTGAAAAGCAGATCCATGTCTATCGTATCCTGCAGGAGGCGCTGACCAATGTAGCCACCCATGCCAATGCCAAACGGGTGGAAGTGGTGATGCAGGCGGGTGAATCGTTGCAAATAGTGATCATCGATGACGGCAATGGTTTTGATCCGCAGTTGCAGAAGCTGGGTCGCGGCATCAGCGGCATGGTTGATCGCTGTCAGGCGCTGGGGGGTCAGTTGTCATTGTTTTCGCGCCCCGGTCTCGGCGTCAGGCTCAGCATGGTGTTTCCACGTATGCGGGACAACCAGGGAGGAGACATGGCATGACAGCCTCAATTCCAATCAGGGTCATGCTGGTGGATGACCACGCTGTCACCCGGGCCGGTTACCGTTTTCTGGTGGACAACCTGCCGGACATCAAAGTCGTGGCCGAAGCTGCCAATGGGGAAGATGCGCTGAAGTTTTATGCCGAAAGCAAACCGGATGTGGTAATCCTCGATATGAGCATGCCGGGCATGGGCGGACGCCAGGTACTGGCCACCCTGCAAAAGCAGTGGCCAGAGAGCCGGGTGCTGGTGTGCACGATGCATGAAACCAAGGCGCTGATTGATCATGTCATGCAGTCAGGTGCCGCCGGCTACATCAGCAAAAACAGTTCACCCCAGGCGCTGGTAACTGCAGTGCGGCAAATTGCGGGTGGAGGCAGTTTCATTGACACGGAAGTTGCCAAACCGGCACGCACCACGGATGGCGTCAAAAGTTTGTCGGGTATCGAAGCGTTGTCGGCGCGGGAATTCCAGGTGCTGTGTTTGTTTGCCGAGGCCAACAGCATTGATGACATCGCCCGCGAACTGGCCATCAGCACCAAGACGGTGGCCAATTACCTCACAGTCATCAAGGAAAAGCTGCAAGTGGGCAGCACGACCGAGCTGGTGAGATTTGCGATCAGCAAGGGGCTGGCATCGATATGGGGACAGGCATGAGTAGAGTTTGAAATTTTTCTTCCCTGCTGGGAAAGTTTCCCTGTCTGCCGTCCTGGTCTGTGGTTAGCATGCCGCTCCATTTGAAATTGCGGAATCTTGGCATGGGCAGTACTGGCAAAGCGGTGCATGTGGCAGCTGTTGCGTTGAGCAATGCTGCGCTTGTGCTTGGCTGCCTGCCGGCATTGGCCCAGAACCCGCTGCCTGAAGTGATTGTAATTACCCCTGTTCCCGGCCAGGGCATGGCTCTGCAACAAGTCGCTGCCAATGTGCAGAGTGCGACTGACGATGACTTGCAACGCAGCCACACCGACAGTCTTGGTGGCTTCATGAATCGCATGCTGGGCAGTGTGAATGTCAACGACATGCAGAACAATCCGTTCCAGCCCGATGTCGAATTCCGCGGCTTCTCGGCGTCGCCCTTGCTCGGTACACCGCAGGGCATGTCGGTTTATATGGATGGCATCAGGCTCAATCAGCCCTTTGGCGATGTGGTGAGCTGGGATCTGATTCCGCGCACTGCCATTGATTCACTCACGCTGATGCCTGGCTCCAATCCCTTGTTTGGTCTCAACACGCTGGGTGGTGCACTCAACTTGCGGACCAAGGACGGCCTCACCGATCCGGGCACGTCAGCTCAACTGTCTGGCGGCCAGTTCCAGCGCAAAGCCTTTGAATTCGAGTACGGTGGCAGCAGCGCCAATGGGTTGCACTGGTATGTCACCGGCAATCGTTACAGTGAAGACGGGTGGCGTGTTGCTTCATCGAGTGAAGTCAGGCAGTTGTTTGGCAAAATAGGTTTCAAGGATGCACAAAACGATGTGAATCTTGCAGTCGCAATTGCCAACAACGATCTCAACGGCAATGGCACCCAGGAATTCCGTTTGTTGGCGGCTGATCGCAGCAGTGTCTATTCAATGCCTGACATCACCCGCAATCGCGGTGTATTGGCAAACCTGATCGGCAGCCACAAGCTGGACACCAACTGGACGCTGGCCGGCAACCTCTATGCGCGCAAGATCGACACCGATACTTTCAACGGGGACATCAACGGTGATTCGCTCGATCAAGCCGTCTACCAGCCCACTGCAGCAGAGCGCAGCGCGCTTGCCGCGGCCGGTTACAGTGGTTTTCCGGCCGCCGGTGAAAACGCAACCAACACACCATTCCCGAAATGGCGCTGTATTGCGCAGACTCTGCTCAATGATGAGCCTGGCGAAAAATGCAACGGCCTTCTCAACAAGACTGACACTGAACAGCACAATTCGGGTTTCAATCTGCAGTTGTCCTCTGACCAGGTCATCCGGAGTCGTTCCAACCTGTTCATAGTCGGAGCTGCGTTTGACCATAGCCAGGTGCATTTCCTGCAGAGCCGCGAGCTGGGATATCTGACTCCGGAACGCGGCGTGACGGGGGTGGGTGCCATAGCCGATGGCCAGCATGCGGGCAATATCAATGGCAATCCCTATGACGCCAGTCTGGATCTCAAAGCGCACACAAGCACCTGGAGCGTGTTTATCACTGACACCATGGAGCTGATGGCTGACACACATCTCACAGTGTCGGGCCGTTACAATCGCACCACTGTCGAGAATCGCGATCAGCTCAAACCTGATGGCAGCGCCGGCTCACTCAATGGCGATGACCAGTTCAGTCGTTTCAATCCGGCGTTGGGGCTCACCCATCAACTGGCTCAGGGCATTACTCTCTATGCCGGTCTCAACCAGGGCAGCAGGGCACCTTCTGCCATTGAACTCGGTTGCGCCGATCCGGTGACTCCCTGCAAATTGCCCAATTCCATGTCGGGTGATCCGCCCCTGAAACAGGTGGTGGCAACCACCGCAGAAGCCGGACTGCGCCGCACTGGCATGTTGAGCTGGAATCTCGGCATTTTTCGTACAGACAGCAAGGATGACATCCTGTTCGTGGCGGATAACGCCATGGGTTACGGCTATTTCAGGAATTTCGGCTATACCCGCCGCCAGGGAGTGGAAGCCGGCATCAGTGCAGATGTGAACAGCATAAAGGTGGGAGCCAACTACAGCTTCATCGATGCCACCTATCGCAGCACCGAAAACCTCAATGGCAGTTCCAACAGCAGTAACGACTCTGCACTCGCGGGCACGCCCGGTGTCGAAGGCCAGATCATGATCAGGGCCGGCAATCGTATTCCGCTGATCCCGCGCCAGCAGCTGAAGTTGTTTGCTGTATGGCCGCTCGCCAAAACCTTGGCAGTGAATGCGGATCTGTCGTTGGTCGAAGGCTCCTACGCACGCGGCAATGAAAACAATCTGCATCAACCTGATGGCCTCTATTATCTGGGCCCGGGCCGCAGCAGTGGCTATGCGGTGTTCAATGCAGGCGCCGAGTGGCAACCGCTCGAGCGCTTCAGCGTAATACTGCAAGTGAACAATGTGTTCGGTCGCGACTACAACACTGCTGCCCAGCTCGCACCCACCGCATTGACCGCCACCGGCAACTTCCTGTCCCGCCCATTCCCCGCCAACGCCGATGGCCAGCGGCCACTGATACATTCCACCTTCTTCGCACCCGCTGCACCGCGCACGGCCTGGTTGGGCGTGCGGTATCGGTTTGGTGGCTAATCCATCCGGGATTTTTCATCGTTCAGTGCAGTCGGGCTTCTCCCTGAAAATTACGGGGACACGCATGAATACATCCCTGTAGCTCCCTGCGGCCATCCGTGGCCGCAGAGGTCCCCTCCATCTTCAGGGAGAATCCCTCTTCAAAATTCAGTTCGTAATTCCTTCAGTTGAAATGAACACGCTCAAATCTTCGAAGCCTCTGGCGGGGACAGCGTTCGGCGACCGTCTGCAGCCAGGGACGGCTGCAGACGAGCCCCCAGGGATGGGTTCACGGCGTGTCGACGAACGCTGTCCCCGCCAGAGGCTGTGCACTGAAAACTGATCAAATAAGTGAAGCATCCATCATACGTCAGCATCGACACCGGTTAGGAGTCAGCATATTCTTGCCGCCCTTCGAGTGCATGACGGTGGAGAGACCAGTGCGCCGTCTGTATCAGCCCTATCTGGATTTCCTCAAACTGCCCGATGTCGCCGCGCTGTTCGCAGTGGCGGCCTTGTCACGCATGCCGATCAGCATGACGGCACTGGCGTTGACATTGTATTTGCGGGAAACGCTGGGTGATTTCGCCAGGGCCGGCACTGTGGTGGGCGCTTATTTCATTGCGGTGGCGCTGGTGGCGCCGGTACTGGGCAGATTGATTGACCGCATCGGCCCGCGGCTGCCGCTGCTGGTTACCGGCTGGGTACAACCGCTGGTGCTCAGTGCCGTCTTCTTCACTGCGCGCTGGCATTGGGGATTGCCGTGGGTGCTGGCTGCTGCAGTATTGGCAGGTCTGTTGCCACCGCCATTGACGATACTCACCCGCACGCTGTGGCGTCATCGTTTCAGCAGCGACGGTGAGCGTCGCATGGCCTATGCGCTCGATTCGGTAATGACCGAACTCAATTTCACGCTGGGGCCGGCATTGGTCGGGCTGATGGTGGCGCTGACCACTACCGGTGTGGCGCTGGTGGTGGCAATAGTCTGCAACTTCCTGGCATTCCTGGTGTTCATCAATTCGCGCGCGCTGTCCCACTGGCAACCGGGTGAGGGGGGAGAGCGTCACTGGCTGGGGCCGCTGACTGACGGCCGCCTGGTGCTGTATTTCTGTCTGGGGTTTGGTCTCACCTTCTGTCTGGGATTGTTTGAAGTCGGCTATCCGGCCTATGCACTGGCAATTGCTTCACCAGGATTTTCGGGATTGCTGATTGCATTGAACGGATTTGGCAGCGCGCTGGGCGGTGCTCTCTATGGCACCTGGCGCAGCCACAAGTCACTGGAACAGCAGTTTGCGATTACCTTGACCGTGCTGATCGTGCCGTTTGTGCTGCATGCGCTGCTGCCGCAATTGCCGGTATTTATCGTGGTGGCCTTCTGCGGCGGACTGGCAGTGGCGCCGGCGCTGACTTCGCTGACCTTGCTGACCACACGGCGTGCTCCTGCCCTTTATGCAACGGAAGCGTTGACCTGGTCATCGACGTTCATCATCAGTGGTCTGGGTACCGGCATGGGTGCAGCCGGTTATTTCATCGACACCTGGTCGCTGACCAGCACCTTCTGGCTGGGTGCCGGGGTAGTCGGGACGATGGCGCTGTGTGCATGGTTGATGAAACAATGAGCGCCACCGGCTCCAGACCGGCAAATAATGAGAGGGGAAACATGCAAGAGTTGCAACGTTCGGAAGTTTCCAGTGCCGGCATACTCACCACGCTCGGCGCTGTCGCCGGACTTGCCCTGGGTCCCAGTGTTATCGCCGTGCTCACCATCAGCGCCTACATCCAGCCAATTGAAAAAGAATTCGGCTGGAGCCGCGTACAGGTGTCACTGGCGTTCACGATCGTCGCTTACATGATCGTGCTGGTATCACCATTGCAAGGCTGGTTTGTCGATCGCTATGGGCCCCGCCGTACCGTGCTGACTTCGATCCCGCTGTTCGGGCTCAGTCTGGCCGCACTGTATTTCACGCCGGCCAATCTGTTTGTGTACTACTTGCTGTGGGCACTGGTGCCGGTGCTGGGTCTGGGTCTGTGGCCACTTGGCTATTTGCAGTCAGTGTCGTGCTGGTTCGATCGTCGCCTCGGTTTTGCGCTCGGTTGCGCCAATGCCGGCATTGGACTCGGCAGCACACTGGTGCCCTTGTTGACGGCAGCGCTGATTCCCGCGTACGGCTGGCGTGGCGCGCTGCTTGGCTTGTCGGCACTGGTACTATGTGTCAGTTGGCCGCTGGTGTATTTCCTGCTGCGCGAACCCACGGCAGAGCAGAAGGCGGTGCAGCATGCCAGCACGGCGAAGAGCTTGGGTTTGCCCTTTGGCGAGCTGTCAAAACATAAATCGTTCATCGTGCTCAACATCGCTTTCTTCATGCTGGGACTTACCGCCACCAGTCTGGTTAGCCAACAAGTGCCGCTGCTGACGGAAGCTGGTTGGACACCGGATGATGCCAGGGCCGTTGTGACCACTGTCTTTGGTTTCGCTTTGCTGGTCGCACGTGTCGCAGTCGGCTTTGTGATGGATCATGTGTTTGCACCACGCGTCATGCAGACGGTGGCCATCGGCGGTGCAGTCGCTTGTGTGCTGTATGCATTGCATCCGCAACTGGCGATTGTCAGCGCAATCCTGCTCGGGTTTCTGCTGGGTGCCGAATTCGATGTTCTGGCGTTTCTGATCAAGCGTTATTACGGCAATGTGGCTTACGGCAAGGCCTATGGCGTGGTGTTCGCGCTATTCTATCTGGGCTCCGGGCTCGGCATTACCGGCCTGGCCTGGTTGCGTCAACATTTCGGCAACTACGATATCGGATTGTTTACTGCCGCAGGGGTGCTGGTGGCTTCGGCTCTGTTGTTGAGCCTGCTGCCTGCCTATCGTTACCAGGCTGGAGCTGTTGAATGAGTAATTTGCAGTCTCAAGTCCCGACTCGCCGTTTCGGTTGTTCCGACCGGCAAGTGTCGGTAATCGGGCAGGGTACCTGGATGCTGGAAGACAGTGCACCCACCGCTGTGGCGGCTTTGCAGCGCGGTATCGATCTCGGCCTCACCCATATTGATACTGCTGAAATGTATGGCCAGGGTGCGGCGGAGCGGCTGGTGGCTGCGGCCATCAAGGGCCGGCGCGAGCAGGTGTTCCTGGTGTCGAAAGTATTGCCCTCCAACGCGTCGCGTCGCAACACACTCAAGGCCTGCGAAGATTCACTGCAACGGCTCGGCACTGATTATCTCGATTGTTACCTGTTGCACTGGCGCGGCCGCACCAAACTGGCCGAAACCCTGGGCGCGTTCGAATCGCTGCAACAGCAGGGCAAGATACGCAGCTTTGGTGTCAGCAATTTCGATGTCGATGATCTCGATGAAGCCTTGTCGATAGTGGGGCCTGGCAAACTGGCCTGCAACCAGGTGCTCTACCACTTGCAGGAGCGCGCGATCGAACACAATGTTCTGCCGTGGTGCCAGCGCAACGAGGTGGCGGTGGTGGCCTACAGCCCGTTCGGTCACGGCAATTTTCCGAGCCGTGGCGGCAAGGGTGGCAGTGTGCTGGAACAGCTGGCTGCCAAATATGCAGTGACGCCGTACCAGATAGCGCTGGCCTTCCTGTGCCGCCATCCTGAAACATTTGCGATTCCGAAAACCGTGAACCTCGCCCATGTAGCAGCCAATGCTGCAGCTGCTTCACTGCAACTGGATGCGGATGAGCTTGATGCCATCGACCTGGCGTTTCCGCGCGGGGCCAAGCCGCGCTCCTTGCCAACCATCTGAGTAACCCGTGCCGAAAGCTTCTGATATAAATTCTTCGATGCGGCTTGACCGCTTTCTCAGCCACAGCAGCGGACTCAGTCGCAATCAGGTGAAAGTATTGCTGCATCGCGGTGATGTGCTGATCGACGGGCAACCGGTGCGTGATTCCTCCTTGCAGGTCAATGCAACCAACCGGATAACGCTGGAAGGCAAGCTGCTGCACTGGCCGCGCAATTATTATGTGATGCTGCACAAACCGCTCGGCTATGTGTGTTCCACCGAAGAGTCGTCGCATCCGCTGGTGGCCAGTCTGATAGCCCGGGTTTGGGCCGGTGAGCTGCACAGTGCCGGCCGGCTGGATGCCGACACCACTGGCCTGGTGCTGCTGACCAATGATGGCAACTGGAGCCATGCCTTGACCAGTCCGCGCCGCCACTGTGACAAAACCTATCTGGCAGGCGTGAAACATCCGCTGCAGCCGGAACTGGTGGAACGCTTTGCGGCAGGCATTGTGCTCAACGACGATCCCAAGCCTACCTTGCCGGCACAACTGCAGATTCTCGATACGCATAGCGCCCGTGTGAAACTGCATGAAGGCCGCTATCACCAGGTCAGACGCATGTTCGCGGCCTGCAGCAATCGCGTGGAAACCCTGCACCGTGAAGCCATCGGCAATATTGCGCTGGATGCATCGTTGCAGAGCGGCCAGTGGCGCGAACTGACCAGCGAGGAAGTGGCCAATGTCTGACGAGGCCCTGTTGCAATTGCTGCAGCATGCAAGCGACGACCGGCAGCCGGTGCTGCTGATTCTCGATGAACATGATGCCGTGCTGCCGCCGCCGCAACATCCGGATTCGCGCGCACTGTCCAACCGCTTCGATATCTGTACCAGTGCCCGCCGCCAGGGTTGGCCGTGCAGTTTCTCCGACTTCTGGCTGAACGCCGAGTTGCTGGCTGGCTGTCGTCGCGCACTCTATCGTGTATCAAAGGAAAAACGCGTGGTCGAACACGTGTTGCAGGGGCTCTGGCTGTTGTTGCCGGTGAATGGCGAACTGCATCTGGCCGGCTACAAAGGCGAAGGCATCAAGACCTTTGCCAGGCGGGCCGCTGCCGCCTGGGATTGTGAAGTCACGCTGGAGCGCGGCGATGGCAACCTGCATTTGTATTCGTTCACCAAACTGTCGGAACGCGCCGAGCCGTTACAAAGCGGGGACTATCATGGGCTGCAGACCATAGGCGAGTGGCAGGGCTGTGCTGTCTACAGCAAACCCGGCGTATTTGCGTGGGATCGTTTCGATGCCGGCAGTGTGTTCCTGCTCGGTTATCTGCCGAAACTTCTGCAGCGGGGCAATCCCGGCCAGCAACGTGCCCTTGATCTTGGTTGCGGTTCCGGCCTGTTGGCATTGGCACTGGTGCAGGCCGGCTTCCGTGAAGTGATCGCCACCGACAACAATGCTGCTGCCATCCGCGCCTGCGAATTCAATCTGCAACAGCTGGCCCAGGACCAGCAGGCGCTGGTAGTGGCCGACGACTGCGGCGCTTCGCTGCGCGGCAGTTTCGACCTGATCCTGTGCAATCCGCCGTTCCATCAGGGTTTTGAAGTTGAGCAGACCATGACGGACCGGTTTCTGGAAGCTTCGTTGCGGGTGCTGAAAGCCGGTGGCGTAGCGCTGTTTGTCGTCAACTCGTTCATCCCGATCGAGCGCAAAGCGGCAGCATGGTTTGGCAAGGTCGAGAAAGTGGCCGACAACAAACTCTACAAACTGGTTTTGCTAAGTCACTAACTGACTCTGTGTACAGCCTCTGGCGCTTGCGGTACTCAGTGCTTTCGGGCTTCTCCCTGAAGATTACGGGGACACGGGCTAGTGAAAGTTTCCAGCTTCCCTCCAGCCACTCCGCATGGCTCCGTGGCGTTCAGCAACGCACAAAGCTGCGCTTTGTAAGCGCGTTGCTTCACCCCTGGCCGCAGAGGTCCCCTCCATCTTCAGGGAGAAGCCCTCTTCCAAGTTTAGTTTGAGGCGCCAGAGACTTCGAAGAATTGAGTGTGTTCATTTCAATTAGAAGAATTACGCGCAATTCTCGAGAGCCTTGGGCCGATAAGCACTTCTGAAACTGTCTGAGGCCATGGACGGCCGAAGACAAGCTACAGGGATGTACTCGGGGCGTGTTTCAGAAGTGCTTATCGGCCCAAGGCTGTGAGCCAAATCTGAGAAACTGCGACAATCAGCCTTGTCAGCTAATAATCAAGAGAGAAGAAGATTTCAGTTCTGCCCGCGAATTTGCGCCAGCATGTCGGCGGAATCCCATTCGGAGGCGCCTTGCCACACCCGCACCACCTTGCCGTGCTCATCATAGAGCACCGAAGTTGGCATCACCTCAATGCCAAGGCTGCCGACATAGCCGTTGAGCTTGAGGAAATTGCCGGTGAAGCCGCGGTCGAGCAGGAAGTTCTGGATGGTATCGAGACTTTCATCGGAAGCCAGCAGGAACACATAGTTCTCGCTGGCCAGTGCGGTGGCGGCCCGGTTGATGGACGGAATCTCCTTGATGCAGGGTGCGCACCAGGAAGCCCAGAAATTCACGAATATTTTCTTGCCGGGATAGTCAGCGAGTGCGACTGCCTTGCCTTTCAGATCCTGGAACGTGGGGGCTTTGGCTTCCGCTGCGGCTGCCTCGGGCTGCGCGGCGGGGGTGGTGGTTGCGGCAGCCGTGTCTGCCGGTGGTGTGGAGGTGGCAGGGGCCGGGCCGGATTTGCTGCAGGCTTGCAGCAACAAGATCAGTACACAGACAGCAGCAAATGGGGTGGTGCGCAGGTTCATAGGGGTTGCCATTGGATAAAAGACCAGCTTATTTTCTGTATGCCCACAAGTCAAAATCGTTATTTGCAGATTTTCACTGCCGGCCGTGTCAGGATTTCCCGCGCAGCCGGTCATTGTCGATACAGGTAGTGTAGCCTATGATGCTGCCACTGTTCTGACCAAGGTATGACCAACAATAACCAGCGAGGACTGACCCATGATGAAAAAATTACTCCTTTCAACATTAATAGCAGGGGCATTTGCAGTGCCGGTATTCGCTGCTCTTGATTCCGGTACCGCCGCACCGATGTTCACCGCCCAGGCATCGCTGGCCGGCAAGGCCTTCACCTATTCACTGAAGGAATCGCTCGCCAAAGGCCCGACCGTGGTTTACTTCTATCCTTCCGCCTATACCGGCGGCTGCAATGCCCAGGCCCATGCCTTTGCTGAAAACATGGACAAATTCGTCGCTGCCGGTGCATCGGTAGTGGGCGTATCGCTGGACAGCATCGAACGCCTGAACGATTTCTCCAAAGATCCGGAATACTGCGCAGGCAAATTGCCGGTGGCTTCTGATGCCGACGGTGCCATTGCCAAGTCCTACCAGCTCAAAGTGGGTGAAGGCCGTGCAGGCATGAAAGACACCCGCGGCGTCGAAATCAACCACGGCTTCGCCTCACGTACCACCTTCATTGTCGGCAAGGATGGCAAGATTGTTACCACCATCGGCGGCGACGCCAATGTGGCGCCGGTCGACAACGTGATGCAGTCACTGGCTGCAGTACAAGGCCTGAAGAAATAATCACTGCCAGCCCAGGCTGGCAAGTGTGCAATCCCGAACCCCTGCCAGCGATGGCAGGGGTTTTTGTTTGTGGACCCTGTCTAATATTTGTTGATTAAATTGAGCGCATGGCCTTGGGCCGATAAGTACTTCTGAAACACGCCACAAGTACATCCCTGTAGGCTCGGCTTCGGCCATCCATGGCCTCAGACGGTTTCATAAGCACTTATCGGCCCAAGGCCCTCGAGTTCAGTGAAAAATCCATCTCTGCAGAAATGAATACACGCAGATATCCGAAGCCACTGGCGCTTACAAACAGCGCTGGAAGAGGGCTTCTCCCTGAAGATGGAGGGGACCTCTGCGGCCATGGACGGCCGCAGGGAGCTACAGGGATGTACTTGTGCGTGTCCCCGTAATCTTCAGGGAGAAGCCCGACTGCAGCGAAGTTCAGAAAAGCGCCAGAGGCTGTGCGCTGATTAAAAACTATTCGTAAAACTTGGGAGAAAAATTCAGAGCAGCATGAGTCGCCTTGTCATGCCCGATCCACATTTTGGCGCCAGTCGTTTTCACCAAAGCCTGGATCTTCGCCCGCGAAACTGCGGAGGTAGCGGGATCGAATTCGAATGTGGGCGTGCGGCCAGTCGTGATCTCTTCCGGCAGATGATAGAGATCGCCAGCCAGCAGAATGGGGCCGGAGGCCAGATTCACCAGCAACACCTGATGGCCAGGCGTGTGACCCGGCGCCGAAATAATGCGCACACTGCCGTCGCCGAATACATCGTAGTCCTCATTGTTCAGGATGAGGGTGTCGGCATGCTTCAGCTCACTGAACAAGCCCGCATCCATCACGCGTTGTTCCTTGCCGGCGAACATCATGTCGCGGTCGGCCTTCTGCACGATCCAACGGGCATGGGCCAGTGAATTGGCATTGCCGCTGTGGTCGGAATGCAGATGCGACATGGCGAAATATTTGATGTCCTTGTAACTGTAGCCAATGGCTTTCAGCTGGCTGGCCAGCGATTTGGTGACGGTGGTGACGCCTTCATGGTAGGGCGAACCATCGGCCGGCAATTTGGCATCGGGCACCGAGCCGGATTCCCACAACAGGATGCCCTTGGTGGGATGCACGATCAGTTCACTCACCACCACGAAGTCGGTGCTCTTTACCTCTTCTTTTTTGAAATTGAACACAGAAGCTTCCAGACCGTTGATCTGGCCGTTGTCGAACAGATACATGCGGAGTTTGGGCCTGGCAGCAGTTTGCGCGTCAGCCTGCAAAGGCAATAGCAGCGTACCAAACAAGAGCGTAACCAGAGTCAGCGGCAGGCAGAGCAGGTTTTTGCTGATTTTCATGGCAGTGGTTTCCCCGGATTGTCTTTGGAACAGCAGACCCAGTGTAGCCGGATTGTCTTGCCGCGACAGCAACGGCCCGCAAGAAAGGCTCATAATCGTGTGGCTGCCATAGCCTGCCCCCACGTACAATGCCGCCTGCCGTCCCGCCCCCGGGTTTTCGCATTGACTGACGTTGCTTCATGAAAAATCTGCTGGCCTCACTGGCCCCCCTGCGTGACCGTCGCTATCTGGTCGTGCTGCTGATCGGCTTTGCCAGCGGGTTTCCGTGGGTGCTGCACGGCTCGGTGCTGACGCTGTGGCTGAAGAGCGAAGGCTTGACCCGCTCGGCCATCGGCCTCATCGGCGGTGTCAGTGCGGTATATGCATTGAACTGGTTGTGGGCACCACTGATTGATCGTGTGCGCATTCCGGTGCTGTCGCGCCATTTCGGCCAGCGTCGCAGCTGGCTTTTGCTGTGTCAGGGCTTGCTGGTAATTCTGCTGCTGGCGATGGGGGAGTGTGATCCGCACAGCTCATTGGGTCTGATCGGGTTGTGCGCGCTCGGCATCGCCACGGTTTCTGCCACCCAGGACATTGCCATCGATTCCTATCGCATCCTGTTGTTCAAGCCGGAAGAGTTCGACAGCAAAATGCCGTTCGCGTCCGCGCTCGCCACCGCCGGCTGGTGGGCAGGTTACGGCTTTATCGGCGGGGCGTTTGCGTTGACCCTGGGTGGTGCCACCATCGGGCTGAGCTGGCATGTGGTTTACCGGGTGCTGGCGCTGGTGGTGCTGGTGATGATGGTGCTGATAGCGCTGTTGGCGGAAGCAGAAGTGGCGCGGCCTGTGCAACCGGTCAGCAGCCAGTCTCCGCTGAAGTGGTTGCAGCAAACGGCAGTGGCGCCGTTTGTGGAGTTCTTCAAGCGCTGCGGCCTGCAACTCGGGTTGGCCATTCTGTTGTTCCTGTTCAGCTTCCGCATTGGCGAGGCCATGCTCGGCAAGATGTCGCTGGTGTTCTATGTGGAACTTGGCTTCAGCACCGGGCAGATTGCGTTCTACAACAAATTCCTGGGCGGGATTTCCACCGCGGTGTTCTCGTTGATGGGGGCCCTGATCAATACCCGCTACGGCGTGATTCGCGGCATGATGGTGGGCGGGATCGCCATGGCAGCCTCAAACCTTTTGTATGCAGTGATGGCAGTGATGGGGCCGCAGCCCTGGCTGTTTGTGGTAACGCTGCTGATCGACAATTTCTGCCAGGCGTTTGCCACCGTGGCGGTGATTTCATTCATTTCCTATTTCACTTCACGCACATTCACCGGCACACAGTTCTCGCTGATGACTTCACTTTCCAACTTCGGCCGCACTACACTGGCAGCCGGCAGCGGGTATGTGGTGGATGCACTGGGCGGCAACTGGCCGGTGTTCTTCGTCATCACCACCGTGGCAGTGATTCCGGCGCTGTGTCTGCTGGTGTGGGTCGGCAAGTTGCTGGAACGTTATCGCGCGGCGCAGTAAGGTAAAGGTCATGCCAGTCAATATCCTGAAAAACCTGTATGTCCGCTTCGTGCACCGGCACGGGATGGCGCGTCATTTCCGCAGTCTGGCCATCTGGGATGCGTTCCGGCGTGACATGACCACCAGCGAGATGCCGTCGGCTTTGTCGCAGCGGCTGGTCAAGGCATCCGGCGCTGACACCGATCAGTTGCTCACTTCGCTGGGCTCGCATATCGACGGTATCAGCGAGGAACGCGCCGAATCGATCCGGCGCACTGTCGGTCCCAATGAAATCGGTCTCGACAAACCGGTGCCCGGGTGGCTGCACTTTTGGCACTGCTACAGCAATCCGTTCAATCTGCTGCTCACCTTGCTGGCAGCTGTTTCCTTCTGGACCGGCGACATGCGGGCCACTGTTGTCATCTCGGCGATGGTGGTGTTGTCGACGGTGATGCGGTTTGTGCAGGAGGCGCGCTCCAACAAGGCCGCCGATGAACTCAAGGCCATGGTGAGCAACCGCATCACCGTGTTGCGTCGCGATGCTGCCGACGAAATCTCGGCCGATGCCGGTGAAATCTTCGATATCACCCAACAGAACAAACAGTCAACCCGGGTCGAAGTCCCTATCAAGGATCTGGTGCCTGGCGACATCATAGTGCTGTCGGCCGGCGACATGATTCCGGCCGACATGCGGATACTGACCGCCAAGGATCTGTTCGTGAGCCAGGCCGCGATGACCGGGGAATCGCTGCCGGTGGAAAAATTCGCTGCTGCCCGCAAGGCCAGCGCCAGCGCACTTGAACTCGACAATCTGTTGTTCATGGGCACCAACGTGGTCAGCGGTGTCGGGCTGGCGGTGATTCTGGAAACCGGGGTCAACACCTATTTCGGCGCGCTCGCGCAGCATGTCACGTCCTCTGTGCGTGCTCCCACCGCCTTCCAGAACGGCGTCAACCGCGTAAGCTGGTTGTTGATCCGCTTCATGATGGTGATGTCGCCACTGGTGCTGCTGATCAACGGTTTTACCAAGGGCGACTGGCTGGAAGCTTTCCTGTTCGCCATGTCGATAGCGGTGGGGCTGACACCGGAAATGTTGCCGATGATAGTCACTACCACGCTGGCCAAAGGCGCGGTGGTGCTGTCACGCAAGCGCGTCATCGTCAAACGTCTGGATGCGATCCAGAACTTCGGTGCGATGAATGTGCTGTGCACCGACAAGACCGGCACCCTTACCCAGGACAAGATTTTTCTCGAACGCCATACCGACGTGAATGGCGAAAAATCCGAAGAAGTGCTGCGACTGGCCTATCTGAACAGCCACTACCAGACTGGTTTGAAAAACCTGCTTGATGTGGCTGTGCTGGAACATGTCGAAGTCCACAGCGAGCTGGGCATTGCCACCAACTACAAAAAAGTGGACGAGATTCCGTTCGACTTCCAGCGCCGCCGCATGTCGGTGGTAGTGTCGGAACGCGACGATCACCATGAGCTCATCTGCAAGGGCGCGCTGGAAGAAGTGCTGTCGGTGTGCACGCAGGTGCAGGAAGGCGACAAGGCGGTGCCGCTCACGGCCGAACGCCTGGCAGAAATCAAAACCGCCACGGCCGAACTCAACGGCCAGGGTTTGCGGGTGGTGGCAGTGGCGATGAAGGAAGAGCCGACTTCCAAGCTGGTATTCAGTGTGGCCGACGAGAACGGCATGACCTTGATGGGTTATGTCGCCTTCCTGGATCCGCCCAAGGAATCCACTGCGCCGGCACTGGCTGCACTCAAGGCACATGGCATTGAAGTCAAGATTCTTACCGGTGACAACGAGCTGGTCACTGCCAAGATCTGCCGTGAAGTGGGTCTGGAACAGCGCGGGGTGGTGCTGGGCGCGGAAGTGGAGGCCATGACGGATGCCCAGCTCACCGAAGCGGCAGTCAAATACAACGTGTTCGCCAAGCTGAGTCCTACCCAGAAGGAACGTATTGTTCTGGTATTGAAGAATGCGGGCAGTGTAGTGGGCTTCATGGGTGACGGCATCAATGATGCACCGGCTCTGCGCACTGCCGACATCGGTATCTCGGTGGATTCGGCAGTAGGCATCGCCAAGGAAGCCGCCGACATCATCCTGCTCGAGAAAAGCCTGATGGTGCTGGAGGAGGGGGTGGTCGAAGGCCGGCGCACTTTCGGCAACATGCTCAAATACATCAAGATGACGGCCAGTTCCAACTTCGGCAATGTGTTTTCGGTATTGCTGGCGAGTGCGTTTCTGCCATTCCTGCCGATGCTGCCACTGCAGTTGCTGGTACAGAATCTGCTTTATGACATCTCGCAGGTGGCAATTCCGTTCGATAACGTCGATGAAGAGCTGCTGAAGCAGCCGCAACGCTGGAATCCCGATGAAATAGGCCGTTTCATGCTGTTCTTCGGACCGGTGAGCTCGCTGTTCGATATCGTGACCTTCGTTGTGCTGTGGTATGTGTTCGCAGCCAACACCGTCGCCGAGCAAACGCTGTTCCAGTCAGGCTGGTTCGTTGAAGGACTGCTGTCGCAGACCCTGATCGTGCACATGATCCGTACCCGCCGCATTCCGTTCGTGCAGAGTCTGGCCGCATGGCCGCTGCTTGGCATGACGCTGGTAGTGATGGTAATCGGAGTGTTCTTCGTGATGGGCCCGTTCTCGGGCTACTTCAAGATGCAGGCACTGCCATCCATGTTCTTCGTCTGGCTGGCCGGCATCCTGTTCGCCTATGTCGTGCTGATCCAGGCCATGAAAACCTTCTACGCCAAGCGGTATGGGTGGCAATAGGCTCCAGAGTCCGGTTTGTCTGCAATATGGCTTACACGCTCAAACAAAAGACCCAGCTCTATCACCAGCTTTTTGTCAGCTACAAAGCTTCGTTGCCGCTGGCGGTGATGCTGGGGCCGGATATGCTGCCACCGGCATTCAGCCGGGAGTCTCCCAGGATCCAGCGCATGCTGGAGAAAGGGCGGCCACTGTCGGCGATTCTGGCCACCATCAAACTCATAGCGCCGTGGGAAGCCAGACTGCTGTCAGTAGGAGAGGCATCCGGCAAACTGGATGTGGTGCTGGGAGATCTGGAAACTTTCTTTTCAGCGCGTCTGCAGCAGGTATCTTCACTGCGAGCCAAACTGCTGTATCCGTCGCTGGTGTTGCTGGTGGCGATCGTGGTGGGGCCGTTGCCGGCGCTGGCCGGTGGCAAACTGGCATTCGGGAATTACGTGGCGAAGGTGGTGGTGAAACTGGCCATCTACTTTTTTCTTTACCGCTTCCTGTTGATCAGAACCCTCGAGCGCTCCATAGGTGGCGCCTTCAATCCGCTGCTGGTTTTTGCGGCGGGCAAGGTAGACAGCAACCACTGGCTGCGGCAGCTGTTTGAAATCTCCTGGCTGAATTTGTTGACTGCTTGCCTGGAAGCCGGACTCGATGCCGTCGAATCGCTGCGCGTGCTGAGGGATGCCCTCGACGACAAACGTCTGCGCCAGCAGCATATGATGGCCATCAACATCATACAGAAGCATGGCACCAGTCTGGCGCAGGTACTGACCACCAGCGGCATACTCCGCAACTACAAGATCATCAGTTTTTTCACGACAGCCGAAACGGCGGGGGCACTGCACAGTGACTTGCGATTGTTTGTGCTCAAGCAACGCGCCGAGCTCACCAACCTGGTTCAGTTCAAACTGAAGCTGCTGGGCAAGTGGCTGTATCTGGCCATCATGTTGATGGCGGTGGCGGGGTATTTTGTTTGAGGGGTGGAGGTAGCGGCGTGTAATCAAGAGTGCCATCGGCCGTTGTCGTCTGGTTGCGCCGACAACGGCGAGGGCGGAAGCGCTGCAACCAAATGTTCACAGCGTGGCCACAGCGCTTTCAATTTACTGGATCAGGTGGTCGATTTTTTCTTTTTGGTTTTTTGCTTGGTGCCGGCTTTTTTGTGTTTCTGGGCAACCTTGGATACATGCGCACTGGACTGGGCCACGGCGGGGTGGCTGGTTACAGTGGCGGCTTCAACGGCTGGTACGGTTGCAAATGCAAGCATGGCTGCGGTTGCGATTACTGCAAGTTTCATGGACTACTCCTCTTGGTGAAAGGTCAGAAGAATCTTGTCAGGTGCTGCTGGTTCAGTTTAACTTTTTTTGCATTTTAATCCTGAACCGAACCTTATGCTTCTGTGTTGTGGCCGGCGCATGCGTTGGCAGGCCGGACGCGCGATTTTTACAGGAAATTTGCCAAAAATACAGTGCCCGCACGGCACAATGGCTGCCTGTCAGTTGTGTTGAACAGAAACCGGGCTGTTACTGGATGTAATAGCCGGAAACGCGCCAGACGCCGTCCTTGTCCTTCATCGGCGTTATCTTTTCGACCGCACTTGCCTTGTTCTCGAACTGTGTGTCGAACTGGACGATCACGTATTCTCCATCCGGCGCGCCTGGCAGTGACTTGGTGTATTGGGCCGATTTCAGCTTGCGTGATTTGACAGCACCCAGCGGAGCACGAACAGTCTGTACCGCTTTTTCCCATTGCGCTTTGGTAATGGCAGCCTGGAAAACTTTCGCCGCCTGGTCCCAGCTCGCCCCATATTGTCCGGCATCTGACTGGGCCAGCCACTGGGTGGCTGCCGATTGCGCCTGCTCCACAGCTGCCGTCTCCTGCGCCATCGCCTCCCCGCCCATCAGCAGCCCTGCAGCAACAAAAATGCATTTGAACAGCTTCATGATGATCTCCCTGAATTGCCGGTTATAGTTTGTAAGCCACCTGTACGCCGTTGATTTTGATTTTCCCGAATGCCTGCAATTCCGCAATGGTGGCTGCAATTTCCTCATCAGAAAGATTCAGCCGCAAGGTCTTGATGGAAGAGGTAAGGGTTTTGATGGTGCGCGGGCGGGCAGCGCCGCGGGATTGCAGATTGTCGATAATGGTCTGCATGGTGCCAGAGACCGGGCCGTTGTGTTTGGTGGATTCCACCAGGGCAGGGTGCACAACTTTGGGTTTGTGTGCAGCTGTGGCCGGTTTGGCTGCGGCTTTTCTGGGTTCCGGCTTTTTGGGTTCGGTTTTTTTGTGTTCTGCTTTACGGGGTTCTGGTTTTTTGCTGTCTTCCTTTTTACTTCCGGCAACATGTGCAGCCACATGTCCCGCCGCAAGTGTGGCCGGCCCCACGCCAAGCATTTGTTCGATCGAAGGCGAGCGCTTGCAATGAATGCCCTTGCTTTGCAGGTGCTTGATCAGTGAATCAAAACCGGTGTCCTTCGAGATGATATGGAACTGGCCTTCAGGATGTTTGGCCGTGAGCTTGCCCAGGTAATAGGTGATATGGAAATCCAGCGCATTGGCGCCTGACACACCCAGCTGTATGTAATCGGCGCGGTTGCCGAGATCATGCATCGCCAGCACCAGCTCTACCGGCAGCCTGGAGTTTTTCGGGCCGATGAACACTTTGACCTCGAATTTGTCGCCCTTCAGCAGCGCCAGCGATTTGACCTGCACATTTTCGAAGTCAATCAATACGTAATTGGTTTTCATTTTCAACCTGGAAATCAGCCCATCAAGCGATGGATAACGATGAGCGCCGCTCTGGCCAGCGCCCTGCTTTCAGTGAACATCGTGACAATTTGACAGGTAAACAGGAAGAACACCGGGTAAAACAGGCTGGCCCTGGTCTCGGACCATCCCACGATCTTCTGCAACAGCGCGGTTTGCAGCAGATAGCGATTGCCCAGTATCGCAATTGTTATCCCCACCACGGCACCGGCGATACTGTCGGTGGGGTAGTGCAAGCCCAGATACCAGCGCGGAAATGTTATAACCACAAAGCTATAGATCAACGCAAAGATACCAAGTCGCCTGGAAATGAATGTCAATCCGGTGGCAAGGCAGAAGAACAGGGTGGCGTGATCGCTGGGAAATGAACTCCAGCCGTCCAGTGTTTCCGGCTTGAGCCCGTCGGGCAGCAAAAACCCCAGACCTTCCTCGTGCATCGGCCTGTTGCGGAATGGCAGCGACAAAGCCAACAGGCGGGCCAACGCCATCGCGACCAGGCAGGAAGCCAGCGTGCTGGCCAACACCAGGCGATTGTGGAGGCGACGTGCTTCGCCATTGAACCAGGCCCACCACACCAGCGATGCCATCACGCCGCCTTTCAGCAGATTGTTGCCGGCAAAAAATACCATCATGTTGTCGAACAGCACGGAATGCCGTGAAAAGCCATTGAGGAAATGGGTTATGGCAACATCAAAACTGTTCATGGTGTGGTGCAGCCTTGCCTGGGGGAATCAACACACATGCAGGTCTTCTCCCTGAATCGCGGATAACCATACTTTACCGGATTGCGGGTCGGGAATCTGCTGGAGTTTTCCACAATTCTGGCCAGACGGCAGCTTGATTGCTGCACATGCCGTTTCCTGCGCCGAACCGCGCACAGCTGTCCGGCTTGCTAGTCTTCAAGACTGGTTGGCGGCAGTGGATCAACTTCGTCCCATTGCTCTGTCCAGTAAGCGTGAACTTCCTGCGGCCCTTTGACAAAACCGCCTTAGAACGCGCGCGGCCAGGAAACGTCCGGAGTCATCAATGCCAGGGCAGCATCAATGTTGCGTGCGTTGAAGGCCGCATAGGCTGCGAGCAGCATTTCGATTTGTGATACAGATTGGTGTGGCATAAGTAATCTCCAAAGGGTTCCGGATTTTACCTGATGCCGCGATCAGATGCGTTTCAGTCAGGCTGCTGTTTGCCATGTTGGTAATGATAAATCCACTGTCACAATGTCAGTGTCTATACCGCTGCCTTGGTACGACGCAATACGCGGCCAGCAAGCATAGTGCTGTGATGATGAAACTTTTTGGTGATTTCATGACAGGGCTCCCGGGTATTGTCGAACAAGATTATAACTTGACGCCCATGTAGACGGGCAGCAGCAGAGCTGCTGTCCCAGCCGCTTTTACCGCTTCCGCTTTCTTTCCACGTATTTACACTTAAAATCGCTTACGCTTGGTGATGAAGGAGCCAAGCTATTCAGTATCTGCTCGACTACGGGAGTCAAAAATCATGACAATAAATTCTCGCGTGTCCTTTCTGACGTTAGCCCTGCCACTGTGTTTCCTGCTCGGTGGCTACACTAACGCCCAGGCCAAGGATGCACTGTGGTCCAATCCTGCCACCTGGCCCAACAAAAAAGTGCCAGCCGCCGGCGACAAGGTAGAGATTGCGAGCGGCAAGGACGTGATTCTTGACGTCAGTACGCCAGCGCTGGGCGGTGTGACGATCAATGGCAAACTCAGCTTCGCCGACAAGGCCGACCTGGAGCTGAGCACTGAGTGGATCATGGTGCACGGCGAACTGGCGATCGGCACCGAAGCCAAACCCCACACACACAAGGCCACCATCACCCTCACCAACAACGTCAAAGACGAACAGATGATGGGCATGGGTGACCGCGGCATCATGCTCTCGGGCGGCACGCTGAACCTGCACGGCAACCGCACCAATACCTGGACCAAACTGGCCAAGACCGCCGAAGCAGGCGCCACCTCCATCGAAGTGCTGAACGCAGCACAATGGCAGAAGGGTGACGAGATTGTGCTTGCCTCGACGGACTACGATCCCCGCCAAGCCGAGCGTCGTTCCATTGCCGCCATCAGCGGCAACACGCTTACGCTCGACAAGAAGCTGGACTACATGCACTTCGGCAAGATCACCTTCGACGTGGATGAGCGCGGCGAAGTCGGCCTCTTGACGCGCAACATCAAGGTTCAGGCCTCAGAGGACGCAGCACAGACCTTCTTCGGCGGCCACATCATGGCGATGGTGACGAGCAAGCTGTATGTCGAGGGCGTCGAGCTCAATCGCATGGGCCAGAACCTGGAGCTGGC
>CAILUG010000009.1 GCA_903837345.1 uncultured Gammaproteobacteria bacterium | reverse complement strand
GGGCAGATGTGTTCAACTACATCGAGCTGTTTTATAACCCGGTTCGAAGACATGGTAACAACGACGGCATACCACCAGCGAAGTTTGAAGAGCAGTACTTTATGAAGCTGTCAGGTGTATAGGAAATCGGGGGCTTGCCAACCCCATGCTCAAACGCATCGATACCATGCGCGAACACGACTATCTGTATGTAGATGCGCTGCAGGATTACTACGGCAATTTCGTGCACCAGATGCAGGGCCCCTATAACGACTTCCGCGCCAGGAGTTATACGGAAGTGGTCAAGTACGACAAGCTGCGCGGTGATGCCACACGCAACATGGCGCTGGGAGTAGCCGCCATTGTTGGCGGGCTGCTGGTTGCCTCCCAAAGCAACAGCTCAACCCTGGGGCAAGTGGCAGGCTATGGCGGGTTGCTCGGTGGTGGTTACCTGATCAAGGATTCGCTCAACAAGAAAGACGAAGCGCAGATGCAGGCGGCCTCGCTGGCGGAATTGGGCAATTCACTGGGCTCGGAAATTGCTCCGCATACCATTGATCTGGATGAACGTGTGGTCACGCTGAAAGGCAATGTGCAGGAGCAATACAAACAGTGGCGGGAAATTCTGGCCGACATCTACACCACTGAGATCGGCGACCTGTCAGCGGCAGCGGCGCGAGCCGCTCCCAAAAACTGAAGCCCACGCCTGCTTCAATAGAACTCGTCCAGACCCACAAAGGTGCCGCCGTTTTTTCTGGCCAGCTCACGCAGCAGCGCGGAAAACCGGTAAGCACTCGACTGGTATTTGGGCGGTTGTGAAAAGATGGTCGGGAAGCCGATGCCGTGGATACGCATGATGCGTTTGCCGGTGGCAGGGTCCACGTTGTAGCGATCCACCGCTTCCACCACCTCGCGGATCGAATCGCCGCTGAAGTCATCGCCGAACACATAGAGGCTTACTTTCTTGTCAGGATCATTGTAGGTGCGAATCATCGCCATGATGCCGTTGGCCGGACTGCTTTCACTGTAGGGATTCCAGGTGCGCAAACGCTGCATGATGGCAGCCCGGCGCGCAGGACTGTCCGGTATCCAGCTGCCACGGTAGGAAGAAAACATGTATTCGCCCTGGTCGTTGATCACCTGGATGCCTTTCACGTGCGGATAGATCTGCAAGGTCTGCGTCATGGCTTCCATCATGCGGTTCCAGGCGTAATCGAACATACTGCGGGAAGTGTCGATCAGGAAGATGATGTATTCGCTGTCGACCGGCACACCCCCCACCGATTTGGTGTTCATCTGTTCGCCGAGACTGGCCTGCAGCCGTTTCATTTCATCGGTGAGTTGCTGCTGCGCCAGCGCCAGTTTGCCGCGCTGTTTCTGGTAATCGGTGGACTGGGTGTTGCTGGCGTTGTATTTGCCGTTGATCTCCGACAGTTCGCGCCGCAGGCGCGCAATGCGTTCGTTGTAT
This sequence comes from uncultured Gammaproteobacteria bacterium, assembly GCA_903837345.1. Classification (GTDB taxonomy): domain Bacteria; phylum Pseudomonadota; class Gammaproteobacteria; order Pseudomonadales; family Pseudohongiellaceae; genus CAILUG01. The sequence goes on along the minus strand of CAILUG010000009.1, from coordinate 154,298 downwards.
TGTGACAACTGTTCATGCTTGGCATTGAGCTCGCGATTGAACACATTGGTTTCGCCGCGCAGTGCAAACAGCTCTTTCTGCTTGTCGAGAATGCTGCCGCTGGTGGGATGCTCGGACACTTCCATGGCTTTCTGCGGCGAGGTATTCGGCGAAGAGCGGGAAATCATCATCAGCAAAATGATGGCGCCAAAGCCACAGCACATGATGTCGAGGAACGACATTGTGAAGGGATCTGCTTCGCGTCTTCTGCGTGCCATCTCAACTATGCATCCGTTTCAGCATTACAGTGCTCATGGCCAGTCTGCCGACGGCATCATGAACGAACCCTTGGTCTCTACTGCCAGCCGCCAATAGGCACCGGCCGCCATCGGATCACCTTCCAGCGGCTCCAATATGGTGTTGACCGGAATGCCGGGCGGCAACTCTCTTACCGCCGCCGCGAACAGCTCCTCGCGCTCCTTGCCGGACACATTGCCCTGGTTTTTGGCGCGCGATCCTTGTGTGGGCAGGCCATCGGTAATCAGATAGATGTTGTCAGGCTGCGGACTCATGCGCCTGACCATCGCAAACAGTTTTTCCATATTGGTGCCTTCGCTGGGCACCACCTGACTCAAGGTCGACACCGCCTTGTTGAGCTGGCCGGCATCCGCCACTTCCAGCCATTTGCCGTCGGTGCCGGGCAACAACGGTTTCACGTCATTGCTGAAGGTATAAATCTGGTACTGGCTTGGCACCGGCAGCTGGGTGGTGAGCCAGTCCACGGTTTTGCGCACATGCACCCACTTGGGCGAAGCCAGTTTCTCGGCCGTGGGCATGTTGCGGCGACGCAGGATGTTGACGATGGTGTTGTCGAGCATGCTGGCGGAGGTGTCCACCAGAATCAGGATGCGGCTGCCGCCCAGCACCAGGCCGGTCACATACTGGCGATTGCCGTTGCCGACGAATTCGCGGATGTTGTTGCCCTTGAGTTTGTCTTCGTCAGCCCGCAAGCGTTCGAGTTCTTTTTGCGAGGATTCGATGTCGGCTTTCAGTTTGGCGATGTCTTCCTTTTCAGCCAGCGTGCGGCTGTCCTTGGTGGTCTCTTCATCGAGCGCAGTTTTGATTTCGTCCTGGATCGAGCGCGCCAGGCCTTGCGCTTTTGCATTCTGCTCATCGAGATCGGACAACGTGTTGCGCACTCGTACCAAGGCTTCCTTGCCGTTTTTGATCTCTTCATCCAGCAATTTGGTTTCCGCTACCGTGGCAACAACATCGGATGGCAACTCGATATTGGCGGAGTGTTTCATCACCATGAACAACAGGATCACCGCACCGAAACCGCACGAGATGACGTCAAGAAACGACATGCTGACAGGGTCAACGCCACGTTTCTTCTTCATGTGGTGTGCTCCACCACGATCAGTTGCAGCACGGCGCCGTTGGTGCCCAGTTGCAGGGTGTCACCCATTACCAGGGTTTGACCGTTCTGTACGCTGTGGCCATTGACTAGCACGGGGGCGGCAGTATGCAGCTCCAGTTGCAGGCCACGATTGCTGCGCACCAAAGCCACGGCACCGCTGAAACCCCCGATGGTCAGCGGCATCACGCGCGCACTTTCCAGCGCTGCCGCTGCAGCGCCAATGGTGAGTCGACCCATCGGCAACACGTGGGCTTTGTGCTGGAACAATACATGGGTCGGCACACGCGTGAGGGTGGGAATGTTGCCGGGCGCCGCGGCAGGTGCCAGTGGCAACCGGGTGATCAGTTGCAGGCTGTCAGGCGCGCGCCGGATATGGGCGAGGTAGCGCAGGCACGCGGCAACCGCGTGTTCATCGTCCAGCGCAACCAATCCAGGGATCGCGCGAGTCAGGCCCGGCAGATTCACATGGGCAGAAGCCACATGCAACGCAGTCGCAGGATTGCGCAAGGCGTCCAGCTCCTGGTTGATACGCTCGAATATCGGCAGCGCCTTCTGTTCAAACTGGCTGAAGGTGAGATGAGCCTGGTGCACGGTGCCTTTCAGGTTGATCTCCAGCAACAGTTCATTGTGGTTGTGGCTGGAGGTGAGCAGCTTGCCCAGTTGATTGACGATGTACTGTTCGGATTCGGCATCGCGCTGCGGATCGAAACGGCTCTGGCGGATGAATTCGTCAGTGATCATGTTGAGCCAGGCATCCTGCAAGGCCAAAAGCCCCGCAAACGGAATCTGCACCACGCGATCCTTGACCAGATGGCCGTCAATTTTGCGGAAGCTGCTCAGCACGGTCTGATGCAGCTGCAGATCAATCACGATGCTGTCGCTGCTGTTGGCATCAATAGCGCCGGCTGCCTGCAGCAACGCCAGATCCACCAGCCCCACCGTGGCGAAGGCCCACTGTTTGGCCACACCCAGCAATACCGCAAGTTGCGCACGCGTGTAGTTGGCCGGCACTGCCAGCACGGCGCCGTGCTCCATGCTGAGATCTTTGGTGAGGGAATTGAGGTGACTGTAGGCCAGATCCGCGGTGTGGCGGAAATGCCTGTTCTTGATGTTGAGCGGATCCAGACTCAGTTGCGACCAGAAATTGTTGAAGCTGTGGCGTGGATGCTGGCGCGCCTGGCTGCGCGCAGCTTCGCCAAATACCGGCACAGCGCCGACAATATTGGCGAAGCCGGGGCTGCGGGCAATCACTTCGTACTGTGAACGCACGCAAATATTGTGATCCTGCAGTTCAATCAGGAACGGAGTTGCAGTTGGTTGCACTGACGGATTATCGGGAGCGGACTGGGTCATGGGTTATATGTCCGCCGGAAACGCCACTGGCAAATCTTCGTTGATTTTTACTGTGGGAACAAAGTCTGGACTGCCTTTGGCAGACGCCGCCGGCCTGGCTGTGGCAGCCGCCTTGCCTGCATCAGGTACCGCTGGCGCCGCAGGGCCGGCCTTGGCTTCTGCCGCCCGCACTTCCGCTTCTTTCGCCAGCATGTCGGCCGCAATTTTGGCATCACTGGCAGAAAGCGTTTCCTGTTTTGCCTTCGCCTCTGCAGTGATTCTTGGCAACGGTGGTTCAGCTGCCAGCAGTGCAGGCACCTGAATCATCATAAGCAGCAGCAATGCACTGGGCACGACACGCATTCTATTCTCCGAGGTAGCGGGCAATACGGAAGCCCACATCGTCACGATCGGCATTGTTGTAATCCCGGTAGGAAAGCCGCAATTCAGTCACTGATGCATGTGCCCAGCTGGAACCGCGGATCACATGATAGGTGCCAGTGCCGGGACCGAGCGGATTTTTCTCGATGTCGGTGCCAGTGGTGGCGCCGACGCCATACCAATCATGAACCCATTCCGCCACGTTGCCGCCGATGTCGTAAAAACCGTTGGCATTGGCGGGGAAACTGGCTACCGGCGCTGACACCGCAAAGCCGTCGTTGTAATCACTCAGCACCCGGCCGAGGATGCTGGCAGCAGAGATATCGGCGTAATTGCCCTGGTTGGCTGGTGGCGGCAAGGTATCGCCCCACGGAAACCTCATCAGACTGTTCGGATCGCCGTTGACGCGGGCCGCCCACTCCCATTCCGCTTCGGTGGGCAGACGATAGCCGTTGCTGTCGGCGTCAATACCGACCACTTTGTCGGCTTCCAACTTGTAGAACGGTTTCAGGTTTTCTCTCTCGCTCAGCCAGTTGGTGTAACGCGCTGCCTGGTCCCAGCTGACATGCACTACCGGCTGATTGTCGTTGCCGAGACTCTGGTTCTGGACCCTGCCTGAGGAATGTTTGGCATCGAACGCAGCAAACTGCGCATTGGTAACTTCGGTGAGTGACAGATAGAACGGCCTGGTGAGCGATACATTGCGCAGTACTTCATTGGCCTGGCGTCCGGCTTCACGCCGCGATGAGCCCATCACAAAATTGCCCGGATAAACCAGTTTCAGTTTTTGTCCGTTGACGGTGGTGATTTCCGCCTTGATGGATTCCTGCTTCTGCTGCGCAATTGTTTTCAGCACCACAGTCAGTTGTTGTTCCATGCCGGGGCGCGAAACGAAAGTGGTTGTGTAGGGCACGTAACCGTCGTGACGCACTTCGATGGTCTGGCTGGCCGCGAGCAATTCAATGTTCTGGTTGGCTTTGCCCTTGGGCTCGCCATTGATAAAGAGATCGGAATCGGCGGGTGTGGCTTTGATGGTGACTGAACTCAGCACCGGGTCCAGCGTGACAGTGACCGCACTTTCTTCGGCGGCGCTGGTGCGGATCTCGCGCGTGGTTTCCTTGTAGCCATTGAGGAAAAACGTCAGTTGATGCGAACGGCCCGGCGCCAGCGTCAGTTCCAGCGGCGTCACACCTTTATAGGTACCATCCACGGTTACGCCGGCTTTGCTGGGTGTGGAACGCAACAGCACCAATCCATCGGCTTGTTGCAAAGTGACTGTTGGCAGCGTGAGATTCTGGCGGGCCACCACGGTGATGTTGCCGGTCCAGGCTTTGTGGGCAGCGAGTTTGACCACTACTTCATGTTCACCGGCGAGCACCTGGCTGGTGAGCGGCGTGGTGCCGGCATCCTTGCCATCAATGCTCACAGTCGCACCGGGCGGATTGGACGCGAATGCCACATCGGCCCACAGCGGCACCAGCAACAATGACAACGACTGGCTGGATGAACGGCCTTCTATTTCGACCGTGGTTTCGAGCGGTTCATAGCGATCATTGTGGATGGACACAATATGTTCGCCGGCCGTGAGTTCAATATGCTGGAGCGGTGTGGTGCCCACCAGCTTGCCATCGGCGCGCACTTCAGCGCCGCTTACTCCGGCAGTATCCACATCCAGAAAACCCGGCAGCGGCACCAGTTTCAGATTGAACGTTTGCGTCTGGCTGTCGCCCACTGTGATGGTGGAGTTCAAGTCGTGAAAACCCTCCAGCTTCGCACTGACATGGGTTTCACCTGGTCGCACCAGGTAACGAGAGCGGACTTTTATCGCCAGACGGCCGGACATGGAGACCACTGCCTCGCGCGGCATCACTTCGAACGAAACCGAACGCGCGGTCACTGCAAACCAGCTGACAGAACCAAACACCAGCAAGGCCAGGCCCACCGCAACGCTGACAACACTGGGACGCTGCCAGCGCTTGCGCTCACTCGCCAGTGGCGTGAACTCAACCGGGACTATGGGCTCATCGTCCGGATGGTGAGGGGTTTGCTGTTCGGGTTGATCAGACATGGTTAACGGCCCGGAGGCGTCCTAGATGGCTTCGTGACAGATGACAGTGACTACGGGGGCTTGTCCGTCAATGTTTACCACAAATTCCTGGCGCACATCGCGATAACCGTTGCGCACTCCCACTGCGGTATAGGCGCCCGGCGTCAGGCTCACACTCTGGCTGGTAAAAGTGCCAAGCTCGTTTACATGATAGAGGGTGACTTTGGTGAGACCATCCGATTGCAATTGCACCTTGGCCGCAATACGCATGCGCGCCAGGTAATCACGCACCTTCTGTATCCTGGCCTGCAATCCCGGGCCGGCATTGGTGAGCTTGCCAGCCTCGCCGAGCACCTGCTCGGTCTGCTTGTACACGGCTTCATCGGCCAGCCGCAGCGGACTGGCAATGGTGCCATTCAGAAACAGATCCAGCTGATTGCGGCTCTGGCTGCGCTTGAGGCCTTGCTGGGCTTTCACCAGATTGGGATCCACGGCCAGCGCCTGATTCCATTCATCAATTGCGCTCTGCCACGATTCAGCGGCTTCCAGTCTGGTGGCTGCTTCCATGTGCACATTCAAAGAGGCAGAGCTTTGCCTGTCGTTGACTTGTGCAATGGCGGCACTTATTTCGGCGGCGCCGGGGCGCAGGGTCTGGGCCTGATTGAATGCGGCCAGCGCCTGCTCATACTGGCCCTTTTGCATCGCTGCAAAGCCGCGCGACATTGCGCCGGAAAAATTGCGTTCGGCGATGGCGGCGTTGATTTCCTTCACGGCAGCAGTCGCTGCGCCATAGGCGCCATCGAGTGCAACGGCCTGTTGATACGACTCACGCGCGGCTTCCAGCTGCTGGGCGGCCTGGTTGCTGCGGCCCTCATTCATCAATTTGAGCACTTGCGGCAGCACCTGCGAACGCTTCAACCCGGTGGCGGCCTCTGCACTGTCGGGCTGCAGCAGCAGCGCTTTGCGATAGGCAGCTTCGGCGGTGGCCGCAGCTCCTGCGCCATAGGCTGCAGCGGCTTCCTTCATTGCAGCAGCAAACACGGGGTTTTGGCTGTCGCTGATCTGTTGCAACCCGGTCAACGCTGCCTGATAGAGCTCATTGGCCTTGGCAAACTGCTGGATGGCATAGGCTTCATCACCAGTCCTGGCCTGGGCCAGTGCTGCGTTGAAACTCTCCCCTGCCCAGCTTGCCACCTGTTTCTGCTCAAGCGTGGCCTGCAACGCCAGCAGCGATGCGAGCGTGTTCTGGGCTGTTTCGCGCAGACGCAGTCGCTGGGCTTCTTCAAACGGGGTGTCGGCGGCGGGGGCCGGCGCGGCGGCGGTTGCTGCGGGTGCGGCAGCCACCTTGGGGGCCGGCGGGCGCACGTAGGTGGGCAATACAAAAATCACCACACCCACCAGCACCAGCAACAGGCCGAAAATGCCCCATAGCACCTTGTTGGTTTTTTGTTGTGCCTTGCGCAGCGCCAGCTGTTCGCTCATGCCGAGGGAAGGCGCATGTGGCTGGCGCGCCTCTGGCTCAGCTGCTCCGGAAGTCTGTGCGGTGGTAGTTTCTTTCATGCGGAATGTTTCGAACCTGGTCCCAGTCCAAACTCCAGCAGGGGCGCTGGCAGACTGCGCGATTATCCCCTGATTTCAGGGGCCTTGCCCAACACTCGGACAATAAGTTGATTTATAGCCTGAAAGCCGTGCCCGAGCCCCGTGCTTTTGCCGTTTTAGCTTAACCCCAACTGAAGAATCAGCCGATATTTGATGCACTATTGCCGCGTTCTGGCATTGTTCGCACCCGCTGATATTCTGCGATAGCATCAGCGATGCCTGAATAACCGAGGTGGCAATAGCATGAATTTTTCCGAATGGTTGGGTGTGCTGCAAACCAACAAGACACTCGACCGCTTCATGAGCATCGCGCTGCTGCTGGTGGTGGTGCTGATCATCCAGGTCACCTATGCGGTTTATGTGCGCCCTTCGGCGGTGGAATGGCGTGTTGAGCAGCAAGCGCTGGTTGATGCCGATCCCAAATACAAACCCACCCGTTCCATTCTGGTGGTGATTGCCGAGCCGGAACCGGAAACTTCAGTCATTGTGACTGTGTGGGCCTTGCTGCTGGCAGGCTTGCGGGTCGCCAATGCCAAACGTTCGCGCAAATTGCTGGAAGACGACATCCTGCAGTTGCAACCCGGCGCCTGCATATTGCCGGATGATGCGCGCGATCATCTGCGCCGCTTTGACCAACTGCCCGCGTATTTGCGGGAAACCGTGGTGCCGCGCGTACTGAAGTCGGCGCTCAAGCGCTTCGGTGCCACCCGCAACATCCAGGATGCTGCCACTACCGTGCACCACAGCTGTGAAATCGAAGCCACCCGCCTGGATGCGGAGCTCTCGACCATCCGCTTTGCGGTGTGGTCGATCCCGGCCATAGGATTCGTGGGTACGGTCCGCGGCCTGGGCGAGGCACTGGAAAGCGCCCAATTCGTGCTGAACAGCACCAATCCGGCGGCGCTGACCTCCGGCCTCGGTCTCTCCTTCAACTCCACCTTCACCGCGCTGACCCTTTGCATCCTCGTCATGTATGTATTTCACGAGCTGCAACTGGTGCAGGACCGGCTGGTGCTGGACACCGAGCAATATGCCGAGGACGAGCTGATCAGCCGTTTGCGCACGGCCTGATTCAAGCTGCTTTTGAAAGGAACCCCGGCACCCTTCGATAGCAGGTCGGTGATGGCATTTCACGATTCCTGCAAAACTGAATTGTTAATCAATTGTTCACTCTGTCAGCGAAACTTTCATAATTGCGTTAAATTGGCCTGTTAGGCTTCCCATAATAAATATTTATCGAATTCCTGGAGTGTTCAATGCAGGCTTTACTTCGCCGGGCCCGGTCTTTGCCAGGCATCCTGACCATCATCATTGTGCTTGGTGCAGCGACTTACCTTGTATACCGCCATTTTCAGCCGGCAACCAGCACGGCGGGCAACGAGCGCGGATTCAACGGCAACGGACCGGCCGCAGTTTCGGTGGCAGCAGTTACTGCTGGCGACATTGCCGTGCGTATTCCGGCACTGGGGGCGATATCCCCGTTGGCGACTGTCACGGTAAAAACCCAGATCAGCGGTCAACTCCAGAAAATCGCCTTTCAGGAGGGCCAACTGGTCCATGAAGGGGATTTCCTGGCCCAGATAGACCCGCGTCCCTACGAATCGGCGCTGAACCAGGCCAAGGCCAACCAGAGTCGTGATGAAGCACTGTTGGCCAATGCGCGTCTGGATCTAAGCCGTTACCAGGGTTTGCTGGCAGAAGATGGCATATCGGCACAGCAGGTCGATACCCAGCGGGCACTGGTAGCCCAATATGAAGGCACTGTTGCTGCCGACACTGCACTGGTCAACACTGCTGCACTCAATCTGCAGTACGCCCACATCGTGTCGCCGGTCACCGGCCAGGCCGGACTGCGTCAGGTCGACCAGGGCAACTATGTCACCATCGGCGATGCCAACGGCATAGTCGTGATCACACAAATGAACCCGATCACTGCGATTTTTTCGATTCCGGAAGATAACGTCACCACCATCCAGCAGCGCCTGCACAGCGGCGCTACGCTGGTGGTTGATGCGTATGACCGCAGCAACAACAAATTGCTGGCAAGCGGCAAACTCGCCACCCTCGACAACCAGATCGACGCCACTACCGGTACGATCAAGCTGCGTGCCATTTTCGACAACAGCGCGGGCGTGCTGTATCCGAACCAGTTCGTGAACATCCGGCTGCTGGTAAACACCTTGAGCGATCAGCTCATCATGCCCAACGCTGCTGTACAACGCGGCGCTCCCAATGGTGTGGTGAGCACTTTCGTTTACAAGGTCAATGGCGACAGCACGGTGACAGTGCAACCGGTGGCGCTGGGCGTGGTTGACGGTGAAAACGTGGTAGTCACCGAGGGCCTGGCCGCCGGCGATCTCGTGGTCACCGAGGGCGGCGACCGCCTGCGTGACGGCGCGAAAGTGCTGTTGCCTGCCGATGTCCCGAAACCGGTCAGCACTGGCGAGAAAAAGCCCAACAAGAATTTCCGCAAAGATGGTGGTGGCGGCTTCCGTCGTGGCAATGGTGGTGGCTTCCCGTGAAAGCACATGTGAACCTTGTCTTGGGTTCTGACGCGAGCAAGCGCGCATGAATCCCTCACGACTGTTTATCCTGCGACCAGTGGCAACCACACTGTTCATGGTCGCCATTCTGGTGGTGGGTTTCATTTCCTATTTCCAGCTACCGTTGTCGGCACTGCCGGAAGTGGCCTATCCCACCATCCAGGTGCAGACTTTTTATCCCGGTGCCAGTCCGGAAGTAATCACGTCGGCCATTACCGCGCCGCTGGAAAAACAGCTGGGCCAGATGTCGGGCCTCAGCCAGATGTCCTCGTCCAGTTCGGCCGGCGCTTCGGTAATCACGCTGCAGTTCAATCTGTCGCTGTCGCTGGATGTGGCAGAGCAACAAGTGCAGGCGGCCATCGGTGCCGCCCAGAACCTGTTGCCGCAGGATTTGCCGGCGCCACCGATCTACGCCAAAGTGAATCCTGCCGATGCTCCGATTCTGACTTTGGGTGTTACCTCCAAAGTAATGCCGCTGACCGAAGTGGAAGACCTGGCTGATACCCGTATCTCGCAGAAAATTTCCCAGCTCAAGGGTGTCGGCGTGGTCAGCATCAGCGGCGGCCAGCGCCCGGCAGTCAGGGTGGTGGTGAATCCGCGCGCACTTGCCGCTGCCGGACTCAATCTCGACGATCTGCGCACCACCATCAGTGTTGCCAACCAGAACGGTCCCAAGGGTACAGTTGACGGGCCGATGCGCGCCTACACCATCAACACCAACAGTCAGCTCAAAAGCGCCGCTGAATACGCCAACATCGTCGTAGCCTACCGCAACAATGCGCCAGTACGCCTGAAGGACGTGGCAACGCTGGTTTCCAGCCCTGAAAACACCAAACTCGGGGGCTGGATGAACGAGACCCCCGCACTCATCGTCAACGTGCAACGCCAGCCCGCTGCCAACGTGGTCGAAGTCGTCGACAACATCAACAAGTTGCTGCCTTCCATCCGCGCATCGTTGCCCCCGGGAGTGGATATCACGGTGCTGACCGACCGCACGACCACCATCCGCGCCTCGATCGAGGATGTTGAATTCGAGATGGCACTCGCCGTGGCACTGGTAGTGCTGGTGATTTTCCTGTTTTTGCGTGATCTGCCCGCCACCTTCATTCCCAGTCTGTCAGTGCCGCTTTCATTGATCGGCACTTTTGCTGTGATGTATCTGGCGAAATTCAGCCTCAACAACCTGTCGCTGATGGCATTGACCATTGCCACCGGTTTTGTGGTTGACGATGCCATCGTGATGATCGAAAACATTTCACGTTACATTGAACAGGGAGAAAAACCGCTGGCAGCCGCACTCAAGGGTGCAGGCCAGATCGGGTTCACCATCATCTCGCTGACCGTGTCACTGATCGCGGTACTGATTCCGCTGATTTTCATGCAGGACGTGGTGGGACGACTGTTCCGCGAATTTGCGATCACTCTCGCAGTCACCATCCTTATTTCGGCAGTGGTGTCACTGACGCTGGTGCCGATGTTGTGCGCAAAAATGCTCAAGCAGCGCCAGCCCGGGGCGCCGGATGCGCATGCTTCCGGCCCCTGGTTTACTGCAATAGTTGAATGGTACGGGCGGCAATTGACCTGGGTACTCAATCACGAACGGCTCACGCTGCTGGTGGCGGTTGGCACACTGGTCGTGACCGCCTTGTTGTATGTGCTCATTCCCAAGGGGTTTTTCCCGGAACAGGATACCGGCCTGATCCAGGGGGTGTCGGAAGCCACTGAATCGGTATCCTATGCTGCCATGGCGGACCGCCAGCAGGCATTGGCTGCAGCCATTCTGGTAGATCCTGATGTCGAAAGCCTGTCATCGTTCATCGGTGTTGACGGCAGCAACGTCACTCTCAACAGCGGCCGCTTCCTGATCAACCTGAAGCCGCGTGAACAACGCAACGTCACTGCCGTGCAGATCATTCGTCGTCTGCAGGAAGAAGTGGCTGGTGTGCCGGGTATCACTCTTTACATGCAGCCTTCCCAGGATCTCACGCTCGACAATACTGTCAACCGCACGCAGTACCAGTTCACGATGGAATCGGCCAACTCCGCCCTGCTTTCGAGCTGGACACCGAAACTGGTCTCGGCGCTGCGTGAGCTGCCTGAACTTGCCGACGTAGTCAGCAACCAGCAGGATAACGGCCTTGCCGTCAACGTGGTGATTGACCGTGACAGTGCCGCCCGCCTCGGCATCAGCATCGGCACGGTCGATAACGCCCTCTATGATGCATTCGGTCAGCGCATAGTCTCGACCATTTTCACGCAATCGAACCAGTACCGCGTCATCATCGAGGCTGACCCGGCCTCGTACCGTTCGGTCGAATCACTGAACTCGATTTATGTGCCGGCTGCCGGCGGCGGCCAGGTGCCGCTGTCAACAGTTGCCAAGGTTGAGATTGTCTCGCAGCGATTGCTCATCAGCCATCTGGCACAATTCCCGGCTACCACGGTGTCGTTCAACCTGGCGCCGGGCGCATCGCTCGGCAATGCCGTCAGCGCCATCGAGCAGACCCAGAAAACGCTGGCGATGCCGTCTGATATCCATACTACTTTCCAGGGTGCGGCACTGGCATTCCGCAGCAACCTCAACAATGAGCTGCTGCTGTTGGCCGCTGCGGTGCTGGTGATGTACATCGTGCTGGGCGTGCTGTATGAAAACTTCATCCACCCGATCACCATTCTGTCGACACTGCCGTCCGCCGGCATCGGCGCGCTGCTTGCGCTCATTATTTACGGCGACCAGTTCACCATCATTGCCCTGATCGGCATCATTTTGCTCATCGGCATCGTCAAAAAGAACGCGATTCTGATGATCGATTTTGCCATCACTGCAGAACGCGATGGCGCCTCGCCGCGTGATGCGATTTTCCAGGCCTGCCTGTTGCGCTTCCGTCCGATCCTGATGACCACAGTCGCTGCCATGTTCGGTGCACTGCCGCTGATGTTCGGCACCGGCACCGGTTCCGAACTGCGCCATCCGCTGGGCGTCGCCATCGTGGGCGGCCTGCTGGTAAGCCAGGTGCTGACGCTGTTTACCACGCCGGTGATCTATCTCGCCTTTGACCGTATCTCCAAACGCCTCAGCAGCAAGATGGGGAACGATACTGACGGCGAGCTTGTGACGGAACTGCACCCGTGAATATTTCCGCCCCGTTCATTCATCGCCCGGTTGCCACCATTCTGCTGACACTGGGCGTGGCACTCGCAGGTGCTGCCGCCTTTACGATGTTGCCGGTGGCGCCGTTGCCCAACGTGGAAACGCCTGCAATTTTCGTATCAGCATCGCTGCCAGGTGCCAGCCCGGAAGTTATGGCAAGTTCGGTGGCGACACCGCTGGAACGTCACCTCGGCGCCATCGCCGATGTCGATGACATGACTTCGTCAAGTTCAACGGGATCGTCGAACATACAATTGACCTTTGGCATGGACCGCGACATCAACGGTGCTGCCCGCGACGTGCAGGCGGCAATCGTGGCTTCCCATGCGGATCTGCCGTCGGCACTCACCCGCAATCCCAGCTATCGCAAAGTCGACAACTCGCAGTCGCCCATACTTGTCATCGGCATGACCTCTGACGTGCTCACCCAGGGCCAGATCTATGATGCTGCCGATGCGATGGTGTCGCAGCGGCTTTCACAGATCAATGGCGTCGGCGTCATCAACGTCAACGGCAGCGCCCTGCCCGCAGTACGTGTGGAAATCAATCCGCTGGCACTCAACAAATACGGCATCGGCCTGTCAGACATCCGCGCTGCCATTTCCAATGCCAATGCCAATGCACCCAAGGGTGCGATTGAATCGGAGCAGCTGCACTACCAGATCTACACCAATGACAATGCCCGCACTGCCGAACAATATCGCCACCTGATCATCGCCAACCGCAACGGAGCCATCGTGCGACTCAGTGATGTCGCAGAGATTCTGGACATGCAGGACGGCGCCACCGAGAACAGGCGCACCTATGGCCTGTACAACGGCAAGGCGGCAGTGCAGGTGCAGGTGATCCAGCAGCCCGGCGCCAACATCATCGATGTGGTTGATGCGGTGAAAGAGGAACTCAAGCATCTCAATGAGGATATTGATCCGAAGATCCATCTTGAAACCATCCTCGACCGTTCGGTCACCATCCGCGCATCACTGCACCAGGTAGAAGGAGCATTGATGCTGGCGGTGGCAATGGTGGTGCTGGTGGTTTACATGTTTCTCAACAATTACCGGGCCGCACTGATACCTGCGCTGGTGGTACCGGTGTCGCTGATCGGCACTTTCACTGCCATGTATTTGCTGGGTTACAGCCTCAACAACTTCACGCTGATGGCATTGACCATCGCCACCGGCTTCGTGGTTGATGACGCCATAGTGGTGATGGAGAACACGACCCGCCATATTGAAGCCGGCATGTCTCGCATGCAGGCCGCACTGCTGGGTGCTCGCGAAGTCGGCTTCACAGTAGTGTCAATGAGCCTGTCGCTGGTCGCCGTGTTCATTCCGTTCGAATTTGCCGGCGGTCTGATCGGGCGCCTGTTCCGCGAGTTCACCAATACCCTGGCCATCGCGATCCTGATTTCACTGGCGTTGTCGCTTACCACTACCCCCATGTTGTGTGCACGACTGCTGGGGGGTGAGCGGACCCGCAAGCCAACCCGTTTCGGCGCCGCCTTCGAACGCTGTTTTGGTGCAATGAAATCCGGCTATGTGCGCACGCTTGATGTGGCACTGAATCATCCACGCACAATGATGCTGCTGCTGTTGGCCACCATCGCACTCAACGTCTACATGTACGTCATCATCCCCAAGGGATTTTTTCCGCAGCAGGACACCGGCATGCTGCAGGGCGGCGTGCGCGGAGATTCCTCCTCATCGTTCCAGCTCATGAAGACCAAGTTGCAGCAGGTGGTGCAGATCATCCAGCAGGATCCGGCTGTCGCCAGCGTGGGGGGCAATGTGAACAACGGCTCCTTCGCCAACCTCACGATCGCGCTCAAGCCCCTGTCCCAGCGCGATGCGTCGGCCGACCGGGTGATTGCACGCTTGCGTCCACAGCTCAACAAGGTCATCGGCGTCAGGGCCTTCCTGAACTCGGTGCAGGATCTGCGTGGTGGCGGTGGCCGCTCCGCCAATTCACAATACCAGTACACCCTGCTGGGCGATGACCTGCACGAACTGCAAACCTGGTCGCAGAAACTCCGCCTTGCGTTGCAGGACATACCGGAAGTGGAAGACGTTGACACTGATCAGCAGCCTGGCGGTCTCGAGACCAATCTGATCGTGGATCGCGACATGGCATCGCAGCTGGGGCTGACGGAAAGCCAGATCGACAACACGCTTGGCGCCGCGTTTACCCAGGCGCAAGTCTCAACCATCTACAACCCGTTCAGCCCGCAGCAGTACCATGTGGTCACTGAAATCGCGCCGCAATTCCTCGAGAACCCGGACATTCTCAAGCAGATTTATGTCAGCACCTCTGGCGGATCAGCCAGTGGCACGCAGGCTACCCAGGCTGGTGTAAACGTTACCGTCAAAAAACCTGCGGGCACCAAGGGCGCGGCCGCCAACAACCCGGCCCAGGATGCAGCACGCAATCTGGCAGCCAATTCGCTGGCCAACGCCGGGCGTGGCAATACCTCGACCGGCTCGGCGGTCAGCACAGTGAAAGAGACGATGATTCCGCTGTCGGCCTTCAGTCACTTCCAGACCAGCACGACTCCGCAGCAGGTCAATCACACCGGCACCTCCATCTCCACTTCCATTTCCTTCAATCTGCCGGAAGGCGAATCGCTGGAAACCGGCATCGCCGCGATCGAGCGCACCATGAACTATATCCACATGCCTGTCAGCGTGCACGGCAGCGCCTATGGCACAGCCAACCTGTTTCGCCAGAGCCTGAGCACCGAGCCCATGATGCTGGCAGCCGCGCTGCTGGCCATTTTCCTGGTGCTTGGCATGCTCTATGAAAGTTACGGTCAGCCGCTGACGATTTTGTCGACGCTGCCCTCGGCCGGCCTTGGCGCTCTCATTGCGCTGATGGTAACCAGCACCGAATTCAGTCTGATCGCGTTTCTCGGCATTCTGCTGTTGATCGGCATCGTCAAGAAGAACGCGATCATGATGGTCGACTTTGCGCTGGATGCCGAGCGCACACTCGGCATGGATGCCCGCACCGCCATTGCCCATGCATGTTCGCTGCGCTTCCGCCCCATCATGATGACGACCTGTGCTGCCATCGCCGGCGCTCTGCCGCTGGCAGTTGCTTCCGGTGACGGCACCGAATTCCGCCAGCCGCTCGGCATTGCCATAGTCGGCGGGCTGATCGTCAGCCAGTTGCTGACGCTCTACACCACGCCGGTGGTTTATTTGTATGTCCGCCGCTTCAGTACACCGAAAAAAGCGCGCCCGGCTGCCCCTCTCGACATGAGTGGCGGCCAGTTGTTGGAGACTGGTTTATGAAATTCGCACGTGGACTCCTGCTTGCATCAGTCGCGCTTGCCGCGGGCTGCGCAGTAGGCCCGGATTACAAACGCCCCGCGATCGCGGTGGCTGACAGTTACAAGGAGCAGGTTGGCTGGAAACCCAGCGAACCCGGCGACATTCTCAATAGCGGCCCGTGGTGGCAGATCTATCACGATGAAGTGCTGAACCAGCTGGAACAACAGGTCGAGGTTTCCAACGAAAACATCAAGGCGGCAGCAGCGGCTGTGGAACAGTCACTGGCATTGGTGCAGCAGGCACAGGCCGGTTTCTGGCCTACTGTTACCGCCAACGCGAGCAAGAATCGCACTGGAGCCGGGACTGCAGGCCCACAATCGACAGACCGGCTGGGCGCAAGTGCAAGCCTGAATGTGGACCTTTGGGGCCAGCTGCGTCGCACCAACGAAAGCAACAAAGCCTCGGCGCAAGTTTCCGTAGCAGCGCTGGCAGCAGTGCGCCTGACTGAGCAAGCGCTGCTGGCGTCAACCTATTTCCAACTGCGTGCGCAGGACCGCTTGCAGGGTTTGCTGGACGATACCGTCGCCGATCAGGAACAGTCGCTGAAAATTACCGAGAGCCGCTTCAAATTCGGTGTGGTCTCCAAGGCCGACGTAGTCACTGCACGCACCCAGCTGCTTACCAGTCAATCGCAGCAGGCCAATGCCGCTATCAAGCGGGCACAGCTGGAACACGCCATCGCGGTGCTGGTTGGCAAGCAACCTGCCGCTTTTGCGCTGGGCCCTGCGGCCATGCCCACCCTGGTGCCCACTGTGCCGGCCGGCGTGCCTTCCACGCTGCTGGAGCGACGCCCGGATATTGCCGAAGCTGAACGGCGCGTCGAGGCTGCCAATGCCCAGATCGGCGTGGCCAAAGCTGCATATTTCCCCAGCCTGACATTGTCCGGTTCTGACAATTACTCCCACAGCGGTTTGGAGAATCTGGTCAGCACCTCCAATCGCGTATGGGCCTTCGGACCTTCACTGGCGGAAACCCTGTTCGATGGCGGCTTGCGCACAGCGAGGACAGCACAGGCACGCGCTGCTTTTGAAGCCAGCGTGGACAATTACCGGCAAACCGTTTTGACCGGTTTTCAGCAGGTTGAAGACGCAGTGGTCACGCTGCGGGTGCTGGAAAAGCAGGCAGTGATCAGTGAAGCGGCTGTTGCAGCGGCCAGGGAAGCCGAGGCCCTGGTGCTGAGCCAGTACAAGGGTGGCACTGTGCAATACATCAGTGTCATCTCATCGCAGACTACGCGCTTGAACAGCGAGGTATCGGCACTGACCATATTGCTTGACCGGCTCACCAGCAGTGTGTCGATGATCCAGGCCGTGGGTGGCGGCTGGAACCAGGCAGAACTGCCGACTCAATAAATCCAGGCCTTCGCCGCCAGGTTTGTCGTCGCCGAAACAAACAGGGGTACTATTGGCAACCAGAAGGATGGTTGTGTACCCATGCTGCGAGCGAACAATTCCATGTACATCCCGCGCCTGTTGGCCTTCTGCCTGGTGCTGCTGGCACTGACGGGTTGCGCCACCAGTACCATTGTCCTCAATGGCACCTACCCTGCTCCGCTCGTCCGCAAGATTCCCCTCACCCTAGGGGTCTACTATCCGCCGGAGCTGCGCAATTACGCGTTCACGGAAACCGATGCCGAAACCGGTGACAAACAATATCTGTTGCAGATAGGCGCCTCGCAGCTGAAACTTTTCAATACCTTGCTGCCGGCGCTGTTCGACAAGGTGGTGCTGCTGGACTCTGTGCAACCGATGCCCGGCACTGGTGCGATTGACGCCGTGTTCATTCCTGCCATCGCCGAATTCCAGCTGGGGTTGCCGCACAAAACCAGAATGCAGGTTTATGAAATCTGGATGAAGTACGATCTGAAGCTGAGCAAGACCAATGGCGAGCAGATTGCCGACTGGGTGATGACTGCCTATGGCAAAGCGCCGCAGGAAAGTCTGCAGTTGGTTGATAGTGGAGTGCAGAATGCCGCAATGGTGGCGATGCGTGATCTGGCAGCCAGCCTTACACTGGGCTTTGCCGAGGTACCTGCGGTCAAGGCATGGCTGCAAGCCGGTCATCGCAATGCCGTGACCCAGGGATACGGAGAGTAACGTTGCATGCAGTGTTCCATTCGTTCCGTCATCGGCATTACCCTGATACTTGCCTCACTCCCGGCTTGTACCAGCACCCATATCGATCAATTCAGACAGGCAGCCACCAGCATCAACAAAGGCGAAAGCATCGTCATACTGGGCCGGCGCCAGAACAACAACTACGACACTGACGGCAAGTTTGTGAAATGTGTTGGTGCTACTGTTGCCAACGGCAATGACCGCATCCGGGTGATTCCGGAACAGGAATTTCTTGATGCCATGTTCCCGTTCTTCGAACCACGCACAGCGCCGGTGCGCACCGCCCACCTCAAGCAGTTGATGGCGGTCAGTGAAGCCAGACAACGCCTCAAGGACTACGGCCTTGGATACATTGTGTGGGTGGATGGCACCACCCGCCGCAGTGGACAATATGGCAACATCAACTGCTCCATCACACCGGCCGGTGGTGGCTGTTTCGGCTTCAATTCCTGGCAGGATGATTCCAGATTCGAAGCCGAAGTGTGGAATCTCGACACGCTGGAATCGGTGGGCTCGATCAGCACCGACTCCAATGGACAGTCATACTTGCCGGCACTGTTGCTGCCGATCCCGCTGATCGCGCAGGTGGAAGCCAGTGCCTGCAGCGGCCTCGGCAGGCAGCTCAAGCAATTCATTACCGGCAAGGGCACTTGATCTACACTGGCACCCATGAAACTGTCACCCCTGCTTCTCACACGGTTTTTGCCTGCTGCTCTGCTGTGCAGTAGCGTACTGCTGCTGGGCAGCTGTGCCAGCAATCCGGTCGGCGGTGCCAATTTCGTGCTGATGAGCGAAAAAAGCGAACTGGAGCTGGGCAGGGACGAGCACGCCAAACTGCTGAAATCGATGCCTGTTTACCAGGATGCGAAACTGCAGGCCTACGTGGAAAAAGTCGGCAAGCGGCTGGCTGCGATCTCGCATCGCCCCGATCTCGACTACCATTTCACGATCATCGACAGTCCCGACATCAACGCCTTCGCCTTGCCGGGTGGTTATATCTATGTGAATCGCGGCCTGCTTACCTACCTGACATCCGAATCGCAACTGGCGGCGGTGGTGGGACACGAGATCGGCCATATCACCGCCCGCCACGCGGTCAGACAGGACACTGCCCGGAAAACTTCCAGCATCCTCAGCACCGCTGTGGTGCTAACCACCGGTGTCAGTTCACTGGGGGATACTGCCAACCTGTTTGGCGGGGCGCTGATCAGCGGCTACGGCCGCGACATGGAACTGGAAGCTGACGGCCTCGGCGCCGAATATCTGGTAAAGGCCGGCTATGATCCCAACGCCATGGTGGAAGTCATCACGGTGCTGAAGAACCAGGAAGATTTCAATCGCAAGAATGCGAAACAGGCACCGGCCTATCATGGCCTGTTCGCCAGTCATCCGCGCAATGACACCCGTTTGCAGCAGGCTGTCGCCAACAGCGGCAAGGTGGATGCACCCAGGGCCGCGCAGGTCAATCCGGAAGAATTCCGCAACGCCACTACCGGTTTGCTGGTGGGCCCTTCACTGCAGAACATGACGGGCAGCCTGGGCCGCAACCGCTATTACCAGGCCTTGCTCAACTACACACTGGTGCTGCCGGATGCCTGGAAAGTGACGGAGACTACCACCACGATGACGGCCTCGGCCCCCGCGGGCAGCGACGGCCTGCTGAAAGTGGAAGCGCAGCGCCTGCAACAGCCGATAGATCCGCCATTATTCATCAGGGAGCAGCTGAAAGTTGCCAATCTGCAGCAGACTGAAACACTCAAGCAATTCGGGCTGGACGGTTATACCGGAGTCAATCCGGCCACCGGTGAGCAGCTCGCGGTGATCCTTTATGACCAGCGCGCTTTCATCCTTACTGCCCGCGGCAGCACTGAGCAGGTCAAAACTGCACTGTTGGCCAGCATAAAAAGCTTCCGCCCGATTGCGCGCAACGAAGGCAACTTCGCAGATCCGATGAAAATCAGCTGGATCCAGGCCGACGGACGCCTGAACTATGCCGACCTTGCCAGGCAAAGCCGGTTGCCGGAATTTCCGGAAGCCACCCTGCGCCTGATGAATGGCGACTATCCGGCCGGCGGGCCTGCTGCCGGCAAATGGGTGAAGCTGGTCAAATGACCCTTTTCGTCAGTGACTGCTGGCGATACTCAAACTCAGCACGGCCAGAAAGACCATCACGCCACACAGGCAGATCATCAGCACAGTGAAGTTGCGTTGCAGGGTATTCATGCGTTGCTCCTCTTCAAAGAATTTCGCTGCATTGTGCAATCGTCTTGACACTTCGGCCTTGATTCGCGTCAATGGTTTGCGTCTATGCCCACATGTCACATATTGCAGGTTTTTATCCGTGATGCATTGTTGTCCCAACTGCCGGCAGGCCAGTTTTTCCGAACTGCAGAAACTCACTTCACTGTGGATGCGACCACGCGTGTGCCATCTGTGTCATAAAGCAGCCTATTTGCCGGTCCGTAACATCATCGTGGCGCTGATCGTGTGGACTGCACTGACCTGGGTGTTCATCGGACTCGCGATTTACATGAACCAGGTGATGTTCATGCTGGGCTCGATTCCGGCGGCGGTGTTTGCCGTGGACCTCTGGATACGCAAGGCACCGCTGATCGCATTTGAATAAAAAATGACAGTCGGGAATTTCACTGACAAGGGGAGCACCACCATGCACACAAAAACAGTTGTTACCAAACCGTTGCTGCACTCTCTGCAGCTATCCGCACTGTTGCTGGCGAGCTGCCAACTCTACGCGCAGGCGCCTGGCTGCAAAGCAGTCGATGATCTGTTGTTGACCAATGGCGCCATTCACACGATGGATGCGGGCGATACCGTAGTCAAAGCGCTGCGCATCCAGGATGGCCGCATCGTAGCCAGCGGCAACATCATGCCTCCCACCACCGCCTGCACGCGCACCATTGACCTGAAAGGCCACACGGCAGTGCCGGGGCTGATCGACAATCACAACCATGTCGTGCTGCTGGGCCTGCGGCCTGGTCATGACACGCGGCTGGAAAGCGCCACCTCCATCAAGGAACTGGTGGCCACGCTGAAAGCCCGCGCCGACAAACTGCCAGCGGGTGAATGGGTCACGGCCATCGGTGGCTTCGACATCAGCCAGTTCACGCCGCCACCGGACAAGCCACGCTTTCCGACCATGGCTGAACTCGATGCCGCCTCCACCGGGCATCCGATTTATGTGCAGCAGGGTTTTGCGGGCCCCAGTGTGACCAACAGTCTCGGCAAGAAATTTTTTGAGAGCAAGGGCATCACAGTAGGTGCTGATGGTTCGCTGGCAGGTGGCGCAACACCCAATGCTTCCACCAAGGCATTGTTTGCACTCAAGCAATTGCAAACAGCGGCAGACCAGAAGCGTGGCACGCTGGATGCACTCAACTATGCAGTGAGTCTCGGCATCACCACCCAGCTTGACCAGGGCGGATTCCCCGAGACCAATTCCGATGCCGACGGCGTCGCCAGTTTCGACGGCTACAGGGCCTACGATGCACTGCTGTCGCTGTATCACGAAAACAAACTGCCCAACCGCATGCGCATCAACTATCTGTACATGGAGACTGATCCCGCCACACCGCTGCTGCAGGCCAGACTTAAAAACGCCCTGCCCGCATTCGGTAGCGACATGCTGAAAATAGTCGGTATCGGTGAATTCACCGCCGGCGCGTCACCGATCATCATGCAACCGTCACCGGAATGGATGAATGGCACCAGACTGGTAGCCAGGGCCGGCTGGCGCAATGAAAATCACTCACTTACCCCCACTGACTACAAGACCATCATCGACGGCTGGCAGAAGGTCAACGACGAGATCGGCGGAGACGGCATCACCAGGCTGCACTGGGTGGTGGCTCATGTGCCGTTCATCACCGAAGAATATGCCAACAAGTTGAAAGCCCTCGGCGGCGGTGTCAGCGTGCTGGGTGGCTGGCGCTACGTGACTGGTAGTGCGCAGCAAAATGGCCCGCCGTTCCGCATGCTGCAGAAAGCTGGCATTCCGATGGGCATGAGTTCCGACGGCATGCAGATCTCGCCGATGAATCCGTGGATAGGTTTGTACTATGTTGTCACCGGCAAGAATGCGCGCGGAGAACTGATCAATGGTGACCAGACGCTTTCACGCAGTGATGCGTTGCGCCTGTACACGGCTGCCAATCGCTGGTTCCTGCAGGAAGATGACATCGGCAGTCTTGAGCCTGGCAAACTCGGCGATCTGGTGGTGCTGGATCGTGATTATTTTGACAGCGCCAAAGTCGGTGATGAAAACATGAAGTCGTTGCACTCGGTGCTGACGCTGGTGGGCGGAAAAGTGGTATTCGGGGATCCGGCAAGACTCTGACCAGGGCAATGCCTGTCCTACTGGTTACGACATGGGTCTGCTGGCTGGAAAATGCTCGCAAATCAGTGCCAGAATCTGTTCATCGTCGCAGTCAGCCTTGCTTGCGATTCCCCACAAATCGAAGTAAGGAAAATAACCGCGCGCCAGGGTAGTGACTGTCGGGAATCCCTGGTCCCGCAGTGTGACCGCCAGGGCGCTTTCGGTAAATCCGCAATGGTGCGCCATCCACAGGTTCCCGCTTGCCAAAAAGTCGCGGAATCCGTACAGGATGTCGATTGGCGCTATCTTCCCTGCATTTGCAATATAAGCAGGCTCCAGCAACTTGTCCTGTGCCACCAATGCACAGACCGACTTCAGATCAGGACATGTGATAACAATAAATCCATCCGGCTTGAGTACGCGCATGAACTCGTTCAATGCGCGCGGCACTTCATGCGGATAGAGATGTTCAATGCTGTGGCTTGAGAAAATTGCATCAACCGACCCATCCGCAATTGCAGCCATGTCCAGCATGCTGCCAACGATGTCGGGGGCAACTGCAGGATCAATATCCACCCGCAGTTCACGCCAGGACTCGTTATCAAACCCGGCCGTGGTATTGTTTTTCCGATTGTAGCCACAACCCACATGGAGAAAGGTTTTCATCACACATTCTCAAGGTTTCAATGCCTGCCAATGACAGGATCCGCTTGAATTTTCGCAGGGGGCATCAACAAGCACCAGCAGCGAAGCAATTATTTTTCCGGCGGACCTTCGTCACTTTTCTTTGTACCTTTCCTGCTATTCCAACTGCTGCCAGCGCTGGTAAAGCTTTTCCAGTTCCTGTTGCGCTGCTGTCAGTTTCCTGAAAACCGGTTCGCTTTCGGCGCGCGATTTCAGATAGAAGTCCGGATGTGCAATCTGCAACTCGATGGCAGTGATGGCCTTTTCGGCGTCTTCGATTTTCTGCGGCAATTGGTCCAGCTCACGCTGTTCCTTGTAGGTCCGCTTGGCTTTGAGTCCCGGGGTTACCGGCTGCGCCGCGACTTGCTTCTTTTCAATGACTGGTGGTTCCGGCTCCACTGCACCCTGCGTGCCTGAGCTGGCGTGAACTGCGGCATTTTCATCGGCAAAACTGCCACCTTGCCGCAACCAGTCGGCGTAGCCTCCCACATATCGCGCCACCTTGCCCTTGCCTTCAAACACGATGCAACTCTGCACCACGTTGTCGAGAAACTCGCGATCGTGGCTCACCAGCAGCAAGGTGCCCTGGAATTCCAGCAGCAATTCTTCCAGCAGCTCCAGTGTTTCCAGATCGAGATCGTTGGTTGGTTCATCCATCACCAGCAGGTTGGCGGGCTTGCTGAACAGCTTGGCGAGAATCAGGCGGTTCTGTTCGCCACCGGAGAGTGCTTTCACCGGCTGGCGCAAGCGGTCGGGAGTAAACAGGAAATCCTGCAGGTAGGAAATTACATGCTTCTGACGCCCGTTGATCTCGATGTAGTCGCTGCCGTCACTCAGGTTGTCTCGCACGCTTTTTTCACCCTGCAGTTCGCCGCGCAGCTGGTCGAAATAAGCCAGTTCAAGTTTGGTGCCGATTTTTACCGTGCCGGAATCCGGCTGCAGCTGGCCCAGCAGGATTTTCAGCAGGGTGGATTTGCCGGCGCCGTTGGGTCCGATCAAGCCGATCTTGTCGCCACGCATGATCTTGGTGGAGAAATTATTGATGATGGTGCGGTTGCCGAAACTGTGGGTGACATGTTCCAGCTCCATCACAATCTTGCCGCTCGCATCGGCACTGTTGAGCTGCATGCTGGCCTTGCCTTCCACATTGCGGCGTGCCTGGAATTCATTGCGCATGGCTTCGAGTGCACGCACCCTACCCTCGTTGCGCGTGCGCCTGGCTTTGACGCCCTGGCGTATCCACACTTCTTCCTGCGCCAGCTTCTTGTCGAATTCCATGTTGGACTTGGCCTCGGCTTCCAGCTGCTGGTCGCGGAACGCCAGAAAACGCCGGTAATCATGCTGCCAGACACGCAAGGTGCCCCGGTCAAGTTCAAGAATGCGGTTGGCGACAGCCTGCAGGAAACTGCGATCATGCGTGATGACCACTACGGCACCGCGATATTCCTGCAGCTGTTTTTCCAGCCACTGGATGGCGGGGATGTCGAGATGGTTGGTGGGCTCGTCAAGCAGCAGCACATCCGGATTGCTGACCAGTGCGCGGCCGAGCGCCACCCGCCGCATCCAGCCACCGGACAATTCCGCCATGGTTTTCTGTGCCGGCAATTGCAGGATCGAGATCACGCTTTCCACCTGTTGTTGCACGCCCCACGCATTCTGCGTTTCGATGTCGTGCTGCACCTGTTCCAGTTTGGCCAGCACCTGTGGCGTGGGTTCCTGTTCGATCAAGTGATGAAATTCCTTGATCAGAGCGCCGGCGCCGGCGAGTCCATCAGCGATGTAATCAAACACGGTTTGGTCGGTGGACTGCGGCAATTCCTGGTCAAGATAGGCGATCCTGATTTCCGGCTCGGTCCAGAACTCGCCACTGTCGGCCTTGATCTTGCCGCTCAGCAATTTCATGAACGTGGATTTGCCGGCGCCGTTACGACCGAGCAGGCCCCAGCGTTCGCCCGGCTGTATCGTCAGCGAAACTTTGTCGAGCAGCACCTGGGTGCCATAGGCTAATGAGATGTCGGCAAGGCGAAACAGTGGCATGGGGAAAGCTGCGGTGTGTGGTTACAATGGAGCCGAAACCCGTCCTTCAAGAGGCGGTTGGCCAAAAAAAGAGCGGCGAGCATACATGAATTCAACGCCACATTCCCCCCAAGTTGCCCCGCGCCGCCTGATTGTTGGCATCAGCGGCGCCTCCGGCATTATCTATGGCATCACGGCTTTGCGGTTGTTGCGTGAACTGGGGGTGGAAACCCATCTGGTAGTCAGCAAATCGGCGATAGTCACTCTTGGCCATGAAAGCGAGCTGAAATACAGTGAATTGTGTGAGCTCGCCGCTGTGCATTACCAGCACACCGATATCGGGGCCGCGATTGCCAGTGGCAGCTTTCGTACGATGGGTATGCTGGTGGCGCCCTGCTCCATTCGCAGCTTGTCTGAAATCAGTACCGGTGTGACTTCATCGCTATTGAGTCGCGCCGCCGATGTAGTGCTGAAAGAACGGCGCCGGCTGGTATTGATGGTACGGGAAACCCCGCTGCATGCCGGCCATCTGCAGAGCATGCTGAACGTCACCAACATGGGCGCAGTAGTGATGCCGCCGGTGCCGGCGTTTTATACCAAACCTCAAAGTCTGCAAGACATGGTGGATCAGACTGTGGGTCGGGCACTGGATCTGTTTGACCTGGGTGCGGATATCAAGCGCTGGGGGGAAGTCTAAATACATCATATTATTTTAAATACATCTTATATAATGTAATTTAATTCATAATCCGCATAGACGATTAATTAAACAACATCTTAAATGATGTAATAATATTTCATATCACTTTATTTAATGTAATACTGGCAACCGCTCCCCCACTTCCCACGGGTGTTGCCCACTATGCTTCTCCATGACCAGTTGAAACAGCGCCGCAAAGCGCTGGGCCTGCAGCAAAGCGACATGCAGCTGCGCATCGGCATGAATCAGCAGCAATATCAGCGTATCGAAGCCAACGGCAATCCTCGCCTGGACTCATTGGCGCTGATTGCCCAGGGCCTTGACGCTGAACTGGTGCTGATTCCCCGGCAGCAACTGGAACAGGTGCTGGCCCTGCTTGAAAGTCCTGGACCGGCGGCCGCTTCGGCACCGCAAGTGCCAACCCCTGCCGCCGATATGGATCCCTGGGCCGGCATCCTCGGGTTCGCGGCACGCTGAACGCGGTGAGCAACCAATCCCGTAACAGCTTTTCCTCTCAATCCCGTGCGCACGGCCCGGTATCGGTGTTGCAGCTGGTCTTGCACAACTCTGTGATGGGGCATTTGGTGCAGGCCGGGCAAGCTACGGCCTTGGTGTTTGCTCCGGCCTGGGTTGCTGCTGCCAACCGTCCTGCGCTCACTTTATGCGGAACCCCGGGGCATCCAGCCAGTGCCAGCTTGTTTGCACGGCCCTGGCTGAGTACCGGCGGTTTGCATCCGGTGCTTGCCAATCTGTTGCCGGAAACCGGTCTGCGTGCCGGGATGGCCAGCCAGCTCGGCGTGCAACCGGAACATGATTTTGCGTTGCTGGCGGGGCTTGGCAGTGATTTGCCCGGTGCCCTGCAAGTGCGGGCGCTGGCTCCCGACGACATTCCGGCAGGCGTGCTGGATTTCAATGCAGTGGCTGCAGCTGTCGATTTGCCCCTGTCTTGTCAGCAACCATTATTTTCACTGGCCGGCAGCCAGCGCAAATTGCTGCTGCATGAAGACAACGGAAAATTCCAGCCGGCTGACCAGCAGCATGCAGGCACCTGGATACTCAAACTGGCTTCGCAACTTGCCGGTGGCTTGCCGCAAAACGAATACACTGCGCTGATGCTGGCCCGGCTGGCTGGTGTGGAAGTGCCCGGGTTTCGCCTGCTGCAGTTGAGCCAATTGCCGGCCATCAACGCCAGTGCAGATGGATACGCACTGGCGATTCAGCGCTTTGATCGCACCAACAGCGGCGAGCGCATTCATACCGAAGATTTTGCGCAAGTCCTGTTCAAAGCCCCCACGGAAAAATACAGCGCCGCTTCTGCCGAAGCGCTGGGCCTGATCGTGCATGGCTACACACTCAACGGCCTCGCCAATGTGCAGCAGCTGGCGCGCCGGCTGTTGGTGAATGCGCTGCTGGGCAACGGCAATGCCCATCTGAAAAACTGGAGCCTGCTGTATCCGGACCGGTATCACGCCACCCTGGCGCCTGCCTATGATCTGTGGTGTACACAAAGCGTATTGCCTGCCGCCCGGCAAAAGTCGCTGGCGATCGGCGGCTGTACTGATTGGTATCAGCTGGATTTCAGCCATTTTGAACAGTGGGGCAGGGCAGTGGGAGTCAAGTGGCGCGTGCTGAGGCCGCAATTGCTGGATACTGTCGAACGTGCGCGCACGCTGTGGCCAGCAGCGCTGGAAGACGCGCCAATGCTGGAAACCCACAAACTGCTGCTGCGGCACCATTGGAAGAACCTGCAGAAAAAACTGCAGTACGGCTTATGATCACCACAAATGTGACAGGAGACTCCAATGCACAAAACGCGACTTGAAGCCTTCACCGACGGCGTGCTGGCCATCATCATCACCATCATGGTGCTGGAACTGAAAGTCCCGGCAGTCTCGCACATTGCCGATCTGGCACCGCTGCTGCCCAAGTTTGTCAGCTATGTGCTGAGTTTCATTTATGTCGGCATTTACTGGAACAATCATCACCACACGCTGCAGGCCACCCGCTCGGTGAGTGGCGGCATCCTGTGGGCCAACCTGCATCTGCTGTTCTGGCTGTCGCTGCTGCCATTCAGTTCGGCCTGGCTGGGTGAAAACCATTTCACAAAAGAGCCAATGCTGCTTTACGGCATCAATTTGTTGTTGTGCGGCGTGGGCTACACGATTTTTTCGCATGCGCTCATTGCCCACCACGGCAAGGACTCACCACTGGCACACGCTTTTGGCCGCGATACCAAGGGTAAAGTCTCACTCGCGCTTTATGTCGCCGGCATTGGATTGACTCTGCTTGATCCGTGGCTGGGATTTGCAGCCTACAGCGTGGTCGCACTGATCTGGCTGGTGCCGGACACACGCATGTACAAGGCTCTGAATGAATTGTCTGCAGAAAACCGGGCAGGGCACTGATGAGGATGACCGCATGAACGACAACTTGCTCACATCACTGCAACAACAGCTGCGCGAATTCGCGCAGGCTCGTGACTGGGAACAATTCCACACACCAAAAAACCTGGCGATGGCACTCACCATAGAGGCCGCCGAGCTGCAGGAGATTTTCCAGTGGCTGACACCTGAACAATCAGCCCATCTTGATGCCAAACAGCGCGCGCAAGCAGAAGCCGAGCTGGCCGATGTGCTACTCTACCTGTGCCGTCTTGCCGACGTGCTCAACATTGATCTAGCCCGGGCCGCGGCTGCCAAACTGCAGCGCAACGCCGAAAAATATCCGGCCGAGCTTGTGCGCGGCAAAGCCGCCAAATACAGCGAATACTGACATGCTTTCCTATCGTCATGCCTTCCATGCCGGCAACCATGCCGATGTGCTCAAGCATCTGGTGCTGGTCAACACCCTGCACTATGCCACCCGCAAGGAAGCCGGGGTGTTCTATCTCGACACCCACGCCGGTGCCGGTCTCTATCGGCTGCAATCGGATGAAGCCAAAAAAACAGGTGAAGCAGAGCAGGGCATTCTGAAACTGGATTTCATGGGCCTGCTGTCACAACTCGACGGCGACAACCGTACCGCGATGCGGCTCTATCACGAACATCTCTCGCAGTTCCTGCAGCGCGGCCAGTATCCAGGTTCGCCGGTGCTGGCAGCGGCAGTGCTGCGCCATCAGGATCACCTGCACTTGTGCGAACTGCACACTGCCGATTTTGACTTGCTGCAAAAGCAGGTACGCGGCGACCAGCGCATCCGTTATGAACAGGTTGACGGTTACCTGCGGGCATTGGCGCTATTGCCACCGGCACAGAAGCGCGCAGTGATATTGATTGATCCGTCCTACGAACTGGACAGCGACTACAAGCAGGTAGTGAAACTGGTTGCCGAAATTTACCAGCGCATGCGCTCGGCACAGATCCTGTTGTGGTACCCGGTGGTGGAGCGCGGCGATATCGAGCGCATGATTGCCAATCTGCAGCGCACCAGTGTGCGGGACCTGTGGCAGTTTGAGTTGGGCGTTGCGCCTGACCAGAGTGGTCATGGGCTTACTGCCAGCGGCATGCTGGTGGTGAATCCGCCGTTCACCTTGCCGGAACAGATGCGGGCCATCTTGCCCTTGATCCAGCAACAATTGGCACCGGCTTACGGGCATTGGCTGGTGAAAAATCTGATCGGCGAGTAAAGTTGTTTGCTATGGAATGAAAAATCGTACCAGGGAGGATGTGCATGGAAGACAACAACAAACAGGAACAACCACGGAGTCCGGATCGGACGCAAGATGCCGAAGATCTGACAAGCGCTGAACTTCTCCATATCAACAAGGGCAGACAGGCCCCTGCCGGCCATGCCTCCGACTATCGTGCGCTGGCCTGTTCAGGTGGCGGCATCCGCTCAGCATCGTTCGGGCTTGGCATCATGCAGGCGCTGGCTGCTGACAACAAATTGCAGCACTTCGATTATTTGTCCAGCGTCTCGGGCGGGGGTTATCTCAGCTCCTCGCTCACCTGGTATCTCAGCCAGCGCGATCCGCAAACCAACCAGCCTTTCAACTGCAGTGACAAGTTTCCGTTCGGCAAAAAAAATGTCGGCAACAAGACCGGGCAAAACAGCCTGGTCAACAATATCCTCAATTACATACGCCTGCATGGCAACTATCTGATCCCCGGCAAGGGGCTGGACATGCTGTCGTTCATTGCTACGGTACTGCGGGTAGTGGTCAGCTCATTCCTGGTCTACAGCTCACTCTTGATCCTGATGCTGATACTGGTGATGCAAGCCATCAGTATGTTGCCTGCTGTACATGGGCATAACATGAATTTCCTGATCGTGTTTGGCGGTCTTGCCCTGCTTGCTGCTGGAATATTCGTCATTGCCTCGCTGGTGTTTTCTCTGCGTACAGTCAGGGGCGTGCATGCATACCGCATGGATGTAGATATTCAAAGACTGCTCGGTTATCTGTTGAAAGCCTTTGCCGGCTTCGTGATTCTGTGCCTGCTGCCGGTTATCAAGGAAATCCTGGGCGCGCTGTTAAATCACTTCGTTGATCCTGCCAGCACAAGACCGTTTCTGGTCAACGGCAGTGTTGCCCTCTCTTCTTACATGGTGGGAGCCATTCTGGGCTTTCTCAGCCATCGCCGCGCCTTTACCGGCAATGAGGAAGTGAGTGGTCTGCAAATCAGTCTTTCAGCGTTTTTCCTGTTGTTTGGCATGTTGTTTGGCAGCTATTGCGTGGCGGAATTGCTGTTGCCCTGGATGAACTGGTGGACATATCCGATTATGGCTGCCCTGGTGGTAGCGCCAGCGCTGTTGTGCAATGTGAATCTGTTCGGCCTCAATCGCATGTATCGCAATCGCTTGATGGAAACTTTCATGCAGGCCCCGGACCAGATCAACCGCGGTATCTGGGAGGCAGCAACTGCGGCCAACCAGGCGCTGGTAGCACGCATGTGCCAACAGCCGAATAACCGGCCCTATCATCTGATCAACTGCAACATTGTGCTCGCCGATTCCGACCGGGCCGATTTTCGTGGTCGCAAGGGCGACAGCTTTTTGATCTCACCTCTGTATTGCGGCAGCGATGCAACCGGCTGGCAAAGAACATCCCTCTGGTCCACAAGGGGTGGGCGTGCAGGCATGACACTGGCAACAGCCATGGCCATATCGGGAGCCGCCGCCAATCCCGATGCCGGAGTTTCCGGCCAGGGGCCCACCACCGACAAGCTGGTCTCGCTGGTGATGTCGCTGCTGAACATGCGGCTGGGATTCTGGGCAGAAAATCCCGGACATAGCTCACAACTGTTACCGCCCAACTATTTGTTCCCTGGCTTGCAGGCTGTTGCACTGCTCAACAAAGGGCTGACCGAGCATCAGCATTTTGTGGAGCTCTCCGATGGCGGTCACTTCGAAAACCTTGCCGTGTATGAATTGCTGCGCCGCAGGCTCACATTGATCTTCGTCAGCGATGCCGGTGCCGATGGCAGCTATGATTTTTCCGATCTGGCCAACGCGCTGGAAAAAGCCCGTGTCGATTTCGGCATCAACATCGAATTTGATGCTGACTATTCGCTGGAGCAGGTGATTCCCGGATCGGACCAGGAGCAAAGTGCTGCCACCCTCAAGGATTACCAATTGGCCCGCCGTGGTTTTGCATCGGCCAAAATCCATTATCCGGAAGTTGGCAATAAAGCGGCGTTCATTGGCTACCTGGTCTATATAAAACCAACCCTGATCCCTGATCTCGGCATGGACGTGCTCAGCTACCGGCGCCAGAACAGCACGTTCCCGCACCAATCAACACTGGACCAGTTTTTTGATGAAGTGCAGTTTGAAGCGTATCGCGAGCTGGGTTACCGGATCGGCATGGCGCTGGTACAGGAAATCAATGATGCGAATTGTGAAGGCGGCAATGAAATCCTCCAGCAGGTACGAGGTCTGTTAAGTTAAGCCTGCAGACAAACCGACTGGCAGCAATCGAAACAAGACATGCCTTCATACCGGGGCCAGTGGCCGATGGGGCGGTAATGGAAGCTCCACGACTATCGAATCATCCGGTCGCACATCGCCACCGACAAGCACGATCGCCATGACTCCTGACTTGCGGACCAAGCTTCCCTCAGTATCGCGACCAAGCACTGCCGCTGTCAGACCCTGCTGGAAATTATCCAGCTGCGAACAAGGATTTCTTAAGCCAGTAACTTCCACTACTGCCGTATTGCCTATTTGAAGACGGGTTGCCGTTGGCAATGCCAGCAAATCAATTCCACGAGTTGTAATGTTTTCGCCCATCGCCCCTGGAAAAACTGTGAAACCTTCCGCTCGCAATTCATCATGCAACTCGGTGTGGATCAGATGAACCTGACGAAGGTTGGGCTGAGTTGGATCTTGCCTGATGCGAAACAGATACTGAACAGTAACGCCCTGATGTGCGTCGCCATCCACACCAAGCCCTGCCACTAACCTTATCGTTGCCACTTCAGTTTTACTGAACTTATGCTCAGCACTCACACATACAGCTGTCACTTTCCCTGCCATTACGACTCCCATACTTCACCGGATTGGGTTTGCCCGCTATGACGCGCCCTTTCATGTCTTCGTTGTAGATTGTAGGCTTCTTGTGCAATTTTAATGTTGTTAGTACCCCAGCATCTTATGCAATTTCTTAACATTTTTATTCATTATTTCGGCTGCAATTTTGCAAGTGATTGAAGAACTTCTTGCCCACCATACAAAGCAACTTTTCCGTCTTTACCAAACGCTATATAGAACTTCTCACCTGACTCTTTGTTACCTAGAGTACCTGTAAGTGCAGCCATACTATTGTTGTACAGTACGTATGTAAAATTTTAACATTTTGGTCGGCTGACACCGCTGCAGGTTCGCCTAACTCAGACTTTACAGATTCTTCACTCATGCCGATTTTTAGCTTTGTCATATTGCTTGACATATTTAGTGGATTTGCTCCACATCCACAAAACATGAAAAACACTACACTGAACAGAACCTTTCGCATTTTAGTCTCCTGAAATGAGAATGAAATAATTACTCAAATCTATAAGCCTTGCATTATGAACTTTTACTCAGTCGCGCCGACTCCATTTATTTTTAATCGCTAAGGCTTTTCCTTACTACAACTGTCTACTACTCACAATTTCACTTCACCGGATTTGGTTTGCCGGCCCTGGCGCGCCCTTTGACACCTTCGTTGTAAATCACACGCCGCGAGAACAACCACTCGCCGTTGACGCGTCGCAGATCATCTTCATAGTGGCCAAACAAGCCATAGCTGGATTTGCGGTCGGCAGTGTTGTTGTTGGCCTGGAACCAGTAGGTCCAGGCTTTGGCGGTGTCGCCGGTCACAGTCACCACGGTGTTGGTGATGAAGTGGCGGGTGGTGGCAGGCCAGGCGGCTTCTTCGGCATTCTTGCTGAGGTTGTAGACGCCGTCTTTCTTGAATTTGCGGATGGCTTCGCGCCCCTTCACTTCGCCGCCAGCCCAGTCGAGCACGCCGTCTTCAGTGAACACAGCGGCGTAACCGTCGGCATCGTTGAAGTCCTGCGCAAAGATATAGCGGCCTTGCAGATCGATTATATGTGCGTAGTCATCGCCGTAGCCGGGGGTCTTTGGCTGTGCAAGCGCAGCGGGTGCGGTGAACGCCAGCAGGCTGGCAAGAGCAGGGATGAGAGCGACTCTGAAAAAGGGGGTGCGGCAGGATGACATGGATTATTCCTCTTGTTTTAGGCGTGTGGCAGACAAACTCTATTTCTTTGTCAGGTCCGACTCCAGCACAAAAGTGCCGGTGGTCTTTCCTTTATAGCGGGTTGCATCGAGCCATTGGAAACTGGCATCGAACAACCGCTCATTGCCGTGCTCCCACATGGCATTGTGGGAAGCGCAGGGCAGTTCGATCAGCACTTTTTTGCTGGCGCCGAGATCGGCATACATTTCACGCACCCAGTCGGGGTTTACCTGGCGATCAGTCAGGCCTGTCACCATCATGACGGGTGTTCTGGTGGCGGCAACTTCCCTGGGAGTCCAGCCGAAGGTTGGTACGCGTGGTGCACGGCGTACCCCAGTGCCCCACTTGGCGCCCACCGGATCGGAGGCAAGCATTTCATTCCACACAGCAGTGGCCACGGCCGGGTCGTATTGATTGACGCAGCCGGTCTGCCCATCCCACTGGTCCAGAAAATCCTGCTGCGATTGTTTGGTAATTGCCACACCGTCGATTGTCGCATCAGCCGCCGTGGCGGCTGCCTTGCGGTTGTAGGCCGGAGCCAGCACCACTACGGCAGATACTTTGTCCGGATGCCTGGCAGCATAGCCGGCAGTGCGGGGTCCACCCTGTGACCAACCCACCAGATTCACTTTTTTGACATTGAGCTGCTTGCGTATGAAATCGACGACTGCATCAATATCGTCCCAGTCAGAGGCCATGGTGGTAAGTGCCGAGGCAAACGTGGCTTTGCAGGCCTCAGGGAATTCCTCCCGCTGCTGCTCTGCACTGAGATTGCAGCGATCCCCCATCTGTGAAGGCCGGCTGGAACGACCATAGCCTGTCATGTCAGTGGCGTAGGTACGAAAGCCGTGTTCAGCCAGATACTCCATCCAGCTGTAGCCAGCCACTGGCACATCGAACGCCACTTCTGCCGGCGTGCCGGCGCCATGCACGAACAGTACCGGAATCTTTTCTCTTGGTTTTACTGCGCTCACCTCACGCACATACAATCTGACATTGCCGCCGTCCATGCCGGGCGCTGTCGATTTGACAACCACCTCATATTCACTGCGCTTCAAGCCGGTGAGAGGTTGCGCAGCTTGTGCTGCAGCGGTACCCAGCAGAAACACGGCGGTGCTCACCACAAAGTTCTTCATCTTGCTGTTCATTGGTCTGTCCCCCTGGAACCTGAATTGGCCAAAAACCTGCTTTTTTATTTACGTATTTGAATCCGGTTATTGCTCCGGCTGGTTGTTTTCAGTGTCTTCATAATACTGCTGTTCAAAGCGAGGTGAACAAATCGCCAGAAACACCAGATCGTGTTTGCCGGTGTTGGCAATGCGCTGGTGGCAACCGGGTGGAATCAGCACTACATCGCCGGGATTCACCGGTTGCGGCGACATGTCGCCAATTTCAGCCAGGCCGGTGCCTTGCAGAATCACATAGCGCTCAACAATACCCTGCAGGCGATGCCAGCGAGTGGTGACGCCAGCGACAACGCGCGCTTCGGCTATCGAAACTGTCGGATCGTCCGGGCCATTTGACAGCTCGTTGATATGACAGCGCTCTTCGGTGTAGTACTCTGCGCTGGCGTTACGATGTTTTATGGTTGCGTGCACGTTGATCCCCTGAGGTAAATGATGGATGACAACAGCCTGTTATGGGGCATGGTGTTCGGTAGCTTCGGCCTCGGCTATTTCAGCTACGGCAAGAAGCTGAAACGCATGGTGCCGATGGGATGTGGCATCGGTCTTATGGTGTTTCCGTATTTTGTGCCAGACACCCTGTGGATACTAGTCATTGGTGTGGCGCTGATGGCGGTTCCTTTTTTTGTACGCTACTGAGCGCCAGCGCCTTGCTGAGCGCATTCTCCCGGTGATAGCTCAGCACCAGATGTGATTTGGCACGGGTGAGTCCGACATAGAGGCGTCGCACTTCTTCATCGACAGGCGCCATTTGCTCAACCCTGCCGGGTGGAATAAAACTGCTGTCGAGAATGATCACCCGGTCAAACTCCAGGCCCTTGCTGCTCGGGATCGGCATCAGACTGACCCGGTTTTCCTCCGGCCGGTACTGTTTCTTGTTGCTGCTGGTGGCCAGCCAGAAAAACGGAATGCCGGCCTTGTTCAATGCCTTCGCCATGCGGGTGCCGGCCATGCCGCCCGGGTAAAGAATGGCAATATCGTGCCAGGCAATGTCTTTGCTGTGCCACACCTGCAAACAGTGCAGGACAAATGCCACTTCCTGCTCAAGTGTTTCACAATGCTCGATTACCGGGGCATCGCCGTTGCGACCGGACGACTCCGGCGTTACCAGCGGGATTTCAGCATCCCCGTGGCTGAGATATTCCCTGGCAAATTCGTAGGCAAACTGCAGGATTTCGCGCGTGTTGCGATAGTTCAGCTTGAGAATGGTGGTGCGGCCCTGCGCCTGGATGCCAACACTGCTGAGACTGAACTTGAGTTTGTTTTTGCGCTGGTAGATGGTTTGCGCGTCGTCATACAACAGCAGCAAGGAATTGGTTTGCGGGTCTACCATCTGCGCTACCAGCTTCAGCCACTCGGGTTCGAAGTCGTGACCTTCGTCAATGAGCAGGGCTCCATATTGGCCTTTCGGTATCTGCCCGCGTTCCACACCCTGGATTACTGATGCCACCTGCCGTTCCCAATAGGGCGCTTCCGAGCGGATCATGCTGACCTGGTAGGCACGCAACTGTTCACCGCACCAGTCGTGGAAGTGATAGACCTGCACTTTGTTGCTGATGCCTTTTTCATCGATAAAGGCCCGCAAACGTGCAGCCAGCGTGATGTTGAAACACAGCACCAGAATGGGTTGATGCAGCACTTCCGCCAGCTGCAAGCAGCGATAACCCAGAATCAGCGTTTTGCCGGAGCCGGCCACACCGTGGATTACCCGATGGCCATCGCCGATGTTGCGTGCCAGTTGCTCCTGCTGCAGGTCCATGATGCGGATAAGATCCGGCAGTTGCTGCGCCAGGTCTTGTTGATCCTGTTCACTGTCAAAGAAGCCGCCTTGCCGGTTGCTGATACGGATTTCCGGAAACAGGTGCCAGCGGATGCGGTCTATCTGCGGCAGTGTCAGCTTGTGGTTGAACTGGTAGTTGAACATTCCCCACAACTGCTGCTGGAAATGTTCCGGGTCGATACTGTCGGTGAAATCGTCTTTGCACAGCAACAAATGATCAGGCAGCACTTTTTGGCGGTCGCCCTCAGGCAGGCCGTCGTGGAATTGTTTGCGGGTGATATTGGCAAACACCACTCCATAGCCAAACGGAAATGCCAGCTTCTCGGCCTGGCGGCTGCCACTGGTGCGCAGCTGCGGATCACGCAGCAACTGGTTGATGACCTGATAGGCGCTCTGCCGCGCCTGCTCCAGCGGATTGCCAACCGTCTTGATGCCAGTGTCGGTAAGCAGCTCAACTTCTGTGGTGTTGATGCTCTTGAGGTTGTCGGCCTTCCAGTCCTTCACCTCCAGAAACAGCAGCCCGCGTGCCGGGTGCAGAATGATGAAGTCGGAATAGCGACGCTGCTTGCCGACCGGGATGTCGTACCAGATCAGGTAATCGTCTTCGAGCAGCTCAAGCAGGCGCCGCGCAAAGCGCTTTTCGCCCGCAGTCATCTTCGGCAGGCAGGTATTGAGGGAGGGGATCAGTTCAGCCAAGAGGTGGTTCCGGTGGCACTAATGGTCTGTGCAGGAGAGTAGCCAGACTTGCATAACAATTCCATCACCTTGGTTGCCACTGCCGCCGGTTGAATCGCCTGCATGCAGATGTTGTTGCTGCAATGATCACTGAGACACAGGGAACAATGTACATTTTCAGTTCTGAATACATGATTGAATTCCGACGCCGGCGGGTACCATTTTCCGGGAAAATCCCGTGAACTGAACAATGCAACCAGAGGAGTGCCTACACTGTAAGCCAGGTGCATGGGCCCCGTGTCATTGCTCAGTACGAGCGCACATTTGCCGAACAGGATGGCGTTCTGCACAGGCGTCAGGCGCCCGCAAAAATCATGAACCTGCGGCAACTCTCTCAATGTCGCCGCCATCTCCCTGTCATCCGGGCCACCCACCAGGATGAAATTGTAACCGCTACCCAGACTCTCGATTACCTTCCTGAAATTTGCAATGGGCCAGCGGTTTTGGGGCCTTTTTGCTCCAACCACAACCGCGATATTTTTGCGTTCAGCTGCCACTCCTTCCCGGGAAAACAGCCTTTGCAGGGTTTCGGTATCTTCCTCCATGAAATTCAGGTCAAAGACACTCCGGTCAACGGGTATGCCGTGATGTTCCAGTATTGCGGCCAGTCGATCGGTCTCGTTGGGGAATACCAATAATTTTTCCTGCGTCCTTTTGAAAAGCCGGACTGTAGAAAATTGCCAGCCCCATCCCGCTGCAGCCACATTCCTGAAAAAAAGCAGGTCCCTCAACAGTCTTGTAAACGGCGCATCTGTTTGCGGAAGCTGTATGACCAGGTCATATTGATTGGCCTTCAGCAAATTCAATAATTGCAACCTTCCAATGCCTGAGTAATCAATGATTGCATGATACAAGGCGGGGTCCAGCAATTTGTCCAACCCGGCAATGCCAGGCTTGCCCGAACTGGTAAGAATATCCAGGACAGCATGGGGATATGCCCGCTTTATTGCAGCAATCGAGGGTGCTGCACAAATAATGTCACCCAACATACCGGTTCGGAAAACCAGTATTTTTCCGGGATGACGGTTGATTTTGTACAAAACATGCCGGCAGCAAGCCAAGGTAGCCGAACCGGCATGGAACAAAAACCGGATGACCAGCAATTGCAGGAATTCGACTGGTGTTACTTTCCGGTGCTGTGTAGTGAACGGATACAAGATGACTCTTCAGGATTTAAGATTGGCGGGATTGCCTGGCCCCGGCGCATCAACTGCCTTGCTGTGGCAGCCCGGAAGCATCAGCAAAGCAAAAGCCGCTTAGCTCAGCCAGGCTCTTGTCAGGATGAAACGGGATCAGGCACATTTGTGAATCCAGCAACCAGCTGTCTGCGAGCTGATAACCCAAAGCGGCAAATGTCGCCAGAAACTGTTCCCTATTGAAGACATAATGAGGGTAGTAGGTCAGGCCGCCGTTTTGCAAGGTGACAAACTGAGGGCCATCATATACCGGAACCTGGTCGATCAGGATAGTGGCAGGCCTCACGCCCCTGCCGATCAGCTGCTTCAGCAACAAAGCCCAGCCGTCTATATATTGCAGTGAACCGCAAGCCTGGATTACATCCAGGCGGCTCTCACCAAGCTCGGCGATATCATCGACAAAAGTAATGTTCGGCTCGCCGGCAAATATTTGCCGGCCGACCTTGGCAATCTCGCTCACCTCACACACCAACCACTTCACATTTTCCAGATTGATGCAGGTTCGGTAATGCATATAGTGAATGCCGATATTGCCACCAATATCGAGGACGGTGCCGGACGCAGGCAACCGGCGGTTCAAATGAAACAGTACCGGGTAGTCGCTGCCATAGTGAGCTCGCGGACTTTGCGCTGCCCGATAGTAGCGGGCCAGGATTTCATGGTTATAACCGGTTGTCTTGCCGTGCGGCACAGCGGCAAGTGCCTGTGTGAAGTCCCGATACACTCCGCGATGCGCTGTGGTATTGAACGGGAAGCAGAAGTACAGGCACACGTCGCGGACCAGCTGCAGAGCGCGCCTGACCCGTTGCCGTGCCTGCTTCCGCAACATCGAATACCCCACTGCAAATGTCATGGAATCTGGTCCGTCGAAGGTGTTAGGGAGCCTTCGGCCAAGTCCATCTCCGCTGAATATACTCATATTTCCCGAAAACTGGCGTGAGTAGTTGCGCGTAATCAATTTGCGCAATTTCCGCCGCGAGCTTCGCTGCGGCTGCCCGCAGCCGATCAGTCTGTGCCGGGTCCTGCAGCACGGTCGCCAACAGGTCGGCCAGACTTGCAGGGCTGGCAAGGTCACAGTAAAGAGCGGCTTCCCCCATTTGTTCACGGCAACCGGGGAGATCGGAATATATTACCGGGCAACCGAGCGTCACCGCTTCCAGTGGCGGAATATTGGTTGGCCCGCAATAAGTCGGCATGACCATGCACAGGGCTTCTTCATACAAGGGTGGAACTTCGTCGTCGTCGACCAGCCCCAGAAAATGGACCCGCTCTGTCAAGCCCAGCGCCTGTGTCTGCAGTTCGACGATGGTCTGGTCACCTGGATCCCCGCCCCCGCAAAACACCGCGTGCAAAACAATGCCGTGCCGCCGTTCAAGCTCGATTAGCGCGTCCAATATGTAGAGGTGATTCTTGTGGTAGGAAAAATAGGCGGGATAAAACAAATATTTCCCAGGTAACTCATGCTTGCGGCGCACCATGGCGCCGGTCACCCGCCTGTCTCCTGCGGCATGTCGGCGAACCGTCAAGGAAGGCAGGAATGGCAACACCACGATCCGGCGTGGATCAACATGATAGAGCTCGGCAATGCGACGAGCGCCCGACGCGGAGTTGGCAATCACAGCCAAGGCCCTGATCAAAGTGACCTGATGCACATTTTCCCGCCGCTCGAATACACGATCAGCATACTTTTCCGGGAATTCCGGGAAATCGCGATGATCCAGGTCCCAGACTGTGACAATAAAGTGATGGTCACTGAGGCGCATGGCGACTTCTCCGCACTCGGACAGCACCACCAAATCAATGTGATGGTCATCGAGCAGCGCATCCATGTGGCGCCCCAATCGACTGAAGCCCAGCCGGAGCAGTCGCCGCAAGATCGCTCCACCGGCCACCGTTGAAGACAACCGGTCCAGCAGCCGCAAGCCCCTGCGTTTGAACACTACGGATTTGATGCCATGCTGCAACAGGACCTGGCAGGTTGCTTCGAAAGGAGTGAAGACCACAACTGCATGATCCATGGCACCCGCTGAAGCCAGCGCTACAACTGTTGAAAGCGCTTGCACGAAGCCGCCACCCGAGTTGGGTTGGCATTCAAGAAACACAGCAATTCGCATAGCAAGTAAACTCTAACTAAAATTTCCGTCAACACCCGGCAGCTTCAACAGCGAACAGCCACGCTCAAGCCAGTATGTCCTTGACGGCGCTCGCGACATATTCAATTTGTGCAGTCGTCAATGCCGGGCCGGACGGCAAGTACAAGCCGCGTCGATAGAGCCGCTCGGTAACAGGCAATCGCAACTCCCTGATGAGGCCGCGCTGGCGCAGCACCGGCTGCTCATGCAAGCCCATAAAGAAGGGGCGCGAATCCACGCCTCTATCGCGCAACTGCACGGCGAACCCAACCGCATCCATGTCTGCTGCGTCCGTGAGGACAACGGCATACATCCAGTAATTGACACGCGCCCAATTCCTGACAGTCGGCACCTTCAGCGTACTCACTGTTGCAAGCAGGGCATTGTATTGTGCGCCAATACTGCGCTTGCTCACCAAGGTATCCGCGATCCGCTCAACCTGCGCCACACCTAGGGCTGCCTGAATATTGGTCATCCGGAAATTATAGCCAAGCTCATCATGACGAAAACGCTGCGGCTGGAAACCAAGGTTGCGCAAGCTGCGGCAGCGCTGCGCCAACTGGTCGCTGTTTGTCAGCACCATGCCACCCTCGCCGGTAGTCACCAGCTTGTTCCCATAGAAGCTGAAGACCGCAAGCGTGCCAAGACTGCCGCAACGACGCCATTGGTCCTCTGCGCTGCGTCGCGAGCAATATTCGGAGCCATGGGCTTGCGCGGCATCTTCGATGATTGCAATCCCGTGCCGCTCCGCCAGTGACCACAAGGCATCCATGTCGGCTGGATGCCCATAGATATGAACCGGCATGATGGCCCGGGTACGCGGAGTGATGGCGGCGGCCACGAGCTCAACATCAATGCAGTAAGTCTCTGCATCACAGTCCACCAGCACCGGAATTGCTCCTGCCCGCACTACTGCCAGCACACAGGAAATGATGGTAAAGCTTGGCATGATCACTTCGTCGCCAGGCTCAAGTCCAAGCGCATCACCGCAGATCTGCAGCGCGGCTGTGCCGCTTGACACGGCGATGCCGTGCTTCATGCCGCAATACTGTGCCCAACTCTGCTCAAAGCGCTCCAGGTAGCCGCCGGCCGAGGATATCCAGCCGGACTCAATGCAATCCCTGACATAGGCAGCTTCATTCCCCAGCAGGGCCGGGGTGCTCACGGGGATCATTTCAGAAGTATTTCCATAACGGTAAAACAGGCAGCTCCAGTTTGTATTCAAGGGAGTAATAGGGAACTGCAATTTGCCAAATCCGGACATTCACTGCCAACGATCCAGTGTGCTACGGAGTACGCACAGAAAACACCCTAATAAGGTGGACTCCAGAAATGCTGCCGTCTATTCTGCCAAGCGAATGGAACCAGCTTCCATCATGCCTCAGGCGATACTCCAACATTCCTCAGGGGGAAATCCATGTTTACCATCACGCCACGTTTATTGAATTCCAGCTTGTTGCTGGCTGCATGTTGTCAGGTGCTGATTTTTTCGGCACCGGTCCAGGCCCAACAATACAATCCTGCCAAGATGACTTTCTTCGTCACCAGCGCCAACCCGGGCAAGGGCGGCGATCTTGGCGGTGTCGAAGGCGCCGATGCCTGGTGTGCATCGCTGGCCAAGGCGGCGGGTGCACCGCCGCGAGTGTGGCATGCCTACCTGTCAGTGGCTCCCATGAACGGACAGAAACAGGTGAATGCCCGCGACCGTATCGGCAAAGGTCCATGGGTCAACGCCAAAGGCGTGGAGATTGCTTCCAGCGTAGCTGAATTGCACACCGCCAATCCCAAGATGAACAAGGAAACCAATCTCACCGAAAAGGGCGAGATCAATCCGGGCTATACCGACAAGGACAAGAAAAACATCCACGATGCGATCACCGGCTCTGAAGCCGATGGCACTCTGGCGGCGCCGCAGGTTGCCGCGGGACGCGAAGGCGCTCCCCAACTTCCGTTGCCGCCCAACATGACGTGCAACAACTACACCAGCGCGGATCCGAAACTCAGCACCATGAACGGGCATATAGACCGTGACGGCTTCACGGCGAATGCCAAATCCTGGAATGCGGCGCATCCCACGCGTGGTTGCAGTACAGAAGGTCTGGCTTCCACCGGCGGTGCCGGCCAGTTCTTCTGCTTTGCCGTGGAATAAAAGCAAAACGGCGCAGTTGTGAACTGCGCCGTATTTTTCGCGCCTCCTGCACGCACGAAACCGGAGCGAATGCTCAGTGCTTCGAGAAGAACTCCAGGATCCGCGCCGTGCTCGGCGCCACCATGGAGCCGTGCGTGCCGCCGGCGATTTCGACGTACTCGACCACCCCGCCCTTGGCTTTAAGCAGCTCTACCGCCTTCTTGCTGTCTACCACTGTCGAAGTTTCCTGTTCGCCCACTGCTACCATGATTGGCAGCTTGGCGAGCTTGGCGATGTCGATTTCCTTCAGGCCGTTCTCGTTGATGCCGGACATCGGCGCGATGGCGGCCCACATGTCGCTGTATTTCGCGCCCATGAACCAGGTGCCGAAGCCTCCCATCGAGTGGCCCATCAGATAGACGCGGCGCGGATTGACCTTGTATT
This sequence comes from uncultured Gammaproteobacteria bacterium, assembly GCA_903837345.1. Taxonomy (GTDB): domain Bacteria; phylum Pseudomonadota; class Gammaproteobacteria; order Pseudomonadales; family Pseudohongiellaceae; genus CAILUG01. The sequence goes on along the minus strand of CAILUG010000009.1, from coordinate 111,390 downwards.
CCTCTTTCACGCGTGACACCACGTTCAGCACGTCGCGTTCGCTGAGTTGACGTTCATGCAGTTGTTCCTGGTCACTGCCGGTTTGCGGTACCGGCAATTTCGAACCTGGCGGCGGCGCGCCCGGCACGCTGATCGGCGCGCCGTACCAGCCGGTGATGGAATAACCCATCGGTGCCACGCAGATGAAGCCGTATTTCTCGCACAGCTGCGGCAGTTCTTTCACGAAGCCGAAGAAAAATTCCTGGTTCACGCCGTAGCCGTGCAGGGCCACCACCAGCGGCGCGCCCTTGGCGGGGTCATAGTTGCTGGGCACGTACAAGTGATAGCCGAGTTCCCGGCCGGCCTCATCAAAGCGGTAATGTCGCTGCTGGTCGCCCTTGGCGCCGCGGGTTTGCGGCATGGCTGCCAGCTCGTCGCTGGATTTGCCGGGACCGACGTAGGTGGGCGCTTGCTGTTCTGCAGCCGTGAGTTGCAGCGACGTGGACAACAGCAGCAGCAAGATTGAGCTGAATATTTTTTTCATGTGCGGTTTCCCTATGCAGTGCATCAATTTATTAGTGCATCAATGATTTATTTGCGGATGCGGTCGAAGTACGGATCGAACAGTTTCACCTTGTCCAGCATCGGATAGGTGCGCGCACTGGGAGCGGCATCGAACACCATCACGCTCTGGTTGGCATTGGTGAACGCCGGCCATTGCGGCAGGCCCTTGCCATTGGGATCGCCGGTGACGGCGAAGTTGACGTAGTAGGAACTGATCTGGTCGGACAATTTCAGATCCGCCTCGCCGACACCCTTGCGGCCCGCCAGGGTCTGGAACGCAAACGGCACGTCGCTGCCGTGGCCGGAGCCTTCGGCTTCCGGCGCGTGATTGTTGTAGTAGTAGCCATAGACCTTGTTCTTGCCGTGAGCGGATTGCTCGCGCTCCCAGGTCCACGCGTTCCAGAAAAACGTGGTTTCGTTGCGCACGTGCCTGGCTGCTCTGGCCGCATCGGCTTCGTTGGCGTGAGGGTGGGCGTCCAATATGGCCTTGGCCTGGGGTCCGTACTGGGTGTTGATCTGCTGTTCGAAGTCGGCCGGATTCAGCGACTTGGCGCCGCCGAAGGCCAGCGTTTCATCGGACGTGTGGCCAACCAGCACCGGCGTATCGTTGAACTTGCCTTGTTGATAGAGGGTGTAAAGATCGTTCGAGAGGACGTAACCATCCGCAGCGGGCCGGAACGACGTGCCGCCCGTGGCTGCCTGCACCTGGTCGGCGCTGAGTTTGCGTGCGTCGGCAATACTGGTGACGCCGAGCTTGGTCAGGAAGGCAGTGCCGCTGGCCTCGGCCACCTTCAGCGCCGGGATGGTCATGCCACCACCGCCTTGCTCAGTGGTTTGTAGCGGTGTGAAGGTGCCGCCGCTCATCGCGATGACGCGATGGAACAGTCCCTTGGTCAACGGCGACGCTGCCAGAAATGCGACCGCGCCGGAACCGGCGGAGTGGCCAAAAATAGTCACATTGCCGGGGTCGCCGCCAAATGCGGCGATGTTGTCGTGCACCCATTCAAGCCCTTTGACGAGATCGAGGATGCCGTAGGTGCCGGAGCCGTGGCCGCTTTCGCGACTAAGTTCAGAATGCGCCATGAAACCGTGGGGCCCCAGCCGGTATGCGAGACTCACCAGCACCACACCCTTGCCGGCGAAACCCTTGCCGTCATACATGGCAATGCTGGTGGAACCGCCGACATAGCCGCCGCCATGGATCCACACGATGACGGGAATTTTCGCCGCCGCAGTAAGCGCGGGAGTCCACACGTTCAGATAGAGGCAGTCTTCGCTGACCGGTGCCGTGTTGCCCTGGGTGTTGGGCGCCTGCATGCAGGCTTTGGCAAAGTCAGTGGCCGGTTTGACTCCCATCCAGGGAGCCACCGGTGCTGGCGCCTGCCAGCGCAGATTGCCCACGGGTGGTGCGGCAAACGGTATGCCCTTGAACACAGCGATGGCGCCGTCGGTGATGCCACTGACTTCACCCCCGGTGACTTTCGCCGTGGAAATTTGCGCATGAGCAAGCTGGCTCGCGAACATGATCACAAACGCTGACAGGAAAACGCGCATAGACATGACCCCCTCTGGATAATTGCTTTTGTTTTGGAAAATACACTGTTGCCGTTCGGGCCCTGATTCTAGAACACCCCGCCGGTTTTCTTGTGAAGTATTTGCAGCGGCTGAACCGGCCCGGGCCGCTAGCCCACGCGCTTGAGTTCGCAACCCAGCCCGCAGGGGTCACGAAACCGCACGCTGCCAGCCGGTGCCGGTCATCACGTAATTAGGCTTCTTGTTGGGATTAGGTCAGAACCTTGTGAAACGTTCAACTAGCGGATTTTTACTCCCCCCCAAAAAGGAAAAGGCGCAGTGTTGAGCTGCGCCGTTTCGTGGGTACTGCGATGACTGCCATGAATTACTTGTTGGTACGCCAGCTGTCAGGAGCGCAGAACCGCCACCGGTATCCAGGAATTGTACGACACCCGGGTTCCGCTACTGGAGGTTCTGCAGGGCCAGGTCCCTGGCTCCAAATACACTATTTGCCCAGCACCTTGCCGTCTGGCAAGACCACGGATACGAAGATGCCGCCGGGCCGTTTGTCGATAAAGGGCTTGGCCGTCACCGCAACTTTGTCGCCGGGCTTCAGACTGGATCGGGTGAAGCCGCCCTTCACCAGATACACTGGCGGATTCATTTCAAAATTCCACACTTCGGCTTCACCTTTGGCATTCACCACGTCGAGCTCAATCCAGCTGTGTGGATTACCCCACTGAAATTCCTTTACGGTTCCCGTTACCGTCACACTTCCCTTTTGGTCGATACCGGCAGCACTGTGGTGGCTGAAGGCAAGCGGCGAGGCCAGCAGCAAAAGCGCCAAAACCCCTGATTTTCGTGAAATTTCCATCATCATTCTCCTGGACTATTGGCGAACGTTGAAATCGTCGGCTTGTGTGGTTGGCATGTGATCATTGAGATTCGGCAAACATCTCACTTCCTGCAGATCGCGGTCGTTGGTACGCTTCATTTGCTTGGTCACTTTGAAGCTCCCGACATAAACTTTCGGATCCTCGAACGTGAATTCATCCTGCAAGGTGTCATTGTCGACCATCTTGATGCGCTCGATGATGTGCAATTGATCGCTGCCCGGCAATCCGCGACGTTCGCTGACCCAGTGCCTTTCATCAACGAAATTGGTGGTATCGATCACCAAGCTCCCGCCTTCCCAATGGCCTATGGATTCACCCGCCCAACTGGGAACCGCCACATCGGGATCCGTGTGCGCACGGCCATCCATGAAGATCACCCTTATCTCGTTCATCAGCTCCTGCACCATGTAGATGGAATTTGGCATCTGGATCATGTGCACAGGCCAGGCCCGCAGCATCATGATCGGCATCCCGATGGGCCAGCACAACCCAATGTCGTTGCGATATACCTTGCCTTCAGCAGCTGCCTTCTTGGCAGCTTCGTAATGTTTCTGACCATAGGTTGTCAGCACAAGGCTGTCAGGGGGATCGAAATTGGCTCCTGCAAATTTCGCATCCCACGACCACGCGCCAGTGAGATTGAACGGTGCCGGCGGCCTTGTTTTGTTGAGGTTGGCAGGAGCCAACAGGCTGAGCCCGTCCTGATTTTGCGCAGTAACTGCAGACGGCACTGCAAGCGCCAGCCCCAGCAGGCAAAGCAGCCGCATCATGGATTGGTTGATTGTCATGTCGTGTCACTCTCCTCTTATCTTGCGGTATACGACTTGCTGAAGTTGTTGCGAGTGTTGGTCACCGTGAAAGTTCCGTCGGCGGAGATGGATGCCTTGATGGCGTAGCCTTTGTCGTCAGCGGCAGTGCCGGAAAGATTGGCGATCATGTCTTCACTGGTGTTGTGCGCCGCATCGTTGCCTTCGCCGCGATGGCCCTGCCAGATGCCTTCGATGTTGGGAATTTGCGCGATGGTGTCGTAGCCGCCGTTGGAAAATCCTTTGCGGGCTCCGTTGTTGACGACTACCACTTGCGGCCGCAGCGACCAGATCAAGGCGGGGTTGCCGGATTGTCCGTTCGAGAAGCCGTGATGAGTGGCCTGGAACAGTGAGACTTCGCCGATTTTATTCACGGGGCAGGCGAGCTGCATTTCGCGATCCCAGGTGAGGTCGCCCACGTCGAGGAAGGAAAACTTGCCGTAACTGAGCAGGAAGCCGGCACTTTGGCTGTTCTCGGTTTTATCCTCGTCTTTGGCCTGCGCATTTTCGCAGCGATTGACGGATGACCCGCGCTGCAGACCCTTGTCGATGACCTTGCCGCCTGCACTGACGAAGGTGAGTTGTACCTTGCCCAGCGCGAGTTTGTCGCCGGGGGTCACGATCTTGCGATGGTCCCTGGCGAGGTCGACGTAGCTGGCGAACTGCCCCTGCGGATCGCTTTCGATAGTCTGGCCATGATCGTAGAAGTTGCTGATGGTGGTGGCTTTCGCCAGCGTGGCGACGCCGCCAACGTGATCGACGTGGAAGTGGGTGATCAACAAATGGTCGATGCGGCTGACGCCAGCGGTGGCCATGGTCTGGATGATGCGATCCGTATCGCGCGCGCCGGGGAAGCCGGTATCAATCAGCATGGACTCGCCGGTGGGGCTGACGATGAGCGTAGCGGCTCCGCCTTCGACGTCGATCCAGTAGATGTCGAGCGTGCGGGATAAGGCCGCGGGGGGCTGGCCGCAGGCGGCCGTGGCGGCGGCTGCAAGTGCGATAACCGCGAATAGATTCTGAAAGGCAGATTTCATGTGTTCACTCTCTGTTGTCGCTTGTACAGGTAAGCATCGATTGGCCGATTCTCTGTCAGGAAGTTGCTGATGTAAATCCAATAAAGGAACTCCGCCACCCGTCACCAAAAAGTCAGGATATCAGGGTGAAGAACCTTCGTCGGGCGGTGTTTTGTCCCTTTGCAAGTCGCCAAAATCCTTGCGCAGACCGGGTTGCTGCTGACGGTATTCTGCGCCGTCGCCGTATTCGGCAAAGCGGTCATAGCGGCTGTGCTTGCTCTTGAGTTGCACCGCATGCTTGATCGGGCACCAGTATTGCTCGGTGCGGCCGGCAACCTCACGCACGTACGACATCAAGCCGTTGAAATAGCTGCAGTACAGACAGTTGAGTTTCTCAATCACGTTGAGATAGCCGAGGTAGTGACGGTCGATGACGATGTAGTCGCTGCGCCTGGCTTTGGGAATACCATAAACCGGAAAACACACGGCCTGGTACAGTGATACCGTCAGATCCATCAATACTGCCGGTATCACGCATAGCCAGATGACAGGGGAAATGGCTATGTGTTTGAGCTTCGATGTGCGCAGATAGGTCAGCGCTCGCACCAGCTGCGCCTTGTTGCGTTGCTTCACATCTTCTTCAAAGTGAATGGTGCGATCACGGATCTCATAGGTGTGGATGCGGATACGCTGTACTTCCGCCATTACTTCATTTTCCAGCGCCTTGATCTGCTCATTGAGTTCGGTGATGCGCTTGTTCATTGCCGGGTCCGGTCGGGTGCCAGCAGCTACTGTACCGCACCGGCAGGGCAAAACGCTCATGACTTCATGCTAACTTCGCAGATTAGCCTGGCACCACTGCAACAGCCTGGTTGCATCGGATGCTGTTGTCCGCAGCGCAAGATAGCCATCGGGGCGGATCAGGTAGAGGCAGGCAGCGTCGTCTTGCAGAAATTGTGCTGGCGCCGCATTGAGCTCCAGCAGTTGCAGACTATGGGAATATTTTTGCACCAGGGTCTTGAGCATGGTGCGTTGTTTGTTGTCGGGCACTGTTGGCGACGCCAGCAGCAGGGTAAAGCGTGTGTGCCGGCTCAGCTCATACAAGCGGCCGTCCAGCAATTGCAGATCCGGCATGCGGTCGCCGGCTTGCAGCCCGGCGGCGTTATGGTCGGGCGAGCGATAGTGATAATCGAGGCCACTGACCTGCCCAACCAGTGCCTGCAATTTGCCGGATGCCTGCAGCGCCAGCAGCTGGGCAGCGTCACTGCTGCGGCCGGCCATGAACAATTCATGAATGGCAGAAGCTGCGGCAATCACCTGGCTGCCTATCGGCTTGCGTTCACTTTCGTAAGTGTCGAGCAGCGCAGGCGCTGCGAGACCTTGCAATACGTAAGCAAGTTTCCAGCCCAGATTGTACGCATCCTGCATGCAGCAGTTCATGCCCTGGCCACCGGCAGTGGAATGCACATGCGCCGCATCGCCGGCCAGAAACACGTTGCCCTGGCGGTAACTGTGCGCCAGATGTATGCGGCTGCCCCAGCGTGAATGCCACACGGTGTCGCCCATGCGGATGCCGTCGAAGTGCTGCGCAAGGATGTCACTGAAAACCTTTTGTGGAACTTCGGCAGCATCCGCCTTGTCGGCCGGCTGGCTCATCAGCAGACGGAAATAGCCGCCGGGAAGTTGCACCACCATCACGAAATGACCGGGGCCCATGCAGTAGTGCACCCAGTCATGCTGGTCGGGAAAGTCGTGCAGGAACACATCGAGATTCTGCAGCACGGTGCCGGCGTAATCGCTGCCGTCTTTTTTCCAGTCCAGTTGCTGACGGATACGCGAGTTGCCACCGTCGGCAGCTACCAGATACTGGCAGTGCACTTGTTCTTCACGACCATCAGCGTGTTGCAGTGTGGCCAGCACACCATCGGCCTCCTGCACCACTTGCGAACAGGTAACGCCCCATTCGGCCGTGCGGCCATAGGCTTCTTTCAGGAAATCGCGCAGATGAGCTTCGGTTTCATCCTGGCTGTGCAGCAGCAACATCTGGTAACGCGACGACAAATGCGTGAAATCGAGACCCGGCCGCACTTCGCTGCGCTTGCCGGCACCATCGACAAAATGCATCACATAACCGGGGCTGTGCACGCCGCGCCGCATGAAGCGGGTGATCAGGGAGGCATTGATGCGATCCAGCATCTCCAGTGTGCGGGCATGCACGGTAACGGCGCGTGAATAACGCGAGGGCTCAGGCAGGCGATCAACACAACGAAACTCTACGCCGAAGCGCGCGAGCTCAAGTGCCAGCATGCTGCCGGCGGCGCCGCTGCCGACGATAAGAACAGGAACGGAACGTTGGTTCACAGGTCTTCCCCCCCCCTCTTGCACGACTGTGCTGAACACAGTTCTGGTTATTGCTTGCTACTGAACTTTACTGCTTGTCCAACACCATAACGCTGTAGGCAAAAGGATTTTTTTCATTGGCTGCATGATGTTCACGCAACGATTCATGCCACTCACTGCGCTTGAAGTCGGGGAAGAACACGTCTGCTTGTGGCTCGGCCTCGACCTCGGTCAGATACAAGCGATCCGCCATCGGCATGGCTTCTTCAAATATTTGCGCACCGCCAATCACCATCACTTCCTGTTGCTCTGGTGTCAGCAGTGTTTGCGCAGCAGCCAGTGCTGCTGTCAGCGAATTAACCACCGTGATGCCCGGGGCAGCGTAGGAAGTATTGCGGGTGATCACGATATTGGGACGGCCCGGCAGCGGATGGCCAATCGACTCATAGGTATTGCGCCCCATCACTACCGGCTTGCCGAGCGTGACTTTTTTGAAATACTTGAGTTCGTCCGGCAGATGCCACGGCATTCTGTTGCGGAAGCCGATTGCACGATTGCGCGCCATCGCGACAACGAAAGCGACTTTCATCTTGCTCATACTGCCACCGGCGCTGAAATATGGGGATGACACTGATAGTTCACGATTTCGAAATCTTCAAACTGGTATTCAAACAAACTGGCTGGTTTGCGTTTGATCTTCAGTGTTGGCAACGGATAGGGCTTGCGTGCCAACTGGGTTTGCACTTGTTCCATGTGATTTGAATACAGATGTGTGTCGCCGCCGGTCCACACGAAATCGCCCACACCCAGATCACACTGCTGCGCGATCATGTAAGTCAGTAAAGCATAGGAGGCAATGTTGAACGGCACGCCAAGGAAAGTATCGGCAGAGCGCTGATACAGCTGGCACGACAGCTTGCCATTGGCGACATGGAACTGGAACAGTGAGTGACAGGGCGGCAGCGCCATCTCATCAACAAAGGTGGGGTTGTAGGCCACCACCATGTGACGGCGTGAATCAGGATTGGTTTTGATGCTGTGCAACACCTTGCTGATCTGGTCGATGCTGGTGCCGTCCTTGCCGGGCCAGGCGCGCCACTGGCGACCGTAGACCGGGCCGAGATCACCGTTTTCATCGGCCCACTCGTCCCAGATGCTGACGCCGTGGTCTTGCAGGTATTTGATGTTGGTGTCGCCGGTAAGAAACCACAGCAACTCATGGATGATCGAGCGCAGATGCAGTTTCTTGGTGGTGACGAGCGGAAAGCCCTGCTCCAGATTGAAACGCATCTGATGCCCGAACACTGACAAGGTGCCGGTGCCGGTGCGATCTTCCTTGCGCACGCCCTCGGCAAGAATGTGACGCATCAAATCGAGATATTGCTGCATCAGCGTGGCTCCGGTGGCTTGCGATAGGCCCACCACAGGATGGCGATGCCGATCAGCACCATCACGATCGACAGTTGCTGGCCGCGTGTCATCCACTCGAACATGACGAAGTTCAGTTGTGCATCAGGCTGGCGGAAGAATTCAACCAGGATGCGCTGCGCGCCATAGCCAAGCATGAACATGCCGCCCACTGCAAAGCGTGGTCGTGGCTTGCTGGAATACCACCACAGCAGCACGAATAACACGATGCCTTCCAGCACAAACTGGTAGAGCTGCGACGGATGCCGCGGCAATTGCGAAGGATCGTGCGGGAATACCATCGCCCATGGCACATCGGTGGTGCGGCCCCACAGTTCGCCATTGATAAAGTTGCCGATGCGGCCGGCACCCAGCCCGATCGGCGTCAGCGGCGCCACGAAATCCGCCACGTCCATGAAGCTCTTGCCAATGCTGCGGGCATAGACAGCCATCGCAATGATGACGCCGACCATGCCGCCATGAAAAGACATCCCGCCTTCCCACAATTTCAGCATGCGCAGGGGTTCAGCGATGTAGGCATCGAGATCGTAGAACAGGATGTAGCCGATGCGGCCGCCCAGGATTACGCCGAGCATGCCGTTGGTGATGAGATCGGCCAGCTGCTGCCGGGTCCAGCCGGAACCCGGCCGCGCCGCGCGCATGCTGCCCAGCCACCAGACCGTGGCAAAGCCGAACAGGTAGGTGAGGGCATACCAGCGGATTTTGAGCGGGCCGAGGGCAAGGGCAACGGGATCGATTTCTGGCAGGACTATCATGAGGCGATGGGTAACTTTGTTGGGCCGTTGGAATGAGAGTATAGCGTCCGCTTAGTGGCTACTCCATGAAGATTACGGGGACACGCACAAGTACGTCCCTGTAGCTCCCTTCGGCCATCCATGGCCTCAGAGGCCCCCTCCATCTTCATGGAGTAGCCACTAAGCTAGCATCGCTAAATTCCTCGCTAGTGGCAGTGATTGGCCAGGTCTTGCAGGATCGGGCAGTCCGGGCGCGAGTCGCCATGACAGCTGTGGGCCAGCTGCTTGAGAGTATCTGCCATGCTCTGCATTTCACGGATTTTGGTTTCCAGCTCCGTAACGTGCTGCAACGCCAGTTTTTTCACATCGGCACTGTTGCGCTTCTGGTTTTGCCACAGCTGCAGGAGCCTTGCGATGTCAGCAATCGAGAAACCGAGCGAGCGGGCACTTTTGATGAAGCGCAAGGTGTGCACATCTGATTGTGAATAGAGCCGGTAGTTGGCAAAGGTGCGCCGGGCCTTCGGAATCAGACCATTTTCTTCGTAGTGGCGAATGCTTTTGGCGCTGACGCCGGAAGCTGCAGCCGCCTGACCTATATTGAGCAGCCCTTGGCTGCGGGCTTGTGCCAAAGCCGGCTTGATCATCTGGATTCGTGCCATGTTTCACCTGGAATTTGTCGGGCGCCAGTAACGCAGCAACACTGCATTGGTGACCACACTGACGCTGCTGAACGCCATCAACGCCCCGGCCAGCATCGGGTTCAGCATGCCGAAAGCTGCCAGCGGAATACCCAGCATATTATAGGCAAAGGCCCAGAACAGGTTCTGCCGGATTTTGCGGTAGGTATGTCGCGAAATGGCTATGGCATCGGCTACCCGCAGCGGGTCGCTCTGCATCAGTGTGATGCCGGCAGTTTGCATCGCCACATCGGTGCCGGCGCCCATTGCGATACCGACATCGGCGGTGGCCAGTGCCGGCGCATCGTTGATGCCGTCACCCACCATCGCCACTCTGGCGCCTTGTTTCTGCAGCTCGCTGATCACCTGGGCCTTGAATTCCGGCAGCACATTGGCGCGAACCTCATCGAGGCCGATGACTTTGGCGATGGCTTCGGCGCTGGCCTGGTTGTCGCCACTTACCATCAGCGTGCGGATGCCGAGTGCCCGTAATTGATCCACGGCTTGTTTCGCGGTGGCACGCACGGTGTCCTGGAATTGCAGCAAGCCGAGCAATTGCTTGTTGCCTCCGGATTCAACTGCCGCCCATGACAAGGTATAGCCTTTGCTGGCAGATTCTTGCGCGCGTGTCGCCAACAGCTCTGCGGCGAAGCCCAGCTCTTCCATCAGGCGCTGATTGCCAAACCAGAATTGTTTGCCATCCACCAGTGCAGACACCCCGCGGCCCGCCAGTGCCCGCAGATCAGAGGCGATAACCCCTTTACTATCAATGTTGGCCGCTGCTTGCAGCACTGCCTGTGCCAGCGGATGTTCGCTGCCTTGTTGCACTGCGGCTACCTGAGCCAGCAATTGCCGGTCGTTGCCGTCAAATGCCACCGTGCGAACTACACGGGGTTTACCTTCAGTGAGGGTGCCAGTCTTGTCAAACGCTACCACGGTTATCGCCTGTGCATTCTCCAGTGCTTCGGCATCGCGGATCAGGATGCCGCTTTGGGCAGCCACACCGGTTCCCGCCATCAACGCCGCCGGCGTAGCCAGGCCGAGCGCACAAGGACAGGCAATCACCAGTACCGAGACCGCATTGATGGTGGCTTGTGCCCAATCCCCTGCCCAGAGACCCCACGCCAGCCAGGTAACGGCAGCGATCAAAATCACGATTGGCACCATCACGCCGCTAACCTTGTCGGCCACTCGCTGAATCGGCGCTTTTTTCGCTTGCGCGTTTTCCACCAGACGAATGATGCGGGCCAAGGTGGTTTCCGTGCCGATCGCGCTCACTCGCACATGCAGCTGCCCATCAAGATTGATGGAACCGCCAATCACCTGCATGCCGGGTTCCCGCAGTACCGGTGCGCTTTCACCGGTGATCAGTGCTTCATCCAGCTGGCTGCGGCCCTTCAGGATTTCGCCATCAGCTGCCACGCGCTCACCCGGGCGAATTACCAGCTCGTCACCGATACGCAAATCTTCGATGGCAACTTCACTTTCCACACCGGCACGCATGACGCTGGCGCGCTCAGGACTCAATGCCTGCAGCGCCCGGATCGCGGCAGTGGTTTGTTGTTTGGCGCGCGCCTCCAGCCATTTGCCGAGCAGGATGAGCGTGATGATGACGGCGGATGCTTCGAAATACAGCGCATCCATGCCGCTGTTGCCACTGAGCAAATGAAACAGCGAGAGTCCATAGGCAGCAAAAGTGCCCAGCGTCACCAGCGTATCCATGTTGGCAGTGCCGCTGCGCAGTGCCTTGAAACTGCCGATATAGAAGCGGCGGCCACACCACCACTGCACCGGGGAAGCCAGCGCCAGTTGCAAATAGCCGTTCCACATCACGTGCTGACCGAACCAGCTGAGCACCATCGGATACAGCAATGGCAGTGTCAGCAACGCGGCCAGCAGAAACTGGTTCCGCTCAGGATTACTCCCCTGAGCGGTTACCGGCTTTTTTGCGTCGGTTCTCACACTGGCGTGATAGCCGGCATTTTCCACTGCCGCCACCAGCGCTTCGCCTTGCAGCGCCTGGCCTTGCACGCTGGCGCTTTCGGTGGCGAGATTGACACTGGCTTGCGTCACGCCAGGCACCTTATTGAGCGCCTTTTCGATATGCGCCACGCATGACGCACACGACATGCCGGTGACATCGAGCGTGAGTGATGAAGATTCCGTCTGGGTTTTCATGGTTGGCTCCTGGTTGACACGGTTGCATCAGCTTCAGCCTTGACCATGGAGGAAGGTCAAGCGCCAGTCTGATTAGACTCTGGAAAACCGGGGTCTGGTTTGAGCTGGATCAGTCCTGGCCTTCGCGCACCTCGCGCAGAATGCGGCCGGTGCCGGCACCGTGCAGCTCACGCTCAAGCAGACTCACCACGGCTTCCGTGTCTTCCTGCAGCAAAGCCTCTTTCAGCAGCGCCTTGGCCTGCACCAGGCTGATATCGCGAATCATCGATTTCACTTTCAAGAGGTTGGTGGCGTTCATCGACAGCACATCGAAACCCATCGCCATCAACAGCACGGATGCCACCGGATTGCCGGCCATTTCGCCGCAAATGCTGAGTTTCTTGCCGGCGGCGGTGACTTCCTGCGCAATTTTGTTGATCACGCGCAGCACAGCCGGATGCAAATTGGAGAACAGGTTGGTTACGCGCGGATTGTTGCGATCCACCGCCAGCATGTACTGGGTCAGGTCGTTGCTGCCTACCGAAACAAAGTCGCAACGTTTGACGATCTCGTCAACCTGCCACGCCATTGCCGGCACTTCGATCATCACGCCAATCGGCGGCATCTGCACCGGATGGCCTTCTTCAAACAATTCGCGCTGGGCACGCCGGATCAGCATGTTGGAGGTATCAATCTCGCCGACATTGCTGATCATCGGCAACAGGATCTGCAGGTTGTTGAGCCCGACACTGGCGCGCAGCATCGCCCGCACCTGGCTCAGGAACAGTTCGGGATGATCCATGCTGACGCGGATGCCGCGCCAGCCCAGAAACGGGTTGTCTTCCTTGATCGGGAAATACGACAAAGGTTTGTCGCCGCCGATATCCAGCGTGCGCATTGTTACCACCTTCGGATGGAAAGCGGCGAGCTGATCACGGTAGATTTCCATTTGCTCGCGTTCAGTGGGGAAACTTTCGCGCAACATGAACGGCACTTCGGTGCGGAACAAACCAATGCCTTCTGCGCCGCGTTCGCGGGAACGCAATACATCGGTCAACAGCCCGGTGTTCACCCACAACTGCACGCGATGGCCGTCAGTGGTTTCACACGGCAAATCCTTGATGGTGTCCAGCTCTTCCGACAACTGCACTTCTTCGCGCACGATTTCCTGGTAGCGGTGGCGCATCTCTTCAGTGGGGTCGGTGTAAACACGGCCGTTGTGGCCATCGAGTATCACCTCGTGCCCATCGAGTTCGGCAAACGGGAAATTGGCAACGCCCATCACGGCCGGCAAGCCCATCGCCCGCGCAATAATCGCCACATGCGAATGCGCGGAACCTTCGGCTGATACCACGCCCACCAGCTGGCCTCGCGGCACTTCGGCCAGCATGGCAGCAGAGAGTTCTTCGCAGATCAGGATGCAACGCGGCGGATAAATGCGGGTTTTTTTCTGCTGTTCCTGCAGGTAATACAGCACGCGCGAACACAGATCCTTGATGTCGGTGGCGCGCTCACGCATGTAGTCATCGTTGATGCTGGCAAAATTGTTGATGTGGGCCTGCGCCACTTGTGCCAGCGCACCTTGTGCCCAGTTGCCTTGCTCAATCAGTGAAACCACTTCCGCGCCCAGCGCGCTGTCGCTGAGCATGTGCAGATATGCATCGAACAACTCGCGCTCTTCCGGCCGCAACTGGCCTTTGATCTTGATCTTGAGTTCGTTGATATCGACCCGTACCGCCTCAAGACAATCATTGAAGAATTTGACCTCGGCCTTGATGTCGGCGCAGTTGCGATTCGGGATCACCGACAAATCGGCCGGCGCAAACACTGTGATGGCCTGTGCGATCACCACGCCAGGCGCGCCCGGCACGCCATCGAAAAACGGGTCGCGGGTAAGTTTGCCGGAGGGTGTGAATCCCTGCACCATGCCCTTGGATTCTGCCAGCGCAATCACCGGCGCCAGTTGCGCCGACAACGTAATCAGGAAGGCTTCGTCTTCGGCGTTGAACTTGCGCCGCTCTTTTTGCTGCACCACCAGCACGCCGAGCACTTGTGCGTGATGGATCACCGGCACACCCAGAAAGGACTCGTATTCTTCTTCGCGCGTTTCCGGGATGTAGTGATAGCGCGGATGCGCGCTGGCGTTGTCGAGATTGACCGGCTCGGCGCGTTGCGCCACCAGTCCCACCAGACCTTCCTGCGGCGATAGGCTGACACGTCCGACTGCGGCGGGATCAAGACCCTGGCTCGCCATCAGCACATAACGGCCAAGGCTGCGATCAAGCAGATAAACCGAACATACCCGCGTTTCCAGCGCTTTCTGCACGCTGCGCACGAGAATATCCAGCGTTGCCTCAAGATCGCGGGCTCCGTTAACTTCGGTCATGATGCTGTGCAGGTTCTGCAGCATGAAGAGTCCTGGTTGTTGGTGTGGCTTGCTACGCTGATCCGGGTTCCAGCTGTTTGCGATAGGTCATTTCCAGTTCGGACAATGCTGATTTGTAAACTTCACGCTTGAAGGCCACCACTTCTTCGGCAGCAGTCCAGTAGTCTATCCAGCGTACTGCGTCGAATTCCGGCTTGGCACCGCGATCGAAGCGGATCTTTTCATCATCACCCACCAACTGCAGCAGAAACCACAATTGCTTCTGTCCTATGCATACCGGATTCGATTTGTGGCGCACCAGATGCGGCGGCAATTTGTAGTGCAGCCAGTTGCTGGTGCGTGCCAGGATGCTGACATCGGCGGGCTCCAGCCCCACTTCTTCATTGAGTTCGCGCAACATCGCTGCTTCCGGCGATTCATTGCGCTGGATGCCGCCTTGCGGAAATTGCCAGGCATCCTGCCCTACACGTTTGGCCCACAGCAGTTTGCCGGTGCCGTTGCAGATAATGAGCCCCACATTGGGCCTGTAACCGTCAGTATCAATCACGATGCTAGCCTGCGTTTCCAGACTGACTGCAGTCTGGTGGTGATGTCTGTGCTGTGTATGGAAGCAGCTTCCGGACAGCCCGATCAGTCTACACAGGATTCGAGGTAATCCCCGGCACCCAACAGATCTGACAGTTCACCTTTGTTACTGATGCGGATTTTGAAAATCCAACCCTTGTCATAAGGAGAGGAATTGATGAGTTCGGGGGTGGTGCGCAAGGCCTCATTCACCACGGTAATGACGCCTGACACCGGCGTGGGAATGTCGGAAGCCGTCTTCACTGACTCCACCAGACTGACTTCTTCACCGGTGCTGACCACACTGGTGACTTCCGGCAACTCCACGAACACCACATCGCCCAACTGTGACTGGGCAAAATCAGTGATACCTACCCGCGCGTGGTGGTCGTCTTCAAGTTGCAGCCATACATGGGCAGCCGTGTAGTAAAGCTCTTCGGGTGCGGCGCTCATGATCTTGTGCGGAGTAACCCCTCCAAAATGACATGACTGGCATCATAGGCAAGAGCAAGTGCTGGTGCAAGGCAGCGCTGAAGTTTTCAGCAAGTGGAGTGAGCATTTACTACCTTATTATTTCCTTTAAAATATAGGCATTCGATTAAACTGGCAGTCCCATGGCATGCTGGATCAATGTGCGTTTCAGCGCCAGGTTCTGATTGGCAACCCGCAAACCGGTGTTGCGTAACCAGCGCAGCATCAGGGCATCGCTGCCAAACGCGCGTTTGAACATTTCCATGCTCAGCATCATGCCCAGATTGGGGCCTTTGCGTTCGCGCTGATAACGACTGAGGGTCTGGATGGCGGCAATGTCCTCGCCCCGCTGTCTGGCCTTGGTCAGCACCTGAGCCAGACACTCTGCATCTGCCAGGCCCAGGTTCACGCCCTGGCCTGCCAGCGGATGCAAGGTATGGGCGGCATCGCCCACCAGCACGACGCCGGGCTTGGCATAATGAATCGCATGTTGCTGATGCAACGGGAATACCTGGCGGGGGGCAATAATCTCCATCGCCCCCAGCCTGGATTCAAAAGCCCGCTGCAGTTCCTGCGCGAACGCTGGCTCGGACAGTGCCATCAACGCAGCTGCCTTGTCGTCGTCGCAACTCCACACAATGGAACTGCAGTGCTGGGATTGAGCTCCCACCTGCAGCAGTGGCAACACCGCCAGCGGGCCGCCACTCATGAAGCGTTGCCAGGCGGTAAATTGATGGGAAACTGCGGTTTTGATCGTGCAAACAATGGCCTGCTGCTGATAACTCCATTCGCGGGTGGTGAACGCGCACAGCTTGCGTACCAGTGAGCTGCCGCCATCGGCACCGATCAGCAATCGAAAGCTGAAAGCCGCGCCGTTGTCGCACACCACCAGCGCGCGGTTGCTGGTATCGACGGCCTGTTCAACCGCGGCCAGCGTGTGGTTGTTGCAGAGTTTCACTTGCGGCAGCTGACGCAGCGCTTCGTGCAAAACGGCACAAATCAGCCGGTTTTCCACGATATGGCCCAGGCAGGGCCTGTGCACTTCCTCGGCAGTGAAATGGATGGAGCCGGTGCCATCGGCATCCCAGACGTGCATGTCGCTATAGGCACACACTCGCAAGTCGGCCAGGGCGTCCCAGACGCCCAGCTGCTGCAGCCAGCTCTGGCTGCCCGGGGTCAACGCACTCACCCTGCTGTCGAACTGCTGATCGCCCAGCGTGGCCCGCAACCGGGCCACCTCTGGCGGTGCCGGCTGGGCGTCGAGCACTACGATATCGAAGCCTTGTTGTGCCAATGCCAGCGACAAACACAGCCCCACCATCCCGCCGCCATTGACCAGGATGTCGCACTCATGGGGAATATCGTGGGTGGTAGCCAGTGTTAACTCCTGCGGCGCATGCAAGGTTTGTCAGCAAGACAGGTAAAATGCCTTCGTCTGTATTGATAAACATAATATCAGGAAGCCCCGCGCCTTATGCGTATTTCCCGACTGTTCACCGCTTTGCCATTGTCAGCCGACAGCACCCGGGTCTTGACCGATGCAGCTGCCCATTATCTCGGCAAGGTTTTGCGGGTCGGCAACGGCGATCGGCTGGTGCTGTTCAATGGTGATGGTCTCGAATACCAGGCAACCGTCGAGAACGTGGGCAAACATGAAGTGCAGGTGCGGGTAGGGGCGGCTCGCGCTCCAGCCACCGAGTCGGCACTGCACACCCATCTTGGCCTGGGCATTTCCCGCGGCGAACGTATGGACTACGCCATCCAGAAAAGTGTGGAACTGGGAGTGTCAGTGATCGTGCCGCTGTTTACCGAGCACTGTGAAGTGAAGCTCAGCGGTGAGCGGGTGGACAAGCGGCAAAGTCATTGGCAACAGATTGCTATCAGCGCCTGCGAGCAGAGCGGCCGCGTCAAAGTGCCGCTGGTTGAAACCCCGCAAAATCTGGAGACCTGGCTGGCCAGAACCGGTGGCGGATTGCGGCTGGTACTCGATCACGAAGAAAGTGGTCACCTGGCCGGACCCAGACCTGCAAACGGAGTCAGCTTGCTGATAGGACCGGAAGGCGGTTTGTCGCCAGCCGAAATCGCCGCTGCCAAGACTGCCGGATTTACCGGCATCCGCTTGGGAAACCGGGTGCTCAGAACGGAAACAGCGCCGGTGGCGGCGCTGTCGGTATTGCAATTTTTGTGGGGAGAGCCAGACTGAGCGCCCGGCTGACTGTCAGATTGCGTCGGGGCCGGATTCGCCGGTTCTGATGCGGATCACCTGTTCCAGGTTGGAGACGAAAATCTTGCCATCACCGATCTTGCCGGTGGCTGCCGCCTTGATCAGCGCTTCAATGATGGTTTCGACCCGGTCATCTTCGACTGCAATTTCCAGCCGGATCTTGGGCAGGAAATCCACCACATACTCCGCCCCCCGATAAAGCTCGGTATGGCCCTTTTGCCGGCCAAACCCTTTGACTTCCGTTACGGTGATGCCCTGCACACCAACGGCAGACAATGCTTCACGCACATCGTCCAGTTTGAAAGGTTTGATGACCGCTGTGATCATTTTCATTGGGATTTCCTTTGACAGTAAAGGCGAGGTGGTTTGAGTATAAGCCAGCCCCTGCCAAATTACGATTGCCTGTTTTTGCAGGGTTATTGTGTCGCCGGGGCTGCTGTTGCCGAAGCCTATCCTGGTTTACTCTTGTCTCCCGCCGTAGCCTCAGGTCTGTGCCATGCTCAACAACGAATTCCTGCATACCCTCAGCCAGAAAGCTGCCTCCGTATTCCCCGCCGCTGAAGCCGCCCGCAGCAAGATCGAGCATGATCTCTATGCGTTGCTACAGGCCAGTCTTGGCAAGCTGCATCTGGTGACGCGGGAAGAGTTTGATGCCCAGCGGCAAATCCTTGCGCGTGCCAGTGAGCGTATCGCCGAGCTGGAACAGCGGCTTGCGCAGATGGAAAAGCGCTGATTACCCAAGCAATACTGAACCACGTTTCAGAAGCGCCGGTAATTGATTGCTTCCAGCAAATGTGAAGTAGCTATCTGTGGCGCCACTTCAAGATCGGCAATCGTGCGTGCAATTTTCAGTATGCGGAAAAATGATCTCGTCGATAATTTCAGCCGTGTCACTGCTTCATCAAGCAAGGTAGCGTCGGTCTTGGTGAGTGCACAGTGTTCGGCTAGTTGTTCCTGCTGAAGATGCCCGTTGAGTTTGCCACAACGCGAGAGTTGCAATTCCCTGCACAGAATCACGCGTTGACGCAGTTCGCTGCTGCATGACACTCCAGTGGGTGCGCGTTGCAACAAAGCTGCTTTGTCTGTTTCTGCCAACCTCGCCACACTCACATGCAGATCTATGCGATCCAGCAAAGGCCCGGAGATGCGATGCTGATACTGCCTTATTTTTTCTTCTGAGCACGTGCAACGCTGGTCTTCGGCACCACTTCGCCCGCAGGGACACAAATTCATCGTTGCCACCAGCTGGATACGTGCCGGCAACCTGACCCGGTAACGCGTGCGCGAAATCTGGATGTGTCCGGCCTCCAGCGGCTCACGCAACACTTCCAGCACGCGCGGATTGAACTCGGGCAACTCATCGAGAAACAGCACGCCATGATGCGCCAGACTGATTTCACCCGGATGCAGCGTGCTGCCACCACCGGCCAGCGCCACAGCCGAGCTGGTGTGATGGGGAGTGCGAAACGGGGGTTGTTGCCAAACTGTCGGTGATGGTTGTTGCTGTGTCAGTGAGTGAATCGCCGCTACTTCCAGCGCTTCTGCCTGTTTCAGCGGCGGCAGGATGCCAGGCAGTCGGGAGGCCAGCATGGTTTTGCCAGTGCCGGGCGGGCCTCTGAGCAATACATTATGTGAACCGGCTGCTGCGATCAGCAGTGCGCGCTTGGCGGCATCCTGGCCGATCACTTCACGAAAATCCGGCAGCGCTGCGACTTCCATGGCAGGCTGCGGCTGGGGTTTTGCCAATTCGGTTTCCTTGCGCAAAAACTGCAACACCTGCAACAGATGCGAACACAGCCGTACATCCGCATCCGGCAACAGCGCCGCCTCCATGCTGTTTTCCATCGGAATAATGCAGCTGCGCCGCTCGCGATAGCAGGCCAGCAGACCTGGCAACAAGCCACCCACCCGCCGCACCTCACCGGAGAGCGCCAGTTCCCCGATAAACACCTGGTTGGTGAGCAATGTGGCATCAAGCTGGCCTGAGGCCGCCAGGATGCCGATGGCTATTGCCAGATCAAAGCGTCCGCCAGCCTTGGGCAGCTCGGCTGGCGCCAGATTGATGGTGAGCCGTTGCTGCGGAAATTCCAGTTGTGAATTGAGCAGTGCACTGCGCACCCGTTCGCGACTTTCCCTGACTGCAGTTTCGGGCATGCCCACAATCGTGAAATTAGGCAAGCCGTTGGACAGATGCACTTCCACCGTGACCAGCGGGGCATCTATGCCAAGCGTGGCGCGCGAGTGCACAATTGCGAGTGCCATATTGCATCCTTGCCTGGTTGATTCCCTGACTGCACACTAGTCCAGCTTGGCAGTTTCTGCCAGTTTTCGTCATGGCTGGCAGCGGCCAAACTGGCTATCATGCGCGGCCCCCGCTTGATCCTTGCGCATGAATACCCTCAACGCCCGCCAACACAGCGCTGTGCGCTATCTCGATGGACCCCTGTTGGTGCTCGCCGGCGCCGGCAGCGGCAAGACCAGCGTGATCACGCAGAAAATTGCCTATCTGATCAGCGACTGCGGTTATCAGCCCAATCACATTGCTGCGCTCACATTTACCAACAAGGCGGCGCGCGAAATGAAGGAGCGGGTCGGCAAGCTGTTACAGGGCAAGAACAGCCGCGGGCTGATCATTTCCACCTTTCACCATCTGGGACTCACCATCATCCGGCGCGAGTGCGGTCATCTCGGACTCAAGTCCAGCTTCAGCATTTTCGATGAGACCGATTGCATCTCGTTGCTGAAAGAACTGATGCTGAAAGACAATGAAGCCGCCGAGGACCAGATCAAGCTACTGGCTGGCATTATTTCCCGTTTCAAAAACCAGTTCCTCACGCCCGGGCAGGCAGCCGCCATCGCCGCCACGCCAGAGGAAGCACTGGCTGCGCGCGTTTACACCGATTACCAGCGCAGCTTGCGCGCGTTCAATGCAGTGGATTTCGACGATCTGATATTGCTGCCGGCACAACTTTTCCAGGACAAACCGGAAGTGCTCGAGAAATGGCGCCGCCATATCCGCTATTTGCTGGTGGATGAGTACCAGGACACCAACAACATGCAGTACCACTTTGTGAAACAGCTGATCGGCGATCGCGGTTGTCTGACGGTGGTGGGTGATGATGACCAGTCCATCTACTCCTGGCGCGGCGCCAAACCCGAGAACATGGATTTGTTGCAGCAGGATTACCCTGGCTTGCGCGTCATCAAGCTCGAGCAGAACTACCGTTCCACCAACAACATACTTACCGCTGCCAACGCGCTGATCGCCAACAACCCGCATGTGTTCGAGAAAGCCTTGTGGAGCGAATACGGCCAGGGTGATCCGCTCCGGGTATTGGTGTGCGCCAACGAGGAAGCGGAGGTCGAGCGCATCGCCACTGAGATACTGTTGCTGGCGGCACACCGGCATTTGCGCTTCAAGGATTTCGCGGTGCTCTATCGCGGCAATCATCAGGCGCGACTGCTGGAGATTCATTTGCAGGCGCAGCAAGTGCCCTATGTATTGACTGGCGGCACTTCCTTTTTTGCCCGCACCGAAATCAAGGATTTGATGGCTTATTTGCGCCTGTTGATCAACCCGGATGACGACAATGCTTTTCTGCGCTGTATCAACACACCGCGTCGCAAGATGGGTCCCAGCATCCTGGAATCGCTGGGTCACTATGCGAAAGCCGCCAACGTAAGCATGCTGGCTGCCTGCAGCCATGTCGGTCTCAATCAGCATCTGGCCGACAACCAGCGCGACAAGTTGCGTGAATTTGCCGACTGGCTGGGCGCGAAGCGCGAACACATGGAGCGCGGTGACGGCATGCGCATCGTGCGCGAACTGCTCGATGACATTAACTACGACGCCTGGCTGCGCCAGCAATGTGCTACTCCCGCAGCGGCGGAACGCGCACAGGGCAACGTGCAAACCCTGCTGACCTCACTGCAAAACAGCATGGAAAAAGCGCGCAGCAATGACGAAGACGACAGCCTCGAAACTGCCATCAACAAACTCATCCTGCGCGATCTGCTGGAACAGCAGGAACAGGAAGAGGAAAGCAATCGCGTGCAATTGATGACATTGCACGCGGCCAAAGGGCTGGAATTCCCGGTGGTGTTCATCATGGGCATGGAAGAGGAGTTGCTGCCGCACCGCAACAGCATCGAAGGCGGCAACATTGAAGAAGAGCGCCGGCTCGCCTACGTCGGCATCACCCGCGCCCGGCATTTGCTGACCTTCACGATGGCGCGCCAACGCAAGCAATATGGTGATATTTCAGAAACCTCACCCAGCCGCTTCCTGGAAGAGCTGCCGCAGGATCTGCTGCAGTGGGATGGGCGGGTCAGCGACCAGACGCCGGAAAAAGCCGAAGCGCGTGGCAAGGACGCGCTGGCACGCATGAAGAGTTTGCTGGACTGAAAGAATCTGGACGAGCCTTGGGCAGTCAGGTGCTTATGAAACCGTCTGAGGCCATGGGTGAAGCAATGCGTCTACGAAGCGTAGCTTTGTGCATTGCTGAACGCCACGAAGCCATGCGTAGTGGCTGGAGGGAAGCTGAAAGTTTCAACTAGCCTGGCGTGTTTCAGAAGTACCTGACTGTCCAAGGCGGTGAACTGATGCAGTTACTTCTTGGCAGCGCTTACCAGATAGTCGACGGTGGCCTTGATGTCATCATCGCTGCAATCCGCACAGGTCCCACGCTGCGGCATCGCACCATTGTTGAAACCATTGAGTGCGCTCTGATACAGCACATCCTTGCCCTTGGCGATGTGCGGGGCCCAGAGTTTGGCATCACCAAAAGTCGGCGCATTGTTCACGCCTTTGGCATGGCAGGCCTGGCAGTAGGTGTTGTAAACCGATTCCGGCGTTTTTGGCGCTGACGGAGCGGCCCCCGGTACTTTCATGCCCTTGGCGCAGTCTTCACCGAATACACAGACCTTGCCGGTTGGCTCCAGGCGCGCCGTGATTTGGTCTTTGGCGGCTGCGATGGCTTGTTCGGCCAGCAATAAACCCATGAAACTCAACAGAATAACCAGGGTTTTCGCCAGCAGGGTCGGTTTGGAATTGAACACGCAATATTCCTCATGATTGGGGAGCACAAAACGGCGCGAATTATAGGGGGAAATGGCTCCGCCCGGAACCGGAATCCGCCGGATTTGTCAGCGGGCTATGTTGAAGCCTATGGGGACGCTGCTGTACTGGATGTCTCCTGGCTTGCTATCAAGGGCATAACCGACATAGATCGAGTACCAGAGGCCGGCCAAACCCGTACCTGCCGTCTTCTGGTTCTGGGCAACGCTGATCTGCTCCAGGGCGGCCAGCGGACCGCTTTTGTAGCTGGCCAATTGGCTCAAATCCCCGCTAAAAGCCACAAATTTACCCGTGCTGGTCATGCTGAACTTGCTGCCATTGCTGAGCAGGATCAGCACATAGACTTTGCCGTTCTGGCCGATCTGGGAGGGGTCCATCAGTATCCGGGCACCCACAGAGATACTGTCCTGGCCGGTGAAGCTGGTCTGGAAAGTTGCCCCTCCATCCGCGCTGGCGCCTCCGGCGAAGACAGCGGCCGAAGCAGTAGCGCCGGAAGTGGTGAGGGTTTTCCCCAGAGCAGGCTGAGGGTTGCTGGCAAGACTGAGCGAATAGCTACCCTGGTTGGTGCCACATTTGGCTGGCTGGGCATAGGTATTGGCCAGCAGCAGATAGTCTCCGGCTGCCAGCGTTGTATCCATGTGCGCGTTACAAGTCCCGAGATTGTCGTCAAAAATGTCCAGCATCCTGAGCCTGGAGTCGGTCAACACCAACACCGGATCCAGCTGTGATGACACCATGTCGGCAACAATGTGCACAGGGGCAGACAGTGACAAGCGGTAGGCATCCACGAAACTGTCGTCGGTGCCGCCACCAAAAAAATCCTTGATTCGGCAGTCGGGGAGTCCAAGGCTGTTCGTGATGACGCCATTCAACGGCAATGAAGTAATCGGGCACAACGTTTCGGGACCATAAAGAGCCTGGGCCCCGTCAATATCATCTGGCTGCAACTGGTAAAGGTTGCTGATGCGCGGGGCCATGATGGCAGAGGCAGTGTTTTCGTGGTCAAGCCCCAGTGCATGACCGAGTTCATGCAAAACTACACGCCCAAAATCAATATTGGCTGTCTTGGGACCGTCGTAAATATCCCAGGTGTAAGCACTCGAGCCATTGAAAACGATGTCGGCTTCCTGCAGATAAGAAAAACCGAATGGCCCGGAAACGGAGGAAGTCAGGGTCAGTGCCAGCACGCCTGAGCCAAAATCGTTGCCGCATACGTTGGTGCGGAAATCAGCTCCGTTTTTGTGGTCACCGTTTCCGCTCGGGAAATCGGTGCCACTTTGACTGCGGGTATAGCCGTTGCAAGGATTTACATAATCCTTGTTTGCCACATAGACAAAACTGGTCTTGTCAGTCCACTGCTTCATGGCTGCAGCAAGTGCTGTTGACCAATGGGTGCCGGACGGAGCAGTGCCGGCAAGTCCGGTATAGAAAGTTGTCGTGCCGTCTGCCCAGCGATTACCGTTGGTGTTGTAGGCCAACAGCGCTGGCATCACGCAGCTGGCCAGCAACAACAATGACTGGCAAACACGTTTGGCAGGCATTGATCTCATGGCACCGCCGTTTGCGTGCGACTTGTCTGGTCGAGAATCGCAGCGCGAAAATCAGCCAGTGAAAACAGGAAGGCACGCGGCACCTTGGCGTCGATGGCTGCCGAGCTGAATCCCATCGCCAGCATCTTGCTCACCAGCGGATCCACTACCAGCCCCGGGATTTTCAGGTCAGGGCGCTGACGCATGTCGAGATAGTCAACGCCCGCCGCATCCTGCATAAGCGGAAAATATCCCTGTTGCCAGCCGGTGAGCGGATTTACCTGTTTGCTATCAAGGCTCTCGACAAAGAAAATACCGCGAACTCCAACTGCCGGAATGAACTGGCTTGCCACTTTAACTGTGAAGCCGCTGGCTGCACCGCCGACGAAGCGCAATTCGATGGTTGGTTGCGGGGCCTGTCCTTTCAAGGTTTCAACGACACTGAAGGTCACCATTGTGTACACCAGCTCGCCCTGCAGCTCTTCACGCGAGTCCACAACCTTACCGGCAAAGATGAACGCGGATTTCGCCACCAGTTCTTCAAAGCTGAAATCCTGCAAGACCGTGGCATTACCCTGCATGGTTGCCAGCACAAGGCACAGGCACAGCAAACATTTTGCTGTGAATGCTGAAGCCAGGTTATACCGGCTGAATCGCATGATTAATCTCTCTGTCACGACAGGGTGACGACTGTGTCAGCACAACCGACAGTTGTCAGTAGCGATAACTCTGGTCCTGGATGCCGCGCCACCAGGGTTCATTCTGCAGATACCATTGCACGGTGCTGTAGAGGCCGCTCTGGAAAGTCATCAGCGGACGATAGCCCAGCTCCCTGGTAATCTTGTCGGCATTGATTGCGTAGCGGGTATCGTGGCCCGGGCGATCCGTCACAAAGGTGATCAGCGTTGCCGCGCTTTTGCCGTGACCACTGGGACTGTGCGGAAACCGGTTGGCCAGCGTGTCATCTTCAGCAAACAGTTCATCGACGATGCTGCACAACAGTTTCACTGTGTTCAGGTTGGCCCACTCATTGTTGCCGCCGATATTGTAGCTTTCGCCCACGACGCCCTTCTGCAGGATCAAGTCTATGCCACGATTGTGATCGGCAACGTGCAGCCAGTCACGAATTTGCATGCCATCACCATAAATCGGCAACGGCTTGCCTTGCAGGATATTCAGCAAACACAGCGGCAACAGTTTTTCCGGAAAGTGGAAGGGTCCGTAATTGTTCGAACAGTTGCTGCTGGTCACCGGCAAGCCGTAAGTGTGGTGGTAGGCGCGCACCAGATGATCGGAGGCAGCCTTGCTGGCAGCATAGGGAGAATTGGGAGCATAGGGCGTCAGTTCAGAAAACGCCGGGTCGTCCGGCCCCAGCGTGCCATAAACTTCGTCGGTGGACACATGATGGAAACGCTTGCCGGCAAAGCCACTCTGCGTCCACACCTTGCGGGCGGCTTTCAGCAAGCTGTGGGTGCCGATGACATTGGTCTCGATAAACGCATCGGGGCCGCTGATGGAACGGTCGACATGACTTTCGGCAGCGAAGTGCACGATGGTATCGATGACGTGTTGGGTCAGCAGACTTTCCACCAATGCCTGATCATTGATGGAGCCGTGCACGAACAGAAAACCCGCGTTGCCCTGACAGCCGGCCAGATTGTGTTTGTTACCCGCGTAGGTGAGTGCATCCAGCACTACCACACTGTCGCCTGCATGCTGCTGCAACCAGTAGTGCACAAAATTGCTGCCGATAAAACCGGCGCCGCCGGTGACCAATAACTTGCTCATGCCGTTCTCACTGTTTCAATTCAATTGTTCGCCAATTGCCGGATGACTGTTGCCAGCGCAGCTTGCCACGGCAGTGCGCGCAGACCCAGTGCTGCAAAGGTGCTTTCCTTGTCGAGCACGCTGTAGGCAGGCCGCCGTGCCGGTGTCGGATAGTCGCTGGTGGCTATCGGATGAATAGGCACCTGTTCCTGCAGCAACCCGTACTCAAGCCCCAGCCGCTGTATCTCGCAGGCAAAGCCGTACCATGTGGTTTCACCCTCATCAGTCCAATGCAGGATGCCATTCACTTGTGGCAGTTGCACTGCCCGCCATACAGCAACAGCCAGGCCGGCCGCTGACGTTGGCGTGCCACGCTGATCAGCCACCACGCGCAGACTGTCGCGCGTTTGCATCAACTGCAGCATTGTATGCAGAAAATTTTTGCTGCCGGCTGAATACAGCCAGGCGGTGCGGATGATGCAGCTGTGAGTGGACACCTGCTGCTGCAGGATCTGCTCACCTGCCAGTTTGCTCTGGCCATAAACGCTGAGCGGATTGGGTATCGCATTGGTTGGATAGGGCACTTGCGAGTGCCCATCAAACACGAAGTCAGTAGAGATATGAATCAGCCGGGTATTGGCATTAGTGGCATTGACGAGATTGGCCACACCATGCTGATTGACAGCAAAGGCAAATCCGCTTTCCGACTCGGCTTTATCCACCTGCGTGTAAGCTGCTGCGTTGATAACAACATCAGGCTGGTGATGGCGGACAAGTACTTGCACCTGTTCGGCATTGGTAAGATCCAGCTGATCCGAAGTGAGCGCAACCAGCTGCATCCCCGGCGGGGCCAACTGCTGCACTTGTTTGCCCAATTGGCCATTGGCACCCGTCAACAGGATTTTCATGTCAGGGAAACAGGTCTGCCAGTTGCAACGGCGGCGCAAGTTTGTCTTTGTCTGACAATATCACTTGCGTCGATGTGGGCCAGGCTATGTGCAAGTCAGGGTCATTCCACAACAGGCTGCGGTCGTGTTCCGGTGCATAGTAGGTGGTGCATTTATAGGTAATCTCTGCGCTTGCCGACAGCACCAGGAACCCATGCGCAAAACCTGGCGGCACCCACAAGGCCAGCTTGTTGTCGGCAGACAGATGCACACCCACCCACTGGCCGAAACGGGGAGAACTCCTGCGGATGTCCACTGCCACATCAAACACTTCACCATTGATGCAACGCACCAGTTTGCCCTGCGGCTGCTGTATCTGGTAATGCAAACCACGCAGGATGCCGGCACTGGATTTGCTGTGATTGTCCTGCACGAAAGTATCCGGCAAGCCGGCTGCGGCAAAAACACTGCTGCGGAATGTTTCCAGAAAGAAACCGCGATGGTCGCCGTGGATTTTCGGCTCCAGTACCAGCACTTCCGGATGTGAAGTTGCAGTCAGTTTCATCATCAGGCCTTGGGCTGGTTTCTGCCGGCACGTTCATGCTTCAACAGGTTTTGCAGATAGACGCCGTAGCCGCTCTTGGCCAGCGGTTTGGCGAGTGCCAGCAATTGTTCATCGTCGAGCCAGCCTTTGCGCCAGGCGATTTCTTCCACGCAAGCAATCTTCAGCCCCTGCCGCTCTTCCAGTACACGTATGAAATTGGCGGCATCCAGCAAGGAGGTAACGGTGCCGGTATCGAGCCAGGCAGTGCCGCGATCAAACAACTCCACATTCAGCGCCTTGTTATCAAGGTAGACCTTGTTGAGATCGGTGATTTCCAGTTCACCGCGTTTGGAAGGTTTCAGGTTCCTGGCAAACTCCACCACCTGGTTGTCGTACATGTACAAGCCGGTGACTGCATAATTGGATTGTGGTTTCTGCGGCTTTTCTTCCAGATGCACAGCATTGCCGTCTGCGTCAAAGCTGACGACTCCATAACGTTCCGGATCGTTTACATAGTAGGCAAAAATACTGGCGCCACTCTTGCGTTTCACTGCGGCCTGCAACCGCTGCTCGATGTTGCTGCCATAGAAAATATTGTCGCCCAGCACCAGACACACGCTGTCTTTGCCAATGAAACGCTCACCAATGATAAAGGCCTGTGCCAGGCCTTCGGGCTTGGGCTGCTGGGCATACTGGAGATTGATGCCCCACTGGCTGCCATCCTGCAACAGATTCCGGAAGGCCTGGGCATCTTGCGGCGTGGTGATGATCAACACATCACGAATGCCGGCTTGCAACAGCGTTGCCAGTGGGTAATAGATCATTGGCTTGTCGTACACCGGCAACAATTGTTTGCTGACAGTGGCTGTTATCGGGTGTAGCCGGGTGCCCGAGCCCCCGGCCAGAATAATGCCTTTTTTTATCACTAGCGCCCCTTCAAATTCACTGCTGATGACCTCTGTAATGCGATGTATTTTCGCATATTACTCCCCCTGTTTGAGCAATTCGGGGAGTTTGTCGTAAAACGTGGTGGCAGCTTTCACGCCACTTGCCCTGGCGAAGCTGTCATCCAGGTTGGCGGGTTCCAGGAAGAGTGCACGATAGGTGTTCAAGCCCAGCCCGCGTCGCGCAGGCATAATCCCGGAAATGGCAAACACCTGCCACAGCAGGTAGCGCGGACAATAGAACCGGGGCATGGGTAACCGAAGCTGGCGACGCACCTGCACCACCAGATCGTCCAATGTGTAGGCGACCCCATCATTCAGCTCCCACACCTTGCCCGTCAGTTGCGGGTTGCCCAAGGCGGCGAGGATGGCCTCGGCACAAGCTTCCACACTGATCATGCTGATGGTGTTGCTTGATCGGGCAAATAGGGGCAGCGATGGTTTGCCCAGCAGCTGCAGCAACGTCCTGAGGTTGTTGCGCATGCCCGCACCATAGACTATGCCCGGGCGCAAACACACCACCCGCATGGAGGGCGCAGAGCCTGCCAAACCCAAGAGATAGTTTTCACTGGCCCGTTTGAACTCGCCATAACTTGTATGGTCAGGATAATTGGCCTTGCTGCTGCTTTGGTACACGAACACTTTCACCCCCGCAGCAACCGCAGCACGTGCCAACTGTTGGGTGTTGATAAAGTTTTCCTGCTGATGTTGCTGCCGGCTGGCGCTGACATGAGCCAGGCCGGCCAGATGGATAACAGTGTCGATGCCTGCCACTGCTTGTTGGCATACAGCTGCGTCACCCAAATCGCCCTCAACTATGGCAACTGCATTGGCCCACGCCTGCGGCACTCGTGAAACTGCGCGTGTAACGATCCGGATCTGATGGTGCTGTTGCAACAATAATGGCACCAGCACGGAGCCGATATAGCCACTGGCTCCGGTAACCAGGATTTTCATGGTTTGATTCACTGCTGTGCTCACCAGAGTTTCCAGCCATGGCAGCGATAAAAATGCCAGGCGGACCTCAGAAAATACCGGATGTGTTGCAGTCCTTTGCTGGCTGCCTTGCCGCCGTGATGCACGATGTGGCAAGCAGGCAGGTAATGCAGTTCACCTATGCGCGCCAATGCCAGCGACAGCGCAAAATCCTCGAAATACAGAAAATAGGCTTCATCAAAACCGCCCACTCTTTGCAGCGCCTGTGTGCGGCACAGTATGAAACAACCGCTGATCAATTCAACTGTTGCCGGCTCGGTGACAATGGCAAGTTCCTGATATTCGTAATGCGCCAGCGCAGGTTGAAACCGGCTTTTCAGCCACCGTGGTGCGAATCCGCGCAGCAGCAGCACCCACACACCCGGATAGCGTTTGCACAAAAATTCAATGGCACCATCGCCACTTTTACACGCTGGTGAAACGGCAACTACAGACTGGTGTTGTTGCAAATACCCAATCGCCACAGCCAGTGCATCCATTTGCAGTTCCACATCCGGATTCAATACCAGATGGAAATCACTGTGTGCCTGCCTGATAACCTGATTGTTGGCCGTGCCGAAACCCGAATTGGCAAGATTGCTGATTACCTGCGCTGATGCCGCAAGCCCGCCAAGCTGCAGCAATTTGTGCAGTGTCGCAGTGTCGTCACCGTTGTCGACCAAGGTCAATTCGGCAGTGAGCGTCAGTTTCGGTTCCGCAAAATGCAGCGCTTCGCGCAGACTGTGCAGGGTTGCGAGCAGCTGGTCAGGATCCGACTTGTAGCAGACCAGCGAAATGCTCAGGCTAACCGGGTGAAGGTCGCGATGATCGGCTGTGGTCATTGCCCTGCAGGGACCAGCCTGTCGCCGAAGGGTGTAGTGACGCGTCGCATGCCGGCGGGAACCTGGGCATCGGGAATCCGCTCGGGTTGAATCTGGTTGAGACGGTCGGAGCGTGCACGCTGACGCGCATCGCGCGCTGCCTGCTGGTCGGCATTGAGTTGATTGCCTGCTTCGACTCTGCCACTGAACGGATTTACAAAACCGCCGGGTTGGCCCTGAACCGGCTGGCCCTGCGCAGCCGCAGCTTGTTGGGCTTGCACTGCCGCTTCAAACGGATTTTGGGGACCTGTTGGCGGTACTGCGCCATTGTTGCCTCTTTGCGCCTGGGTTGCCGCTGGCACCACTGGTGCTGCAATCGCCAGACCCAGTTTGCTGCGCGAAGCGTCCAGACAATTCACGCCCTTCGCAGGAGAATTCACACACGGATCATTGCCTGGTTGGGCCAGTACCACGTTACGCTGCTGGATATCTTCGATGGTAAAACCACCGGCACCCGGGATGGTCGCATGCTCCCCCTGGTGCCATTTGACCTTGACGGCTTTGCCCTGGCGGTCGACCAATTCCACCATGTAGCTGTCGCCGATGCGGGTTGCGCTGCGCAAGGTATAGGCGGGCTGGCCATTCTGATTCACCGCGCCAGCCAGTGGCTGGGCAGGCTTTTCTTCTGTGGCCTGGGTTTCTACCGGCTCAAACAATGTGAGTTCCTGGCCCAGCACGGAGCCAGTGAGCAGGAGCAGGGACACCAGTGAGATTGTCTTTTGCATGGTTTCACTCAGCTGTTTTAACGGTGACTTCCTAGATTTTGGCAAATGACAGGATGCCATTGTCATCTGTTATGTTGAGAGGGGCAACCTTGGTGGCAGACTCTGCCGCTTTGACAGCCCAATGAGTGCGTTGCAATAACGTGCCCAAATGCTGCATGTGATGCGTGGATATAAGCTGGGCATAACACAGCATCAGGCCGCCACAGTCTCTCAGCTGCGCCAAAACCTCTGCAGGCACTTCCATCAATTTGTTTTCATTGATGCGATATAGTCCTTCGGTAGTTACGATTTCATCGTTTTGCTGCAATTGTAATACCCACGGCTCAATTACCCCGTAATCCCCCAGCAGCTTGCAAGCTTGTGCAGTGCGCGGACGATCCGCTTCAAACTGCATTAACAGTGTGGCATTGGCATTGGCTTCAGCTGACATTTTTTTCTCATCTTCCAGGAACCGGTAACCCGCTGGTGTATCGGTGACCAGACCACTTTCGTGATCCACACAGAGCACAAATTGTTCTTCGGCGTTTTTCGCCAGTTTGAAAGGCATGGTTCGATACAAGAGCGGAATGTAATCTGCTACCCACTGGCCATTAGGCGTTATCAAAAGATTTTTTTCTTCCAGCAAACCCTGAACCACTACCGGTTGATAGGACAGATCGGTTTTGATGAAGGCCAAAGGCAATGAAAGCATTGCCTTGGGGATTTCACTTAAAGTTACAGCAACCACTTTGTCTTTGGCCGCAAACCTGAAATCAGCGGGTTTGAACCAGCGTTTGTTGCCGTGCTCGTTGTAGGAAATTACACGTATGTCTGCCATTGATTTTTCCAACTCTGTTTTTATGGATACAGCAATCAGCTAATTCTCGTATCCAAATTCTTTTATCCAGGGAGCCAACACTGGAATAACTCTCTCCATTTGGTTTTTATAGTTATTCCAACGTCCTTTTGCATTTTGATAAATTGGCTGTACAACCTGGTGGTAACTTGGCGTCTTGATTTGGTTTCGTTTCAATGCGGTTTCCTGAAAGCGGATTACTGCATCGTTCCAAGGCAAGCCAAGAAAATCAAGCAATGGCCGCACTGATGCCTCGAGCTCTGTCACCAGATTTTCATAGCGCACTTCAACTACCGGTAGCGTCAGCAGATCATTATCGCGTTTCCACAATCGCATCACGAAATCATAGAAACCAGCCGCATCTTCCAGCGTCAGGAAATTTGCCATTGCATCATTTGCACGAAAGTCTTGCATGAAACAACTGAGCACGCAGTCTCTGGGGTCTCTCAGAACCAGAATAAACCTGGCTTCCGGGAACAGGCGGTGAATAAACCCTCCATAAATCAGGTTCAAGGGCAGTTTGTCTATTATCAGCTTGTCCTGGTTGTTTGACCCACAAAATTTCTTCATTTCATCCAGGTATATTTCACGTAACCCGGCAATTTGAGCATCATCAATTTGTGCAAAAAAACCAGGGTTTGCCGATTCCTGCCTTCCCGCTTCTTCAAGAGTCCGAGCCAGCATTGGCTTTTCTTCGATGACTTCAACTTCCGGGTGGCCTCTCAGAATGGAATCCAGCAAGGTAGTCCCTGAACGCGGGAACCCAACCATGAATGCCAGCCTGACTGGCTTGGAAACACTTGTTTCCCGGCTTGTAGACCCCCTGACAGCCAATTGGTCTGCTATGGCTTTGGCACCATTGAGAAACTTGCTTTTATCAGCACCGATCCGTTCGTAATTTATGGCAGCCCTTTTTTTACTTTCTTTGAAATATTCAAACGCTTCTTCATGGTTACCCAGTCGATCTGCAAGATCGCCCATCAGTGCAAGCACTTCAATCGTCAAGGCAGTATTGGCTATGGAAGCAAGATTTATTTTCTTGATTAATGCCAGCGCCTCCTGGTATTTCTTCTCATGGCGAAGCAGGTTTGCATTTGATATTGTCAAGCCCGGGTGACGGGCATATTGGTCAGCTGTAATATTCGAAAGGAAATCGCGCAGCTTTTCTGTCTGGTTTGTTTTTTCAAACAAGTTGCATATATTGGCGTGCGCTTCGAGCATATCCGGGTTCAAATTTATTGCCGTCAGATAGCATTGCTCCGCCTCTGCTATTTTGTCCAATTGCCTTAATAGATTTCCGAGATTGACATATGCTTCAACATAATCCGGCTTGAGCCTTAGAGCTTCCCGGTAACTGTTTTCTGCCTCCGATAGGCGATTCAATTCACCCAAGAGATTGCCCAGGTTGTTCAGAGCCTGCGGATAATCAGGTTTCAACGAGAGGGCTTTTCTCAGGCAACGTTCGGCTACGGCAAATTGACCTTTGCCTCGTGAGATACTTCCCAGATTATTGAGAGCCTCCGGAAAATCAGGGTTCAGCTCCAATGCATGGCGATAGCATGCTTCCGCCTCCGGCAACTTCCCTTGCCTGTGATATTCAGCCCCTTCCAGATTGGCTCTTTTGGCGGCATCTCCTTTGAGACTGGAATTTTCTGATATTGCTTCCAATTTGGCCCTCTTCGGCTTTCACTCAAAAGTTCCCGTCATTCGGAATTGCACACATCGACATCCATCAGCAAATATGCAGGGCTCGCAGCAACGGCAATTCATCCTTGGCGAATGCGGCAGCCTGGTCTGTCAATTCTGCGAGATTTTCTTCAGGCGTCTCCAACGCCTTCCCCTCTTTGAGTATTTTCTGTCCTTGTGCATCGAGGATTGCCCACACCACCGCTGCCCATTCAGTCGGCTGCCTCCTTCCCTGGCCAATAGCGAGCAGGAACAATTGCTGAATGCGATTTACAGTTACTCCCCCTCCGGTAACGGGACTGGCAAGATAACTGAGTTCATTGCTGCCGCGGGCTTTTTCGATAATGCAGGAGTTCAATTTATCTGTCTGTTTTTTTGCTTTATTTACAATGGCATCTTCCTGCACAGCCGCCATATGGCCTGAACCAACAAGTATCATGATTGCCTGTACTAATTGGGCAAAATTGATATTACTGCCTCTCACTGCTTGCCCCAGGTCCCCAAGGGTTCTTGGCTTTTGGTCGGCCATCACTTCAAGTATGGGGGGATAAATCGCTTCATTCAAATTCGCTTCACCCAGGGCCCCGGTAACTTTCAGGGAAATTTGTGACCTGGGTTTTACCAACATTATTCTCTGGGCTTTCAATTGCTCCGCTTGCTCCAGCAAGTTCAGGTGACGAGCTCCTTTCACCCAATAATCCCTGCGGAACTGCTGGTTAGTCATGAAGTCCCGTACTGTTTCACGGAACATGGCATCGGGTATTTCTTTGAGAAAATCCTGCTGTTCAGCTGTCAAATTTATTGCACCCACATGATCCAGATAATGGGCTGAACAGGCAAAACTGACTTTGGCAGGAGCCAGACATTCAGCGATGGTCGCGAAATGCATCGGGTGCCAGTCGCGATTGAAATATTCATGTGCCAGGTAGTGCCGGTTTTGCTCCTTGACCCTTTTGATGCGTTCAATGATCTGGGGATTGGCTTTCAAATAACCAGGATTCGTAGCCAGCAGCTT
Source organism: uncultured Gammaproteobacteria bacterium (assembly GCA_903837345.1). Taxonomy (GTDB): domain Bacteria; phylum Pseudomonadota; class Gammaproteobacteria; order Pseudomonadales; family Pseudohongiellaceae; genus CAILUG01. The sequence continues at coordinate 76,771 of CAILUG010000009.1, read as the reverse complement.
TTCTGTGAAGTTCAGCGCACCATCAATTCGGCTGATAATTCCATGGCCTTCGGATCCAATCACTTCAGCATGCTGCGTCATAAGATGGCGCATGGGAGCAAAAGCTGCCAACCCTGGTTGGGTGTTATAACTTATGTAGAGAACTCCGCCGACTTTCAGTTTCCGTCGAATGAAATCCACGAGAATTATCCGGTTTTGGTCGGAAATCCAGCTCCAGATACCATGAATGCCAATGAAGTCGAAGTCGGGCAGGTCAGCTCGCATTGCGAAATCGGCAAATGCATCGTCATGCAGTTTTACATGAGCCCCGGAAATAGTAGCGAGCTCTTGTGCGAAGCTGGCTTGGGCAGGGTTGAAATCGGTGCCGCACCAATGGGTGGTTGATGCTGCCGCGTGGAGATTGGTGCTAACACCCTGGCCAAAACCGAGTTCACAGGCTATCCCCATGACTGGAGCATTTAAACCGCTATTAAGGAAAGCCAGCTTTGTGCGGAGGGGATTAAGTTCGGCGTAGTAGCCGTAAGTGTAGCCAATGTCGGCGACATAGCCAGCAGTCCAGTCGTTCATAATAACTCCGGGAGTTGACACGGGGCTTTTCTAAGTACATTGCGGATGCACTAAGAAAAACCCCGCCTCTTTTTGGGAGACGGGGTTTGATTTTATAGCGACCCCCCAACGAATCGAGGGGCTTGGACTCGCATGATTAGCCGAGCAGGTTAAGAACGCCAGTACCCAATGCAGTGGTATGTGCAAAGGTATAGGTGGTGCCGACCAGTTCAACCAAGGTATCTATAGCGTTGATTGTACCCGCGTCATTCGCAGCTACAGTTTCAACAATATAAGTATTGCCTTGGAACTGGAACCAGTTCACTTCATGAGCTGCTTGAGCAACAGTGGAGCCAACCGCACCGACCGCGGCTGCAACCCAGCTTGCCAGCTGAGTGGTATCGCCAAGGGAAAGAACAACATCGCTGGCTGCTACCTGATGGAAGCCAACCAATTGTGCCGAATCAGCAGCAAATTGGATGGTATCCACACCGGCATTGTTCATCCCGGACGCTGCCACAATATTGGTAAGGCTAACACCCGACTTGCCAACCACAAGCGCATCGATAGTGGCATTGGTATGTGCACCAAAGGTAACTGTACCATGATCACCGTTACCGGCGAGGTTGATCAAGTTTGCACCAGTGCCCGTCACAATGCTCACTGTAGCACCATTGCCGACAGCATTAAGAGTATCAGTACCGGAAGCTGCACTACCGAACGTAACATTCAGCGTGCCTACAGTACCCGTGATAACCGTGTCGCCAGCACCAGTGCCAGTAGTAACGATTTGGGTAGATCCAGTCACACCTGCACCCAACGTGATGGTGTCACCAGCGCCATTACCAACAGTAACGGTTACTTTATTTGCGGGAGCAGTGGAGCCGCTGGAAGTCACGCTGTCTGCTGCACCATCACCAACAGTAATGGTTACATTGCCAACCGAAGAGGTGGTAACAGCATCAGCTGCGCCTTTACCCATAACAACTGTTTGGTTAGAGGTGGAAACACCTGCGCCCAAAGTAACGCTGTCAACGCCATCACCAAGTGTCACGCTGTGGGACTTGGTAGCAGCGGTTGCACCTGTTGCAACAAAAGTCACTGCAGCATTGTCGGTAGAACCAGCAATGGTAATACCTGTAGTCACAGCATCACCAGTAAAGCTCAAAGCAACATTGCCGTTCAGGTTCAAAGTAGCAAGAGCTGCTTCAGTGGCAGTGCTGGTGATCTTGAATGTACCTGCCACGGTGTTGACGGTGTTGGTGAAAGTGGCTGAGGTCAAGCTTGTATCAGCCAGGGTGGTAATTTCCACCGCACCAGCGGCATTGTCTGTCACGGTCATAGTGGCAGATGAACTCGTCAGTGTAGTGATGGTGGAAGCATTGCTGCCGCCGAAGCTCAAAGACGTCAGCAAATTGTCAGTCAAGTTGCCGATCGTCAAATTGGCCGTATTGGTTTCATTGTTGGTCAGACTCAATGAAGCGGCTGACTCAGTAAGGTTGCCAATTATCAGGCCACCAGTACCAGAAACGGTCAGACTGCCCAAGGCAGTATCACCCAGTCTGGTGATGGTGTTGGACTGACCAGCTGTGGAAGCGTTGCTGACCATACCTACAGTGCCTGTTCCCACAAAGATTGCATCTTCCAGGGTGATTTGGGCTACTGTTAAACCAGTCGTGTTGGCTGCAGCGCCTACCGTTACAGTGGTGCTATCAGCAGCGCCAGTACTGTCTGCGGTTTGCACAGTCAGGATGTTAGCGTTGTCAGCACCAACCGACAGCTTCGTGCCGGCGACTGCGTTGGTAAGTGTAATCGCACCACCGGAACCTTGAACGTCAATCGCCTTGAAGCCGGTCACTTTCGACATGTCGATTATGCCCGAACTCGTTGTGCCCGCAATACCCAACACTTCAAAGCCGGTCACGTTTACTACAGTAGCTGCAGTGACAGTAGCAATGTCGGTCAGCACGACTTCATCAGTGGTGCCGGTACCGCCGGTGACTGCAACGGTAGGAGCTGCCGTTTCAACAATGGTGGAAACTCCAGTTGAAGTGCCACCGGTATAAGTCTGACCAGCTGCCAGTGTCAACGATACGGCACCAGATGAGCTATTGGTAACTTTCAGAGCAGCAGCGCCGCCGCTGAAGTCGGCGGTAAGACCGGCCGCACCAGAAACGCCAAGCTTGGTAACTGTAGCTGGAGCGTTGGTTAAAGTCAGCACTTTGGTGCCGGCTACACTCAACGTCTTCAGGTTGCCATCGGTAATTGCTGTCAGGGTCGAATCCTTGCCAGTAGTAGTGACATCAATTTCAGACAGCTCGGCAGCGCCATCTATCAACGTGGTGGCACCAGTAAGATTATTTACCGTCAGACCCAGGATAGAGGCATGTGCAGTACCAGCAGCCGTGTTGTTGTTCATGATGGTAACGTTTGTCGCAGCAGAAGTGCTATCTGCCAAAGTCAAAGATGTCAGGGCATTCGAGACTACTGTAGAGCTGTCGCCGTAGCCATCCAACGTAACAGTAGTCAAAGTACCAGTCTTGGTTGTACCAACACCACCGTCACTTGCGTTCAATACGGCAGCTCTTGCAGTGCCACCAGATTCGGTAATGCTAATGGTTGTGCCACCAGTAGTGGTGGCGGCAAGGGTACCTGTACCGGTTATACCGGTGGCCAAAGTGTTGGCGAGAGTGACATTGCCCACGGCGCTGCCCACGGTGATCGCAGCACCGGCATTGGCACCTTTCGTGGTAACAGTTACCGCGGCACCGCCAGCGATCGTGACGCTGCCATCAGAAAGAGTGGTGTCAGTTTCAGTCACAGCAGTAGTAGTGGCAGCCGTGATTGTACCGGTTCCAGTACCAGTAAAAGTGCTTGTTTTCAGGGTTGTAAGGCCGGTCCAAGTGGAAAAATCGCCACCCAGTGTGCCGGCAGTAGTTACGTTAGCAGTTTGTATATTCTTTATGGTCACACTCGTAGGAATGGTTATGTTGTAGACAGAGGTCAAATTCAGCGTGTTACTGCCCGCGCCGCCATCAATAGTGTCCAGTGGGCCCAGGGTATTAAAATTAAAAAGGTTGAACCAGCTTGACCCATACGCATCACTGGCGTTGACGATGTCATTACCAGCTCCGCCAACGATATTATCAATACCGGATGTCAGGCTGTAGGTATGACCAAGTGCGACTTGTACACCGGTATCTACAGCAGCTTTGGCAGTGGTGACGGTAGCAACATCATTGGTTACACCGTTGAGGACTGCCTGCAGGTTGGCCAGGCTGGTATCACTCATGCCTTTGTCAACCGAGTAGTAAGACGCAACAGTTACCTTGTTGGTCATCAAGCTCTTGGCGCCAGCAAAGTCAGGGTTGGTGTTATTGGTCAGCGCGATTACAGCCGATGCGAAAATGTCGGACGGTTTTACATGAAGAGTCAACTGACCTTTCACCCAGTTGGTTGCCCAAAGGGTATTGGCTGCACTGACCGTGCTGCCGAGCAGGTTGGTTACCATACTTGCGGCAAAATCATCTGCAATCAACAGTGGGGGATAAACTGTCGCGAAGTCGGGTTTGGCAGCCAGTGTGGCCGCAATATCGTACATGGTTTTGCCAGATTCGCTCTGGGTAACCATGTCGTTCAGGTTGTTTTCACCAGGGGCAGCGTTGAACATTGCGGTATAAAGCGCAATGAGTTCGTTCCTGACGGGAAGTGAAATGGACGCCATCTTTAATCTCTCCTTTAGAGGTGTTTTGGTAACTTGAATAGGGTTTTGGAGCTAATGGCTCCTACTACGGCGTCCATACTACTGTCTGGTATGCGAGCGCCATGTGATTGTAGTCACAAGGTCTGCACATTGCCGGGCAGGCAGATGGTCCAGCCTTTCTACTGCATTTACTTCTTTTGTACCCCCTTAAAGCAACTCATTAAGCAACTCATTGAGCAAGCTCAAAAGCTGGTTCGAGGCAGTACAAGCCGGCCAAGACTACCTTGTCTCAACCGGGGTTTGCAAGCATTTAATAATCCAAATTAACAGAATTTTGTAACGCTATGTATTTATTAATCATTCCTTAAAAATTCAGCGCCAGTCCCACTTCAGCTGCAGTGCCACGATTCTGGAAAGGTTCAAGGTTGCTGTGCTGCAGTTGGTGGTTCAGATTAACCAACAATGCCAGGTTGCTTTTAAGCAGGCGCTTGTAATGCAAATTGATGTATTCGCTCTGGACGTTTCTGGTGGCATTGTTGGCCAGCAAGGCGCTGTAGCCATACTGGTCATCCAGGCTCGCATAGCCCAGCTGGGTGCTGATTTCGTTGGCACCCAACTGTACTTGCCAGTTGAGGCGCACATTCCAGCCGGTACGATCTCCACCAGGCCGGCTGGCATTCTGGGCATTGTTGTTGAGCAAGCCAACGTCCAACCGCAATCCCTGGCGACTTTCAGAAAAAGTGCAGCCTAATCCGGCAGTTACACTGGTTTCAGCCCCGTCCATCACACTCTGGGCATGATAGTGCAGTTCTTGCAAACCTGCTTCGAGGCTGGGCCGGCACTGATTTGCTCCCCAGATAAAACGGCCACGCAGGTCGCCCACACTGTAGAGCGGGCTGCCGCCAAACTGCATATGGCTGGCGCCAGCACTGAATTCCCACCGGTTATGCCGGGTGGGGAGGGAAAAGGTGTAACGCGCGTCCGCTTGTGCCAGATCAGTGTCGCCAGCTGATGTTTTGCGCACGCGTAAAGTCGCGAGAAAGTCATGCTGGTAGTCTGGCGCCTGAAACTGCCAGGCTCCGCCCAGACGCAAGTTGGCATAACTACCCTGGATGGGCTGATAGTCAGGATTCAGTGTCAGCACTACCGGGGTGCCACCAAAGGTCAAAGTCAGATCACTGCGGGTGGGCCCACCGTTGAGGTTGTTGTCATAGCCGGTGGTGGCTTCCAGCAGGAACTGGTGCTGACGGGTCTGTTGCTGCCAAAGGCGTTGGCGCGCCAGCAATGCCGGCTGCAGGTTGGCTGGCAGATCTTCGCGTTTCAGTAATGAATCATTGATTTCGATGGCTGCAAATAATTGCCCCACCCGGAACAACGCTTCGGCATAGTCGATCTGGGCGGCGCCATTTTTGGGATTGATCAGCAACGCACGCTCGAGTGATTCCAGCGCCTGCGGCACCTCACCGATATTGAGCTGGGCTGCGCCCAGGAGTGCAAAGTAGGCGTCATTGCGCAGACAGCTCTCCAGCAGTGCTTCGAGTGCCGGCAGCCTGGCAGCCCATTCTTCTTGCGTGGCAGGGTTGTGGCTTGGGGAATAGGACTGAAGATCGGGACAGCTCTGCGCAAACGCAGCAGCGCTGAACCAGAATATTCCTGCCAACATCAGTCCTGCCTGGCATCGGAGCAACCGGGGCTCGGGCAATAACCTGCAGGAATTCCTTTTGATCAAATCAGCAACGGGCATCACAGCGCCTTTGGTTGTAGAGCGGATTACGAGCGTCCGCCGCGCAACAACTTCAAGGACGGTGTTTCATTCCTGGCTGACAGCTGGGAAGGGTCGCGCATGGGAGGCGCGTACAGTATATGCGGATTGCGCAAACCATTGAGCAGGTAACTGCCTTGCGAGATGAGACCCTGCTCAGCCAGTTGGCGTGCGGCACATTCGCCCACCAGGATAGGCTGGGCCAGATCGGCTGTCATTTCCTGGATGCGCAAGGTGATAGTCACTGTTTCGCCCAGCAGGGTATGACTGCGTCGATGCGCCGGCCCGATGGAACCGATCAGGACCGGGCCCTGTTCAATGCCGATGCCGAGTGCCAACGGTTCAAGTCCGGCCGGCGGATGCTGTGGCAATGCGTCAACGATGATGCGCTGCATTTCATGTGCGGCTTGCAGTGCCTGCGTTGCAGCTGTCGCGTCGCTGCCATCCCATTTGGCCAACAGGCTGTCACCTTTGAATTCGTGCACGCGCCCGTGGTGTTTCTCGATGATTTCCGTGGTTTTCACGAAGAAGAAATGCAGCAGTGCGGCTGATTCTTCCGGTGGCCGCGATTCACCATAGGCAGAAAAGTTTCGCAAATCGGCGCTGAGCAGGGTGACATTTTTGCGATGGGCATTGATCGAAGAGTTCGGCAATGCGTAGGCGATTTCGGCTGCAACTTCTGCGGGCAGGTAGCTGCTGAGGTTGCCCAGCACACGGCTGCGTTCGAGTTTGACCAGCGCCAGCTCGTGCAACAACAACAGGCTGGCGGCGAAAAACGCGAACAGCGAAGGGCTCAACCAGCCCAGCCAGAGATTGAAGGTGGTCAGCAATTCTGCATGGATTAACAAAGCGGCTATCGGCAACAACAGAGCGCTGACAGTCAGGCTGTAACTAGCCACTTTTTCCCTGGCACTTGCCAACAGCAACAACAGTCCTGCAAAGGCAGCGGACAGCAGCATCAACATCAAAGATGCGCCGCGTGGCGTGTAAGGGACATTGCCATCAAGGATGCTGCCCAGTATGCGAGCGTGCAGTTCCACGCCTGGCGCTGCCCCACTGTAGGGTGTTGGAACTATGTCACTCAATCCAAGAGCAGTGTGACCAACCAGCGCCCAGGTATTTTCCAGCGCTTGGCGATCAATACGGCCTGCCAGGATGTCTGCCGCTGAAAAAGCCTGATAAACATCGGGCGAATTCCTGAATGAAACCCGCAAATTGCCGGCCGCATCAAGCGGAATGGACAAGCCGGGATATGAATCCAGCGTCAACTGCTGCACCGGGCTCAACAGCGTAGTACCTGTCCTGATGGTTGCCTGCCAGCGATCAGCACTGGTGGCTTCCAGCAATGAACCAATGGCAAGTGCCGGATAGGCTTGACCCCCAACACAAACATAGGCTGGCACTTTGCGAACTGCGCCATCACTGTCCACCCAAGGCGCGGTATGGCCTTTGGCAATATTCGAAAACACCTGCGCATTGCCTACAAAATTACTGGCTTGTACGGCAGAGCTGCAGGAAAGGCCGGTGACTGGATGATCAAGTTGACCACTGTGTATCACCTCTTGCGAATCCTGCAGACCGGGCACTTGCGAGAGAACTGCCTTGCTTTGCTGCAACGCCGCAACGAATGCTGCATCACCTTCCCTCGGCTCCGGGAAGAACACATCATATATCTGCATCTGCACACCGGCTTCTTTCAAACGGGTGCTCAACAGTGCCATGGTTGCGCGCGGCCAGGGCCAGGGGCCGACTTCCTGCAGGCTTTTTTCATCTATTGCGATGATGTTGAAACGTTCTTCCGTTTGCGTAACCGGCGACAATTTCCAGCCGAGATTGCCAGTCTGTTCTTCCAGTGTGTGAAAAGCGTTCGGCAACAAAGCCGGCAACAGCAGCGTGATGAGACCGGCAAGCACCAACATGACCAGCCGGCCCTGCCAGGGCTGTAGCCGGCTGGTCAGAACTGCCAGCGAAAATGGCAGTGAGGGATTGTTGGCGCCGGGTTCCATCAGGGTTTGCGGCTCCACAAGGTGAGGCCATCCACTGATCCGTTCGAGAGTGTTTTCTGGAACAAATACCCTGCTTCCTTGCCATCAAGACTGATCGTGCCCCCCATTGACTGGGTAGCGCTACTGTTGACGAAGACGTTGGCGTCGTAAATATGTCCGCTGTCCGCAAACGTTATGCTGCCGGTTGCGGCACTACTGAGCTGCAAACTGGTGGAAAACATTGCCTGGTTGAAATCAAGCGTCAACTTGCCCCCACTCACCTGCATCAACGAAACCTGCCCGCCTGATGTGAACTGTGCCTGGGCCTTGTTCAAATCGAACCCCACTACTCCAGATTGGAATTGCATGGTTTGACCGGGGATTTCCTTGCGGAACAGTGCGTACTTGAAGTTGCCGACTGTGACCTGATAATCGCCCTGCGCAGCAACAGCGGCAGCATCAACGTTGTACAACACAGTGATGCGCTCATTATCGGGATTGATATTTGAATAGCGTCCCCATACCAGTTGGGTATTGCTCGTCAGCGCAGCGGTGGATTGTGCCACGGCAGGAGTGAACTCGGGGGTGGGCGGCGGCACAACAACAACTACTACTGGTGGCGGAAGCGGCGTCTCTACCGGTTTGACCGACTCACTGGTCGCAAGCGTGGTGTTGACTGCACGCGAAGTTACCGTGTCGGTATAAAGATCCTTGGCATCACCGGTGGTTTTTACAGTTTTGTTGCTGGAATCGGCCTTGGCCGAGACTTCTGCCACCAATGCCAGTGCCTGCGCATTGGTAGCTGGCAACAGCGCTGACGAAATCCCCGCAGTGCCGGCGCTCATTTCGAGAATCTGGTGTGAAAGCCCGGTCAATTCCTTCGCATTCTGGCTGCAGGGACCGAAGCCGGCAGCTGAACACTGGCTGGAGAAAGGCGCCACCACGATGGCACCCTCATTGACGATCGCACGGACCGATTGGCTGTTTGCACTGACCGCAAAATCTGTACCGCGCACACCAATGGCAGCTATGGGTGTATTCAGACGGAAATTCTGACGCGCCTGTTTGGCAGCCTCGCCGGAAATTTCACGGAATATCCCTTCGTGCAGGGCGAATTTTACCGCGGAATTTTGCGGATTTTGCGGATTGTAATCGTAGCGAACCACTTCAAGCGTGCTTAGCGGCCGTACGCTAGCCAATGCGTCGTCAACAAAGTGAATGTTGACCTGGCCACTGCCGGCGGTCTCAATGGTGTCGCTGACGTGTATGGGCAAACCCACTACGGCACGCACTGAATGGCCATCTGCGCCCTGGATCGTTGCCTTGCCCAGCACGAAGGTTATTTCACCGACGATAGCCGGAGAAAGCTCGCTTTTGGCCGCGACCATGCCCGCCAGAGAGAGGGCGAATACTGTAAAAACGATCCTGTTGAAGATTGCGGTTACGCGGTGCATGGACCCATCTCCACCATCAATACCACTGCGAAGATTACCCCTGAAAGGCCTTGTTGCGAGTGACCCTGATCACATGCGGCTGCAATCAAGTCATTTGCCGTTACAACTCAGATACTTATAATCACGGCTTCTTTTGCCGACCCTACCAGCGCCGAGTCGCTCTTCATGGTAGTAACGCCCGAGCTGCTAAGTTTTTTTCCACTTCTCAAGCTGCTGCCACCCGGCAGTCTGGTTGCGCTCGCCCAGACTTCCACCGTGGAAAAGTTTGCCCGCCGGGCCGTGGTGCTTAATGCCGGCCAGCATGAGCAGAAAGTCTGCTTCCTGTTTGAAGGCCGCCTGCAGGGTGTTGATTTTACCGTTGATGGCAGGGAAGTGGGGCTTTTTTTTGTGGAACCAGGCGATTTTTGCGGAGAATTGGCACTATTTGATCGCGGAGTGCAGACAGAATACATCATCGTATTGTCGCCGGCCGTGGTGGTGTGGGTGCCGCTGGAACAATTGCATGCGGCGATGCTGGAGTGTCCGCCTTTGGTCAGCAATCTTGGCATCAGATTGGCCCAGCGCATTCGTCAACTCACTCTGCAACGATCACTGCTCGGCATGCCCAATATTGCCCAGCGCGTGTGCAGCCAATTGTGGCTGCTGGTTGAAGAATCCGAAAAAGCCCATATGAAGGAGGCTGCAATCAAGAATCCGCCTACCCACATGGAAATCGCCATCATGCTGAATCTGAGCAGGGAAACTGTCACTCGCGTGTTCCAGACTTTGCAACAACAGGATGTCGTGCGGCGTGATGGGGCTCAACGCCTGCAAATACCGTCGCTTTCCTTATTGAAAGCTTACGCCGACGGCAGCCGCGAATTGTAGGTTCGGCCAATTACGATGAGCTACAATCCACACTTTGGTTTGCAGTAACGTTTATCTGCCAATTTATTCGCCAACAGGCATCCAATGAGCAAATTCCAACCTATAAAAGTTCCGAAAGAACTGACTGAAACCATGGCTGCGATCAAGCAGCATTTTATTTATGCTGCCGGATTCAGTGCTGCCATCAATATCCTGTATCTGTCACCCACTTTGTACATGATGCAGGTCTACAACAAAGTGGTGCCAAGCAACAGCTACTCCACGCTGGCGGCCATGACCATCCTGATTATTTTTCTGGTGCTGGCCCAGGGCAGCTTTGAGTGGGTACGCTCTTATTTGCTGGTATTCGCAAGCAACAAAATCGAGATGTCGTTGCGAGACAGGGTCTTCAATGCCTCCTTCAAAATGGCCTTGATGAACCCCAATAGCCGGTCCGGAGCACAGGCAATTTCGGATCTCACCAGCCTGCGCCAGTTTTTGACGGGCAACGGCATCTTTGCATTTTTCGATCTTCCCTGGTTTCCGGTCTACCTTGCCGTGATGTTCATGTTCCATTGGGCTTACGGTTTGATGACCATTTTTGCGGTGATCGTAATGTCTTTTCTGGCTTACTTGACTGACGCCGTTACTACCAAACGTCTCAAGGATGCCAACGTCGAAATGGGCAAAGCCACCAGCAATCTGACCAACAGTCTGCAAAACGTGGAAATCATCGAAGCCATGGGCATGACAGCCAGCGTCCGCAACAAGCAGATGAAATTCAGCGACAACGTTTTGAAACTGCAAACAGAGGCCAGCAAAATGGCCGGGTTTCTGTCTTCAATGTCGAAGACATTCCGCACCCTGGTACAGTCACTGATACTCGGGCTGGGTGCCTGGCTCGCACTGGACCATCAGGTTACCGGTGGCGCGATGATTGCGGGCTCGCTGTTGCTGGGTCGTGCATTGGCGCCGATCGACATGCTGATCGGCACGTGGAAAACCTTTTCAGTAGCCCGCTCGCAATATGACCGCCTGTGCGCTTTGCTGGAAATGGTTCCTGAACCGCAGGAGCGGATGAAACTGCCGCCGCCGTTGGGCAATGTTTCGCTCGAACAAATCTATGTGACTCCGCCGGGCGCGAAAACGCCAGTGCTAAAAGGCATCAACCTGCAACTCAATGCCGGCGAAATTCTGGGCGTGATCGGCCCAAGTGCTTCAGGCAAATCCACGCTGGCGCGCAGCATGCTCGGCATCTGGCCCGCATTCAGCGGCAAGGTGCGTCTCGACGGTGCCGATATCACCAGCTGGAATCGTGGCGATCTCGGCCCTTATATAGGCTATCTGCCGCAAGATATTGAGTTGTTTGATGGCAGCATCGCCGACAATATCTGCCGCTTCGGCGAGCACAACTCGGAGAAGATCGTCGAAGCAGCCAAGATGTGCGGCGTACACGAGATGATTCTGCGCCAACCCGAAGGCTACGATACCGTCATTGGCGGTTCGGGCGGCGTGTTATCGGGTGGCCAGCGTCAGCGCATAGGATTGGCCCGTGCCATCTACGGGTCTCCGAAATTGCTGGTGCTGGATGAGCCCAACTCCAACCTCGATGACCAGGGTGAGCGCGAGCTGGTTGCCGCCATCCTGCGGGTCAAGGCGCAAGGATGTACGGTAGTGATAATCAGTCATCGCACGCTGGTGTTGTCGATTGTCGATAAAGTGGTGGTACTGAAAGATGGCATGGTGCTGAGTTTTGGCCAGCGCGAACAAGTATTGAGCCAGCTCACCCAAAGCAGTGCCCAACGCCTCGGCTCTGCAGCCTAATGGCCTGCCTGGCACCATCCCGGTACATGTCGGCCCAACCCCGAATACAGGAAAGACAACGTGACAGATAACGCAGAAGTTCTCATCAAAAAAGACAGTCCCGGCAAACCTGCCGGCAAGGGACTGGCACGGTTTGAAAATATCCTGGTTATGTCTGATGGTGTCGAGGATTTTGAAAAAGAATTCAACAGCGCCAAACGCATCGGCCTTGGCATCGTGTTTGTTGTATTCGGCGTGTTCGGCCTGTGGGCCGTGACCATGCCGATCCAGAGTGCGGCTCATGCCCCCGGTCAGGTGACTGTGAAATCATTCCGCAAGCCGGTGCAACATCTTGAGGGCGGCATCATCAAGGAAGTGAGAGTGCACGAAGGTGACAATGTGGAAGCCGGACAAGTACTGATAGTGATGGATGATACCCAGGCCAAATCACAGTTGGCGGCACTTACCACCCAACTGAAATCGAGGCTCGCACAAGAGGCACGCCTGATAGCTGAACGCGACAATTTGCCAGCAGTAAAATATTCACCTGAACTTCACCTTGACGACCAGGAAGCAATGGGTGAAATCAATGCACAAAACCAGATTTTCAAAACCCGCAAAACCACCCTCACCGGTGAAATTGCCGTCCTGCAGCAACAGTATGAACAACTGCAAACAAGGGTGGGCGGGCTTGAATCCATGCGCGAAAGCAAGAGCAAGCTGGCGGCTTCCTTCCAGGAGGAACTGAAGGATTTCCAGAGTCTGCTGGCGCAGGGTTTTGCCGACAAAAACCGTTTGCGTGAGCTGGACCGGAATTTTGCAGCAACTACCGGCGAAGTGGCTGATCTGACCTCGAACATTGCCAGTACCAAGATGCAGGCGATACAAACGAATTTGCAAATCATGCAACTGCGGAACAAGGAACAAACCGAAGTGGCAGGCCAGTTGTCCGATTCACAAACCCAGGCCAAGGATTTGCGCGATCGCATTACCGCACTGGCCGACACTGTGCAAAGAGCGGAAGTCCGCGCTCCTGACAAGGGTGTGATCTACAATCTGAAAGTGCATACCACCGGCACCGTAATCCCTTCAGGCACCATCCTTGCTGAAATCGTTCCGCAGAGTGATGAGCTGCTTATTGACGCCAAAGTTTCACCGATGGATATTGATGTGGTTGCCGTTGGACAGGACGCCAACATAACGCTGACCGCTTTCAACAGCCGCACCGTGCCAAAACTGCAAGGCAAAGTCGTAACAATTTCTGCTGACAGCATTCCGGAACAAAACGGCTCCACCTATTACATGGCTCGTCTGGAGCTGTCACCGGACTCGATCAAGCAGTTGCACGGCTTGCCGCTGGTGCCGGGCATGCCGGCGGAAGTATTCATAACGACAGGCTCCCGCACATTCTTCCAGCTCTTGTTCAAGCCGCTTACTGACGGAATGTCCCGCAGTTTCAGGGAAGATTAAATATGCTGATTCTCAAACAACTTCCTCTTGCATTTGCCCTGCTGCTCAGCATGTCTCCAGTTGCACATGCTGCAGATGCCACCGGCTCCACCCTCAAGGACTTCTTTACCTCTGCGCTCGATTACAGTCCTGCGCTTAAAGCAGCAGAAGAGCGCTGGCATGCCAGTAGTGCCCGTATTTCCTACGCAAATGGCCAGCTGTTACCCCAGGTGAATGCGGACGCCAGTGTCTCCAAGAACTCTTATCAACAGGGTATTCAGCCGACCGTTGACAGTAATGGCCGCAATTATTCTCTGCAATTAAGCCAGGTCTTGTTCAACTGGCAGGCCTTTACCGGCCGCCAGCAGGCCTACTTGCAAGGCAGCCAGTCCGAAGCCGAATACTATGCCCAGCTGGCGCAGACGTTGACTGTCATAGCGGATAGCTACCTTACGGCACTGCTGGCAGAAGACACGTTAGGCTCCATCGACTCTGAACTTGAAGCAACTACCAACCAGGTGAACCAGATCCAGCAGATGTACAAACTGCAACTGACCAAAATTACCGATCTTTACCGTGCCCAGGCCCAACTGGCGGCCGTGCAAACCGAGCGTATCTCGGCTGAAAGTGATCTTAATATCAGCAAGGCCTCGCTGGAAGCCAACTCAGGTCTGCATGCAGGCGGGCTGCGTCGCCTGCCCGCACAGATCGAGTTCTCTCCCATCCAGGGGTCGCTGGAAGAATGGCTGGACCGCGCCAAGGCCAACAACAAACAAATAGAAGCCAGCAACTTTGCATTGAAGGCAGCTGACAAAGTCATTTCAGAACGCAAGGGGGCCTATATGCCACGGGTCAATCTGGTTGCACAACGGCAAACCACTGATCTTGGCTATCAAAACATCCCGATTGCGCGCACCGACTCCAATTATGTTGGCATCAATTTCAGCATGCCCTTGTTCGCAGGTGGCTCCAACCGCGCACAAGTGCGGGAAGCAGAAAACAACCGCAACGTAGCAGAAGACCAGATGAAACAGACCAGTCTGGATGTTTTCGACCGGGCACGCCAAGCCTATTACAAGGTGAAGTCCGGCGAATCCCGCATCCAGGCGTCCAAACAGCAGGCCGAAGCCATGGTACTTTCGTACAACGCCATGAAGCGCGGCTTTGAACTTGGCACAGTCACCAGTGTGGATGTGCTCAACGCGTTGCGCGACCAGTTCAAGGCCCAGCGCGATTTGCAACAAGCCCAATACGATTACCTGCGATATAAACTGATCCTGCAACGAGAAGCCGGCACACTTACGGCCAAGGACATGCTGGAAGTCAGCGACCTGCTGAATGCCCCGCCTTTGCGCTGACAGCCAGACTTGCTGTCATAAGCACGATTACGACAGCATCATGGCCGCACGCCGTGTGGCCCATTCTTCCAGCGCAAGTCGCACTTCCTCTTCGCTGAAGCAGTAAAAGCCTTCGGCCCAGGCAACACTGGCCGGCAAGGACAGTGTGCGCAGCTTGTTGAGTGACTGCACCAGTTCCCAGTAATTCTTTTCATTCAACTGGCTGGGATAGGCTGCAATCGCCTGCTCTTTCACCGGGACAACGGCACTGATGTCGACCAGACAGTTGCATGGACTCTGGCAAGTGATTTCATAAGCGATTGCCTGCGGCGCTGCTGCTCCCAGGGATTGCAGCGCCTGCCATACCAGCAGTGCCGCATTGCGATGATCCGGATGGAACTCCTGCACACCAGGGAAAAACACAGCTGCCGGTTTGAGTTCCCTGATGATGGCAGCGATACGTTGAACCAGACTTTCACTCACCAGCAGCCCTCTATCAGGCTCATCCACAAACCGGATGGTCTTGATCCCGAGACAATCAGCTGCGGCTTTGGCCTCCCGTTGCCGGATTTGTACAAGATCGCTGTGGGAGCCACCCAGCGCTCCATCGGTGAGTACCACCAGATGTGTTGATATGCCGCTTTGCGAGGCCTTGGCCAGGGTGCCGCCCATACCGATGCTTTCATCGTCCGGATGCGGTGCAATAACCAGCCACGGGCCTTGCATGCATGGCAAGGTTTCAGTGTGGAACGGCACCAGTTGATGTTCCTGGATTCGGGTCATAAAAAATCGGTGTCTCCTGCAGTCAGCCACCAGCGGTTCATCAACTGTTCTGGTGAAGGACCCTTGGTCCAGATATTGGCGGGTGTGCTGATCGGAAGCATCGTTGTTTCCATGCCGGCAATTTGCAGTTGTTCGGCATAGGCTGTGCTGAGCCAGAACACCAGCGGCTGTGGCCAGCGCCGCCTTGCTGCAATCGCCAGCTGGCGCAAAACCTGGTTGAAACTGGAGCGTGCGCCGACAATATCCATCACCAGGATACGGTCATTTTCTTCCTTGAGCACAACTGCAGCAACGGTTTTGCCGGTGAAGCGCTGCTGCAACAACCAGATATGATAACGATGCTCGGGATGTTGCAGAAAACGGTAGCTCATGCGTGCCGCATCCTTTTTCACCAGCACTGCCTCCGGCATGGATCGCTGCATTTGTTGCCAGAGCAAATCGACTGTCCCGACATGACTTGTGAATTGATCCGGCTCTACCGGCTGCCAGCGATACAGCCAATCGCTGATGCGTGCAGCCACTTTGGGAAAACGCAGTTCGCTCATCTTGCCGACTTCTGCGTAGAACCCAAGATGCACCGCTATCTGCAACGCGCGGTTGCTGGGAAAACCATAACCCAACAGGAACTCCTCACCATAACCGACAAAGCGGTCAATGAAAGTGCTGGTAGCGAGAAATATCGGGCTTTGTTTGCGCACACCCTGACGGACTTTGGGCGAAACCATCACATCGCAGATTTGCACTGCATGTACCAGTTGACCATCCAGCACCACTTCCACGCCGGCACCGCCGTAGTGGGCCACCAGCTCGTCGCCATCCCACACGCCTATGCCATGCCCGCCACTGTGCGGGTATTTCCAGTGCCAGAATGCCGGCGACATGGGTTTGCCGAAAACCTGCCCGAACAACCGGCACATCTCGCCCGCATTGCCGGCCCGGATTTCATCCAGCCGGAAGCGGTTGTGGTGCGAAACGGGAGTTACTGGGTCCACGCAATTTATCCAACGGACAAAAGTTGAGTGCCAAGGTTATCATGCGACGCTGGCTGTGCTGGAGGTTTGAAAGTGTTGATTTTGCCGAAGTCGTGTTTTCTGCATGTCCCCAAGACAGGCGGTTCGTGGGTGAAGCAGGCCATTACAGCTGCCGGTCTTGCAAGCACTGCATTCAGCGTTGGCAACAACCATCATCCGGGCCTGAGTGATTGTCCTTGTCCCGAAAAATTCAAGTTTGCGTTTGTGCGCCATCCGCTGGGCCTTTATCGCTCCTACTGGCAATTCAAGATGACTTACGGCTGGGATCCGCACAACGATCTCGACCAACTGTGCAAAGCCAACGACTTTTCGATCTTCGTTACTGCTGTGCTCACTCAACTGCCCGGTGTCTACAGCCGCAGCCTGCATGAGTTTGTGGGTGCACCCGGACATGAAATCAACTACATCGGCCGCTATGAAAACCTGGTCGAAGATCTGGTGCATGCCCTGCATCTGGCAGGCGAAAATTTTGATGCGGGCGCCATCCGTGCGCTGCCACCCATGAACGTCAGCGACAAGTCAGCCTACCCCGCCATCTTCACACCAGAGCTGGAAGCCCGGGTGTTGCAAGCAGAAGCTGAGGCCGTCTCACGCTTTGGTTACTGATTCAGGTGAGAGATGCTTTCTTCCGACCCACAGCCCCTGTGTCAGCATGATGGGCCAGATCAGATCCTGCGCCAGCAGCTCGCCATGGGCCAGCATGGGAGTGGCAACTTCGGCAAAGGTTAATGGTCGCTCATCCGGGAATCGCCACTTGCCGGCGCCTTCAGCCAGCCAGCGTACTGTGCGATAAAGCCAGGTTGGTGTGGGAAAACTGATGATGACCAGGCCCCCGGGCCGAACATACCGGTAATGGTTGGCGATGGCTCTGGCAGTACCGGCTTCATCAAAGTGTTCGACCAGACCAACACTGAACACCAGATCAGCTTCCGCATGCTGCTGCGGACTCAGTACATCATCTTCCATCACACAGAGTCCCGGCAAGCTTGCACAACGCGCAGCCAGCAGCGAAAGCCCATGGCGGTTGTTGTCGATTGCCAGATAATTCTCCGGACTGAGTTGCTGGTACAGTGCGGAGACAAAACAGCTGTTGGCACCGCCCAGTTCCACTATTGAAGGATTGTTTGTCTGCAGCCAGCGCTGCATGTGGCCCAACAGCCTTGCGGTGGTGATGCGACGGGTAAGAGTGGCGGCTGCAAACGGCTGTGCATAGTACTTGTCCCAATCAGTGGCCTTCATGGCGCTTTTTCGCCAGTGCCGGTTTCAGGATTGGCCGCTGCAAACACCAGATCGTGCTGCACGGAAAAACTGAGCACGAACAGCACCGATTCAGCCAGCAGCTTTGCCACCAGCGCAGACAGGCCGAACCACATCTGCAATTCGCGGATCATCATGAATGACAAGAGTCCCATCAACACTACCAATGCCAGATATCTGGCAAATACTGCATGGCCGCCATTGTGCTGGCGAAACACCAGCCGCTTGTTGACAAGGAAGTTCACACCCTGTGCCACACCGCGTCCGCACAACATGCCGAGCGGAAGACTTGCTGTCGTCGTGAAGGCGAGGAAAAACACCAGAAAGTCCACGAAGCTGGTCAACATTGAGGACAGCAGGAAGCGCAGCAGCACAAAATAGATCTTCATCGAATCCCTGAACACGTTGAAGTGCGAGCTCTGGTTGTTATCCAGATAAATGGTATCGATCACCAGCTCATGCAACTTGCCCTGGTTTTTGCTGATTGCGATCAGCATCGACGATTCGTATTCGTAACGCTCACCTTCCAGTCGCAGCATCTGTGGCAACAATCCCATGGGCAGGCCACGCAGACCTGTCTGGGTATCGCGAACATTGAGCCCATAGAGCAACCTGAACACCCAGCGCGACAGCGTATTGCCGAAGCGGCTGCGCAGCGGAACGGTTCCATCGAACTCGCGCACACCCAGTACCAGCCGGCTTTCGGCCTGTATGTCAGGCTGTAACAAGGTAGCAGCAATGGCAACGATGTCATGCGCACCATGCTGGCCATCTGCATCGGCAGTGACAACTCCGAGCAAGTCGGGTTGGTGCAACAAACAGTAATTGAATGCTGTCTTGAGTGCGCGGCCCTTGCCGGCATTGACCGCATGATTCAACACCTGCACTCGCGGCAGCGCGGCCAGTTCTGCAAATATCCACTGCGATTCTGCTGTCGAGCCGTCATTGACCACTACCACACAGGCAAAATCGCGGATCAACAACTGCTTCACCAGGGTTGGCAGCGACGGCCCGGGATTGTAGGCAGGCACAATGACGGCTATCCGCGAATATGAAATGAAGGTGGAAGGATTGGAACCGGCCTTCATGGTTGCGCCGGCTCATGCGGACACAACACCCGCATCAGTTTCAATCCCGGTACTGACACAACCGTTTGCAGTGTTCCCTGCGCGAGCGCCTGACTGACCATCGCCTGATAAACCGAATCATGCAACAGCACATAACTGATGGATTCATGCCGCGGTATGGTGGTGACCACCTCACACAAAGGAGCGCCCGCCTGCAGCGCGGCAGCCGTCGCCGGCTGCATGTGGCTGGCTCCAGAATCATTGAACCAATGCCCACGCAATTCTGTAATAGCGGCCATTGACGGATACGTGCTGTAGACATATCCGCTGAATCCCGGTGTATTGACGTAATCAATCAACATGCCATTGAGCACCGGATTGCCTGCGGCCTTGCGCAACGCATTGGTAAGCTGTTCCCAGCGCCCGATATTCGCTGGCAGCAAAGTGCCCAGCATTACCAATGCTGACGCTATCGGGATGAGCTTGTACAACGGCTGATACGACTTCAAATCTCCCATCGGCAATGATTCCGACAGCCAGGCCGGAGTCAGTTGCATGCGGCCAAAACCATGCGCGACTGCCAGCAAAAGCAGTGGCAATGCCGGCAACAAATTGCGACCGTCATAGGAAAAACTGGCAGCCCAGACCAGCAGGGCAAATACACCGAAGCTTGCAAAGAAGCGGCCGCAACGATCCCGCAGCGCAAGCACAAACCCGCAGATCGCCAAGAACACGATAACGGCTGCCAGCCTGGTGTTGGGGCCTACACCAGTCACTGCCGGCAGGGTATGTGTGAGCGCGCGCACCATTCTGGCTGACAATGTTTCGTTGCCGTAGATCTCGCGTGTGACATAGGAAAGTACGCTGTCACTGGTATTGTGGATCAGTGCCAGCAAATACCAGGGCAATACCAACACCAGCAACAGTGCCAGTGCCCGCCATACCCACTGCCGCTGGGCACGCAGGCACCACAGGGCCCATAGCCACATCATGAGCGCGAGCAGACCACCCTGTTTGGTCAAAAGGGCCAGCGCAGTGGCGACTGTGGCATAGAGCAACCAGCGCCCGGAACGCGTTCCATCGTGCACTGCCAGCAAGACCCAGTGAGCCGTCAGCAACACGGCAAACGTCAATGGCACATCCACATAGCCTGAATCCAGCACCTCGCGGTACGGAATAAGCAGAATCCCGGACATGACAGCCCCGGCCAGCAACAGCGTCCAGCGTCGCCAGTGTGCATACATCGCCAGAAACACCGCCATCAGTGCAACCGCGAACAATCCCATCCAGATGCGCACCAAAAATTCGATTTCGGTGCTGCCTTGCCATAAATACAGTACAGACCAGTTGGCCGGCATCAATTGTGGATAGCCCCAGGTCAGTGCCGGCCAGTGTCCACCACTCCAGTCCTTGGCCCAGCGATTCCAGCTGACAATGGCATCCCAGCCTTCCAGCACACCTGGCCAGTGATCCAGCACCCTGCGCAACAATTCAATCAGGCAAAACAGATAGACCAACAGTCCCAGGACGCCAGGCAGCGGCAACCGCTGGAGGTCGGGACGCATCAAGGTATTGGGAGTGCGATTGGTAAAATGCCAATAGAGGCCGAGGCCCAGCTGCGCCCAACCCAGCGCCATCCACACTGCCCGTGTGTGCAGGCCGCACTGTTGCAACACCAGCACCAGCAGAAAACTCGCCACTGCACTGAACGCAAACATGAACAGCAGGGAATCAAGCGCGGGCATGTGGATTTTGTTGCGGGCCTGCCATTCATGCGCCAGCAGTCCGGGCAGCACAGTCAGTTGCAGCAGGCCGGCATTGCCTGCGAACAGCGTCCCCAGCCCGATGTCGGCCAGTGCACTCATGTCAGTGTGGCAACCATTGATGCGGCAAATTGACAATGCCGAGTTCGAGACTCTTTTGCTCAACGTTCAATTCAGCCACCTGGCGCACTTTCTCATAGACATGCAGCCCTCGTTCGCACAACAGGTAAACCTCAAGCGAGTAACAGCCTTTCAACAACGGAAAATCAGGCAATTGCAAAGTGACGCTGCCGTTCTGGTCGGCACCAGTGTGCAGGGTGACGCCATCATTGACCGTCCCAGCGCTGGCAATGAAGCGGCCATCACCGCCAAGGATGATCACGCCCACACTCGGCATCGGCAAATTCGCAGGCGCCCGGAAACGGATTTCCACTTCCACCAGATTCCGGCAACTCTGGATGGTGTGCACCTTGGCCAGACGTCCATCGACTCGCACGGCCACGCCCAGCACGCGCGGCACTCCCGGATTCACCGAGGCAACTGAGGGCGTACTTGTTGCCAGTTCCGCTGCTTCCGGTGGTGCCACGACTGCCGACTGTTGCTGCAGAAATTCACTATAGGCGGTGATGACTCGTGCCGGGGTGCCTTGCTCCCTGATGCGTCCCTGATCGAGCCACAACACACGATCACACAGGGCTTCCACCTGATAGAGCGAATGCGAACAGAAAAAGATGGTTTTGCCGGCCTTGCGAAACTCCATGATGCGATCAAACGAGCGCCGCGCGAATACACCATCTCCCACCGACAGCGCTTCATCGATGATGAGGATGTCGGGGTTGACGTGGGTGGCGATTGAAAATGCCAGTCGCATCAACATGCCGCTCGAATAGGTTTTCACCGGTCGCTGCATGAAGTCGGGAATGCCGGCAAATGCCACTATCGCGTCATAGGCAGCGTCGGTTTCGCGCCGGGTGAGCCCTTGTATCGCGCAGGTCAGGTAGACATTGTCGTGGCCACTCATTTCCGGATGAAAGCTGGCCCCCAGTTCCAGGATGGCCGAAACCCGGCCATTGATGCTGAGCGAACCGGTGGAACTTTGCAGCGTGCCTGCTAGCAGTTTCAGCAGGGTGCTTTTGCCGGCACCGTTTTTGCCGACCACGCCGATGACTTCGCCTTTGCTGACTGTCAGGGACAGTGGTTCCAGAGCATGAAAACTTTGATGGCGGGCCTTGCCGGTGAGGATTTCCAGCACACGGTCAAAATCGTGCGCATAGCTGCGGTAGCTTTTGCTGACGCCGGCAAGGGTGATGATGGTATCCGCCATTACAGCAACTCCCGCACATGCAGAAGTGTGCGGCGGTACAACAACCAGCCTGGCACCAGCAGCACCAGCCACAGCGCTGCCAAACGCCAGACACTGTTCATCGGGAACGCGGTGCCCGTGAGCAGGCCATGGATCACCGTCATCCAGTCGGCAAGCGGATTCAGCCACATCCAGTCACGCACTTGCGGCGGCAGCATGTCGGGGAAATACAGGATGGGTGTGACATACATCAGCAGGGTGAGCACAAACGGCAAGGCCTGGCCGAAGTCTCGCACAAACAAACCGATCACTGCGCACAGCAGCAACAATGGCAATGCCCACAATAACAACAGCGGGATCACCAGCACTGCCTTGAGTGCTGCCACCACCCCCAGCATCCAGCCCGTGGTAAGAACCAGCACTGTGCTGTAAACGATGCCGGGAATTACCACTACCACCGAGGGCAGCACTTCCAGCGGAAACGGCGAGCGCGCAAACAGCACACTGAACTCCCGGAACAGGCCGGTGCTGCGACTGAGCACTTCACTCAGGCACAACCAGGGCAGCATGCCGAGCAGGAGGTATTGCAAAAACGAAGGACCGCGCGCATTGCGCATGTCGTAGACAACCGCAAACATGAACCAGA
The DNA here is from genome assembly GCA_903837345.1 of uncultured Gammaproteobacteria bacterium. GTDB lineage: Bacteria > Pseudomonadota > Gammaproteobacteria > Pseudomonadales > Pseudohongiellaceae > CAILUG01. Next base: position 54,036 of record CAILUG010000009.1, on the reverse strand, counting down.
ATCCCAACACCTGCAGCCCCGGCTGCACCAGCGGCCACAACTTGCCCAGCAAGGTGCCGGAGGTACGCGCAGCAATTTCCCGTTGCACCAGCATGCGAATCAGCGAGGCATGGCGAAACGGTGCCGCAATCGGCACACATAAACTGTCGAGACACAGACGCCCCAAGCGCAACCAAAAGCTCACTGCTTGACCCCTTGCGCTGCTGCCACTGATTCCGGCGCTTGCGGGAGTTTCTGGTAAGGGTTGATTTTCAGCACAGAGGGTCGCTCACTGGGGGAGGGCACGTAAACGGTTTCAGCATAGGCAGTGAGTGATTGCTGTTTATCGGTATTACTGGTGGCGGACTTGTCCTTGCTATTGTCATGGCTCTGCTCTTTGTCTTTGCTGTTGGCCTGCGGGTAGACCATTATCGTGTAGTAGTCCGACACCTTGCGACTGTTTATCCATGCCCGCAAATCCGCCATTTTTTCGGCCGGCACTATCTGCGCCACATCGCCGTTACCCTGGAACTCGTGATCTTTGCGGTAGTCCAGGAGCTTGGCTATCAGTGTGTCATCCAGCCCGGGCAACAGCTGCAGGGCTTCCACGGTTGCCACATTGAGGTTGACCAGGTCATCTTCGCCGTAAAGCGTAAACGCGGCATCCAGATCCACATCACCGAACACCTCGGCGAATCCCTTGATGCTGAGTATCTCCTCAACCGTTTCCAGTGCGCCATTGCGTGGTGTGTAGGGCACCGGCAACGCCAGGTAGTACTCCTTCTCGGCACCTTTGGGACTTTTGCCGTCGTTCAGGTCGAGCCAGTCATTCCAGGCGTCCATCATCTCGTCCAGCTGTTCCTGGTCAGCACGATCACCACCCAGTTTTTTCTGGATCAGTGCGCGCAAGCGCGGCCGGCTGATCTGGCGCAGATTGATCTTGCCGGCATGATCATAGATGCGCACGCCCAGATCGGGAGCCTGCGGATAAGCCAGCTCCAGCGACTGGCCATTATAGCGATAGCGGGGGTTGCGCAAGGTCTTGTTGAGGGCCTGTGCAGTAGTGTCCATGCTTTCGGTTTTGTCCGCGAGGGGCCGCGGCATCCGTTCCATCATCAGTTCCATCTCGGCCTGATTGATGGCTGACTCTTCGTTGGCCCACACTGTCAGCTCCTGCTTGTGCACCCACGCAGTATCAGCTGACAGCCGGTTTTGCGACGCTATCACCGTCACCAGAATCGTCATCAACATGATGGTCCACAAAGTGACAATGATGACCGAGCCGCGCTGAAGTTGTCCCTGCATCATGCTCGCCTCATTTCAACGGCACTATCGGCTGGATGTCCGGATTGCGCCAGCTGTGGACAGGCACCACGATTTCCACCACTTCATCGCCTTTTTTTTTGTTCCTCGGCGTCAACACCAGCTGCACCGCTATCGGCAGGCTTTGTCGTTCCTTGCCGGTCCAGGTTTGCACCCATTGTTTGGTTTGCGGATCTTTCTGGAACAGGAAATGCCATTCGGCGGTGTAGTTGGGCAACAATGGCACCGGTTTCAACGCTGTCAGACGCATGTCGGGATTGTCGCTGAAGGCCGGTGTCTGCCTGAGTTGCACGCCGTGCTTGTCATCGGTGGACAATTCCCAGGCAGTCAACCCACTCTGGCGCTGGGGGGATACCATGGAGATAAAGCTGAGCCTGTGTTCGTCGGCTTCAAAGTAAACATACTTGGCCACTTTCTCGGTATCAATATACGTGTGCGGAAACGCTGACTGCAACGCACGGTCCAGCTGCAACACCACCAGGGCCTTGTCGAGCGTGGCATCAAGACCTGAGCCGTCGCGTTGCCAATCCCTGACCACGCCGTAGAGTCCGCCGCTCAACATCGCCAGCAGCATTGCGGTCAGCGTCATCGCCACTATCAGCTCGATCAACGTAAAGCCACGGGCCGCTTTCATCGGGGAAATCCTCCGGGTGGAAATGTTCCTGGCGGGAAGGTTCCAGGCGGTCCTCCACCCTGACCCCCACGACCACCTTGGCCAGCGCCCTGACCACCACCTCTCCCAAATCTACCCTGACCACCTTGACCTCCCTGACCTCCGCCTTGGCCCCCACCTCTACCTTGGCCGAAACCTCCCGGTGGGATACCCTGACCCTGCCCGAAATTCCCACCCACAACCCCCGTACCCTGTTGCGCTCTTTGCGGCTGCACTGGCTCAGGCTCCAGCGCAACCTCCGGCGGCGTTTCCGGCAGTTCAGGTTTCATCCAGTAACTGCCGCTGACTATGTCGGCGCCATGCTCGTCCTTGACATGAAACTTGCGCAACTCAAAGGTCGTAGCCTTGGTTTTGCGGGCAGGTGTTACCAGCTTTTCGTCGATTTCCAGTTTGAGTTTGTCTTTGCGGGTTTCGGTAAACACTTCACCCTGGGCATCGTTCAGTTGGGCGGAATTGATCAGACTGCGCACTTCAATGCCATGCAACAGTGCTGCTTCGGCGCGCGCGGCAAGGCGTTTGTTGCCGGCTATCACGCCATACAGGCTGCCGAGCGCCAGCGCGGTAATGGTCATCGCCACCATCACTTCCAGCAAGGTGAAACCGCTAGAACGACGCATCCACGTCTTCCTCGTTCAGGGTTGTACCGTGATAGGCAGCGGTAATGCGACCGGTGATCGGATCGACCCGGATCTGGGCGCTGAGCTGGTTCGAGGCAAATATCAGTACGCCGCCGGTGCTGCCACCCTGCGGGAAAAAGGTAACTTCGACCGATTCCTTATTTTCATCCGGCTGGTTGATTTCCTTGCGGTACTTCAGGCTCAGTTTGTCACTGATCCAGTCAGTCGCTTTGCGTGCCGCCATCAGCTGCTCGCGCTTGAGAGCAAAATTGGTTTGCTGCGGATCGAGTGCGATGAATCTGGTGGTAACAGGCGAACCCTCAACAATGGAGATACGACGCGCATATTTGAGTATGGCCACGGCCTGCCGCACTTCGGCATCGAAGGACTTGGTCTCGAGTGATCCCAGGTTGGGAATGATCAGGCCTGCACCAATCAGGATAATGGCAAGCACCACCATCAGTTCCAGCAATGTAAATCCTGACAGCCGCGCAATGCGCGTGTAGCGAATTACCTGGGCAAGTTGCCGGTCAACGGCCAATGTCCGCGTCATCGCCTTGACCCCCGGGTGCGCCATCCTTGCCATAGGACATCAGCACGAAATCCTTGTCGCCGGGTTTGTAGTAATAGTCATGCCCCCAGGGATCCTTGGGCAGCTCGCCCCGCAAATACGGGCCGGCCCAGGCATCACGGCCGGTATCGTTCTTGGTCAGCCCGGCCAGTGTTTCCGGATAACGACCGACATCGAGACGATAGGAATCCAGCGCGGAGGCGAGATTGCTGATCTGCGAAGCCGCGGTGGCTTTCTGGCCTTTGGTCAGGTTGCTGAAAATGGCAGGGCCAACCAGTGCGGCCAGCATGCCGAGTATGGCCAGTACGACCAGGAGTTCGATCAGTGTAAAACCTTTGTGAGTCTTTTTCTGTTTCATGCCCGGTTCCTGATTCCTTTATTAAGAATATTTTGCTGCGTTGCTTCGAAGCCAAGGCCTCTGTGCAAAACAGTTTGTATCAAAGTCCTGCCTCATCCAGCATTTTGCTGATTTGGCTGAATTTCTCGCGCTGTATCTTCATCGTGGCAGAATCGCGCTGATCACCAAACACGATCTGCGGCCGCAGTATCACAAACAACTCCTTGCGGGAGTTGCTCAACTGGTTGTAAGCAAACGCGCGACCGATTAAAGGGATATCCATCAACAGCGGAATCCCGCTTTTCTGGTCGGATTTGTCTTCCTGAATCAAGCCACCCAAAGTGATGGTCGACTGATCAGCCACTACCACGGTGGTTTTGATGTTCTGGTTGGCAAAGGTCGGGTTGTTTCCGGTAGCAGTATTGCCTGCGTCCAGCACTGATGAAAGCGTTTGTTCGATTTTGAGATTGATATAGCCGTCATCATTGATTTGCGGCGTGATCTTCAACTCGATGCCTACATCTTTGTAGCTGTAGTTCTGGGTAGAAAGTCCGCCCGTTGCCACGGTGGTGCCACCGTTGACCGGCACCGACGAACCCACCTTGATATCGCCTTCCTGTTTGTTGGCCGCCAGCAGTGTGGGCCGCGCCAGCAGACGTACGGCATTGTCTTCCGCGATGGCATTGAGAGTTGCATTTATCACGGCGGCGCCATCCATGAAAGTGCGGGTCAGTACCAGCCCGGTACGGGGCGGGGACAACACGGTTGCTCCATTAGTGGTGGTTGCGGTCTGGATAGGCAATATAGTTGCATTGGTCGCGCGGCCCGCACTGACCGATACCCGGTTCCAGTCGATACCGAACTTGCTGGCATCTGTCAGTGTCACCTGACCAATTACCGCATTGATCAACACCTGCAACGGCACCGAATCAAGCGAGTTGATGGTAACCAGCAATTGCCGGTATTCGCGCGGCGTCGCTCGCACCAGGATGCTGTTGGTATCCTCGTCAGCGACCAGGTTGACCGAGAGATTGGCAGAGATGCCGGTTTGTTCCCCAGTAACGGTTTCGATGGCCGGCACCGGTTGGTTCAGCTGGTTTTGCGGTGTCTGATTGGGCGCCAACTGCTGCAATGGCCGGATCAGATCACGCTGTTGAGCCCGTCTTTCCGTAGCGCTCTGATCTTTCTTGGTGCCGAACACATTGTTGAGGGTTTCCGCCATTTTTTTGGAATCCAGGTTTTTCACCTTGTACACGAACAACTGTTCCACCTGCTCCTGGCTTTTCGCGTCCAGGATGTTGACCCAGCGATTCACTTCCTCAAAACCGCGATTGGCCGGCGCCACCACCAGCACCGAATTGATACGATCAAGCCCAAGCACCTGATACGAACTCTGGTTACCTTCGATCAGCTTCAGTACGTTGGTCAGCTCTTCTGCCACCTTGGCAGCCGGTGAATTCTGCAACTGGTAAAGCTGGATGCCCTGGTTCTGGAACGGATCATCATCAAGCACTGCTATCAGCGCATTGACGCGCGCCAGTTGTTCCGGCGTGCCGATGATGCCGATCAGGTTGGCCGCGCCCATGTGGACCAGCGAACCGGCTGGTTGCAGCAACGGCGCGATGATGGGCTCGATTGCTTCGTTGGAAATATAAGTGAGCGGCGTCACTTGCAGCACTTCCGATGAAGTGGCCTGTTTCAGCGTGCCGGGCTGTACGATTTCCACCGGGATGTTTGACGCATTGCGAGTGAACTTCCAGACATTGCCGGCCTGCTCAATGGTGACGCCGGCATTGCGCGCCAGCAAGCGCAACAACGGCCAGATATCCTGGTAGCGCAGCGGGTTGTTGGCGGAGGTGCGCAGGCTGACTTTGTTGTCGATGGCGGGATCGATCACCATGTTGATGCCCAGCGAATCACCCAGTTGCTCAATGACGCTGCGCAGATCTTCCTGTTCATAGTTGAGGGCTACCACGTTGTTCTGTGGTGGCGTGCCTTTGGGACCCTCTTCGACAAAATGGCCCAACTGCAACAGGCGGCCGCGACGACTGATGCCATTGTCATTGCGCTCGGAGCCGGCAGCGGCAGCAGCGGGCAGTCCTGCTTGCCCGTTGGTAGCTGCCGCCGGTTTGGAAGCGGACTCTTGTGCGGTTGTTACCGGCTCGTGCCACTTGAAACCCGAGCAGGAACCCACCAGCAACAAGGAAGACAACAGTGCAGTCCGTATCGACAGGCGGCTTTGAAGTGCGGGGAAACGTCGGACCAGTTCAGTCACAGTTTTGCTCCGTCAGAAATCCAGCGTGTTCATGCTGAACACCGCTGACAACATGATGATGATGATACCGCCTACCGCGACGCCCATCAGCAGGATCAGCGCCGGCTGCAGTGCGCTCACCAGGCGATTCATCTCGTCGCGTACATAGGTATCAAAGGTATGGGCCAGTTTTTTCAGAATGCTGCTGGTACGACCGGTTTCTTCCCCTACCGTCACCAGCTGGTGCACCAGCACCGGAAATTGTCGCGATTTGGCCAGTGCCACACCAAGGCCGGCGCCGCCACGCACATCTTCTTCCACCTGCACCAGATGATGCACCAGCTCGGTATTGGTGATGACCTCCCTTGCCACGCGCAACGCGCGTATCAGCGGGATGCCGGCTCCCAGCAAGGCACCCAGTGTACGCGTGAAAATGGCCACATCGCGATAAAGCAATAATGTGCCCACGATCGGCACCGTCAACAGCCACCTGTCCTTGGCCCGGCGGCGCTCGGCGTCCTGGTTGATCCAGATCCTGAAATACCACACTCCCGCAATCAGCGGCAGCAGCAGCCAGCCATAGTGTTTGATGCCATGGCTGAGGTTGAGCAACAGCTGCGCCTGCGCCGGAATCGCCACACCGACATTTTCAAACATTGCGGTAAATTGCGGCACCACGAACACCAGCAGCAGTGTGACTGAAACAATACCGGTGAACAGCAGAATGATCGGATAGGTCATCGCCGAAATCACCTGCTTGCGGGTTTCCTCTCCGGCTTCGAGAAACCCGGCCAGATCCTGCAGCAGCTGATCGAGAATGCCGCCGGTTTCACCGGCGCGCACAATATTGACGTACAGGCGGGAAAAGACCTCCGGTCGCAATTCCATCGCATCAGCCAGACTCTTGCCTTCTTTTACATCGCGCCTGATAGCGGCCACCAGCCGTTTCATGTGGTCCTTTTCGGTGATGCCTTCCAGCAGCAGCAGCGCCTTGTCGAGCGGCACTCGCGCATCCACCAGTGTGTAAAGACCGTTGGTGAACTCCACCAGATCAGAATTCCTGATACGGGTTGTGCTGGTGACCTGCACATGCGCACCCGCCAGCTTGAGCCGCACCGGCACCAGTTTGCGGGCCTGCAGCTGGGCAATGGCTTCACGTTCGGAGTCGGCGCTGAGCAAGCCGCTGCTCATATTGCCGCTGGCATCACAGGCCTGGTATTGGTAGTTGTTGATCGTCATATCGCCCTTGTCACCCGCACCACTTCTTCCGGCGTTGTCATGCCTTGCCGCAGTTTGTCGAGTGCATCTTCGCGCAGGGTTTGCATGCCTTCAGCCTGCGCCTGCTTGCGGATCACGTTGGCATCAGCACCACTGGTGATCAGATGGCGGATGTCGTCGCTGATCATCATCAGTTCATACAAGCCGATACGGCCGCGATAACCGGTGCCGCCGCAGCGTTCACAGCCGCTGCCACGCACGAGGCGCGGAAAATCCTGCGCCTTCACTTCCAGCACTTGCGCTTCATCTTCAGTCATCGGTGCTGCCGAGTTGCAATGCACGCACACGCGCCGCACCAGCCTTTGCGCTTGTATTGCCAGCAGACTGGAACTGATCAGATAACTTTCCACTCCCATATCCTGCAGCCGCGTCACCGCACCGGCCGCATCGTTGGTGTGCAACGTGGAAAACACCAGATGGCCGGTGAGTGCGGATTCAATCGCAATCTCGGCAGTCTCGTGGTCGCGAATCTCGCCGATCATCAGGATGTCAGGATCCTGCCGCACGATGGAACGCAGGCCGGTAGCAAAACTGAGCCCGATGTTGGGGTTGACCTGGATCTGGGTAATGCCGGCCAGCTGGTATTCAACCGGATCTTCCACGGTGACGATTTTGTGTTTCACGCTGTTGATTTTCTCGAGCGTGCCGTAGAGCGTGGTGGTTTTGCCGCTGCCGGTGGGGCCGGTAATCAGAATGAGCCCGTGCGGCTGCGTGATCACCTTCGAATAATTGTGCAGCACCGCCTCCGGCATGCCGAGCGCGGCCAGCTCTATCGACAGATCGCGGCGATCCAGGATACGCAACACGATGGATTCACCGAGCACGCCCGGCAGCGTGGAAACACGCATGTCGAGATCGCGGCTGCCGATCTTGTAATCAATGCGGCCGTCTTGCGGCAGACGCTTCTCGCCGATGTCGAGTCGCGCCATCAGTTTCAGCCGCGAAGCCACCGCCGACTGGATTTTCACCGGCAGGCGTTCGATGCGGGTCATGATGCCGTCAACGCGGCAGCGCACTTCCAGATAGTTTTCATTGGGCTCAAAGTGAATGTCGCTGGCATTCAGGTCCAACGCGCGCGCGAACAAGTGGTTGACGAGCCTTATGATCGGCGCCTCCGAATCCATGTCGGAAAAGTCATCGACTTCACTGAAACCGCTGAACTGCTCATCGCCGTCGGCAATCTGCGGCGACAGATAGGCGCGCCAGTGGCGAATCAGTCTTGCCACCTCTTCAGCAGTGCCGCTCTTGAACACCACCGCATCGCCGACAATGAAGCGCACCTTGCTGCGCAATTCGATGGAAGGCAGCTGCGTGTAAACCAGTTGGCCGCTCTCGCTGAAATCCTGCGCCGGGGCAATGCCGGCCGGCTCCAGCAACTGGCTGAATACCGGCAAGGAAAGTGAAATGGGGGTCAGTGTCATCGTTGCCTGCCTGTGCCCGGGACACTTGTGGAAGCACCTGGCAGTGCCACCTTGGCACCCGCTTCACCCTTGGCCGTGCGGGCGAAGCCCACCACTGTCAGGCTGCCGGTGAATTGCTTGCGATTGCGGGCAATACTGATCGCGCTGATCTGCAGGCGTGGCCGGGAGGCATCCAGTGCCCGCAAAAACGGCAATATGGCGGGCTGGTTCAGCGCAAAACTCATGTCTTGTTCCACCATCAACCATTTACCCACATAGCTGTAACGCGCTACACCGGCTTCACGCAATTCCACACCGCTCTCAGCCATCAACTGCCGCAGGCTGCGCTGGATACTGCTGCTCACCAGGTTGGGATCAGAGCCCGGAAAGATCCAGGTCTGCATGTCAGTGACTTCTGCGGACTTAAGTTGTTCACGCTGCTGCCATTGCGCTGTATCGACGATCAGCGAGCGGTAACGCGCCTCCCGCTCTTTCAATAACGCAATTTCCTCGCGGCCGCTGCGGTAATAATTGACTGCCATCGGCAACACTCGCACCAGCAACACCAGCAGAAACAGTGCTCCGAACAGCATCAACAAATTTTTTTCGCTGCGCTTCATCGAAGGGTTCCGGTCACTGTTTCACCGCCGGGTATCTGGTTTCATACCCTTTGAAATCGACACCGCTCAAATTGAGACGGATGCCAAAGCGGGCACCGCGGGCACCGCCATCAGCACCCGAACTGCTGCGGCTCTGGCCCACATCATGAAACTCTTCGCGCTCGGCCAGTTGCTCTATCAACAGCGCCGGATCCTGTGCAACCCCGCTAAGATCCACCACGCCCTTGTTGAGAGAAAAAGTACTGAGCGAGCTGTTGATGGATTGATTGAGTGTGAGCAGAACCTGCGAGACGTTCTGGTGTGGATAGTTGGCAATGGCGCCCCACTCATCTTCCATCTGATAAACCGCTGACTGGCTCTTGCGGGCCTCGACCGAAGCATCCCGCAACTTGTTCACCTGGGATCCCAGCCACGCACTCTGTGCCCAGTTGCCGACAAACGGCAGACACAAGGCCACTGCCAACACCCCGGCAGCAATCGTGGCGAAGCGTTTCTGTTTCAGCAGAAGCTGCTGCTTGCCGTACTGTTCGGCGCCTTTGGGGAAGAAGCAGTAACTTTCCTGCGCAGCGATGCAGCAACGCTTGCTGTCCCAGAATTCGCGACTGTTGCAGCGGATGCGTTGAGCCGGGGCAGCTTTGGCTGTTTCGTTTTGCCATTGTTCGCTGAACTGCGGCTGCTCCAGATCATGCTGGGTGATCACCAGCAGCGAACGCACCACTCCTTTGCGCAATTCCAGCTGGGCAAGATGACTCGCATCTTCGTCCTGCAATATCAGATCCTGGTCCAGTTGGTCGGCATTCGGCAGTGCCAGCGTGCGTGGCATTATCGCCGCCAGAAACAGTTGCTCCGCCTGGAATGCGACAAACAATGATTCGGCTGTGCGCGCCGGGTACCAGAGCGCAACACCCTCGGAACTCTGCGCATTGATGCCAAGCAACAATTCATCATCATAGGCAGGGATCAGTGTGTGGGCCTGCAGCGCAATCGCTGATCGCACCATGCTCTCGCCCTTGAGTGAAAGCTGGAAACGGGAACTGATGAACTCGCTGGGTGGCAACAACAGCAAAATCCCGTGCAGCTCTGCACGGGAACCCACCAGCTGGCGGGCAGCCTGGGCGATCGCAACTGCGCGGCTTTGGCCGGCTTCAATAGTGATCTGGCGAGATTCCCCGTTCTGGGTGTTGATCAACAAATCATCCTGCACTACCAGACTGCACCTGAGCGTGGTCAGCACACCCTGGTGAACAGAATCAGCCAGCAACAGGCGACCCGCAGACAGCAATTCCGCGAGCGAGTACTTGCTCAATGTTGCGCGTAGTGCCTTCATTGGTTGGGCCAGGAGCAGTCCTTGTCGAAGCGGCGTAAGGGCCAGCATGGCCTGAATGGATCAGGCAAACTCTAAGTCTAATTTTATAAAGCGTTCGTAACCAGCGGAATTTAATAGATTATCTGTGATTTTGCGTGTTTACGGGCAATAAAAAACGCCCAAAGCGCAAGCGATGGGCGTTCAGGAGAAGCAACCCAGGCTCAATGCTTGAGGCTGGCGCGCTCTTTCGCGATAAGGTAGTCGGTGATCTGGAGTATCTGGGCATGCGAAGTCACTGCGTCGTTGTTACTCACCCGGTACTTACCATTAACGATGATGTTGGGTACTCCGTTGACACCATAGTCTTTCATTCTGGCTTCCGCCTGTTTGACGGCGGTTTTTACCGAGAATGAATCCCAGGCTTTGTCAAAATCGGCGGGACTGATGTTTTTGGTCACAAACAGATCCCGAACAGCTTCTTTGGTCTGCAGATAATTATGCTGCTGCTGGATGGTATCGAAAACCAGTTTGTGGGTTTTATCAAACGAGCCAAGTGCCTGTTCTGTATAAAATATTTGTGCATGGGTCTGCATCATGGCATTCCACATGCCTGGGCTGCGGACGAACTGTACATCCGAAGGCAGCTTGGCTACCCAGCTTTCCAGCAATGGCTCAAACGCGTAGCAGTGCGGGCAGCCGTACCAGAACACTTCAGTTACTTCGACCTTGTTGGGGTCAGCGGTGCGGACCGGTTTGGCAATGGTTTCATAGTGAGTCCCTTCAACATACAGCGCCGGTTGCGCCATGGCAGTGCCGGCCACAAACAGCAACGCCAGCGATAACAGGGGTCGGATGAAGTGTTTCATGGTTTCTCCCATTGTATGGACAAGGTAACTATCTAGACCGTGTAGGCCGGCTAAAGTTTCAGGCGCGCGAGTATGCCACAACTGTCGGGAAGCTTAGTGCAAGCCGGCCACATAGGAAGCCAGTGCCGCAATTTCCTTGTCATTGAGGCGGGCTGTCACCATACGCATCACATCCGACTGGTCATTGTTGCGGTCGCCGGAACGGAAGGATTTCAGCTGAAGCTCAACATAGGGGGTGTCCTGGCCGCTGAGGGCAGGGAACCCGGCTGAGGCAATGCCTTTGCCGTCAGGTGCATGACAGGCAGAACAGGCGGCCACACCCAGTTTGGCATCGCCGGCACGGTAGAGTTTCTGTCCGAGTTCCAGTTTGGCTTTTTCCACGGCGCCACGCGGGGCCTGCAGACTGGCGAAATACGCGGCCAAATCAGCCATATCCTGTTCGCTCAGGTTGGCGACAATAGGGGTCATCAACGGGACTTTGCGGAGATCGGCCTTGATTTCATGTAATTGCTTCACCAGGTAGCGCTCGCCCTGGCCGCCAAGCTTGGGCACATTGGGCAGCACGCTGTCATTGCCGGAAGCACCATGACAGGCAGCACAAGTGGCTGCTTTTTCCTGACCTGCCTGGACATTGCCCTGGGCCAGCACGACTGTTGAAGACAGGGCTGCGAGCAGGGCTGCAGAAACAACGCTTTTCACCAAATTATGAATAGTCACGATAATTGCGCCTTTGCGAGGAATACGGGTACTTTTGAGCGGGCGCATTGTACTCTAGGAGCCCAATACATCCCAAGTTTCCCGCCAGGACCCCCCGAAGTGCCTATTTCCATTCCCTACCGCCAGGCAGCTTACCTCATCAGCGCACCCAAGCTTGAGTTATGCCCAGCCGATTCCGTGGCCGAAGTGGCCTTTATCGGCCGCTCCAATGCCGGCAAATCCAGCGCCATCAATGCCCTGACCGACCAGAACAAGCTGGCCCGCACCAGCAAAACCCCGGGCCGCACCCAGCTGCTCAACTACTTTACGCTGGTACCTGGCCGTTATCTGGTCGATGTGCCGGGTTTCGGCTATGCCAAGGTATCTTCCAGCCAGAAACAACAGTGGCAGAAACAGCTGGTGCGCTACCTGGAGGAACGCGAACCCCTCAAGGGGCTGGTGATGTTGATGGATATCCGCCACCCGCTGATGGACAGCGACACCTTGATGATCAGTTGGTGTATCAAAGCCGGAATCCCGCTGCGTGTCCTGCTGACCAAGGCCGACAAACTGGCCTATGGTGCCTCCAAAAGCACGCTGCTGCAGGTTCGCAAGGAACTCAAGGATCAGGCTGCCCTGGTGAGTGTGCAATTGTTCTCGTCCATGAACGGACAAGGGGTGGATGAGCTCAAGACCTGTCTGAATGAATGGTTGGGCGAGACCGGCCCCGAAGCAGCCGCAGGCGAGTAAAAACCGGTTCCCCTGAAAGAAGTAAGCCCCGACCGTAGGAGAAGACAGTCGGGGCTTACTGGCTCCTGATGCTGGTTATGGTCAGGAGTGATCTCAAACTGCAGTCTGGAAAAATCGGGGAGAAAACCAGCCTGCACTGCCTTTGAGTGGCCGTAACACGAAAAGTTCCCATAATTAGCGGGTATTTGGGAAATTGGTGTCAGAGTCACATTTCTTCGTGCAAAGTTTTTAACAAATGACTGCATGCGAAAGAATTGTGACTCTGACACCAATTTCCATCAGAATTGTGACTCTGACACCAATTTCCATCAGTGGGCTTCATCCCAATTGCGCCCATGGCCCATGTCGACCACCAGTGGCACCGACAGTGAGGCCGCCGAGGTCATGCGGAATCTGACCCCTTCCATCAGCAAATGCAGGTCGGCTTCAGCCACCTCAAACACCAGCTCATCGTGCACCTGCAGCACCATGCGGGCATTGAGGCCGGCTATTGCCAGCCAGTGGTCGATGTCCACCATGGCCTGCTTGATGATGTCGGCGGCAGTACCCTGCATCGGTGCGTTGATGGCAGTACGTTCCGCCGCCTTGCGCAGCATCTGGTTGCGGGCCTTGATGTCCGGCAGATAGAGCCGGCGCCCGAACAAGGTTTCTACATAGCCTTGTTCTGCCGCCAGCAGGCGGGTGTTGTCCATGTAGTCACGCACGCCGGGATATCGATGGAAATAGCGCTCCACATATTCCTGTGCTTCATGACGACCTATGCCCAGCTGGGCGGCCAGCCCGAACGCAGACATGCCATAGATCAGCCCGAAATTGATGGCCTTGGCGCTGCGGCGCTGGTCGTTTGTCACTTGCTCTACCGTGCAGCCGAAAATTTCTGCGGCGGTGGCACGATGTACATCCAGCCCTTCGGCAAAAGCGTGTACCAGACCACGATCATTCGACAGATGCGCCATGATGCGCAGTTCCACTTGTGAATAATCGGCCGCCAGCAATACGGAGCCGGCATCTGCAATAAATGCCTGGCGTATGCGGCGCCCTTCCTCGGTGCGGATCGGAATGTTCTGCAGATTCGGCTCCATTGACGACAAGCGGCCGGTGGCTGCGATTGCTTGCTGAAACGTGCTGTGGATGCGACCGGTATCGGGCTGGATGTCGAGTGGCAGCTTGTCCGTGTAGGTTGATTTGAGTTTGGCGAGGCCGCGCTGCTCCAGAATCACCTTTGGCAATTCATAGGTTTCAGCCAGCTCCTGCAGCACCGGCTCGGCGGTGGATGGTTGGCCTTTTTCGGTTTTGGAAATCACCGGATAGCCGAGTTTTTCAAAAAATATTTTCTGCAATTGCGCCGGGGAGCCGAGATTGAATTCTTCGCCGGCAAGTTCAAAAGCTTTGCGTTCCAGCTCCACCAGCCTTGTTGCCAGTTGCTGGCTCTGGGTGGCGAGCACTGACACGTTGACACGGATGCCCGCATCTTCCATGCGCGCCAGTACAGGCATAAGCGCAATTTCGAAATAACGATAAACTTCGGCCAGCCTGCCGGTGGTATTCAATTGCTGTGTCAGGTAATGATGCAGCCGATACACCAGTGCCGCGCGGCGTGCGGCATATTGGGTGGCTTTCGCAATGTCGAGTTGCGCAACACCAAGCTTGTTGCGGCCCTTGCCGAGCACACTTTCAGCATCGGGCACGACTTCCTGCAGATAATGTTCGCAGCACAATTCAAGCGTGTGTTTGTGTGCCACGGAATCCAGCACGTAGGATTGCAACATGGTGTCATAGCGCCGGCCATGCAGATGCACACCATGACGTCCCAATACATGTGTAATGTATTTGAGATCATGTCCCACCTTGAACAGTGCCTGGTTTTCCAGCGCCGGCTTCAGCACAGCAAGCACAGCATCAAGCGGCAGCTGCGCTTCGGCACCGAGCATATCGTGTGCAAGCGGCAGATAGATCGCGATCCCATTGTGGTTGCACAGCCCTATGCCGATGATTTGCGCCTGCTTGAAATGTGCATCGTCGGTGATCAGCTCGATGGCAAGACGGGTTTGCGTCGAAAGCTGTTGCACGAATTGCTTCAGGGCTTCCATCGTGTTGATGGTGCGATAGTCTTCTGATGCCGGAGCCAACCACTGCTCAGTCTGTGCAGGTTGTTCCGCAGGCACTGCAGCAGCGCCAGTGGTTGTTTGTGCCGTTGCTTCCCAGGATTTCGCACCGGCATCTTCCAGCTCCTTGATCCAGCCCTTGAATTCAAGATCGCGGAACAGCGCGAGCAAGGCTGCCTTGTCTTCCGGCTGATGCACCAGATCCTGCGGCCCGAAGCCGAGCGCAACATCAAGCTTGATAGTGGCGAGCTCATGTGAAAGCCGCAGCACTTCCAGATTACTGCGCAGGTTTTCTCCCACCTTGCCGCCAACCTTGCCGGCCTGCGCCACCAGCGCTTCCAGTGAACCGTATTCCTGCAGCCATTTCACTGCAGTTTTTGGGCCTACACCGGGCACGCCGGGAATGTTGTCGGAGCTGTCGCCCATCAACGCGAGGTAATCGATGATGCGCTCGGGCGGCAGGCCGAATTTGTTGGTGACACCGTCACGGTCCAGCTTTTCGTTGGTCATGGTATTAAGCAGCGTCACGTGTTCATTGACCAGTTGCGCCATGTCCTTGTCGCCGGTGGAGATCACTGTCGGCGTTTTTTGCTGCCATGCTGCCTGTGCGAGAGTGCCGATCACATCGTCAGCTTCAACGCCGTCGACCACCAGCAGCGGCAAGCCCATAGCCTTCACGATTTGATGAATCGGCTCGATCTGGGTTCGCAGATCGTCCGGCATGGGCGGACGATTGGCCTTGTATTCCGGATAGATGTCGTCACGAAAGGTTCTGCCTTTGGCATCAAACACCACCGCCATGCGACTTTGCGGATACTGTTTGGCCAGGGCGCGAATCATGCTGATTACACCTTTGATCGCGCCTGTCGCCTGCTTCTTGCTGTTGGTCAGCGGCGGCAGTGCGTGATAGGCACGATACAGATAGGACGAGCCATCCACCAATACCAGCGGTGCCACGTCAGTCATTGTTGTCTCCCATGCAGTGCTTCACTGCCATTGCTACTTGCCGCAGCAACTGCACATAGGCATCTGCGGCTGGCATGAGTGTGGTGCCCAGCACATCGGCAGTTACGATATTGAGTTTTTTGCCGTCTATCATCGTATCGAGTTGCTGATGGTTTTCGCCGGGTTCAGTCAGCAGGCACTTTACATGACGGGCTGCAATTTGTTGCCGCAGCGTTTGTAACCGCTGCAACCCTGGCGTGCTATTGGTACTGTCTGTCAGCGCGAATGCCTGCTGCAGCTTGTGCTGCGCTGCGAAATAACCGAAGGCCTGATGGTTGACTGCCCATGGTTGGGATTGTAACGGCTGCAGCATCAAATCAATTTCAGTATCAAGCGCATCCAGCTGCGCGACAAATCGGGTCATGTTGGCCTGATAACGCAAGGCATGCTCGCTATCGCGTTTTTGTAATACTTGCAGCAACGCAGTGGCGATGCTGCGGGCATTGCGGGTATCCAGCCACAAATGCGGATCGGCGACCGTGCCGCTATGCAGCAGCGTGACGCCACTGGCCAGCTGGGCAGTGATCACCGGAATTTGCAACCCCGCAATCACTTTTTCCAGTGGCTGTTCCAGGATGGGGCCAACCCACAACACGATATCCGCCTGCTGCAGCTGCTGTCGCTCGGACGGCCGCAGCGACAAATGATGCGGGTCTTGTCCCGGCTCCATGACCAGTTGCGGAGTGCTGACCCCGTCGGTAATTGCGGCCGCCAATAATTGCAGCGGTCTGATACTGGCCACCACGTTTGGTGTCGCCGCCTCTGCAGCCACAGTCCACAACAGCCACAGCACCAGCAATGGCATGGAACGTTGCAATGAGATGGCGTAAATGGTGCGGGAATTCATCGGATGAAACACAGGAAATTACATGCGGTGCTATGATATACCACACTATTGTGAGGCCCGGCCAACCTCTGGCCTTTGAACTGAAATCTTCCCTTGAATACTCCGACACCCACAGCCGTTTCTGCGGCAACTGCAACATCGTCCACCTGTATTCCGCAGGCACTGTTGCATTTGCATGCGGTGGATTATCACGCCGGTAACCGTCATATCCTCAACAAGGTCAATCTGCATCTGAAGCAGGGCCAGATTCTCACCCTGATCGGCCCCAATGGTGCCGGCAAAACCACACTGGTGAAAATTGCGCTGGGCCTGCTGGTGCCTACCAGCGGCACCGTCACTCGCAGTCCCGGTTTGCGGATTGGCTACATGCCGCAAAAGCTGCAGGTGGAAAACACCTTGCCGCTGACCGTGGAACGCTTTCTGCAACTGGCTCCACGTGCGGCCCACGCCGATCTGGCAACAGCACTGGCAGAAGTGGGGGCCTCCCATGTCCGCCATAGCCGCCTGCAATCATTGTCCGGTGGTGAATTCCAGCGGGTGTTGTTGGCGCGGGCACTGCTCGGCAAACCTGAGCTGCTGGTGCTGGATGAGCCCACCCAGGGAGTAGACCTGAAAGGCCAGGCGGATCTTTATTCACTGATCACTCAATTGCGTGATACCCATAATTGCGGCGTGCTGATGGTGTCGCACGATCTGCATCTGGTGATGTCGGCCACCGACGAAGTGATCTGTCTCAACCAGCATGTGTGCTGCCACGGCCACCCGGAGCAGGTCAGCAATGATCCTGCCTATCTCGAAATGTTCGGGCAAGCGGGTGCGCAGGCCATGGCGGTTTACACGCATCATCATTATCACGAGCACACGCTGGCCGGCGAGGTTGTTGCCGAACATGTGCATGATGACTCCTGCCAGCACGACCACGCCCCCAGCCTGCTGGCAAATCCGCAGCAGCGCAGCAAGGATGGCCGCTGATGGCCGACTTCCTGCTGCGTGCCGTGGCCGCCGGCCTGTTGCTGGCGCTGGTGGCCGGCCCACTGGGCTGTTTCATCGTCTGGCGGCGCATGGCCTATTTTGGCGACACGCTGTCGCATTCGGCGTTGCTCGGCATAGCACTGGGTTTGCTGCTGAACCTCAACATGCAGCTCACTGTCATCTTTATCTGCTGCCTGGTGGCGCTGCTGCTGGTGTTGATGGAAACCCGCAAATCGCTCGCCACTGATACGCTGCTCGGCATATTGGCGCACAGTTCGCTGGCGGTCGGCTTGGTGATCCTGAGTTTTACCAATACCCAGATTGATTTGCAGGCTTACCTGTTTGGTGATCTGTTGACAGTTACCAACAGTGAATTGTTGTGGCTGCTTGGCGGTTGCGCGCTGGTACTGGTGGTTCTGGTTGCCAACTGGAATGCGTTGTTGTCATTCACGCTGCAACCAGAACTGGCGCAGGTGGAAGGGCTCAACATCGCACGACTGCGTGTGATGTTGATGCTGATCATCGCTGTAGCAGTGGCAGTGGCGATGAAGATTGTGGGTGTTTTGCTGATCACTTCCTTGCTGATAATTCCGGCGGCCACCGCCCGCCTGTTTGCCCGCTCGCCCGAGCAGATGGCGTTCGGTGCCAGCTTCAGTGGTTGCGTTGCCGTGGTAGGTGGACTGACCGCTTCATGGTTTCTGGACACCCCGACCGGGCCCAGTATTGTGGTGGTTGCTGCATTATTGTTCGCCGTCAGTGCAATGCTGAAGAGACAGCAGTAGCTGTTGTTTACAGCCATGAGCGCACCAATGACTCCCGTTGATATCCCCAGTCCAATTGATCTGTGTGCAATGCCCGATGCGCTGGCATGGGAACGAACCGCCATGCAGCGTCCGTTTCGCCAGGAATTCTTCGAAGCATTTGCCAACGAGCTCAGCTTAATCACTCAACCAACTATCCGGGTGCTTGAGCTCGGTTCGGGCCCCGGCTTTCTTGCCAGACAGGTTCTGGACCACATCCCAAACCTCGAAATAACTTTGCTCGACTTCTCTTCGGCCATGCATGAGCTGGCCCGTCTTCGCCTTGGGAATGTGCTCAATCGAGTCACATTTGTTGAACGCAGCTTCAAAGAACCGGGATGGGCTTATGATTTGGGGATATTTGAGGCGGTAATTACCAATCAGGCTGTGCATGAGCTCCGCCATAAACGCCATGCAACCGCATTGCACCAACAAGTACGGGGGTTATTGCAAGAGCGCGGCGTTTATCTCGTTTGTGACCATTACTGTGGGGAAGACGGTATGCAAAATGACCAGCTCTATATGACCCTTGATGAACAGCATGCAAGCCTGCAATCGGCGGGGTATAAAGTTTCAAATGTTTTAATCAAAGGGGGACGGGCTTTGTATCGTGCTACCCGTTAAGCCGGTGTCTGAATTTTTCACCGGCAGATTTTCTGATTGAGTACTAGACTCCAGGAAGGATAAACACCGGCTGGAAATGGACTTCCCCTGTGAAAGTAACGGAATACTTTCAAGCCCCGCGCCTGCGGCCAGACCGCATAGGGATAAAGGATAAGTGGATTACTGCTGTCTGCAAATCTCCAGAACATCAAGTTACCCAGGCCGATTGTCGTATCCGGCGCTGGGGACGAGTTGATCGCAAATGGCTGCGCGTGGTCTTGCTGCCAGATGGAGAAACCATTCACAATGCATTCTTTGACCGGAGTTTCAGACCATGAAAATCCAGTACTTTCAGGATACCGATACTCTCTATATCGAGTTCCGGGCACAAGACATCACAGAGACCCGCGATCTGGATGAGAATACAGTGCTCAATCTCGATCGCTTTGGCAATGTTTGCGCCATCACACTTGAGCAGGCCGGCCTGAGAACAGACACCCGGCACCTTGTAGTTGAAGGCATGGCAGCATGATCAGCTTTGCTCGTCACCAAGATGTTTAACAAATATCCCTCCCATTATGATCTGGATGACCCGCGGACAACGCTTGCGCACAGGGATATCATTCTCGGGAAACCATTCCTGAAAAAACTTTACAGTGACTGGTATGCCGTCTTCATTGGGCAATCCAGAAAGCTCCAGGGCGGCAAATATCTTGAGCTGGGCTCCGGTGGCGGTTTTCTCAAAGAAATATTCCCGGAGGTAATTACTTCCGACATACTCGATTTGCCGAATGTGGACCGGATTTTCAGCGCAGAAATTTTGCCGTTTGCCGATAACGAACTTGCCAGCATTCTGATGCTGAATGTTTTTCATCACATTCCGAATCCGCACCTGTTCCTGAAAGAAGCGCAACGTACGCTGGTGCGTGGTGGTGCGGTAGTAATGACAGAGCCTGCCAACAGCTTGTTGGGACGCTTCATCTACAAGCGCTTTCATCCCGAACCATTTGACGAAAACGGGGCACGGGAAATACAGCCTGGCAATCCGCTGTCCAACAGCAACCAGGCCCTGCCCCATATTTATTTCGAGCGCGACCTGGAATTATTCAAACGCGAATATCCGCATCTGAAAATAAAGTCCATAAAATACCATTCGCCAATCTCATATATTGTCAGTGGTGGCGTGTCCAGGAGCGCCATGTTGCCCGGCTTTATGTATGGCTTGGTAAAGGCAGTAGAATGGCTGTTATCGCCTTTTTCCAGACAGCTGGGCTTGTTCTGCACAATAGAGCTGGTAAAATTCTAGCAGGCTCGCCTGGCGGCCAGGTTGCTTACACTTCAAAGGGAGAATCCAGCATGACACCAGAAGCTCAAGTATGGACTGGGCGCCCATCCCAGATTATCAATCTCGGCACCTATGTGGTTTGCGGACTGGTTTCATTGACAGTGGTAGGAGCTGTCGTTGCAATCCCTTATGGGTTTTGGCGCTTTCTGGTTATCAGATGCCAGGTCTATGAACTTACTTCGCAGCGCTTGAAAGTCCACAGCGGAGTCCTCAACAAGAAGACGGAGGAACTTGAACTCTACCGCGTGAAAGATACCCGCTTTGACCAGCCGTTTTTATTGCGGCTGTTCGGGCTTGGCAACATCGAGATAGTTTCTTCCGATTCAACCACCCCGGTTTCATGCATTCCCGCCGTAATCAATGGCGGCGAATTACGTGAACAATTGCGTACTCTGGTCGAAAAGCGTCGGGATGAAAAAAGAGTAAGACTGGCGGAAATAGAATAGGGCGGACTAGTGCTGCCAGCCTTTCAGCATGGACCGGAACGTTTGCAGCATCTTCTGCGGGTCAGGCGGCGATTTGAAGAAGCCGTGAAAATCACCTTCCGGATTGATCAGCGCAATTTCGCCACTGTGTGAAACATCATAGTTGCCTTCCTTGGCCGGCAGATAGGCAAACGCAATATTCAGCTGGTGCGCCAGATTGAAGATGTTGATGTACTCGCCGGTGGTGCCAATGTAGTCCTCGCCAAAATAATGCACATAGGCTGCCAGTTTTTCCGGCGTGTCGCGCATCGGATCCACGGAAACAAACACCACCTGCACTCTGGCAGCAGCCTTGGCATCGGCTTCTTTCAGCAATTGCCTGAACTGGCGAATGCTGGCCAGCGTGGTGGGGCACACATCGGGGCAGCTGGTGTAGCCAAAGAACATCAGGGTCCAGCGGCCTTTGAGTTTGTCCTTCATGAAGGGCTGGTTGTTGTGATCGATCAGCGTGAAATCGGTGATGCGGCGTGGCAACTCGTAAACAAACAAGCCGTTGTCGCTGAGCTGCTGTTGCGTCATCGTGGCCGGTGTCAGCACCCTGTGCACCAACAGGCCCAGCAACAGTGCCATGAAGGCCACTAACCCGATGACGGTATTGGCTACACCTTTGTTCATGAAACCAGCGCTTACAAGTAGTGGTCGATCAGCAGCACTATGAACAGCGCTATCAGATAGAAAATGGAAAAACGGAAAGTCTGCATGGCAGCCTGCGGGCGTTTGGTGACCAGCAGGTTGATGGAGTGGTAAAGAAAGCCGGCACCCAGCAGCAATGCCGAACACAGGTAAAACATGCCGCTCATGCGGGTAAGGTAAGGCAGCACACTCACGACTATCATGATGATGGTATAGAGCAGGGTGTGCAGTTTGGTCAGCGCATCGCCATGGGTGATTGGCAGCATCGGGATGTCGGTCTTTGCGTAATCAACCTTGCGGTGGATCGCCAACGGCCAGAAGTGCGGTGGAGTCCACGCGAAGATGATCAGCACCAGCAACAGTCCGCCCGGGTCTATGCTGCCGGTGACGGCGGTCCAGCCCAGCAGTGGTGGCATTGCGCCGGAGAGCCCGCCAATCACAATGTTTTGCGGCGTGGCACGTTTGAGCCAGCCGGTGTAAATGATTGCGTAACCCACGAATGACGCCAGCGTCAGCCAGGCACATAGCGGGTTCACCAGCAACATCAGAATCGACATGCCACTCACACAAATCAGGCACGCAAACACCAGCGCCTGCATCGGGCTGACCTTGCCTTGGGGGATGGGCCGTTTCAGTGTGCGCTGCATGATGGTGTCGATACGATGATCGATCAGGTGATTTACCACCGCGCCGGCACTTGCCACCAGTGCAATGCCAATGTTGCCCCACACCAGCACCGACCACGGCACCATGCCGGGCACGGACAGATACATGCCAACCAGCGAGGTGAGAATCATCATCATCACCACACGCGGTTTGCACATTTCGTAATAGTCACGCCAGGTGGCTATCTTGATCACAGCGGCTTCAGTCATGGGTTACCAGGGGGCAGTACATTTGTGCAGTCGGTAGTTGAGGCTGATCAGTGACAGCAGCAGCAAGGCGCCACAGGCATTATGGGCAACGGCTACTGGCAGCGGCAAGGACCACAGCACATTGCTGAGTCCCAGACAAACTTGCAATCCCAGCAAACCCACAATGACATTGGCCTGACGCCGCAAATCCCGGCCACCGGCATGACGACGCAAGCGGGAAGCCAGAAACAGCAGATAAAGTGCGACTACCACGGCGCCGATTCTGTGTGTCATGTGGATGGCCAGGCGTGCACCTCCATCAAGCTGGCCACCCAGATAATTGGGGCCGATTTCCTGCGCAAAATTGAAGGCTGTACTGAAGTCCATCAGGGGAGGCCACCAGTGACCCTGACAGGTGGGCAGGTCGGGACAAGCCAGTGCTGCGTAATTGGTACTGGTCCAGCCACCGAGCGTGATCTGGCAAATCACCAGCAACAGACCGATCAACGCCAACGGCTTGAGATCGTGCCAGTGTCGCATTGGAATGTTGGGGCCGGGCCACGGGCCATTGATCAGACGCAACCGCAACAGCCACAGCAAACCCAACGTGGCAAAGCCGCCAAGCAAATGGCCGGTTACCACCTGCGGCCACAATTTAAGGGTGACCGTCCACATTCCGAACAAGCCTTGCGCAATTACCAGGCCCACCAGCAGCAGCGGCAATTTGAAGGGCTGATCCTTCAGTCTGCGGTTCTTGATCGCCAGTGCGCCGACCAGCACGATCAGAAAGCCAAGGGTGCCGGCGAAATAGCGGTGCACCACTTCAGGCCAGGCCTTGGCCTGCTCAAACGGAGCATCCGGAAATGCTTTTTCAGCAGCGGCGATCTGCTCGCTGGTTTGTGGCCACACCGCATGGCCGTAACAAGTGGGCCAGTCGGGGCAGCCGAGGCCCGCGTCCTGCAGCCGGGTAAAAGCACCCAGCACCACCACGCAGAATGCCAACAGCACAGCAACATGCACAAGCAAATAGGAAGGTTTGGTGTTTTTCATCGTTGGCAGTGCTCACCCTATACTGCTTGAATCCAGCAATTTCTTGAGATCCTTCAGAATTGCTTCGGCGTCGTTGTCCGGCGAGAAGTACAGCATGATATTCCCAACCGGATCCATGAGGTAAATGTAATGCGCTGCCAGCGGATCGGCAGCAGAGGTACGTTGCAATACTTTGGCAACAATAACAGCTTCGCCATGCAGGACGCGCATGTCAGCCTGCTGTTCTGTCAGCCAGGCGCTGGTAGCGGCATCGACCCCGGAGCCTGCAGAAGTAACAATGTAGGCGCGCTGCACCCGTTTGGCATCGCTGCCAAGCCTGACGTGCAATTGCCGCAAAAAATACAAACGCTGCTGACACTCTGCATCACAGCTTTCACTGCCGAAATACAGCAATTGCCAGGGACGCGGCTTGTATTTATCCGGGCTTACTCCGGCAGTCAGCTCTTCAAAGCCAAGGTAGGCTGGCTTGTCTTCAATATCGAGCAGTTTCAACTCGGTAATATCGATGACCGGTTGCACCAGCGTGCCCTTGCTGGTGGTGCCGAAGCCACTGTTGCCTGCATAAAAGTGATAGACCAGGGTCGACAAGCCGATGGGCACAGTGACCAACAGCAACATCAGGCTCAATTTAAGTTTATTGCGATCCATGGTTATTGTTCGTTGTCCGGTTTGATTTCAGGTTTGGTGCTGTAAAACAAATAAAGTGCTGCCAGTGCCAGTGCCATCATGAACCACTGCATTGCATAACCACGGTGCCGCTCGGGGGTCATGCTGATAACCGGCCAGAACCTTGTCAGTACGCCGGGTGCCAGCTCGGCCAGGCGTACCGAGTACGGAAACACCTGCCTCTGGTCAGCAATTCCCGCCAATTCTGCCATACGCACCGGATCCAGTGTTTCTACCACCTTGGGCCAGCCGGCAGCCTCGATATCAGCTCCCAGTACCACCTGCTTGCCGACATTCTGGTAAATGCTGCCTTGCACTGAAACCTCACCCTCAACCGCAGCAATGGTTGGCAAGCTCTGGCGCGAAGGTCCCTGTGCGATCCAGCCGCGATTGACCAGCACTATCCTGCCCGCATCGGCAAGCACCGGCACGATCACTTCATACCCTGGCTGACCGGCATTGGTGCGGTTGTCGAGCAGAAACACATGGCTGTTGTCATAGTGGCCGCTGAACTGCACCTGGCGATATTGCAGATCCTGTGCCGGATCCAGTGAATCCAGCGGCACCGGGGTTTCGTGTTGTCTTGCGTCATAGGTGTTTTGCAGTGCTACCTTTTCGTCTCCCCGACGCAATTGCCAGAAGCCCAGACTCAGCATCAACGGCATCAACAATGCCGTCAACAAGCTGAGCTTCCAGTCGAACCGGAAGTTGCGTATTCTGCCTGTGAATCCTGCACTCATGGTTTCGTGGTCTGTCAGGGTTTGTGATCAGTAAAAATTTGCTCGTCGTGCCTGCCGTGGTGGTTTACTCTGGCCGCCATCCCCGATTCAATCCGGCTACGCGAGACTTGCCATGCTGAAAATCATCATCGTTGTGCTGCTGATCGCCATTGTGCTCAGCCTGTTCAGTGGCGCTGTCTTTTTCTTCAAGGACCAGGGCTCAACCAAGCGCACACTCTATGCCCTGGGTGTACGCATCACGCTGGCGATTCTGCTGATGCTCACAATTACTTATGGCATCTTCACGGGCCAGCTCGCGCTGAATGCTCCATGGCATCATGCGGGCCAACCAATACAACAGCCTTGAACCCAATACAGCCCTGAGTCCAATATAAATAGAAAGTCCCTAAAGCAAAAAGTGCGCGTTACCTTCGTAGCGCGCACTCCTTTGTACTTCTCTCGCTTACTCTTTCGTCATGTCGCTGCCCGCAGGCAGTTGCCAGTACCTAGAGCAGGTAGACGAAGCAGAACAGTCCCACCCACACCACATCAACAAAGTGCCAGTACCAGGATGCTGCTTCAAATCCGAAATGATCTTCCGGCTTGAAATGGCCCTTGAGTACACGGAACCACATTACCGACAGCATGAAGGCACCCAGTGTTACGTGGAAACCATGGAAGCCGGTCAACAGGAAGAAAGTGGAGCCGTAGATGCCTGAGTGCAGAGTCAAACCCAACTCTTTATAGGCTTCCGTATATTCCCTGGCTTGCAGCACAAGGAAGGTAATGCCGAGCAGAACGGTAAGCCCCAGCCAGATGGTAAGCTGCTTGCGGTTTTTGTTCTTGAGCGCAACATGGGCAATGTGCACCGTTACGCTGGAACTTAGCAGCAGTATGGTGTTCCACAACGGCAAATAGCTCAGCGCTTCGCCGAAGCCGCGCCACGCCATCGACTGTTCCGGATTGGCAAAGGTTTTTGGATCCGGGTTGTTGATTACCGGCCAGGTGCCCTGGAAGTCTTGCCACTGTGCGTGACTGATGCCTTTTTCACCCACTCCAGCCAGCCACTGCACGGAAAAGTTGCGGACATAGAACAGCGCGCCGAAGAACGCACAGAAAAACATCACTTCCGAAAAGATGAACCAGTACATGCCGAGCACATAGGAGCGTTTCAGCTGGGCGCTGGGCAGGCCCTGGAAGTTTTCGCGGATCTGGGTGGCAAACCAGTTGAACAGCACACAACCCAGAATGAAGAAACCGGCGAAGGCCACCCACGCGGAGGCAGTACTGCCGTGCTGGGACTTGATGTCATTGAGCGTGTTGCCAAGCCCAATCATCATGATCGACAGCCCGAGGGAGGCCAGGATCGGAAATTTCGACTGGTCAGGCACGTAATAGGGTTCGTAGCCGCCGGGAGTGGTGTGCTTGTCTGGAGTAGCCATGTTGTTCAGCCTTTTCTCAATACAACTTCAATGATGTTGATACTTTCTATTTGTCACTTTCTATTATGTTGCTTTCTAGTTGGCGCTCAGCTTCGGTGTGCCGACAAAATTTTCGGTTACATCAAACAGCGTGTAGGACAGCGTCATCTTGTGCACATCCTTGGGCAACGCCTTGTCTACAAAAAAGCGCACCGGCATTTCGATTTCCTGTCCTGCTTCCAGCACTTGCTGGGTAAAACAAAAACATTCGGTTTTGTGCAGAAAGCTGGCACTACCCGACGGTGCCACACTTGGTACTGCCTGGGCGACCATTCTCACTGACGAAGGATTCTTCGCATAAAACTTCACTTCATTCAGCTCACCGGGGTGAACCTCAATCTGGTTCTGCTCCGGATGAAACACCCAGTTCATGTTGATGTTATTCATTGTCACGAACTGCAAGGTGACAGTTCTTGAAAGATCAACATCAGCCGCGGCCGCTTCGTAAACTACTCTGCCGCCAGTCTTGCCATTCAATCCGGTGACTTTGCAAAAAACGTCGTATATCGGTACCAGTGCAAACCCGAACCCGAACATTGCAACTACGGCCAACACCAGCTTGGCGACCAGTTTTGCATTGTCGCTGAAACTTTTGCGTTGCTGGCCGTTTTCAGACATCGACGCTTCTGTCTTATTTGATCGGCGGAGGCGTGCTGAAGGTGTGGTAGGGAGCCGGTGACGGCAACGTCCACTCAAGACCTTCTGCGCCTTCCCACACCTGGGCAGTCGCTTTCTTGCCACCTTTTATGGTTTTGATCACGATGAACAGCAACAGCAGCTGGCTGAAGCCGAAAAAGAACGCGCCGATACTGGAGACCATGTTGAAGTTGGCAAACTGCAGCGCGTAGTCAGGAACGCGTCGTGGCATGCCGGCCAGACCCAGGAAATGCTGCGGGAAGAACAAGATGTTGATGCCGATGAACGACAGCCAGAAATGCAGCTTGCCCAGATTCTCGTCATACATGTTGCCGGTCCACTTCGGCAGCCAGTAATAAGCGGCAGCCATGATCGAGAACACTGCGCCTGGTACCAGCACATAGTGGAAGTGGGCTACCACAAAATAGGTATCCTGGTACTGGAAGTCAGCAGGCGCAATGGCCAGCATCAAGCCGGTAAAGCCGCCGCAAGTGAACAGCACCACAAACGCGATTGCGAACAGCATCGGTGTTTCAAACGAAAGTGAGCCTTTGAACATGGTGGTGATCCAGTTGAACACTTTCACACCGGTTGGCACCGCAATCAGCATTGTCGAGTACATGAAGAACAGTTCGCCTGCCAGCGGCATGCCGGTGGTGAACATGTGGTGGGCCCACACGATGAAAGACAGGAATGCGATCGAGGAGGTGGCATATACCATCGAGTCATAGCCAAACAGTCGCTTGCGCGAAAAGGTCGGGATGATCTCTGACACCACACCGAAGGCCGGCAGGATCATGATGTAAACCTCGGGGTGCCCGAAGAACCAGAACACATGCTGGAACAACACCGGGTCACCGCCACCGGCTGCACTGAAGAAGCTGGTGCCGAAGTGAATATCGAACAGCATCATGGTTACCACGCCGGCCAGTACTGGCATTACCGCAATCAGCAGGTAGGCAGTGATCAGCCAGGTCCACACGAACAGCGGCATTTTCATGTAGGTCATGCCGGGAGCGCGCAGGTTCTGGATGGTGGCGATGATGTTGATCGACCCCATGATCGAGGAGGCCCCCATCATGTGTACCGCAAAAATGAAGAAGGTGACGGATTTCGGCGCAAAGGTGGTGGAAAGCGGCGCGTAGAAAGTCCAGCCGAAGTTGGGTCCGCCGCCATCCATGAACAGGGTGGAAGACATCATTGCGAATGCGAACGGCAGGATCCAGAAGCTCCAGTTGTTCATGCGGGGCAATGCCATGTCGGGAGCGCCGATCATCATGGGCACCATCCAGTTGGCCAAGCCCACGAAGGCCGGCATCACCGCCCCGAACACCATCACCAGTCCGTGCATGGTGGTCATCTGGTTAAAGAGGTTGGGGTCCACAAACTGCAGCCCAGGCTGGAACAGCTCGGCGCGGATCACCAGTGCAAAGGTGCCGCCAAGCAGAAACATGGCAAAACTGAACCACAGGTACAAGGTGCCAATGTCCTTGTGGTTGGTGGTGTATAGCCAGCGGGTTAAACCTTTGGCTGGGCCGTGGTGATGATCGTCGTGTCCGGTTGCCATGGAGTGGTCCTCAATCTTCGCAATACTTGATTCTGATTCGGGGGGTTTGGCTTACTTGGCTTGCTGCAACTGGTAAACCTGCAGCGGAGTTGCCATGTCGCCCATCTTGTTGCCAAAGGAATTACGTTCGAACGTGATCACGGCGGCAATATCCACCGGGCTCAACTGGGTGCCAAACGCTGCCATGGCAGTGCCTTTGCGGCCGTGCAGTACTGTATCGAGGTGGCCTTCCAGCGGACCGTTGGCCACTTTGCTGCCGGCCAGCGCCGGGAAGGTGGGTGGCAAACCCTGACCATTGGCCTGGTGACAGGCCATGCAGTAGGTGTTGTAGACCGTTTGGCCCATCTCCACCAACTGTTCCCTGGTGAATTCCTTGCTGGTCATGTCGGCCACTTTCTGGGCAGCTTCCTGTTTTTCGGCATACCACTTGTCAAAATCAGCCTGCTCTTTCACTTCTACAACAATAGGCATGAAGCCGTGGTTGCGACCGCACAATTCCGCGCACTGGCCGCGGTAGATGCCGGTTTTTTCAGCAATCACAGAAGAAGCATTCATAAAGCCGGGGATGGCGTCTTTCTTGATCGCAAAATCAGGCATCCACCAGGAATGGATTACATCACCAGAGGTCAGCAGGAAGCGGACCTTCTTGTTGACCGGGATAACCAGCGGCTCATCCACTTCCAGCAGATAATGCTCGCCTTTTTCTGCACTGATTTTGCCGGGGAAGTTTTCATACTGTTCGGCGGGGGTGGACAGGTTGCTGAAGTAGACAACCGGGGCTCCTTTGTCGTTGAGGTATTTGTACTGCCAGCGCCATTGGTAGCCGGTGATCCGGATGTCCATCGTGGAATCGTCGGTGTCATAGATCTTCATCAGCACCTTGGTGGAAGGAACTGCCATCGCAATCAGGATGATGAAGGGGATTACGGTCCAGATAATTTCGGCGGTGGTGTTGTGATAGAAAGTGGCAGGAACCGCGCCTTTGGATTTGCGATAGGCGAACAGCGAATAGAACAGCACGCCGTAAACCACCACGCCGATCGCCACACAGATCCAGATGATGGTCATGTGCAGGTTGTAGGTTTCCCGGCTGATTTCCGTGATGCCTTCCCGCATGTTGAGGGTCCAGGATGCCAGTAGCGCTGGCGAGCTGAACACCAACGTCAGCGCCAACAACAGGCGGCTGTAACGACGGCAAAAAGCGCTGAAAAAAGATGAAATGGTGTTGGTCGACAACGTTGGCAGCATGTGCCCTTTCTCCACAGCTTGAAATTATTCAGTTTACAGGCAACCTAATAGGTACAGGCTACCGGGCTGCTGGAGCCAGGAAAGCTTGAAATTACGTTGGGTTACGTGCGCACAAACGGCGCGCATTATAACAATAGCCCCCCAATGCTTGTCACCCGAATAATAAGGCTTTTCGCATGATCCATATCAATCACAAACGACCTGCAAAGCAGTATTGGCCCAGGTTCCCATACCAGGCACTGCTAGGCATAGAATGCGCCTTTGCCACGCAAGCGAGATTCCCCATGACTGTCCGCACTTACCTCCATTACACCCCCGCCCTTGCTGAAGGCGTCTTTATCGATGCCAGCGCGGTGGTTATCGGCAGAGTCACGCTGGGGGCTGATGTGTCGGTGTGGCCGCTGGTTGCCATCCGGGGTGACGTGCACGACATCAGTATCGGGGATCGCACCAATGTCCAGGATGGTTCGGTGCTGCATGTCACATCCCGGGAATCGTTCCCGCCCTTGGGTTTTCCGCTCAAGATCGGCGCCGATGTCACCATTGGCCATAAAGCCATCCTGCACGGCTGCACTGTCGGTGACCGGGTATTGATAGGCATGGGAGCGATTGTCATGGACGGCGCCGTGATAGAGCCGGACGTGATCGTGGGGGGGGGCAGCGTGGTTTCGCCCGGCAAAGTCCTGCAAAGCGGCGGCCTCTATGTGGGCTCTCCTGCCAAACGCATTCGCGAGCTGAAGCCTGAAGAGCTGGAATTTCTCAAATACAGCGCAGGCCACTACGTCAAACTGAAGAATCTGCACATGGCGGATTCAAAAACCATCAGCTAGCGGTTATCCGCCGGCCCGTAATGCTGCCAGCACGCCTGTGGTAGTGGGGCGCACTCCCCGCCATAGCAGGAATGCTTCTGCGGCCTGTTCCACCAGCATGCCGAGTCCATCAAGCGACTGTTGCGCTCCCTGCCGGCGGGCCCACTGACAAAACACCGTAGCATCCTTGCTGTACATAAGGTCGTAGCACCAGGCTCCGTCCTTAAGCAATCCCGCTGGCAACGGCGGCAGCTCACCCTGCAAGCTGGCAGCGGTGGCATTGATCACCCAATCGAATTGCTGGCCACTCAAACTGTCGAAACCGCAGGCGCTGACCTTGCCGTAGGGGGAAAACAGCTGAGCCAGTTCCTGCGCTTTGCTTACCGTCCGGTTGGCAATGCAGATCGCCATTGGTTTTTCCTGCAATATCGGCAACAGAATGCCGCGGGTGGCACCACCAGCGCCAAGGATCAGCACCGATTTTCCTGCCAGCACACCGCCGTGATTGCGAAGGATGTCGCGCACCAGGCCAATGCCATCGGTGTTATGACCCTGCAGTTGCCCGGATTCATCACAAAACATGGTATTCACAGCCCCGGCCAGCGCAGCTTGTTGCGAGTGCCGCGCAGCCAGAGCCCAGGCTTCCTGTTTGAACGGCACGGTGATGTTGAGGCCCTTGCCGCCAGCGGCAAAAAAGCCCTTCACCGCGTCGGCAAAATGGCCGGGCTCCACCAGCAAGGTTTCATAGACCAGGTCCTGTCCGGTTTCGCGGGCGAATTGCGCGTGTATGCGCGGCGATTTGCTGTGCGCAACCGGATTGCCCATCACTGCGTAGCGATCTGCCATGAGTCAATCTACCCAGTCGCGTGCCCGCAGGAAGTCCGTATACAGGCGCGCTTCTTCCGTGCCTGGCTCGGGATGATAGTCGTAGTCCCAGCGAACTTCCGGGGGCAATGACATCAGAATCGATTCGATGCGTCCAACTCCGGATTGCAGCCCGAATATGGTGCCGCGGTCGAATACCAGATTGAATTCCACATAGCGCCCGCGCCGGTATTGCTGAAAGCGTTTGTGTTGCGGCTGCCATGGCGTGTCCTTGCGACGGGCGATGACAGGCAAATACGCATCCAGGTAGCTGGAACCGACCGCACGCGTGTAATCAAAACAGCGATCGAAACCCCACTCATTGAGATCATCAAAGAACAGGCCGCCAACACCGCGCGGCTCGTTGCGATGTTTGAGGAAAAAGTAATCGTCACACCACTGTTTATGGGCCGGATACACTTCCGGACCAAACGGCGCGCAGGCGTTTTTGGCAACACGGTGCCAATGCCGGCAATCTTCTTCAAAGCCGTAATAAGGTGTCAGGTCATAGCCGCCACCAAACCACCACACCGGCTCCATGCCGGGTTTGCTGGCAATGAAGAAGCGCACATTACAGTGGGAAGTCGGCACAAACGGATTGCGCGGGTGAATCACCAGCGACACTCCCATCACTTCAAAAGCGGCGCCCGCCAGCTCGGGGCGCTTGGCGGTGGCAGAGGGCGGCAGTGACCGGCCGAAGACATGCGAGAAATTGACGCCGCCTTTTTCAATCACGGCGCCTTCACTGATCACGCGGGTTATGCCAGTGCCACCGCCGTCCCGGTCCCAGGCGTCGGTATGAAATTTGGCTTTGCCGTCGGCTTGTTCCAGGCCTGCACAGATGCTGTCCTGCAAATTCAGCAGAAAATCTTTGACTGCTTGTAAATCGACATTATTGCTTTTCAAGAGGGTACCTTCGTGTTTTCAACTGCTGTCAACTGCGTATGATCCTGCCGCTTTGCAAATCGCGGATGGTGCTGGGTTTGTCGTTGCTGCCGAGACGGCCCGGCAACACATAATCCACATGCCGACCAAACCAGCGCACTACCCGCAAACGCGTTCGTGCCGGCGGCAGCAATGCCGGATTTGCCGAGGTCGATACCAGCGGACCGCCAAAGCCAACACACAACTTGTGCACCAATGGATGCGCGCTGATGCGTACCGCGACGCTGGAAAAGTTACCGCGAATCCAGCCGGGAAAACATTGATCCGGATCAGGCAACAGCCAAGTGGTGGGGCCCGGCCAGGTCGATTTGAGCAAGGCTTGTTGCTCGCTGCTCAACGGCCGTACCAGTGACTCAATTTGCTCAATGCCGGCTGCGACTACAATCAGGCCTTTATCTACCGGACGATGTTTCAGCCGCAGGATTTTTTCTACCGCCAACGGATTGAAAGGATCACACCCCAATCCCCAAACTGATTCAGTCGGATAGGCAATGACACCCCCGGCCTGGAGAACTTCCAGCGCCTTTTGCAAATGTTGTGTGATCATCGATTACAGGCTGTTGAATGTTGCTGGTGCATTCTCGCATCAACCACGAGCCGACAAAACATATGCTTGATCCTGCAGCTCGATGAGGCCGCCCAATTCGAGCTGTGTGAGCGCAGGCAACAATTGCTCCGCAGCCGCCCCGGTGTGGAAGAGCAGGCTTTCCAGCGAAACCGGGTCATAACCAATATGCGCAAGCGCCGCTTTTGCCATGGAAGGCAATTGTGAGCGTGGAACTGCCTCGCTTGCTCCCGGTGTTTGCCGGCCAGCGACCGGTTGTACATTGTGATCGCGCTCCCATGCCAATAATGCCGGCATTTCCTCAATGATCTCGTCCGGGCTTTCCACCAGCTTGGCACCCTGCCGTATCAACCGGTGGCAACCGCGTGCCAGCGGATTATTGATGGAACCGGGAATTGCAAACACTTCGCGCCCTTGCTCTGCGGCAAGACGCGCTGTTATCAAAGAGCCACTTTGCTCGGCCGCTTCCACCACCACCACGCCATGAGACAGCCCGCTGATAATGCGATTACGCTCGGGAAAGTGCCACGCTTCAGCGATCGTATGGGGAGGAAATTCAGAGACTACGGCTCCCTGCTGCGCAATGCTGGCAGCCAGTGCCACATTGCTTTTCGGATAGATGCTGGCCAGGCCGCTGCCGAGCACAGCAATGGTTTTGCCTGCATTTTCCAGTGCTCCCTGATGACTCTCGGTATCGATGCCCAGCGCCAGGCCGCTGGTGATCTGGTAGCCACGCTCTGTCAATGCCGCTGCGAACCGTCGTGCATGGCGGCGACCATCAGCACTGGGCTTGCGTGAACCGACGATGGCAATTTGCGGCAATGACAACAGCACCGGATTGCCCCACACAAACAGTTGCGGCGGCGCATCGTTGCACGTGGCCAAGAGTGGTGGATAGCGGCTGTCCCCGAACGCAATCACAGAGTGGCCGCTTGCGCTTGCCCATTCGATCGATGCCTCAACCAGTTCTGCAGTTGCTGCATCTACAGTTCCCTCTTGCCAGGCCGAGAAGAACGGCCACACCTCTGCCGGCATAAGCGAATCGCAGAATGTTGTGTGGGTTATTGCAAGCAGGGCATCAATGGTTGGTGCCAACGTGCGCAGTTGTTTCAGGCGCACTGCATTGAGTTTATAGGCGAGAGTCAATTGCAGCCAACGCCGCAGTTCGGGTATTTGCATGAAGTTCGTCCTTGAACTTATGTTGGTTGAAGCGGGTGTGTATCAGGGTGTCACAGCCCGGTCGTTGGTCGAAACTTCCAGCTTGGAGCTCAATATCAAGCCAAGACTGGCGTGGTCATACACCCGGTAGATTAGTACGGTTGCGATATTCTCGCCAGGATACTCGATTGCACGCCCACCTGATTTTCCCACCATATGGCGCAGACGCTGCATCCAGCCCAGCTTGCCAATATCATCTTCGACCACAACTGTGGGGCGCTGGATGGTCAGCACATGGCCGGCTTTCAAGCCGCTGCTGCTGCCTGCATTCAGCACCAAGCTGTCATATTGGCCGCCGCGGCTGCGACCGTCAGCTATGCTCACAATGGCAGCATCCACTGCAAAGTCGGGGGGTATCGGCAGGTATGAATCGTCGATGGCCAGTTTCTGGCGCGGCACCAGTCGATCACCTACGCGTGCTTCCTGCTGGGTTGTATCAACATTCAATACGGCCCGGTCGCCATTGATGCTGGTGATGGTGGCAGTGCCTATGATTATTGACTCCACGCCCAGCAGCTTTTTATGGGAATCGGGATCCATGAAGCGCCGGCCTTCCCGCACAATGTCGTAAGTAGTGAGATTTGAATTCCAGTTACCACGCGCAAACACGCTTTCACCGGTGCTGAAGATTGTGCGCCCTTGTTGCTCGCCCAGCAGGTAAGGCGCTTTCTCGAAAGTTTCGCCCTCCACTACATTGCTCTTGTTCAGGAAAGAAAACACTTTGCTGAGCGGGATCGCAGGGATGGGACTCAGCAGGGGTTCACGGCGAACTTGTGGCGAGCGACGCTCGGTGCGGATCCCGGCAATTTCAGGCGAGCTATCGGCAACGATGGCCCCACTGCTACTGCTGCTGCTTTTGTTGTCGCTGGTTGTCGGCGCAGTGCCTGCATCACGATTGAGACTGAGTACCGGCTTGCCAGCCTGGTACGAAAGGGAAATCTGGTCACCTGGATAGATGAGATCGGGATTCTGGATTTGCGGATTGACCTGCCATACCTGGGGCCACAGCCAGGGCTTCTCGAGAAAGCGTGAGGCAATATCCCACAAGGTGTCGCCTTCTTTTACGGTATAGCTCTGCGGAGAGTCTTTGCGCAACGCAATAATGCCTTGCTGTTCTGCAGCATGGGCAACCAGCATCAACAGGCCGGCGATCAGGCCTGATGCCAGCAGCTTGGCGCCGGCATTCCTGCCGTGCCTGAGCCAATTCGTGAAATTCAATGCCATCGGAAGCTCCCCCCTTGGCCGGGCAGTGAGAGAGGCGCACCCCTCTGCAAGTGGGCAATAGTAACAATAAGTGTTGTATTCATATAGGGTTAGCGCGGGAATTTTAGGTAAGTTGTCATTATTGGGCGTTGGTTCTCGCTCCGCGTTGAAGTCCCAGCCTGCCATGGCCAGCGTGATTGGCTTATCATGGGCGCAGTTTTTCAAACTTTTACCCAATATCGTCATGAGCCTTTTAACAATTCTCGAATTCCCCGATCTGCGGCTGCGCAAGCGGGCCAGCCTGGTGTCTGAAGTCAACGACGCCCTGCGCCGCACCATCGATGACATGCTGGAAACCATGTATGCCGCGCCCGGCATCGGCCTGGCTGCCACCCAGGTGAACGTGCATAAACGCCTGCTGGTGCTGGATGTGTCGGAACACAAGGATACGCCCATGGTTTTCATCAACCCGGAAATTGAAGTGCTGGATCCGGAGCCGCTGGGTTATGAAGAGGGCTGCCTGTCGGTGCCCGGCTATTTCGACCAGGTGACCCGCCCCAAACAGATCAAAGTGAAAGCGCTTGATCGCTACGGCCAAGCCTTTGAACTGGTGGCCGAAGGCCTGCTGGCCGTGTGCCTGCAACACGAAGTGGACCACCTCGACGGCAAGCTGTTCGTGGACTATCTCTCCATCCTCAAGCGCCAGCGCCTCAAGCAAAAGCTGCTGAAGGAAAAGAAGAAAGAAAAGGAAGAAAACGCGAGCCAGGCCCAGGCCTGAACTCGCCGGATGCCCCTCATCAGGCCCTTTGATGACCCCACCCAGGCCCTGAACTGACCATGACCAACCCAGCGCTGCGCATCGTGTTTGCGGGTACGCCCGAGTTTGCCGCCGCGCATCTTGAGTTAGTCATTACAAGGGGTTTCACGGTAGTAGGCGCCTACTCACAGCCTGATCGACCCAGTGGCCGCGGCAAGAAACTGACCGCTACGCCAGTAAAAGCGGTGGCCGAAAGCCATGGCATTCCAGTCGAGCAGCCGCTGTCGTTCAACGACCCGCAAACAATGGCGACCCTGCAGGCGTATCAGCCCGATGTGATGGTGGTGGTGGCCTATGGTTTGTTGTTGCCGCCGGCGGTGCTGGCGCTGCCCAAGTACGGTTGTATCAATGTGCATGCCTCGCTGTTGCCGCGCTGGCGGGGTGCCGCGCCGATAGAGCGAGCCCTGCTGAGTGGCGACCACGAGAGCGGCGTGTGCCTGATGCAAATGGAACAGGGCCTGGACACGGGCCCGGTATTGAAACGTGTGCTCACTCCCATCCGGGCTGACGACAACGCCGCCACCTTGACCGCCCGCCTGCAGCAACTGGGGTGTGAGGCGTTGTGTGATTTGCTGACTACTTTGCCTGCAGGCACTCCAGCGGCCACAGCCCAAGACCCCGCGCTGGTAACCTACGCCCGCAAGATCCAGAAAGAAGAATCCCGGATCATCTGGACCCACAGTGCCGCCGACCTCCATAACCAGGTGCGGGCGCTCTATCCACGCTCCCCGGCCTGGTGCCTGGTGGATGGCAAACGCGTGCGGCTGATCCGCACCACAGTAAGTGCTGACCGCAGTTCAGCTTCGCCCGGGACCGTGCTGAATGTGACTAACACTTCCCTCAAAATAGCTTGCGGCAACAGCGTGCTGGAAGTGTTCGACGTGCAAACCGAAGGCAAACCAGCCATGGACATAGGCAGCCTGCTGAACGGATATCCGGATTTTTTCAAAGTGGGCGATACGCTATAGTAGTCGCACATCACAGCAGGGAGCGCGAACATGGCCGGGTTCAATTCCATTCAAGCGGCAGCAAGGGCAGGGATGGCTCTTTATTCCGATATATTCAAGGCCGCCGGCCTTCTAACACTCTTCCCTGCAATTGAATGCTCAGAATTCTCGCACTGCTTCAGGCAGTTACGAAAAGTACTTTCGTTTCCAAAAAAATATAAAGGCCGCCTGCTAATAAATATTAAAAGGCCGTTTAGGCCTTTTATATGAACTGTTAGCTTAAGAGGGGACACAGTATGAAACAGCCAACTCTAATAGCCATTAAATATGCTGCCGGGGGGCTACTCGGGGTTTTGTTAGTCACACTGGTCGTAGCAAGCGTTACTGATTTCCGGGGTTCAGCCGGCGCGGGAGCAGGGGCTGCGATGTTTGTCTGTATGCTTTTCTCGTCCACGCGCGCAGCATACGACCAAGGGAAGAAAGATGCTTTGGTCGAGCGCTCAGACCAGAAAGTATCAGGCTAATAATGCGTTATAAGCGGACCAAAACAATTTATCTGGCTCTTGCTCTGGGATTTACAGGTGCTTCTGTCGCTGCAGCGGAAGTGAAATGTACGGACATTAAGTGGTCTGACATTCCTCCTGAGATTCGCGGCGAAATTTCCAAGACAACGGGTGGAGACGTATCACCGCAAGGTGGTCCATTTAACCCCACTGATGTCATAAGTGATTCGACACCTCGAGCTCGCTTCTTTGGCGCTTGTCATATCGAGGGGCAGTGGACGATCGCCATTGAGCGCGGAGGTAGAGGGCATTTCTTGCAAGTTTTTAAATTCCTCGGTGGAGTTCGGTCAGATGAATGGACAAACTCTATGCCATCCGGCGGCTTCACATCCAAGTCATTGGAGCCACGAAATGAGCGCTAACAAGGCGGTCAAAACGGACGCAATAGACTCCGCATCAGTTGCGCATGGCTACGCCATTTTATGCGCAACTGATGCTCCGCTTTTGCGCCGCTTACCTTGGCGTTAGCACTACTTGAACGGAACTCAGAGCATGCTCCAAAAAATTACAAAGTGGCTTAGTGACTGGTTCGGAGCAAAAGCGTTTGAATCGGAGCTAAAGCGTCAGCTCATAAATGATGTATGGCTGCGTCAGACCTATATCTGCGTCAATCTTTACCTCAATAATGCCGACTACGCGAAAGGCAATCTCGCGTCATATGTCATGCAAACGCAGATGACAGATGATTTTAGAAAAATGGCCAGCCGCGCAGTTGGCCTTCAATTATTGGAAATTTCAAAATCTAAAAATAGGCAGTTTGAATGCCGATCATGGATTATCTCGCTAACTGGCGAATACGCAGCTCTCCGTGCTTTATACACTCCGGCTTCTACATATGAGTCAGAAGTTCTGAGTGGCATCCGACATGAATCCACCTCTGGCCTTTACGAATCGTTTCAGGTTTTTGCCCCGCGAGTCTATGCTCAATATTTCCCTAGCAAAACATACCAAGGCTTCCCAGAGCAGGATGAAGAGCTGAGACATCTAAGCATTGCATACCAATTCTGGTTTGACATAGGAAACATCGCTCGGATAGGACTTGACGACAAAGGAGACTGGCCTCGTCGGTATCTTGCTCTTTCTGTTGCGTTCTCAGAAGCAACGCTGAAGGGTGATAGCTGCCGGGCGGCCGTCCTGTCTGATGAGCGTGAATCGCTTAAGCAAGAAGTGCTGTCAGCTCCTTCGATATGAGTGCAAAAGTGCTAACAAAGCAGAAAAACAATGCGCCTTCAGCGCGGGACGCGGCAAGCCGCGCCCGTTTTCATGGGCGTCAGGCGCCAGGTTTCACAAAAGAACAGTGATTGGAAATTAAAATCGACAATTTGGAGAGTCAGCCGGTGATAGATTTACTCCGCTATCATCTTGTCTCCATGGAAAATACAGCTCCTCCTGAAAGTCGCCACGCTCTCGATCTCAATGGATTACGCAGTCCAGATATAAGCTTTTGAGCACTTTGGGATGGTTCGCAACTGGCAGGCTTTGGCGCAATCAAGCATCTTGACGACGAACTTGCTGAAATAAAGTCCATGAGAACTGCACCTGCATATTTACGCAGGGGAATTGCTACTCGCATACTGAAGCACTTGATTAAAGAAGCAAAATCCAGGGGATATTCAAGGCTGAGTCTCGAAACAGGGACAATGGATTTTTTTGAACCGGCCAGAAGGCTATATTCATCTTTTGGTTTCAAGGAATCATCTCCGTTTGGAGACTACGCAGAAGATCCAAACAGTGTCTTTATGACAAAGCAGCTGGATAAGGAGCGGCCTTAAAATTGATTTTAGATGCGTTGATTTTATTCGGTGTGTTCTTTGCCTTTGTAGGGGTTTTTGTCAGGTTCACTGGCAATTCTTCCGTTTTGGCCGGCAGTGACAGATGCAACGCAAAAGACATGGCAAAACTCAACAAATGGGCGGGGAATCGATTCCTGCTTCTGCCGGTAATTGCGTTTGGGTTTGCTCCATTCAGTTGGGACAATGCTGCTGTCGGCATCCTGGGATGTGCACTGCTGTTCTTTGCCACTTTTGCTGTGATTATCTGGATCAGCATTGGGTCCAGGCAGTTTAAATAACTTCACCAACAAGCTGCTGCCGGACTCGTTCGGGCTGCGCCCAACAACCAGAAAAAGATAAACCCCAATAGTCCCTGTATCATTGGGCATCAATTTTCCCTGTCCCCGTTATCCAATGACTGTTTCTTCTCCCCGCATCCTGGCCTGCCAGATTCTGACAGCGCTGATGCAACACCAGGGCTCGCTTGCCAGCCACTTGAATGCGCAAGTGTTGTCGCAAACCACGGGCCCGGCGCTGTTGCAGGAATTCTGCTATGGCGTATGCCGCTGGCAGCCGCGCTTGCAGTTCTATTTGCAGCAGCTGATGGACAAGCCGCTGCGGGCGAAAGATCTCGATGTGCAGTGCCTGCTGCTGGTGGGGCTCTACCAGTTGCTGTTCATGCGCACCCCCGACCACGCCTGCGTGAATGAAACCGTGGCAGCGGTGGATACGCTCGGCAAGCCATGGGCGAAAGCGCTGGTGAATGCGGTGCTGCGCAATGCGCAGCGGCAACAGGCAGAATTGCAGGCGCTGGCCGAGCGTGATTACAGTGTGTGGTATGCGCATCCCGAGTGGCTGCTGCAACAACTGAAACAGGATTGGCCGCAGCACTACCGCGCGATTCTCGACGGCAACAACCAGCGGGCGCCAATGACCTTGCGGGTGAATCAACGCAAAGCTTCGCGCACCGAGTGCCAGGCATTGCTGGCAGCGGAGGGTATTGTTGCCAAACCCGGCTTGCTTGCACCCAATTCACTGTATCTGGCGCAGCCGATGGATGCGGTGGGGTTGCCGGGCTTTGTCGAAGGCATGGTGAGTGTGCAGGATGAAGCCTCACAACTGGTGGCGTCAGTGCTGCCGCTGACACCCGGTTTGCGGGTGCTGGATGCCTGTGCGGCACCGGGCGGCAAAACCTGTGCATTGCTGGAAGCAGAGCCAACCTTGCAAGTGCTGGCGCTCGACAATGAAGCGCGGCGCTTGCCGCGCATTCTGCAGAATCTCGATCGCTTGCAGCTGCACGCCGAGGTGCGCTGCGCCGACATCACGCAAGAGCCCGCCGCTGAATTTGGCCGCTTTGATCGCATTCTGCTCGATGTGCCGTGTTCCGCCACCGGTGTGATCCGCCGGCATCCGGATATCAAGCTGCTGCGCACACCCGCAGAAGTGGAGCTGTTGGTGGCAAAGCAACGCGCACTGCTGGCAGCCGCGTGGCCCTTGCTGGCAACCGGCGGCTATTTGCTCTATTCCACCTGTTCTTTGCTGAAAGCGGAAAACAGCGCGCAAATCGCGCAGTTTGTGGAACACCATGCTGATGCTGAGCCCGTTGCTTTATCAATTGAAGCTGCACTGGCGTGTGATTTTGGCGTGCAATTGCTGCCGCAAGCAGACGGCCCTGACGGTTTCTATTACGCGCTGCTCCGCAAACGCGGAGTTCAGTTGGCGTAGGGCTCGCTTTTGCCTTCAGGCTGGCGCTTGAAGCGTTTGTATTCCCACTGGTATTGCTCGGGGGCATCCAGCGCGGCCAACTCCACTGATCGGTTGAGTGCCGCGAGGCCGGTGGCGAGCTCACTGCTATCAATGCCGGCAGCTGCCTCGCGAAACACCATGCGAAAACCGCCCGGTATGCGCTTGGCATAGGCGATCACCACCGCCGCACCGGTTTTTTGTTGCAAGCGGTTGAGCAATGTCATCGTCAGCGCTGGCAGGCCGAAGAAGGGGGCAAACTCACCGCCGCTG
This sequence comes from uncultured Gammaproteobacteria bacterium, assembly GCA_903837345.1. Classification (GTDB taxonomy): domain Bacteria; phylum Pseudomonadota; class Gammaproteobacteria; order Pseudomonadales; family Pseudohongiellaceae; genus CAILUG01. The sequence goes on along the minus strand of CAILUG010000009.1, from coordinate 12,631 downwards.
GCAGGTGGCACCTGATCGGGCAAAATGCCCACAATCTCGCCACGCCGCAGGGTTTTCAGCAGTTCAGCCACGCCCTTGCTGTCGGTATTCACCATCCTGGCACCGGCGCGGCTGCGGGCTTCATAGATCAGTTTGCCCAAGGCTGGCGAGCGCGGCGCCTGATACAACTGGCTGCTGGGGCCACAGCCACACACATTCAGATACAGACCCAGCATTTCCCAACTGCCCAGATGCGGGGCCAGCACGATCACACCCTTGCCCTGCGCTTTCAGCGCCTGCAACAAATCCAGCCCTTCCACTTCGGTTACCAGCGCCAGCGTCTCGGCGGCCGGCCATAACCAGATGGCGCCGGCTTCACAGATGGTCTGAAAGGTGTTGCGCAGGCTGGCCTGGGCCAGTGCACCCCGTTCAGCCTCGGATTTTTGCGGAAAACACAGCGCCAGGTTGGTGAGGGTGGTTTTGGTCATGCGGGTTTGCAGCCACCAGTTGACGCGGCCCAGGCCTGCGCCCAGCGCACGCGCCACCCGCAGCGGCAACAGCGCCAATATTCGCAAGAACAGGATGAGTGCAGCTTCCTTCATGCAGGGTAGTTCTGGATAATTGCGACCTTCTTTATCAGCGCAACATGGTACCCCAAGGGGTGCTGCCGGAGTTACCTTGAGCTCGTCCTTCGATGTTTCCACCTTCCAGGGCCTGATCCTGTCCTTGCAACAGTTCTGGGCAGAGCAGGGCTGCGTGATCATTCAGCCGCTCGACATGGAAGTGGGTGCAGGTACTTTCCATACCGCCACCTTTCTGCGGGCGATAGGCCCGGAAAGCTGGAACACCGCCTACGTGCAACCGTGCCGGCGCCCCACCGACAGCCGCTACGGCGAGAACCCGATGCGGCTGCAGCACTATTACCAGTTTCAGGTGATCCTCAAGCCGTCGCCGCTCAACATCCAGGATTTGTACCTGAAGTCACTGCACCACCTCGGCATTGATACCAGCATCCACGATATCCGCTTCGTGGAAGACAACTGGGAATCGCCAACCTTGGGAGCCTGGGGTCTGGGTTGGGAAGTGTGGCTCAATGGCATGGAGGTCACCCAGTTCACTTATTTCCAGCAAGTAGGGGGGCTCGAGTGTTATCCGGTGAGTGGTGAAATTACTTACGGCCTCGAGCGCATCGCGATGTACCTGCAAGGCAAGAACAACATCTTCGACATCGTGTGGGCCAAAACCCCGAATGGCGTCGTCACCTATGGCGACGTATTCCACCAGAACGAAGTGGAGCAGTCGGCCTACAACTTTGAACATGCCAACACTGACAACCTGTTCCGCTATTTCAATGAATATGAAGCACAGTGCCTGCATTTGCTGGAACAGAAACTGGTGCTGCCCGCTTACGAACAAGTGGTGAAAGCTTCCCACTCGTTCAACCTGCTGGATGCACGCTCGGCCATTTCGGTGACCGAGCGGCAACGTTACATCCTGCGCGTGCGCACGCTGGCGCGCGCTGTTGCCCAAGCCTATTACGATTCGCGTGCCAGACTGGGATTCCCGCTTGCGCCGGAAGCACTGCGTAAAGAGAGTCTGGAGAAAATTGCCAATGCTTAAGCAGGATCTGTTGATTGAAATAGGCACTGAAGAACTGCCGCCGAAAGCGCTGCTGCCGCTGTCGGAAGCGTTTCGTGACGAGTTTGCGGCCTTGTTGAAAAAGGCCAACCTGGAACCTGCGAACATTGAAGTGTTCGCCACTCCGCGCCGGCTGGCGTTGATTGTGCGCGCGTTGCCGGTCCAGCAAGAAGATCACATGAGCGAAAAGTTCGGCCCGGCATTGCAGGCCGCGTTCAATGCCGACGGCACGCCCACCAAGGCTGCCGAAGGTTTCGCACGTTCCTGTGGAGTCACGGTTGCCGAGTTGCAGCAAAAACAGGATGGCAAAGTAACCAAGCTGGTGCATCGCTCCCAACACAAGGGTGAAGACACTGCCACGCTGATTCCTGACATGGTGAAAGCCGCACTGGACGCATTGCCGATTCCCAAGCGCATGCGCTGGGGCAGCACCCGCCATGAATTTGTGCGCCCGGTGCATTGGGTGGTGCTGCTGTTTGGCACCCAGCTGATCAAGGCCACCATCATGGGGGTTGAATCCGGCAACGCTACCCGCGGTCACCGGTTCATGCATCCCGGCCCCATTCATCTGGAATCGCCAGAGCAATATGCACATCTGTTGCGTAGCGACGGCAAAGTGATCGCCAGTTTTGCCGAACGTCGCACCGAGGTGCGCAAGCAGGTTGAAGCAGAGGGGCTCAAATACAATGCCCGTGCGGTAATTGAAGAAGCGCTGCTGGATGAGGTCACTGCTCTGGTCGAGTGGCCGGTAGCGCTTACCGGCCGTTTTGATGAAGCCTTCCTCACAGTGCCGCAGGAAGCCTTGATCTCTGCAATGAAAGGCCACCAGAAATGTTTTCACCTGGTGGACCCCGACCACAATATCCTGCCGCATTTCATCACGCTCAGTAATCTGGTCAGCCGTGATCCGGCGCAGGTCATTGCCGGCAACGAGAAAGTGATTCGTCCGCGACTGGCCGATGCCGGGTTCTTCTATGCACAGGACAAAAAGCAGCCGCTGGCGGCTCGTATAGAAAAACTCAAGACGGTAGTTTTTCAGCAGGAGCTGGGCACTGTGTTCGACAAATCCCAACGCGTGGGCAAGTTAGCCGTCAGCATCGCTGCACAGTTGGGGGCAGACCAGCACTTGGCCTCCCGTGCTGCCGAGCTCGGCAAATGCGATCTGATGACCAGCATGGTGTACGAGTTCGCCGAGCTGCAAGGCATCATGGGCTATTACTACGCACTCAATGATGGTGAGCCTGAAGAAGTTGCTTTGGCGCTTAATGAACAGTACATGCCGCGCTTTGCCGGCGATGAGTTGCCTGCCTCCAAAACCGGCATGGTGCTGGCTTTGGCCGAGCGTCTCGACACAATCACCGGTCTCTTTGGAATTGGACAACCTCCTACCGGTTCAAAAGATCCTTTCGCATTGCGCCGTGCAGCTCTGGGTATTTTGCGGATCATTATCGAACATCAGTTGCCGCTGAATCTCTCCACCTGTGTGGATACTGCCGTGGCCAACTTCCCGAAAGTGAAAAACCCGGCGGCTCTCAAGACTGCAGTGCTTGATTTCATCTTTGAACGCTTGCGTGCTCTCTATGCGGATCAAGGCGTGAGCATGGATGTATTCCTGGCCGTCGATGCCGTGCGCCCGAACAACCCCTTGCTGTTCGATGCACGCATCAAAGCCGTGAGTCATTTCGTCAAGCTGCCAGCGGCGCAAGCTCTGGCTGCCGCCAACAAACGTGTTTCCAATATTCTGCAAAAGTCTGAACAATCCGAGATAGGCGCTATCAACAATACCCTGCTTGAAGAAGCTGCCGAGCGTGCATTGGCCAGCGATCTCGGCATGGTGATTTCCCAGGTAGAGCCGCTGCTGGCCGCCCATCGTTACACTGAAGCCCTGGCTGCGATGGCGAGTCTGCAAGTGCATGTTGATGCTTTCTTTGAGCAGGTCATGGTGAACGCCGAGAACCCGGGCTTGCGCAAGAACAGATTGGCGCTATTGAATTCGTTGCGGCAGTTATTCCTGCGGGTTGCCGATATCTCGTTGCTGCAGAATGTCTGAGGCTCTCCACAAGCTGGTCATTCTTGATCGTGATGGTGTCATCAACGCCGATTCGGACAATTACATCAGAACCGTTGATGAATGGAATCCGCTGCCCGGCAGCATTGAAGCCATCGCCAGTCTCTCAAAGGCAGGTTACCTGATTGCAGTTGCCACCAACCAGAGCGGACTGGCGCGCGGTTATTTTGACGAAATCACGTTGGCCAATATGCACAACCTGATGTGCGAACTGGTCGAAGCGGCTGGTGGCCGCATTGATGTGATCTGTTATTGCCCGCACGCCCCTGCCGAGAATTGTGCCTGCCGCAAACCCAAACTGGGCCTGCTGGAACAGATCGGCGCAGCGCTGGATCTGTCAGTACAAGGTGCCTGGCTGGTAGGCGATCACGAAAAAGACATGCAGATGGCAGTGGCGGGTGGCTGTAAGCCTGTGCTGGTGCAAACCGGCAAGGGGAGTTCTGAAGCATCCAAACTCCCCGCCCACTTGCGCACTCAGGTTAAGATAGTGGACGATCTTGCGGCCGCCGCTCTTTTCATCCTGGCCCAGGATGGCTGCAATATTTCCTAGATGCCTATGCTCATCGTGCGATCCGTTTTGTTCTACATTGTCTATGCGCTCTCGCTGATAGTGCATTCCACTTATTGCGTGATATTCGGATGGATGTTGCCGCTAAAACATCGCTTCCCGCTTATCGTCCAGTGGAACCGCTTTGCGGTGTGGTGGGTGGGAGTTTGTTGTGGTGTGCGTTATGAAATACAGGGCCGCGAGAAAGTGCCCGCGCATCCTTTTATTGTATTGAGTAACCACCAGAGTCCCTGGGAGACTGTTTTCCTCTATTACGAATTTCGCCCGCTGTGCGCGGTGCTGAAACGCGAATTGCTGCGCATCCCGTTTTTCGGCTGGGCGCTGGCATTACTCGCGCCGATTGCGATTGATCGCAGCAAGCGTCGAAGTGCCCGCGACTCCATGATGCAACAAGGCCATGATCGTCTGGCCAAAGGCATTTCTATTCTGGTATTTCCGGAAGGTACGCGTGGCGAACCCGGACAGGATCGCAAGTACTACGCTGGCGGAGCTGAAATGGCGATTGCGACCGGCGCCAGCATAGTGCCGGTGGCACATAATGCCGGGGTCTACTGGCCTGCCCACAAACTGGTAAAAATACCGGGCACCATCAAGGTGTTCATTGGTGATCCGATTGCAAGCGCTGGCCGCGATCCGCGCGAACTGACCGAGCAGGTCAAGCAGTGGGTGAATGCGCAGCTGGCGACTATCCAGAACTGATCCAGCCCCGATCAAATGTCGAGGTTGGCTACCTGCAGCGCATTGGTCTCAATGAATTCACGACGTGGCTCCACCTGGTCTCCCATCAGCGTATAGAACAGCTGATCGGCAGCCATGGCATCTTCAATCGTCACGCGCAACATGCGGCGGTAATTGGGATCCATCGTGGTTTCCCACAATTGTTCGGGATTCATTTCGCCCAGTCCTTTGTAGCGTTGCAGATAGTGGCCTTTCATCGCGTCACTCATCAGCCATTCCAGTGCTTCGCGGAAATCGCTTACCGGCTGGGTTTTCTCGCCGCGTTTTACGAAGGCGCCAGCTTCACACAGACCTTTGAGGGTTGTGCCCACACGGCGCATTTCACGGTATTCACCTGATTTGAAAAACTCGGCGCTAAGCGTCACTTTGCGGGTGTTGCCATGGATTACCGAAGTCAGCACCGGCAGATACAGATTTTCTTCCAGGTCGTGCTTCACTATAAACGTGAAGGCGGCGGCGGTGTTTTCGTTTACGGCCTTGGCCAGCGCATCAGTCCATTTTTGCACTTCGCTTTCAGTGTTGAGCTGTTCCACGCTCAGCGGATCGTGATTGAGTATTGCCTGCAGCACTTCTGCCGGATACTGGCGTGACAGGCGGTTTATTTGTGCCTGTACGTTGCGGTAATCCTGCGCGATGGATTGCAGCGCAGTACCGCTGATACCGGGAGCTTCGGAGTTGACGTGCAGGCTGGCGTCTTCCAGCGCCATTTGCGTCTGGTACAGCGCCAGCTCATCGTCATCTTTCAGATATTGTTCCTGCTTGCCTTTGCGGATTTTGTAGAGCGGGGGCTGGGCAATAAAAATGTGGCCTCGCTCGACCAGTTGTCGCATCTGCCGGAAAAAGAAGGTCAGCAGCAAAGTGCGAATGTGTGAGCCGTCCACGTCAGCATCGGTCATGATGATGATGCTGTGGTAGCGCAGCGAATCCGGGTTGAATTCTTCGGTGCCGATGCCGCAGCCAAGCGCCTTGATCAAAGTGCCGATTTCGGCCGAGCTGAGCATTTTGTCAAAGCGGGCTTTTTCAACATTCAGGATTTTGCCTTTCAGCGGCAGAATTGCCTGGTTCTTGCGATTGCGACCCTGCTTGGCAGAGCCGCCGGCAGAATCACCTTCGACTATATAGATTTCGGAAAGTGCAGGATCTTTCTCCTGGCAGTCTGCCAATTTGCCTGGCAAACCGGCAATATCGAGCGCGCCTTTGCGACGGGTCATTTCGCGGGCTTTGCGGGCAGCTTCGCGAGCACGCGCAGCATCAATCATTTTATTGACTATGCTTTTGGCTTCCTGCGGATTCTCCATCAGGAATTCGCCAAAGCAACGGCCCATCTCCTGCTCAACTACTGTTTTCACTTCCGAGGAAACCAGCTTGTCCTTGGTCTGGGACGAAAATTTCGGATCCTGTACTTTCACGGACACGATGGCGGTAAGACCTTCGCGGGCATCATCACCGGAGGTCTGTACGTCTTTGCCTTTCTTGCTGTCCATTTCCTTGTCGATATAGCTTTTCAGTACACGCGTCAGTGCAGCGCGGAAGCCTGCCAGATGTGTACCGCCATCGCGCTGCGGAATGTTGTTGGTATAGGTGTAGACGTTCTCCTGGTAACCGTCATTCCACTGCACAGCGATTTCAATACCGACTCCATCAGCCTCTGTCGCAAAGTGGAAGATTTTGTTGATGGGAGTGCGGTTCTGGTTGAGGTAGGCAACAAAGGCGTGCAAGCCGCCGTCATACTGGAATATCTCTGAATGGTCGGTACGTTCATCGCTCAGTTCGATTTTGAGCCCAGCGTTCAAAAATGCCAGTTCGCGCAGTTTCTTGGCGAGAATGTCATAGACAAAACTGATGTTGGTGAAGGTTTCGGTTGAGGGCTTGAAGTGACAGGTGGTGCCGGTATTGCTGCACTCACCTACAACCTTGAGTGGCGTTTCGGGAACCCCGTGGTGGTAAACCTGCTCATGAACCTTCCCGCCACGATAGATGGTGAGCTTGAGATAGGAGGAGAGGGCATTGACCACTGAGGCGCCCACTCCATGCAGACCGCCCGACACTTTGTAGCTGTTGCTGTCGAATTTTCCGCCGGCATGCAGCACCGTCATGATGACTTCAGCTGCAGATACTCCTTCTTCGTGCATTTCGGTGGGGATGCCGCGGCCGTTATCGGCAACGCTTACGCTTTCATCGCTATGAATGATGACTTTGACGGCGGTGCAATGGCCAGCCAGCGCTTCGTCTATGGAGTTATCGACCAGCTCAAACACCATATGGTGCAGACCGGTGCCATCATCAGTATCCCCGATATACATGCCTGGACGCTTTCTTACTGCATCAAGGCCCTTGAGTACGGTGATGCTTGAGGAATCGTAGTTATCGTTATCCGCCATAATGCCCCTATAAGGCCCGCCGCCACTGCAAGGCCAAACTTATAACTGTTTGATTTTTAACGAAAAATTATGATGTGGTCCTGGTTCTTATATAGAACAAATTATACCATGTTTCACGTGAAACATCTTGGTTTTCATGCTGTTAGCTTCCGCTTGTCTTATCGCAACAGGAGCCAGGGCTTCCAGCTCTATACTGGTCATGAAAACCTGTGTTTTAAGGCTGCCCAACAGTTTGCAGACCATTTCCCGGTTGCTCACATCAAGCTCAGCCGGCAAATCATCAAGCAGGAAAAGGCAGCGTATGCCTCTCTGATTGATCAAATGCTGTGACTGCACCACTTTTAACGCACAGATCAGCAGCTTGAGCTGGCCTCGGGAAAGCACCTCCGCAGCATCCAGCCCCCCCACCTTGAACTGTAGATCGGCTTTGTGGGGACCAGCTGTGGTATGGCCATATTTGCGATCTTTGGACAGGCTTTCCTGTAATTGCACAAAAAGATCGGTGTGTGAATCCCAGCCCCGACTGTAATTAAAGCTCACTGCCAAGGATGCTGGCAGCTCAAGCGTGGAGACAGTTTCTGCAAACTGCACAGCGAGCTGGTCAATATAGCTGCGACGATATTCATCCATGTGGCCAGCATTGAGTGCCAGCTCATGGGACCAAGGCTCAATTTCATTTGCGCTCGCCTCAGCCCTCAGCAGTAAATTCCGTTGTTCAAGCGCTTTTTTCGCACGTCGCCAATACTCCAGATATTGATGTTCCACGTGGAACACCCCCCAATCAAGAAAATGCCGCCTGTCGCTGGGACTGCCTTCCATCAGCTGAAAAGTGTCGGAATTGATTAGTTGCACAGGCAGGGTGCGGGATAACTCGGCTATACCCTCTGCAGGCTTGCCAGCAATCTTGATCGATTGCAGACCGCGCTGAGGTCGTTGAATGCCAATAGTGATCCCATCCAGGGTTTCGCCAAATACAGTCGCGGCCGGCATTTCATGGGAAATCAGGGGTTTCTGCAGATGGCTTCGGAAGGAGCGGCCCATGCCCAACAAATACAGAGCCTCCAGCAGCGAGGTTTTTCCACTGCCGTTGTTTCCGAAAAACAAATTGAACCCAGCCTCGGGCTCCAGATTTGCCTCTGCAATATTTCGCAACCCGCTAATGGCCAACCTGGTGAGTACTGGCATGGAGTGGGGAAGCCCGGGCCCCGGCTATCAGAGCCTCATCGGCATGACGACATAAAGGGCAGGGCTGCCATCGGTTGCCTGCATCAATACACTGCTGTTGGTATCAGAAAGTACCATTTGTACTGTAGTTGTAGTCAGAACATTAAGCACATCAATGAGATAGCTCACATTGAAGCCAATTTCCAAAGCCGATGACTGGTATTCAACAGCCACAACGTCTTCGGCCTCTTCTTGTTCCGGATTATTGGCCAGGATCTTCAGTTCATCCTTGGCCAGCATCAGGCGGATGCCACGGAACTTCTCATTTGAGAGGATGGCGGCCCGACTAAGTGCCTGCTTCACATCCTGGCGATTGCCCAGCATGACCTTGTCGCCGCCTTTGGGGAGTACCCGGTCATAGTCAGGAAACTTGCCGTCGACCAGCTTGGAAGTAAACGTAAAGTTCTGGGTGCGAACCCTTACATGGTTACTGCCGATTACCAGGGAAACCTCGTCCTCTCCTTCTGACAGCAACCGGGAGAGTTCCAGCACCCCTTTGCGGGGAACAATCACCTGGTGTTTGGCAGCAACACCAACAGACATTTTCTCCGTATGCAGCGCCAGCCTGTGTCCATCGGTCGCAACCACTCTCAAATAGTCGGGTGCAACTTCCAGCAACAACCCATTCAGGTAGTAACGGACGTCTTGCTGTGCCATTGCAAAACTGGTGCTATCGAGCATGTTTTTGAGGATTTGCCGCGCTACCCTGATTTCGAAGGAGCCCTTGGATTCCTCAACTGTCGGGAAATCACTGGCTGGCAAGGTGGAAAGGCTGAAACGGCTACGACCTACCCTGATCACGGATTTGCCATCTTCAGTAGAGAATTTGATCGTGGAGCCTTCCGGCAGTGACTTGCAGATGTCCATCAACTTGCGTGCGGGAACTGTGATTTCCCCATCATCCAAACCGCTATTGACCTCAACCCGACCAACCAGCTCAACCTCAAGGTCGGTTCCGGTCAATGACAACACCCCCTTGTCGAGGGAAAGCAATACATTTGAAAGTACGGGCAAGGTCTGACGGCGCTCAACAACGCCAGTAACCAACTGCAAAGGCTTGATTAACGCTTCCCGTGAAATTTCAAATTGCATGATGCTTCTCTTCTCTTGGCTTCTATTTATTGGCTTCTATTAATATGCATTCTAATAACTGTAAGCATCCAGCTTGGGTATTGTTCAATCTCCGGCTTTTTCCAATGGTTCAAGCAACCATCTCTTTTCTTTATTCGCTCGTGTCGCTGTACGTGCAAGGGTGTGGCCGCGCCCGTGCATTTTGCCTTGCCCTTATCAACTCGACAAGGAGCGCATGAGATTCTGGTAATCTTCTTCCATATCCATATCAGATTTGCGCAAATCATTTATGGTTCTGCAGGCGTGCAGGACTGTAGTGTGGTCCCTGCCGCCGTAATAGGATCCAATTTCAGGAAGACTGTGGTTGGTCAGCTCTTTGGAGAGACACATCGCCATCTGACGCGGTCTCGCTACTGACCGATTTCTGCGCTTGGAAATCATATCTGCCATTTTGATCTTGTAATACTCCGCTACAGTTCGCTGGATATTGTCTACGCTGATCAGTTTGCTTTGGATAGCGAGCAGATCTTTCAAGGCGTCTTTGATAAGCGGAACTGTAATTTCCTCATCCAGGAAGCGGGAGTGGGCAATGACTTTTTTGAGCGCTCCTTCCAGCTCCCTGACATTGGATCGAAGTTTGTGCGCCATGAACATCGCTGCTTCTTCCGCCAACACAATCTGCTCGTGTATCGCCTTGTTCATCAGAATGGCAGCTCGCGTTTCCAGATCCGGCGGCTCAACAGCCACTGAAAGGCCCCACCCGAAACGCGACTTCAGCCTTTCTTCCAGGCCATTTATCTCGCTGTGATATTTGTCGCAAGTCATGATGATCTGGCGACCACCTTCAAAAATTGCATTGAAGGTATGAAAGAACTCCTCCTGCGAACGCTCCTTGTTGGCAAAGAACTGGATGTCATCAATCAACAAGGCATCCGCGGTATGGTAATACCTTTTGAACTCGTTGATTGCGTTTAATTGCAGAGCCGAAACCATGCTGCCCACAAAGGTTTGGGAGTGGAGATATACGACTTTTGCTGACGGATTCTTTTGTATGAGGTGGTTGCCGATAGCATGCATAAGGTGGGTCTTGCCCAAGCCTACCCCTCCGTATATGAAGAGTGGGTTGTACGCACCACCGGGATTGCTTGCCACCTGTGCGGCGGCGGCTCTGGCAATCTGGTTTGACTTGCCCTGGATGAAATTATTGAAGGTATAGTTTTTGTTGAGCTCCCCACGAAAAGACAGTTTTCGTGAAGAGGTCGAATTTCCGATACCTTGCCGCTGACCATCCTGAATGCTCATGGACGGGCTTGAGCCCTGGCTGGCGGAAACCGGATCCCTGGTATCAGAAAGAGCTCTTTCCAGCAGATCTTCAGACAAATGCGCGTCCTGGGGCTCTTCATCAAAAACACTCTGGTCTTCGATTTTCTGATCCTGCTCGGCAGGCAAAGCGGTTTCGCGACTTGCCACGGACAGCGTGATCTGTGGGGCTGCTCCTTTGGCAAGCTCGGTCATGACTTCGGTAATTTTGGCCAAAAAATGCTCATTTACCCATTCTTGTACAAATTTGTTGGGAGCATAGATCTGCAATCCATTGTTGAGGCTCTTGGCTTGTAACGGCTTGATCCAGGTGTTGAACTGTTGGGCAGGCAATTCGCGTTTCAAGCAAACGGCACACTTTTGCCAAAGGGAAATACTCACAGTTTGAAGAGCTCCATGTATTTATTATTGGTTTTGTCTTGAATCAGGGGGAGAAATTCTAGCGATGACGGCTGCAGTTATCCACAGGTAAAAAGAATTTTAATCCGGGCGAGCCCTGTATTATTTCTCTTTATTATCAAATGGTTGTATTGGTAATACCATTCCAGCAGCAATAACCCGGCTAGACAAAACAGCAAAATAATTTTTTCCTGCCTTGTGTGTGATCTGTGGATAACTTGTGGGCTGTTTTTTGAGGTCGCGGCGACCACCCGCCTTACAGGATTCAGGAATTAAATTCGCGTTATTATACTTGACGTACCCAAAATGCCTTGGCATAATTTCCTCAAGTTGAGAGGTGCCTATGAGCATTTTGAGCAGACCAGAATTCCACGATGAAACAGCAGCCTATGCGTTTGTTGAGTCGAAACTGTGGCCCAAAGGCCCGAACTGCCCATTCTGCGGCGGTATGGACAGAATCGGCAAGATGGGCGGCGAAAGCACAAGGATTGGTGTTCACAAGTGCTACGCCTGCCGTAAGCCTTTCACCGTAAAAGTGGGCACTATTTTCGAGTCCAGCCACGTGAAAATGCACCTTTGGCTGCAAGCAATTTACCTGATGTGCTCCAGCAAAAAAGGCATCAGCAGTAACCAGCTTCACCGCACCCTGGGTGTCACTTTGAAGACAGCTTGGTTTATGTCGCATCGCATACGCGAAGCAATGAAGGGTGACAATGGTTCAATGTTTGGTGAAGGCGGCGGTGTGGTTGAAGTTGATGAAGCCTTCATCGGCAACGTCTACAAAAAACCTGCCGGCCATCGAGCAAGCGCACATAAAAATAAAGTGCTTTCACTTGTTGATCGCAACAGCGGCAAAGTACGCAGCATGGTCGTGGATGATCTGAAAGTTGATACATTGGCCACTATTCTGCACGCGAACATGTCGAAAGAAGCCCGGCTGATGACTGATGATGCACGGCATTACAAAAGCATTGGCCGTGAGTTTGCAGCGCACAGAACTGTAAAACATAGCTGCGGTGAATATGTTTTCGCGCTGGATAACTCAATCCACACCAACACAATCGAAGGCTATTTCAGTGTGTTCAAGCGTGGCATGAAAGGCATCTTGTTAATCAGCGTGCAAAACTTTCCAGATTAGGGGTGGAAACAGCGTCCAATAGTTTCCACCTCCGTGTGTCATCCTCTGGCGTTTTAGCCGGAGGTATCTGGAGTGTATTACATGGATATTATTGTCGAAATTCGCAG
>CAILUG010000008.1 GCA_903837345.1 uncultured Gammaproteobacteria bacterium | reverse complement strand
GGGCAGATGTGTTCAACTACATCGAGCTGTTTTATAACCCGGTTCGAAGACATGGTAACAACGACGGCATACCACCAGCGAAGTTTGAAGAGCAGTACTTTATGAAGCTGTCAGGTGTATAGGAAATCGGGGGCTTGCCACGGTGGTGCTGTCATATTTGTAAGTGCCCGTTTCACGACCGGCCGGGCAAGGCTCACTGGGATCGGCCGGGGTGTCCAAAGTAAAAGTACCATCAGCATTGAGCGAAAGCTTGATAGTGCCGTCCGGTATTTTCCAATTGCCAATCAATTGCGTTGAAGTGGCCCACACTGGTGGCGAATTGCCTGCGGCAGGAGTGACATCTGTCACAGTCGGCAGTGACAGCCGGAAATCATAGCCGGTGGTTCCTATGCGGGTCAGCACCACATAGTAGATTTTGCCGTCAAGGTTGAGGTGCGGCAGGATCAATTTGCCCTGGGAGCTTAAGAACACCTCTTCCGTTTCGGAAGCTTGTGACAGTGGGCAAATCATCAGTAGGGCAAGAGCGGCGGGAAGCAGTTTCTTCATCATGGGATATTCCTTTGGGCTGGTTGAATTGAATGATCATGCAGCTAGCCATAAAACCAGAAACGCAACGCAGGTTTCGTCAATTGCAGCCTAGGCCACCATCAGTAACAGTTCAATGGCTTACTGGGTTGTCCGAATAGTAGAATGCGCCCCTGATTTCTGGAGGTCTTCATGAGCGCTATTTTGCAAAGTCTGCCGGTTGGCGAAAAAGTCGGTATTGCGTTTTCCGGGGGGCTCGACACCAGTGCGGCTTTGCACTGGATGCGGGAAAAGGGCGCTGTACCCTACGCCTACACAGCCAACCTGGGCCAGCCGGACGAGCCCGATTACAACGAAATTCCCCGCAAGGCGATGGAATACGGTGCCGAAGGCGCCAAACTGATCGAATGCCGCGCCCAATTGGTGGCTGAAGGCATTGCCGCGCTGCAAAGCGGCGCCTTTCATGTCACCACTGCCGGCGCCACTTATTTCAATACCACACCATTGGGTCGTGCTGTGACCGGCACCATGCTGGTGGCGGCAATGCGGGAAGACAACGTCAACATCTGGGGTGATGGCAGCACCTACAAGGGCAACGATATTGAACGTTTTTATCGTTATGGCCTGTTGGTGAATCCTGATCTGAAAATCTACAAGCCCTGGCTGGACCAGCAGTTCATCAACGAACTCGGTGGCCGCAAGGAAATGTCGGAATACATGCAGCAATCCGGTTTTGCCTACAAGATGAGCTCCGAAAAAGCCTATTCCACCGATTCCAACCTGCTGGGTGCCACGCATGAGGCCAAGGAGCTGGAATTTCTCAACAAGGGCATCAAGATTGTGCAGCCGATCATGGGAGTGGCGTTCTGGCGCGACGACGTGGTGGTGAAGCCGGAAACCGTCAGCGTGCGCTTTGAAGAAGGCCAGCCGGTGGCGCTGAACGGCAAGGAGTATACCGATCTCGTGCAGCTGCTGTATGACGCCAACACCATCGGCGGACGCCATGGTCTCGGCATGAGTGACCAGATCGAAAACCGCATCATCGAGGCCAAAAGCCGGGGTGTGTATGAAGCGCCGGGCCTGGCACTGCTCTATATAGCCTATGAGCGCCTGATCACCGGCATTCACAACGAAGACACCATCGAGCAGTACCGCAACAACGGTCGTCGTCTCGGTCGCCTGTTGTATCAGGGCCGCTGGTTTGATTCGCAGGCACTGATGCTGCGCGAAACCGCCCAGCGCTGGGTGGCAAAGGCCATCACCGGCGAGGTCACCATCGAGTTGCGTCGCGGCAATGACTATTCACTGATGGATACGGTGAGTCCCAATCTCACTTATCACCCTGAACGGCTGACCATGGAGAAGGGGGCATCCGCCTTCTCACCACAGGACCGCATTGGCCAGTTGACGATGCGCAATCTCGACATCATGGATACCCGTGCCAAGCTTGGTACCTATGTGCAGACCGGGCTGTTGTCACCCTCCGCCGGCACTGGAGTCCCGCTACTCGGCAGTAATCCCAAACCAAAAAAATAAAAAATCAAATATGCGGGCCGGTGCCTTGATTGAGGATTGTGAAAGATGAAGGTCATTGGAGTGGGAATGCCGCGTACCGGCACCTGGTCGTTGAAACTGGCGCTGGAAATGCTGGGCTATGGCCCTTGTTACCACATGACCGAAGCTTTCGGGGATGCTGGTTCCTGGCCGTTGTGGATCAAGGCGGCGGCTGGTGAGCGCATCGAGTGGTCGCAGATCTTTGGCCGCTGGGGCAGTACCACCGACGCGCCCGGCTGCACTTTCTGGCAGCAACTGGCGGCCTACTACCCCGATGCCAAACTGGTGCTCACCGAACGTGATGCCCGCAAGTGGTTTACCTCTACCCAGGAGACGATCCTGCGGCCGGAAAACCACAAGAGCATCGGTACTGTCGATTCCGGCATGATCAACGTGATCGGAGCAGTGGGTTGGTCGCCTGCGGATCCCGACAACCATGACGAAGCAAAAATGCTCAAACGCTTCCACGATCATAACGCCGCAGTGAAAGCAGCTTTCGGCCCGGACCGCTTGCTGGTGTACGAAGTGGCGCAGGGCTGGGAACCGTTGTGCCGCTTCCTGGGCTGTGCGGTGCCGTCGCAAGCTTTCCCCCAGGTCAATTCCACTGAAGATTTCCGGAAAATGGTTGCGTCGCGGCAGGTGCCTCCTCTGCAGTCATAAGCGTAGCCTGCTCCCTAATGCGCAGAGTTACACAAGCAAAACCCGGCTTCCGCGTTTATACTTGTCACCCCTTTTTCTGCTGATCGACGCCCTGCTTTATCGGGGCCTGAAGCGAGTAACTGCATGCGCGAATATCTGAAGTTCTACATTGACGGAGCCTGGGTCGACCCGGTCGCTCCCCGCAAACTTGATGTGATCAATCCGGCAACCGCCCGGGTCTGTGGCCACATCAGTCTTGGCAGCGCTGCTGATATTGACAAAGCAGTCACTGCAGCCGCGCGTGCTTTCAAATCGTGGTCGCATACCAGCAAAGAGCAGCGCCTCGTGGTTTTGCACCGCATCATCGAAGAGTTCACCAAACGCGTGCCCGAGCTCGGCGATGCCATCATGGAAGAGATGGGAGCGCCCAAGTGGCTGGCGCACGGCACGCAAGCCGCTATCGGCGTCAATCATTTCAAGACCGCTGTCGGCATTCTGGAAAAATTCGAATTTGTAACGGATCGTGGCACCAGTCGCGTTGTGCGCGAACCTGTTGGCGTGTGTGGTTTCATCACCCCGTGGAATTGGCCCATCCACCAGATCTGCGCCAAAGTTGCACCTGCACTTGCCGCCGGTTGCACTGTGGTGCTGAAGCCCTCTGAAATCGCGCCGTTCTCAGCGCAGATTTTTGCTGAAATCCTCGATGCAGCCGGCGTGCCGGCCGGTGTATTCAATCTGGTGCAGGGCGAAGGCCCGGTAGTGGGTCAGGCCATCGCGGAGCATCCCAAAGTCGACATGGTGTCGATCACCGGTTCCACGCGCGCCGGCATACTGGTGGCGCAGGCAGCGGCACGTACCGTCAAGCGGGTTTGTCAGGAACTGGGAGGCAAGAGCCCCAACATTATTCTGGAAGATGCCGATCTCAAGGCAGCAGTCACCGGTGGCATCAATGGCGTCATGATGAATTCAGGCCAAAGCTGTCGTGCACCCACCCGCATGCTGGTACCCAACAAGTTGATGGATCAGGTCTGCGTGATTGCCAAAGAAGTGGCTGAAAGCTGGAAACCCGGTGATCCGGCGGCTGACAGCAGGATGGGCCCGGTCATCTCGGAAGCCCAGTGGCAGAAAATCCAGCGGCTGGTTGAGAGCGGAGTAAAGCAGGGAGCCAAACTGGTCACCGGCGGACTTGGCAAGCCGGAAGGGCTGGAGCAAGGTTATTTCGTGAAGCCGACGGTCTTTCGCGATGTAAAAAATTCCATGGAGATAGCCAGGGAGGAAATCTTCGGCCCGGTGCTGAGCATCATTGGCTACGACACCGAAGCAGAAGCAATCGAGATCGCCAACGATACCGACTATGGACTGGGCGGCTACGTGCACAGCAAGAACCTTGATCATGCCCGCGCAATTGCCGCGCAGATCCGGGCCGGCTATATCAGTCTCAACAATGCCGGGCTTGATCTCAATGTACCTTTTGGCGGTTACAAACAGTCCGGCAACGGTCGCGAGTTCGGGGATGAGGCCTTTGCCGAGTTTCTTGAATACAAATCCATGCTGGGTTTTTCCCCGGCAGCTTGACCCTGGCGGCCGGAAAAACCCTGTGTGAACAGGGTGGCACTGGCCCCGGCATCCTTGCCTGTATCACCCTGGCAACCGGGTGATTGCTGCGTTTATTCAAAGTGTTAGACCTGCAAAATTTAAGGCGAACCGGTCGGTTCGGCAGATTGCAATGGCCGTCTCTACCGTGTAGAGTGCGCGCTTCATTTTTTCAGCACATCCAGAGGACAGTAAAAAAATGAGCAAGAGCTTACAAGACGTATTAAATGCCGCAGGCAATCCGGTAGACCTGCTTCGCAATTCCAAGATTGGTGCCTACGTATACCCAGTCGTAGCTCCCGAATTCCACAACTGGCGCAGTGAACAATATGCATGGCGCAACAGCGCTGTATTGTTCGACCAGAGTCACCACATGGTGGACATCTACATCAAAGGTCCTGATGCGATCAAATTGTTGTCCGACACCGCCATCAACTCCTTCGCCAATTTCCCCGTCAACCGCGCCAAGCAATACGTTCCTGTCAGCTACAGCGGCCATGTAATCGGCGATGGCATCCTGTTCCATCTGTCCCAGAACGAACTTGTGTTCGTAGGCCGTGCTCCTTCCGCCAACTGGATCCGTTATCACGCTGAAACCGGCGGTTACAACGTGGAAATCATCCATGACGACCGTTCACCTTCACGTCCAGGTGGCAAACCGGTCAAACGTATCAGCTACCGTTACCAGATCCAGGGTCCGAATGCCTGGGCCGTTATCGAAAAACTGCATGGTGGCAAACTGGAACAGCTGAACTTCTTCAACATGGCTGAAATGAACATTGCCGGTACCAAAGTGCGCACCCTGCGTCATGGTATGGCTGGTTCACCTGGTCTGGAAATCTGGGGCCCGTACGAAGATGGCGACCGTATCAAGGACGCCATCCTGGCAGCCGGCGCCGAATTCGGCATGGTGCCGGTAGGTTCACGCGCATATGCCACCAACACCCTGGAATCCGGCTGGATCCCGTCACCATTGCCTGCCGTATATACCGGCAAGGAAATGGAAGCCTATCGCAAGTGGCTGCCAGCAGCCTCTTACGAAGCCACTGGCGCCATCGGCGGCAGCTTCGTTTCCAACAACATTGAAGACTACTATGTGACTCCTTATGAAATCGGCTACGGTCCTTTCATCAAGTTTGACCATGACTTCATCGGTCGCAGCGCCCTGGAAAAAATGCAGGGCAACAAGCATCGCCGCAAAGTAACCCTGGCCTGGAACGGCGATGACGTCGTTGCAGCTTTCGCCTCCCTGTTCAAGAAAGGCGACCACGCCAAATACATGGAACTGCCATTGTCCAACTACGCCAACTCCAGTTTTGATGCTGTATTGGGTGGCGACAAGCAGGTAGGTGTGTCCATGTTCTCCGGTTACAGCTACAACGAACGCTCCATGCTGTCGTTGGCCACGGTTGATGCCGATATCGCTGTTGGTACCGAAGTGACGCTGCTGTGGGGTGAAAGTCCACGCACTGGCAAAACCACTGTTGAACCACATGCAACCCAGACCAAGATCCGCGCTCGCGTCAGCCCGGTTCCATATGCTGAAGTCGTACGTGCACAGTACGTTGAAGGCAGCTGGCGTTCAGGCAAGTAACTGTTCATGAAGGACACGAAAAAGCCCGGCCTTTGCCGGGCTTTTTCGTGAAAGAGTAGTGGTATTCGATTAGTAATGGGCGCAGTTCTTGTGAAGTTGCTTCGAACGCCGCAGGCGCACTCTCCTTGTCCTTGCCATAATTTCTCCAACTGGTAATTAGCGCGGTCGAGGTTCGTTTGCTTCGAATGCCTTGGGCGCTTTGTCCGGATCAAATTGAAGTAGAAACACCGCATGAATATCGCTACCCAGATCGCGCAAGAACTTTCCGTTAAATCCTCGCAAGTGGAAGCAGCCATCGCCTTGCTGGATGAGGGCTCCACGGTTCCATTCATCTCCCGTTACCGCAAGGAAGCCACTGGCGGACTTGATGATCTGCAGTTGCGTGACCTGGAAGTGCGGCTGCGTTATCTGCGTGAAATGGAAGAGAGGCGGGCCACGATCATTTCCAGCATTGCCGAGCAGCAGAAACTGACGCCGGAACTGGAAAAGCAGCTGCTGGCAGCCTCTACCAAAACCGAGCTGGAAGACATCTATCTTCCGTTCAAACCGAAACGGCGCACCAAGGGCATGATAGCCATTGAAGCAGGGCTGGAGCCGCTGGCGGACCAGCTGTTTGCCGACCCGACGCTGGTTCCGGAACAGGTGGCCGCAAATTTCGTTGATGCCGACAAGGCGGTGCCGGATGTCAAGGCGGCTCTGGAAGGTGCCAAGTACATTCTTATGGAGCGCTTTGGCGATGATGCGGCGCTGGCTGTCAAATTGCGTACCTTCCTGTGGGAGCAGGGGGAATTGCGCAGCAAGGTGGTTGAGGGCAAAGCCGAGGCTGCCGAGAAATTCCGCGATTACTTTGCCTACAGTGAACTGCTGAAGAAAGTGCCTTCACACAGGGCGCTGGCCGTTTTCCGGGGCCGCAATGAAGGATTCCTGCAAGTGAGCCTGGGTGTGGTTGGTGTGGAAGAAGGCCAGTCGGATCCCTGTGAAGCAATCATTGCCAGCCATTTCGGCATCCAGGACAAGAAGAGGGCTGCCGATGCCTGGTTGAAGGAAGTCGTGCGCTGGACCTGGAAAGTGAAAGTGCTGCTGCGCATGGAAACCGATTTGCTCGGGCAGTTGCGCGAGCAAAGCGAGGAAGAGGCGATCAAGGTTTTTGCCGCCAATCTCAAGGCCATTCTGCTGGCAGCGCCGGCAGGCAGCCTTACCATATTGGGCCTGGACCCTGGTTTGCGTACCGGAGTGAAAGTTGCGATTGTAGACAACACCGGCAAATACCTGGAGAACCTGACCATCTATCCGCATGCGCCGCGCAACCAGTGGGACGAATCCATCGCATTGCTCGCGCATGTGTGCAAATTGCACAAAGTTGAATTGATCAGTATTGGCAACGGCACTGCTTCGCGCGAAACCGACAAGCTGGCTGGCGACCTGATGAAACGCCACCCGGAACTGAATCTGAAAAAAACCGTAGTGAATGAAGCCGGAGCCTCGGTTTACTCGGCTTCCGACATCGCACGTGAGGAATTCCCCGAGCTGGATGTCTCGATCCGCGGCGCCATTTCGATAGCGCGCCGTTTGCAGGACCCGCTGGCGGAGCTGGTGAAGATCGACCCCAAGTCGATAGGTGTGGGCCAGTACCAGCATGATGTGAGCCAGGTGAAACTGGGGCACAGCCTGGATGCGGTGGTGGAAGATTGTGTGAACGCAGTGGGTGTGGATGTAAACATGGCTTCATCCGCCTTGTTGGGCAGGGTGTCGGGACTTTCCCAGTCGATTGCTTCCGGCATCGTGAATTACCGCAACCAGCATGGAGCCTATAAAAGCCGTGATGAGCTCAGGAATGTGCCGAGACTCGGGCCGAAATGTTTTGAACAGGCAGCCGGATTTCTCCGCATCATGAAAGGCAGCAATCCGCTGGACGCTTCAGCGGTACATCCGGAGTCATACAGCGTCGTCGAAAAAATCATCAAGGACAGCAACAAGTCCCTGCAGCAGTTGATCGGTGACTCGGCTTTTTTGCGTTCGTTGCAGCCGGAGCGGTATGTCAGTGAGCAAGTGGGCCTGCCTACCGTCAGGGATATCCTGAAGGAACTGGAAAAGCCGGGCAGGGATCCGCGCCCTGAGTTCAAGTCCGCCTCATTGAAGGAAGGTGTGGAGGAGATCAAGGATCTGCAAAGCGGCATGGTGCTGGAAGGCACCATCACCAATGTCACCAATTTCGGGGCTTTTGTGGATATTGGTGTGCATCAGGACGGCCTGGTGCATATCTCGGCTTTGTCCCGCAACTTTGTAAAAGATCCGCACTCGGTAGTGAAAACCGGTGATGTGGTGAAGGTGAAAGTGCTGGAAGTGGATGCCAAAAGAAAGCGCATAGCGCTGACCATGCGGCTGGAGGATGCGTTGCCTCCGGCTGCTGCCAGCGGCGAGTCGGCAGGGCGTAATGCAGCAACCAGAACCAAAAGCTATTCCGGCCAGGGCCAGACAGGAAGCGAGAAGAAGAGCGGTCCCGCCGCCGTAGGCAGTTTTGGCAGTCTGCTGAAGGATGCGCTGAAACAGAAGTGATTGCTGCTTATTGTTTCAGGAAGCGTTTTCGCATCACGTAGCCAAGCACACAGGCGGCAGCAAACAGGGTTGTCGCCATCAGCAATTTGCTGAGGTCTCCGTTTTTGATGAACTCGGCGCCAGCCACTCCTGCATAAGTAAGAATGAAATCGTTGGGGATGGTGAATACCAGCGAGGCCCACACGAATGTCCTCAACGGGATGGAAGTTATGGCCAGCGCATAGTTGACCAGCACGCCCGGCACGATGCCGACCGCTCGCAACACAGCCACTGTCTTCCAGCCTGAATCCCCCAATTTGTGGACAATACGCAAAACCGGGACGGGCAAAAATCGGGTGATATGGTCACGGGCCAGATAGCGGGCTATCAGGAATGCTGCGGTGGAACCGCAGATGAATCCCAGCAGATTGAGCCCGAAACCCAGCCATAAACCGAAATAGGCTCCGCTGAATACCATAAGTACTGAAATGGGAATCATTACCACGACAGTGACTATGCAGATGCCTATGTACGCCACTGCTGCAGTATTGCGATCCAGGCTGTTGAGGCTGGTCTGGATCAGGTCAATGATTTCGGTTTTGTGCAAGAGGACAAAAACAATCAGCAAGCCCAGCAGCAATAACAGGGCAAGTTTCAAAAAAGTCCGGTATTTCATCGAGTGACTGTATCAGGCATGTGTGAAAGGGCAGCTTGCACCTTGATTGTGCAAGTGCGGCATTCAGTGAGACTGGCTTGCCTGCAGTTGCGGTGGGCGATTATGCATCAATTTGCGCTGGTGATGACGGATTCAGGGGGAATTGGAACGCGTGAAATTTATTTGCACAAGTCGGAGTGCAGTTCTCTGAACGGGCACGGACACAATAGTGATTTGCAACGGACACTATTTTCATTTTCGATGAAATGGGGCTTGGCAGCAAAATGAAGGTAAGGTTATATTTGGAGACCAGGTATTACTCTGCTTTAGCTTGTGTTCTCTCACTGCTACGGGGAGATGGTTTGGGTAGGGGTTCCGCAGTGGTTTTTTCTTCTCTTTACCGGGAAGATCGTTGGAAAGCGTCGGAAGTTTATTGCCGAAAAATTCACTGTCCGGGATTTTTTACCGATTGTCGACATCCGTAGTAGAACATAATACCATCGCGGCGGACTTCATTTCCTGGCCTTGAAGGCTAAAGTGAAATTTTTGCTATTTTTTCGGATAATTCTTCATAATTAGGGGGAGACAGTAAATCCAATGTTCACCAAATTACCCACCATCAAATTGGGCTCGCAGACAAAAGCGACTATTCAGTCTGCGATGAAAACAGCACTGCTCGTTGCTTTGTTTCCCGCAGCACAGGCATTGGCCCAGCAAGCGCCCGTCAATGACGCAGTTGTAAAGGCTCAGGCAGAAAACAACGCAGCAGCTGCAGCCACACAGACGACCATCACCAAACTGGTGGACCAGACTGCTGAGCTGAACAACCAGTACGCCAACGCCCTCGGTGAACTTGACTCCCTCAACAAATACAACGAACAGCTGCAACAACAGGTCAACGCCCAGGACAAGGAAAAAGCTTCCATCCAGACCCAGCTGACTGAAATCGAGACCACCAGCCGCGAAGTATTGCCACTGATGGATCGCATGGTGAAAACCCTTTCCCAATTCGTGCAGGCCGATGTGCCTTTCCTGCTGGAAGAGCGCACCAAGCGTGTGCAAACCCTGGTGGACATCATGGGTCGTGCCGATGTGACGATCTCCGAAAAATACCGTCGCATACTTGAGGCTTATCAGATCGAGCTGGATTACGGCAAATCCCTGGATGCCTATCAGGGCACCATGGGCGAGGGTGCCAATGCCCTTACTGTCCAGTTCATCAGGCTCGGCAGGGTTGCCCTGATGTACCAGACAATTGATGGCAGCGAAACCGGTTACTGGGATGCGCAGACCAAGCAGTGGGTAAAAGCCCCCGAATACAAAGACAACATTCGCAAAGCCTTGGCAGTTGCCCGTCAAGAAGGTGCGCCTGATCTGCTGCAGGTACCCGTTCCTGCGCCAAAACGCGCTAATTGAAGCTGGAGTTGAGCGAAATGAACAAGCAATTGATCAATACATGCAGTGCAATGGTACTGCTGGCTTCAGTAGGTTTGTCAGCGGGTGTTCAGGCGCAATCCGGATTGGGTGATGTACTCAATCAGGCCCGCGCTCCCCGTGCGGCAGAAGCTGCTCTTTACCAGCAGCGTTCCAAGGAATACAACGCGATGTCCGATTCGGACAAGCAGCGTGCCTTGCAGCAGGCCAACGCCAACCGCGCAGCTGTTCAGCAGCAGGTTGATGCCAAAGTCCGCAAATATTCCGACAATGATCTGCAAATCACCCAGCTCAATAAAGAGCTGCAGGAAAAAGCCAGAAAGCTCGGGTTGAGTGAAATATTCGGCTTGGCCCGCCAGATAGCGGGAGATGTATCTACCAACGTCAAACAATCTCTGGTTTCCGCACAATTTGCCGATGACCGCCAGAAGTTTTTGGCATCAGTAGCCGGTGCAGAAAAGGTGCTGACACCTGCCCAACTCGAACGTTTGTGGCTGGAAATCCAGCGTGAAATGACAGCTGATGGTGAAGTAGTAACTTACAAGGGTGCAGTGGTTGAGGCCAATGGCTCGCCAATCACTACCGACATCACACGCATCGGTCCTTTCACAGCTTCTGCCAACGGCAAATACCTGGCCTATATCCCGGCCTTGTCGCGTTTGACCATGTTGCGTCGTCAGCCAACTGATCTGATCAATCCTGCTGTATTGCAGGGCGCTTCCAGCGGCTATGTCAGTGCAGTTGCAGACTCCACTCGTGGTGTGTTGATGAACATGCATGTTGAAAGCCCGACCTTGCTTGAGCGTGTCCAGAAAGGCCAGGAAGTCGGTTACGTGATCATTACTGTGGGAGCCTTGGGCATCCTCGCCTTCCTTTACCAGTTGGCCTACCTGATCATGGCCCGCATGGGTGTTACTGCCCAGATGCGCAATCTGCAACATCCGGAGCGTGACAATGCACTGGGTCGTGTATTGCTTTCCTTCAAGGGTGATGCCAGCAAGATTGAAGAAAATGCCGAAGTGGCAGAACTGCGGATTTCCGAGGCCGTCATGCGCGAAGTGCCGAAACTCGAGCGCTTCCAGCCGTTCTTGCGCCTTGCTGTGGCTTCAGGTCCGTTGTTGGGTCTGGTAGGTACGGTGTGGGGGATGATCCTGACCTTCCAAAGTATCACCGAATCCGGTTCCAGCGATCCCAAGCTTATGGCTGGCGGTATCGGTCAGGCCATGATTGCAACGGTGCTTGGTCTGTTGGTGGCAGTGCCATTGCTGTTTGCTGGCGCCTTGCTCAATTCCTTGTCACGTTCCATCGTGCAAGTACTGGATGAGCAGAGCACAGGCATGCTGGCTGAAAACATTGAGAAGCGCAAAAATGTTTGATAACAACGGCTTTTATCATGCCGTCAGCTACCTGATTAATCAGGGCGGCCCCTTTGTTGGGCTGATCTTTTACTCGGGCGTGCTGATGTGGGCAATCATTCTGGAGCGCTACCTGTTCTTTTTCAGCGTATTGCCGAAGTTGAACAGAAAGCTCACCGATCAGTGGAATGCCAGAAAAGACCATACTTCCTGGTGCGCGCGCCAGATTCGCCAGATGCTGATTTCGAAAGCCAATGCTGCGATGACCAGCAGCTTCCCGATGATGCAGGTATTGGTGCCGTTGTCACCATTGTTGGGCCTGGTGGGTACGGTCAGCGGGATGCTGGAAGTATTCGATTCGATGACCCTGCGTGGTTCTGCGGATGCCCGCACGATGGCCAGTGGGGTATCCCATGCGATGGTCTGTACGATGACCGGTTTGGCGGTAAGTATTTCCGGGCTTTACCCGGTTCATTACTTCCGTACCCGTGCCCGTCGTGAAACAGAACTGTTGTCCGACAAATTGAGTTTCTGATTATGAGAATGCGACGACACAGTTCAGAAGTGCATGAATCATCCCATGGTATAGATCTGGCACCGATGCTGGATTTCGTACTGAACCTGCTGATTTTCTTCATCATCACTGCGATTTTCGTCAAGGAAGTGGGTCTGGATGTAAACCGTCCAACCCAGATGAACCAGTCTGATTCGGAAGGCAGCAGCATTCAGTTGCAGGTATTGGAAACCAGTGAAGTCTTTTTCAACAACCGTCTGGTCGATGTGCGGGCAGTGCGTGCCAACGTAGAGCGGGAAAAAGCGCTGAAGTCGGATATCGGCGTTCTCGTCATTGCAGACAAAAAGGCGCAGACCGGCGTAATCATGAGCGTTGTAGACCAGGTTCGCCTGGGAGGTATCTATAACATAACTTTCAGCACGTCCAATTAACCTGGGCGATCTGCAAAAAATTTATTACAGGCAAATACATCCCGCCCAGTGATTGACATGGTGGTATGGAGGGGAAATGAAATCCAAACAATTCAGTGAGCACGAAAGTGAAGATCACGGCATCGACCTGGCGCCGATGCTCGACTTCGTACTCAACCTGCTCATCTTTTTCATCATCACAACCTCCTTCGTCAAGGAAGCAGGTACTACTGTCATCAAACCCAATGCCACTACTGCGGAACACCGTGAAAGCGGCAACATCATGATTGCGATACGCGAGAACGGCGAAATCTGGATGGAACGCAAACCGGTTGATATCCGCGATGTGCGGACACAAATCGAAAAACTGCATGTTGAAAGGCCTGAAGATACCGCAGTAATCCTCGCCGACCAGGCGTCCAAAGCCGAAATTCTGGCTCGTGTAATGGACGAAGTGCGGGCCGGTGGTATCAAGCAGGTGTCAATTGCAGCGAATCCTTCAGGAGGTTAGTCATGACAGGTTTGCGTTTTCCGCTTGCTGTTATTTTCGGTTTGCTGCTTAACGGCAGCATGTTCTATGTTCTCTACAAGCTGACCACCGTCACTTTCAATGTTGAAGTGCGTCAGGCAACCCGCATTGAATTTACCCGCATGAAGCGCGACACGGAAACTGCCACGCGCCGTGAACAAAAAGTAGAGCGGGAGCCGCCGCCGCCCACTCCGGAAATTCCGAGCATCTCGTCGTCATCAGGTGATGTCGGCAAGATTTCCATTTCGCTGGCGCCAAAAATTGATACGAAAGGGGCTTTGCAAGGCCTCAAGCTGAGTGGTGGCAATGACCGCGACGTGGTGCCGTTGGTGCGTATCAATCCTGAATACCCGGCCCGTGCGCTCAGCCGTGGTGTGGAAGGTTGGGTAACCGTGCAGTTCACCATCACCGAAACCGGCAGTGTTACGGATGCGATTGTGGTGGATGCGATGCCGAAAGGCTTGTTTGAAGAAGCGGCACTCAAGGCCATTGTTCGCTGGCGTTACAATCCCAAGGTTGAAGATGGCCAGCCTGTTTCTCGCAAAGGTATCCAAACCATGTTGCGATTCCAGCTTGATAATTGAGTGATGACCATGAATATCAAATCATTGTTGCAAGGTGCGCTGATACTGTCTCTGACTGTATTGCTGACTTCACAGGATGCGCTGGCCCAAGGCGCGGGCACCACCAGAGCGAAGAAAAAGGATTCGGAACAGCCTGCCAACGAGGTAGGCGCCCAGACCGCCAAAATCCTTACTGCGGCTTATGACTTCATCACCAAGAACCAGAATGCCCAAGCCAGGACAGCGCTTGCTGAATTGAAGATGGACAAATTGAGCCCCTATGAAAAAGGCCGTGCCGAAACGATATTTTTCACCCTGGATTACCAGGAAGAGAAATATGACAGTGCCCGCAAACATATGGAGGCAGCAATAGCTTCAGGCGGCTTGAATGACGTGGAAATTTCCAACGACCGTTATCAGCTGGCCCAGCTATGGGTACAACAGGAAAAATGGAAAGAAGGTGCTGCCGCAATTGAAGACTGGCTTAAAACCGCCAAGAATCCCAATGGCAGCGTTTATTACCTGCTGGCCATTTGTTACAACTACATGGAAAATTTTGACGCTGCGCTGCCTAACTCCCGCAAAGCAGTGGAATCGTCTGACAAGCCACGCGAAGAGTGGTTGAGTTTGAATGCCTCCCTGCTGCTGAACAAGGAACGTTACAAGGATGCACTGCCGATCATGGAGCGCCTGGTCAACAGCTTCCCTGCCAAAAAGATCTACTGGACCCAGCTGTCAGGCATCTATACCAACCTGGACGACAACAAGAATGCGTTGGTGATACAGCAGTTGGCCTATCATGCCGGCTTGCTCACTGAAGCCAACGAATTGCAGCGTCTGGCTGACCTGATGGCAGCCCAGGAGATGCCCTACAGTGCGGCGACCTTCATGCAAAAAGCCATGGAGGACAAGAAAATCCCCACCGATCAGAAGGCATGGAAAAAGCTTAGTGATTTCTATCGCAATGCGCGCGAGTTCAAAAAAGCCATTGGTGCACTTGAGAATTCTGCAAAGTTGTCCGAAAGCGGTGTCGACTATTTCAATATAGGCGAGATGAATGTCCAGCTTTCCCAGTGGGAGCCTGCAGCAGCTGCGCTGCAAAAGGCACTGGAAAAAGGTGGTGTGCGTGATGTTCCTTTTACGCAGTATTATTTGGGTATTGCCCTGTTCAGCCAGAAAAAATATACCGAGGCAAAAGCAGTGCTGGAAAAAATCCCGGCCAATACACCTAACGGCAAGAATGCAAAAAGTTACATCCAGCTGATCAACAGCAAGATCCGCTGATCAATTCCCGAATCGGAAAACCATAGAATGTTGCAATTAATAACATCCAAACGCGTCCTTGCAGCCGCATTGGTCTGCATCTTTGGCGTAACCACTGCCAATGCGCAGACCGCAGATGATTTGATGGCGAAAATCCGTGCGGAACGCACGGCCGAGCAGCAGATCGCCCGTGATCGTGAAACCCGTTTCCGCAATGAAATGGAAGATATCCGCAAATTGAACTCCAAGGTGCAGGCTGACAAGAGCGCTGCCGAGGCGCGCACTCACAGACTGGACGCTTCCTACGCCGAAAATGAAAAGAAAATAAAAGAACTGAATGATTTGCTGAAGGTCAACCAGGGCAACCTGGGTGAATTGTTCGGTGTAACCCGTCAGGTTGCAGGTGATGCATTAAGTGATTTGAGCGCGTCCTTGTACAACTCCCAGGTGACTGCAAAACCGGGACAGGAAGGCAGGGTTGAGTTCCTGCGCCACATGGCTGGCGCTGCCAAACTTCCCAACATCAGCGACCTGGAAAGAATCTGGCTCGAACTGCTGGGTGAGATGAAAGCTGGTGGAGAAGTGACCCGCTATACGGCCCAGGTGATTCCTGCCGATGGTGGTGCTGCGGTTGATACCGAAGTTGTGCGTGTTGGTCGTTTCATGGCCTTTGGCGACAACAAATACCTGGTTTATCTGCCATCCAAGGAAAAATTGTCGGTATTGTCACGGCAGCTTGACGGCGAGCACATGAGGGCAGCAGCGGAAATCCTGAAAAGTACTTCAGAAACCGGCTATGTTGCTTCCTATGTTGACCCGGCCCGTGGCGCATTGTTGTCCCAGTATGTCGAACGCCCCGGCATGTGGGAACGAATCAAGAATGGCCAGGTGGTTGTTTATGTGATTCTTGGAGTGGGCATCATTGGTGTACTTGTTTCGATCTTCCAGTACTTCTATCTGGTTCTTGCCAAAATGGCAGTAACTGCCCAGCTCAAACGCAAAACCAGTCCAATGGGCAACAATGCCTTGGGCCGCATGTTGCTGGCGGTCAATGGCAAGGATGGTCATGCTTCCGACAACAGTTTGCCGGAAGTTGTCGAGCTGCGCATTTCGGAAGCCGTCTTGAAGGAAATTCCGAAACTGGAGCGCTTCCAGTCGTTCCTGCGTTTGGCTGTGGCCGCTGGTCCTTTGCTGGGATTGATCGGTACTGTTATCGGCATGATCCTTACCTTCCAGAGTATTACTGCTTCAGGCACCAGCGACCCCAAGCTTATGGCAGAAGGTATTGGCCAGGCGATGATTGCAACTGTTATGGGTCTGGGCGTGGCGATACCGCTGTTGTTCATCAATGCCGGTCTGGTGGCCTTGTCCAAGACAGTTGTGCATGTCCTGGAAGAAGAGAGTTCAGGTCTGCTGGCCAAAAAGCTGCAGCAATAAACCAGATGTTCATAAAAAACCCGGCCTTGCCAAGCATCGCCGGGTTTCTTTATGTATGGGCCAGGCGCTGTGTTAATCCAGCGATTTCTTGAATTTCAGGGTGGCGATCAGCAGGCCAATCACGGTGAAACCCGCCAGAAATGCAGTATCGGCCTGCATATTCAGCAAGCTGGCATCCCGCAATACCACCCCTCTGATCATGCGGACAAAATGTGTAGCTGGCAGTGCTTCTGCAATGTAGCGAGCCGGTGCCGGCATGCCTTCATATGGGAACAGGAAGCCGGACAACAGGATGGAAGGCAGCAAGATGAACACTGTCATCTGCATGGCTTGCAGCTGGGTTTTGGCAATGGTTGAAATGATGAGGCCCAGGGTCAGGCTGGCAGAAATAAACAGCAAGGTGGCGCCAACTATCTGCACGGGCTGTCCATTGATAGGCACATCAAACACGAAATGACCAAGTGACAGAATGATGGTCATCTGGGTGAGGCCAATCAGGATGAAAGGAATGATCTTGCCCAGCATCAGCTCCAGTGAGCGCAGCGGTGTGGTGATCAGCAATTCGATGTTGCCACGCTCCTTTTCGCGCACGATGGCAGTGGCGGTAAACAGGATCATGGTCATCGTCAATATCACTGCCAGCAAGCCAGGCACGATGTTGACGGGGGTACGGCGCTCCGGATTGAAATACAGCACAGCTTCGAAAGAAGGAGTGTTTTGCTGGGAATAATTGCGCTGCAATTCCTGCAACGGCATGTTGCGCAAACCCAATAGCGCCGACGAAACAATGTTGTCGGAACCATCGATCAGCCACTGACCCAGGGGTTGCTGGCTGGCTTTGTTGGCGGCGCGCTGCTCCAGGTCGTGCGGCAATACCAGCACTGCACGCACCTGCCCGGCAGTGATGGCGGCTTCTGCGTCCTGGATGGAATTGTAACTGGCGACCACTTGCACTACCTGCGTGGCTTTGACCGCATCAATGATGCTGCGGGAAGCAAACGATTGTGCCTGGTCAACCAGGCCTACGTTGATATTGCGGATGTTGTTGTTGATGGCGTAGCCAAACAGCAGCAACTGGATCAGCGGAATCATCACCACCATGCCGAAAGTCAGGCGATCACGGCTTAGCTGGCGGAATTCCTTGAGAGTGATGGCGGCAATGCGTCCCAGAAATTTCATTCAGTGTCCGCCTCCGGTTGAAGTGACAAACACATCTTCCAGCGAAGGGCGAACTACTGCCAATTGATGCTGGGGTTGCAGTCCTGGTGTTGCAGAGCGGATGTAGGCGACTGGTTCGGCCATCGCTTTGTCCATCAGCACCCGCAATTGCACGCCTTGCTGGGCCACCGACATGACATGAGGAACCGACAGCAGCAGCTGCTTGAGTTGGCGAAGGCCGGGCCCGCTGATTTCCACCACGTTGGCGCCCATGTTGTTCATCAGGTTTTGCGGCGTATCGTCTGCACGTTTCACTCCTGCATACATGATCGCAAGATAGTGACAACGCTCGGCTTCATCCATGTAATGGGTGGAAACCAGGATGGTGGTGCCGGCATCGGAGAGATCAAACAGCTTTTCCCAGAAGTCGCGGCGGTTTTCCGGATCGACAGCAGAGGTGGGCTCGTCCAGAAACAGCAGCTCAGGTTGATGTATGGTGGCAGCTGCCAGTGCCAGCCGCTGCTTCTGCCCGCCGCTGAGTGAGTCAGCCAGCAGATGGCCACGGTCAGCCAGGTCATAGCGTTCAAGCAGTTCTGCGATGCGCGATTTGATAAGCTTGCGATTGAGACTGTAGATGCGGGCAATGAACTGCAGATTCTCGATCAAGGTCAGATCGCTGAACAACGAGAAGCGCTGCGTCATGTAACCGATGCGGGTGCGCAGCAATTCAGTCTGTCTCGGCAGATCCAGTCCGAGAATATTGATGGTGCCGGCATCCGGCGTCAGCAAGCCGGTCAGCAGTCTGATGGAAGTGGATTTGCCTGAACCATTGGGCCCGAGAAAGCCATAGATGGATCCCCTGGGAATGCACAGGTCCAGTTTGTCGACGGCGGTATAAGTGCCAAAACGGCGCGTCAATCCATGGGCTTCAATGGCAAACTGCATCAGGGCAGCTCCACCTGGGCCGGCAGACCGGCAGGGAGATTGCCGGCTTCGGCGGGCATGGTTACTTCGGCCAGATAGACCAGACGGCTGCGCTCTGATCCATTGAGCGCGTAATAGGGCGTAAAGGCAGGCTCGCGTGAAATCCAGCGCACAGTGCCTTGATACACAGCACTGGCGCCATCAACGTGCACAGGCAGTTTGGTGCCGGGATTGATGGCAGCGCGGCTGGGTTCGGGAATATAGACGCGGGCATAAAGTGCGTTATCGACCAGCAACACCGCAACTTGCGCTCCCGCACTCACACGCTCCCCGGTTTTCCAGGACAAGGTGTCGAGTATTCCGGACACCGTGGCGGTGACAGACAGATTGGCCAGCTTCTGTTGCTCGGTTGCAAGCAGCGCACGTGTGGAAGCCAGTTGTGCTTCAGCCTGCATAATGTCTTCGCTGCGGGTGCCGGCCTTCAGCAGCGCCAGCTGTGCATCGGCATCCTGTAATCTTGATTGGTCGCCATCGCGGCGGCTGGCGGCAGTTTCCATGTCAGCGCGCGAAGCCAATTGCTGTTTGGCAACGGCGTCGATGCGATCATAATTGCGCTGGCTCTCGGCGAGTGTGATACGTGCCGTATCGGCTCTTGCAACAGCCGAACGGATTTCTTCATTGCGGGCGCCATGATGCAGTTTGGCAAGATTGGCTTCCTGCTGGGCAATATCGGCTTCAAGCTTGCGGATGGTGGCTTGCTGCAGGGTGGTGTCCAGCTGGACCAGCAAGGTGCCTGCTTCCACATGGGTGCCCTGGGCCACCGGTTGACTGGTGATGATCTCGGGTGAGGTGGCAGACAATGTCACGCGGTCGCGTTCCAGGGTGCCCAGCGCCACGCGCACATCGTT
Organism: uncultured Gammaproteobacteria bacterium; assembly: GCA_903837345.1. Lineage (GTDB taxonomy): Bacteria > Pseudomonadota > Gammaproteobacteria > Pseudomonadales > Pseudohongiellaceae > CAILUG01. The sequence goes on along the minus strand of CAILUG010000008.1, from coordinate 45,853 downwards.
GGCGGATTTGTTTTCAAATGCGCGAAAGCCGCCGTATGCAAGCAGTCCCAGCACCAGCAACGGCAGCAATATTTTCAATTTGCCCATGTAAACCTCGTGTTAACCCGCAGTGATGCCCTTCAGGAACAGTTTGAGGGCGTCATCGCGGAAGCCTGCCAGCATGTTGTTGTCGAACTTGCGACCAGTCAGGTTCTGCGCCACGCCCATCGACATGAACGGGTACACCATCATGCCCATCAGCAAAACCACATGACGGTCGATGTCAAAATTTTTGCGCAGCTTGAGCGGCTGTACTTGTCGGGTCAGCACTTGCCTGAAACAGCCGAAAACCTGCGGAGCAAATTTCTTCAGGAACAGTGGCAGCAACAGCCCGCCCGGTGTGAGCACTTCACGAATCATCAGCAGGGGCAGCCACGGCCGTGAGCTCAGGTGCTGGTGAAAATAATGCACCAGCTGCGGCAGTGACTTTATTTCCGGCAGACCTGCGCAGAGGGGAGTGAAACAGGCTTCCAGCACCGCGGTGTAGAGTGCAGCGCGGTTGCTGAAATAATAGGGAATCATGGCTGCCGTTACGCCGGCATTGGCGGCAATCAGCTTGTTGCTGCTGCCCTTGATGCCATGCCGGGCAAACAGCAGGCAGGCAGCTTCAATGATGGCAGCTCTGGCGTCGATCCCTTGCAGCAGGGTCGGGCGCCCGGGGCGGGGCCTGGATTTGCCAGGTTTTTTGCTGATTGCCATAATTAATTAGTCCGTTAATTATTAGTCACGAAGCTACACCTGCCGTTTTCTGCATGCAAGCCTTTGCCGAATATGGCGATAAATCCTGGCCCCAAAATACAAACCCCGGCATGAAGCCGGGGTTTGCGTATTACTGCCATGCTGACATTATTTTTTCCCGGGCTTCATCAAGTCTGCCCTGAGCGACAGCAGCCAGTTTTTGGTGGCATTCACTTCGTCGTCAGTCACCCACTCGCCAAGGTTGGGCATGCCCATACTGCTGGCATAGGCACCATGCCGCACAATGTTGAGAATGTTGTCGTAGGTAGCCGGAGCCGCGTAACGCAGATCCGCCAGCGTACCGCCGGAAACGGCGCCGGCGCCATGACACAACATGCAATGTTTGCTGTAGACATTTTCGCCTTGTGCCAGCACTTTCTTGTTGTTGTCGAAAGCAATGGCGGTGAGTTCAGGCAGAGGCTGACCTTTGACAGGCACGATGTTCTTGTCGCCACCCAGCACAAAGGTCCACAGACGGCCCACCGGTTTGTATTGGCCGGTATTGCTCGGGCCTATCAGTCCGGACGAGCCACCCCAGCCGACCAGCACCGACAAATACTGTTTGCCATCCAGTTCGAAAGTGATCGGCGGCGCCATGATGCCAACGCCCAGATCCACTTCCCATACCAGCTCGCCTTTGTCGGCGGTGAAGCTGCGCAGCTTGCCGTCGGCGCCGCCCTGGAATACCAGGTTGCCGGCAGTGGTCAGTGTGCCGCCATCAATCGCGAATGGATAATCCACCACCCAGCGCGGTTCGCGTTTGATTGGGTCCCATGCCAGCAGGGCGCCGGGTGTACGGGTTTTCGGCCCCGTGCCAGGGGTGTAATCACTTTTGGGCCGCATCGGGATATCTGCCATGGTGCCGGTATTGATGCCGAGGTTCCAGGTGCCGGGTTTGTGGACAAAGCCCTTTTCCTGCGAGTAAGGAAAACTGGAGCCTTGTATGGTCGGCAGATAGACCAGACCAGTGGCGGGGTTGAAGGACATGGGATGCCAGTTGTGGGCGCCAGTCGGCCCTGGCATTACCATCGAGACGGCGTTGGTATAGCGGCCTTCAGGTGTCTCCTTCGGTCGGCCTGTTTCCAGATCGATACCGGAAGACCAGGTGATTTCGGCAAAAGGATCCGCCGTCAGCAATTTTCCAGTCAGGCGATCAAGCACGTAAAAGAAGCCGTTCTTCGACGCCTGCATGATGACTTTGTGCGGCAGGCCATTGATGGTGAACTCATTCAGCATCAAGGGTTGGGTGGCGTCGTAATCCCAGTTTTCGGCCGGGGTGGGTTGGTAATACCATTTGACGCGACCGTCATCGATATTGAGTGCCACGATGGACGAGAGATACAGGTTGTCACCTTTGCCTTCGCTGCGTATCTGATGACTCCAGGGTGAGCCGTTGCCGGTGCCGACATACAGCAGGCGGGCTTCGGGATCGTAAACGATGGTATCCCACGGATTGCCACCTCCACCCAGTTCCCACCACTTTCCGCTCCAGGTGGTGGCCGCTTTTTCCATGTCCGGATTTTCAAAACCATTGGCGGGGTTGCCGGGTACTACCCAGAACCGCCATTTCTGTTCGCCGGTGTTGGCATCGTAGGCAGTAAGGTAGCCACGTGTGGCCATTTCAGCACCACCTTGACCGATCAGTACCATGCCATCCACCACTCGCGGTGCGCCGGTAATGGTGTAGGACTCTTTAGGGTCAGTGGTCTGTACTTGCCACAGCTGCGCGCCGGTAAGCGCATCGAGTGCAATCAGGCGACCATCGAGGGCGCCCACATAAACTTTGCCTTCATACAGGGCCACGCCGCGGTTGACTACGTCGCAACAGGCCTTCCAGCCCATGCTTTTGTCCACTTGCGGATCGTAGTCCCACAGTTTCTTGCCGGTGCGGGCATCAAGTGCAAACACGCTGCTCCAGGGCCGGGACGCGTAGATGATGCCGTTGCTCACCAGAGGCGTGCCTTCAAGACCACGGAAAGAATCGGTATCAAATGACCAGGCCAGGCCCAGGTCTTTGACGTTGTCGGCAGTGATCTGCTTGAGCGGACTGAAACGGGTTTCCGCATAGTCTCGGCCATAGCTCAGCCATTCCTTGCCATCATTGCTGCTTGCCCCCTTGAGAGCGGCATCATCAGGCATGGCGGTGGCGGGTTGGGTTGCTGCAGTCGTGCTGGCAGCAGGTGCGGCGGGCTTGTCTTGCGAGCAGGCGCCGAGTTGTAGCAGGCCGCTGATTACTGCGAGCAGCAGCACTGATTTTTTTGTTGCTGTTGTCATGGATGGAATCCCCCTGTTCTTATGGTTGTGGCGCGCAATACTACCCCAAGGCCGTCCCGCCACGTAGTGGCAGGATGGTCCTGGGTCAGCTTAAGGGGTGGAGACGGAAACTCAGGGTTTCTTTTGCATGAATTCCGGCGTCATTTCCTTGCAGGTCTGTGCTTCAAACGGCACGTCCGAAAGATACATGACATCGTAGCTGGCATAAGGTTCTGCCAGATATACCGGGTCGGTCGCCGAATATTCACGTTTCAGCGCCATCTTGCTGGTATCGAGAGAGAAACGTTCCACCATGTGCAACTGGTCACTGTTACGGGTTGGTGGCGACAGCACGCCTGCGGCAAACCCGATGGTATCCACCACCAGCGTATCGCCTTCCCATTTGCCGATGGAGTGGCCGGCGTAGCTTGGTGTCAGCTTGGCTGGATGGGTGCCGTTTATATGGATCTGGCGTTTGAAGTTATACAGGCCATAGGTGATATCGATGACTTTCTCGCCCTGGGCAGTGGTGCTCTGCTTGAACTGGTTGATCGGCCAGTCAGAGGTCCAGTCGCGGATCAGGCTGGTTGGTTTGCAGGCAAACCATGGGTTGTCTTCCGGTGAGCGGTTATTGAAGGCCTTGGCGGCTTCCTGACCCTTTTCCGTATAAACGACTTTGGGTCTTGGCGGCTGTGTGGCCTGGATTTGTGCCATGGTAAGTTTTCCACTGGCAAAATCTTCCCGCATGCTTTTGGGTATCATGGAACCGTTGCCACCGCTGGGGGGTACTGTCAGTACCAGCTGTTCCACGGCCCAGTCCCCGCTGATATTGAGCTGGCCATCTGCCAGATGCAGCGGACGCTTGGAGGTATCGACCGGGGTCTTGGTAGTGAACTGGTCATTGCGGTTCACTTCGGTAGAGCCATTGAGTGTGAAGCTTTCCAGGTAACAGGCATGCGGATCATCGCGGTGCGGGTGGCCTTTGATTTCCACATGGGCGCCGGGTTTGAATTGGTCTGTGGACCAGCCCGAGCGCTTGATAAGGGTGGCAGCGCGCATTTCGCAGCGCATTGCGAAAGGCTTGCCGTCGGGGCCTTTCACTTCGAAACTCATGTAGGAATGCGGATTCACCAGTTCCATCTGGGTGAGGGTGCCCGACCATTCCTTGTTGATATCCAGCTGAAACAGGCCGAAACCGTGATGGGCCTGTGCAGGCATGGCGCAGCCCAGTGCCAGTGCACCGGCAAGTGCCGACAATTTCAAAGTGTGAGACATGTGCATTCGGGTTCCCCTTGGAAATATGCTGTAACCTCCGCAGTATAAAGAGCCCACCGCAATATGGCAGCCAGCCTGCTGCTGCAAAGGCCCAAGTTCATGGTTTTTTCTCATTCAGGGTGCCGCTAGTGTTGGATATGGGGGATGCGGTAACCTCGGCCGACAACATTCGCAGAGGGGGCCATATGCATAACAACAAGAGCTTGTTCAGCTGTTCCATAATCAATCGCAACATGGGCTGGTTGTCTGCCGGTCTGGTGCTGCTGCTGGCCGGCTGTAGTCAACAACCGGACAAGCAGGCAGCGGCACCTGCTGCTCTGGTGACACCCGCAGATTTGTGCCAGAAGCTCACAGGGATGAGCATAGCTGCCACGGTTATCGGCGAACCTACTACCGGTGCCACCATTACTTCGGCTGAACTTGTTGCGAATGACGCACCCAAAAACCTCAATGGTGAATTCTGCAAGGTGTTGGGAGCCATCCATCCGGTCGACAGTTCAGCTCCTGATATCAACTTTGAAGTGAATCTGCCCAGCGAATGGAACCATAAAACCCTGCAATTCGGTGGTGGCGGGCTTAATGGCACCCTGGTTAACGGCCTTGGTCACTACGCCAAACAACCCGATGCCGAAACCACTCCTCTCAAACGCGGCTATGTAACCCTCGGTAGTGATTCCGGCCACCAGAGTTCCGGCGGCTTTGACGGCAAGTTTTACCTGAACGCAGAAGCGCTGGAAAATTACGGCCATATGCAGATCAAGAAAACCCGCGACGTAGCACTGCAACTGGTGCAGGCCCGTTACGGCAGCAAGCCGGAGCACAGCTATTTCATCGGCGGCTCCCAGGGCGGGCATGAAGGCTTCGATGCCATGCAGCGCTATCCGGATGATTACGATGGTGTAGTGGCAGGCTATCCCGCCCACAATGTGGTGATGCTGCATTTGTCGGCGTGGAATTACGCCAAGGCCCTGCAGGGTAACGGCGGCAAGAGCTGGATCAATCCGGCCAAGGCCAGGGCGCTGGTGGCAAAAGTCTATGAGCGGTGCGACAAACTGGATGGAGCCAATGACGGCATCATCAGCAATCTGGCCGCCTGCGAAACCGAAAATGCCCCGCTCAGATTATTGACCAATGCCAATCCGGTCCGCTGTGCCAAAGGTGCTGATACCGGCGATGACTGTTTGTCGGATGCGCAGATCAAGGCGCTCAATGAAATCGACAAGCCCTACGAAGTCGGCTTCCCGATTTTTCCCGACGACAAAGGCTCTGCTGCATTTCCGAAGTGGACACCGTTCGCCGGCTCCACTTTTCGCGATGGTGGTCTCGATATTCTGGGTGCCGACAGTCCGCTGAAAGCATTGCAATATGCGCCAGGTGCAGCCACGCTCGGACTGGCGATTGCGCAGGATCCGGATTTGAATGTGTATGAAAAATTCGATCCCAAAGCGTTCCAGGATCGCATCAAGGATGTGGTGTCGCGCATCAGCGCCAACAGTATTGATCTTGATGCATACCAGAAACGCGGCGGCAAGCTGATCTGGTTCCACGGCCTGGTCGATGATTTCATTTCACCCTACAGCTCCGTCCAGTATTACAACCGGCTGAAGACGCGTTACGACGATGCAGCGCTTGGTTCATTCCTGAAGTTCTACACCATTCCCGGCATGGGCCATGTTACCGGTGTGTTCAACGCACGGGTTTCATCGCTGGAAGCGCTGGAAAACTGGGTGGAAAAAGGCGTGGCGCCCGGTGACTTGCTGGCGACAGATGCCAGCAAGGACACAGCAGGTCGCACACGACCCGTGTGCCAGTATCCGGCCTGGCCGCATTACGACGGCAAGGGGGATATCAATCAGGCGGCGAGTTTCAGCTGCGGCAATTGACAGCAGGATCAGGTGTATCAGTGCCGGTTTCAGGTGTGCGTTGATGCACTCCAGCCAAATTTTCGCCGCACAGGTTGTGATTCAGGATTAGCGCAAACATGGCACACATTGTATTGGCCCACGGAATCCTGGGGTTTGGAGAAACCCCGTTTGCCATTGGTATCAATTATTTCAATGGCGTGGCCAAGGCATTGTCGGAGCGTGGGCATAGTGTTTTTGCACCCAGTGTTGATCCGCTGGGTTCACTGGAACGCCGCAGCGAGCAGCTGGCCAATGCTCTTGCTGCGCAGTGGCCCGGTGAATTTGAAATGGCAGTGATAGCCCACAGCATGGGCGGGCTGGATGCACGCCGCGTCATCAACAAACACCGTTTCATCGGCAGCCGCATCAAACAGCTCATCACCATTGCCACTCCGCATCTTGGCTCGCCGGTAGCTGATGCTGTGCTGGACAAAACCCACTCGCTGCGCGCAGCTATTCCATTCTGGTGGATAGATGCTCTCGGTGAAAACACCGGTGCCATTCCTGATTTGGCAACCCGCACGGTGCTGCAGGATCCGGACTGCGCAGGCGTGCACTACATGGAAGTAGTCTGCAACCCTGGCAGTCTGGTCTGGAATTCCTCGCCATTTTTTGCGTTGTCACGCGCGATCGGCAATTTGTCAGGTGAAAATGATGGTGTGGTGTCCCGCAGTTCGGCCTGTCGTCCGCCGCGGGCGCCAATAGCGGAATGGCCGGTTGATCATGGCGGCGCCATTGGCTGGCCGACCAATTCATTCGGGCTGGGAGCGGTGGCAGCGGCGGTGCGGCCACCGGAAGGCCATATTGAACGCTATCTGGCGCTGGCAGAGCGTTTGAACAACTAGAGTCCAGCTTCTTTTGCGATGCTGGCGTCTATCATCCTGGCCAGCACATCCGGTGTGCGTATGTTGCGCTTCGCCACTTCTGCAGCCCAGGGCTCCATTTTGACGAGAATCTCCTGCAGCGCGGTTTGGTTGAGTCGGGCAGGAAACGTGAACTGTGACCAGACACTTTCAATGGTTTTCACCGGAGTATTGATGGCTTGCGACAGCACGGGCAGGAACGGTGCCGGCGCCAGTTCCAGTTGGTGCGAAACCTCCCTGATGGCTTTTACTGCAGATACCAGCACTGCACGTCGTTCAGGATTGTTCAGAACCCCGGTAGTGGTGTTGAGGTTGAAACGTTCGAAATACGCACTTGGGTGCATCAGTATCATGTAATCTGCGCCGAGCAGATCAATGGCATTCTGGGCGTGGGGTTCCCACATCGCCATCGCATCGATCTGTTTGTTGGCGAGTGCCGCCGGCATGTCAGGGCCTTCCATCGTCACCAGTGTAATGTCGTCGATGCTGAGCCCCACCAGACGCAACATGTCTACCAGAAAATAAATGGACGATGTGCCCGGTGTTTGCGCCACGCGTTTGCCACGCAGATCGATGATGCCATGGATGCCGGCGCTGCGGCGCGCCACCATGCGATAATGGCATTCGGCGAGAGTCAGCACGATTCGCAGATCGGGTTGTGCCACGGAATTCAGCAAGGCCTGGGTTTCGGAACCAGTGGCTGCATCTGCCATGCCGCTCACCAGCAGCGCCGATGCAGCACGCCCATTCGCCACCGGTACCACCCGAATACCCGGGATGTTCCGGATGAAGAAAGGCGCACTTTCGATGGTGGTCTGGTTGACGGCCACCACGAGTTCGGCATTGGCAGCACGCACCCAGGGTGCGGCGGCAGTGACTGCCAGCAGCTGTAACAGTTTTCTTCGTTGCATGAATGCTCCGGCGAATTTTGAATCAGCAAAATGTACAACAGGTCAGGCGGTCGAGTCTGTCATTGTTTCCCAAATCAAAAAATACACTGTCAACCTCAGCAGGAGAAACGATAGGTCTGGATCCGGAAAGGGATCTGTCCGCTGTCGGGGAACAAACGAAGCTTCCACGCATATCCGGTGTCAGCAAGCATCGCCTCATGCTGATCCAGGTGACACTGGCCTTGCAGCCATTGCAGCAGCATGGCTGTCTGCTCTGCACTGTCCTTGTTTACTCCTTCGACGAACAAAACCGGGGCTCCCGTGAAATCTTCTGGTTGCCACTGCTCTACACTGAATATTTGCGGATGGGTAATCGTGGCCGGCAATACTCCCTGGAATGGCGGGCAGGTACCCGAATCAGCACACCGCTGCAGTTGGGTGAGATAGAAGAAAAACGACGGACTATTGCTCACTATCCTGGCGCCCGCATCAAGAGCGGTTTTTGCGTCCTTGGCCATTTTTGCCCAAGGCTCGATAAAATGGGGAGCAGAGTAATGCGATCTGGCAATAATTCCGAACCATCCGAGCGAGCCAAGCAGAACCAGCAAACCCGCCATGGCGACCCGTACATAACGCTGACCTGCCTGGGCAACTGCCACGCTGACTGCCAGCAACAGCCACGGAGAAATCATCAGCATTCGCTTGGTCCCGCTGATCCCGGCGAGCATCATGGCAGCGAAGAGAGCCAGGAAGTACAGCAGGAAAACTCGCGCCACTGGAGGGCCATAGCGGAGGCTGAGTACGAGGAGAGCCAGGATGGCGATTCCTGCCGGAATACTCAGCGCCCAGAACCAGGGAGCCACCGACTCACTGACAAACAGGGAATAGAAATTGAAGCCGCCATAGAGGATGTTTTGAACCAATGAAGAGGGCGAGACACCATTGCGGATTTCATTGATGAATACTGTCCACAAGGGTGTATAGGCCAGGACAAGACCTGCTCCAATCACAAGGAGGGTGCGGAAATTCACAGGTTGCCGGCGGTAGTGCCGCACAAAACTGTCGATCAGCAAACATCCCAGCACGGCCCAGCCAAAGTAGTTGGTGTAGACCAGTGCAAGCGCGGCAGTGAACAGCAACATGCTGTTCGGAACTGCTGGCGAATCGAGAAAGCGCAGGTAAGCCAGTGTGAGGGCGCACACGAGAAAAAAACAGGGTCCATACCAGCCAACCAGTCTTCCGAAATGGAACCCGAACGGCCACAGCACGGTGATCAAAACCAGGGCAATGGCGGCTGATTTTCCACCCAGTCTCCGCGCACACAACCGCAACAGGGCAATGCCGGCGAGATAGAAGCAGATCGAAAACAAGCGGAAGGACCATGCGTAACTATTGCCCAGCGGCAACCAGTAATGCAGCAGGAGATCCGACAGAGGGGGATGTTCATGCTGGCCCACTCCGGACCAGAACAGGTGCAGCGTGTCACTCGCGGGCGAGCTCGCCAGGTCCAGAATGGTGGCCTCATCCTCCAGAATGCTGAACCATTGATCGGTGGCGACCAGGCTGATGCCAAACAGCATCAACACCCACCAATGGATGGAATCAATTGTGAAACACTTCTTCCAGTTCACTTTTGCCGACCTTGATGAATTTTCCGGATACTAACAGCCCCGGCGGAATTGTTGTTGCTGAAATGACCGGCGTTGGGGGTCTTTGCCGGTTTTCTCCAATGATGGCAAGTGCTAGATTATCCCGTTCCACAATAACAAGAATCAGGGGTAATGCTTGTTCAAGCTGCTGCGACTCCGCCTCGCCAAAGCGCGGGAACTGCGACATAACGCCACACTTGCCCGCACGGAATTCGAGGCGGTACGGCTCGCCAAATTCCGGGAGCTGGTGGCCCACGTCAACCTGCATTCACCTTATTACCGCAACATCATCAGGGAGCGCGGCATTGATCCGGTCACCGCTCTGCCTGAACAATTTCCGGTGCTCACCAAGTCGCTGCTGATGGCAAACTTCGATGCGATTTCCACTGATCCACGCGTCACCAAGGCCGCCATCGCCGATTTCCTCACCCGCTCGAAAGACCCCACCGAACTTTATCTTGATCGCTATACCGTAATTCACACCTCGGGTTCCTCAGGTGAAGTCGGCTATTTTGTCTATGCCCCGGAGGATATGGTGCGCGGCCTTGGCATGGGGCGGCGAAACCAGCGGCAGCGGCCCGCTACCAAACGCAAGAACCGGGGCCGTTTCCGACTGGCATACTTCGGGGCCACTGATGGCCATTATGCCGGCGTGACCTTGTTCAGCATGCTGTCACGCGGACTGGCAAGTTTGTTCGTGCGCATCAAACTGTTCGAGGTTAACAGCCCGTTGCCGCGTGTCATCGAAGGCCTCAATGAATTCCAGCCGGATATGCTGTTCGGTTATACCACCGCGCTGAAAATACTGGCTGAAAAGCAGCGTGAAGGTGCCTTGCATATTTCACCGCAAATGATCGGCTGCGCCGGCGAGGCCACCACCAGAGGCGACAAGGAAGTGTTGCAACAAGCCTTTGGTGCCGGCGTGATGAACGGCTATGGCTGCAGTGAACATCTGGGCATGGGAGGCGCAGCGCCTGGCAGTGAGCAGATCGTATTGTACGATGACGATCTCATCTTCGAGTTTTACGAAGACCACTCGGTGATCACCAATTTGTTCAATCGCACGCTGCCACTGATCCGCTATCGCATGTCAGACACCTTGCGACCAGTGCAAAACCATGGGCACACACCTTATCTCGTCATTGAGAACCTGATAGGTCGCAATGAATTGCAACCGGTGTTCATCAATCGCAATGGTGCGAAGGATTTCATCAGCCCGCACACCATCAATGAAATCTTCGTTACTGGCGTCACGCGGTTCCAGCTGCATCTGCTGGGTGATACCTCGTTCCGCTTCATGGTGTGCCTCGACAACCAGTTGCAGCCCGAACAGAAAGCAGCCGCACTCGCGGCAGTGGCAGCACGCCTGCGCGAAATCCTTGCTGCCAAACAGTTGGACAATGTGAACTTCGAAGTGCTTGAAACCAATGATCTGCCCGTGAATCCGGTGACGCGCAAGTTTCAATTGATCGTTGATACGCGGAGCAAATAGTTATTTGTTTAGCTCACAGCCTATCTCTCCCCAAGGCTCTCAGATTCAGTCCGAAGGCACTCATCTGCCACTTGCTGAACCACTCATACTGCAGGGAATGGCATCCATTGATCGCGCTCGGCACTCGCCACCGCCGACCATGCCATAACGGATTTTCATGATTGTCATGCTGGTTGTTGTGAATGGGGTTGGCGCAGTTTAAACCGGTTTCCACAACCTCTGCATTTCAATGTAGAGGAATGAGGCAGTCCATGACACCAGCACCATGCCGGTAAGTGATGAAATGCCGGTGATGTAGCGGATATCACCCACCGGATGGATGTCGCCAAAGCCCAGCGTGCTGAAGGTGGTGAACGAGAAATACACACAGTCGAGAAACGTGCCGGTGAAATTGCCTTCCATGCCGCCCCAGCGGCCATCCTGTACCAGCAGAAAATAGACTACCGCAAAGATCCATACTTCAACTGTGTGCGCAAACAAGCCTGTGCCCACGCCAAACAGTATGCGCAAGCGTGGCTTGATCCCCATTTTCGGGATCAACCTGGTGGCGTAATAAAGAAATTCGTAATGAACCGTTACAACCACCATTACCACTACAATGTTGATCAGATAGAGAAACAGCATGGTCTGGCTCCTTGCGAGCGTCAGGGGTTGTGCGCACCATTCAGCCAATCCTTGCCGGGATCGTACTCAGGAGTCTGGATGTCCAGCAAGCCCAGCACGGTGTGGAAATAGTCATCATGGCTGCCGGCAGCCATGGCCCGCTGCTTCAGCAGCTCCCTGTTGACGGGGTAATTGGCGCCAAACCACATCAGTGCACCTATGTGGGTCTGTGCTTCCGGTGCAAGCAGGAATGGCGCGCCATGCAGGTAAAGCCCTTTTTCACCGAGCGATTCGCCGTGATCGCTCTCGTAGAGCAGTGCGGTATCAAAATTCCCGTCGTGGGTTTTGAGAAAATCGATTACCTGTGACAGGAAGAAATCGGTGTAAAGCAGGGCATTATCGTAACTGTTGATGATTTCCTGTTGTGAGCAGGATTCCAGCTGGTTGCTGGTGCAGGCCGGCCGGAATTTTTCAAACTCGGGCGGATAGCGTTTGTAGTAGGCAGGGCCGTGATTGCCCATCTGGTGCAGGACAACGGCAAGATCGCCAGCGGGATGGGCAGCAATCCATTGATCAAGTCCGTCCAGCAGGCCGACGTCCCGGCACTCCACATCGTCACAGCGGGAATTGGCGGCACTGGTACGGAAATCCTGGAATTCCACTGCTTGCGCTACACCCTTCGAATCGGAGTTGTTGTCACGCCACAGCACTGACACGCCGGCATGTTGCAATACATCAAGCAGATTTTCGGTGTGGGCCGCTGCTTCCAGATCAAAATTCTTGCGGCCGGACACCGAAAACATGCAAGGCACGGAATAGGCGGTGGAAGTGCCGCATGAAGTGATCCTGGAAAAAAACACCACAGCTTCCCTGGCCAGCAAGGGATTGGTATCGCGTTCATAGCCGTACAACGAGAAGTGGTCAGCGCGTGCTGTTTCACCCACCACCAGTATTACCAGATTGCGACGGCTGGCATTGGCGGCCTTGTGGGCGTTGACGCCAACCTGAATGCGCGGACCACTCGCATGCCTGGCAAGTTTTTCATGCACCAGACTCACCGCGCTATAAACGAAAGTGACCGGATTGGTGTAATAACGCAGCAATTTTTGTTCGCGCAGAAAACTGGCGTAATCGGCAGTGAAGGGCACTGCGCTGACCAGCGCCAGCACCAGGCTGCCGATTACCAGCAGCAAACGGTTGCGCAATTCGAGCGTCCAGCGGCAATAACTGATGCTGGTGCGCCACAGCCAACAGGCAGGCACAAAGCCGAGCAGCACCAGCTCTGCTATCAACGCAAAGGTCAGCAGGTCTTTTGCTTCGCGCGTGTTGGTTTGCAAAACATTGGTAAGCATCGTGCTGTCGACTACAACGCTGAAACGGTCCATGTAATAGGATGCTGCCGCACCGCCGGTCAGCAGTATTGTCAGCACCACTTTGGTAGTGAACCGGAAGCAGGATACACACAACAACAGCACATTCAGTGCAAACAGCAACAGCCCCAGCGAGAGCATGAAGCCCCAGCCGTGCAATGAGCTGCCATAGAGCGTGTAAAGATTGCTGAAGAAGCTGTGGTTGAACAGCAGGGTAAAAACAGCGGCCAGCAGCAGGATCAGCTGGTGGATGCCGATGCGGGATGCGAGAAATTGCTTGAGGAACTTCAGCATGCGCGACCCTCAGATAGCAAATCGCCGGCATAAGCCGGCGATTTGCGGGAGGGACAGTCTTATTTCTTGCCTTCAGCCGCAGCCTGCGCCTTGGCAGCATCCTGTGCCGATGTGCTGCGCATGCCGAAGAATTCGTTCTTGGCAGTTACTACTGACACAACGTATCCGCCTTCCACACCGGATTTCAGCGGTGCGGTGTTGACGGTGACCTTGTCGCCGATGTTCACCATGCCTTTGCGATAACCATCGCGGTACATGTTGTTAAGGCTGTGGCCTTCGAACTGCACCAGATGTGGTCCTTTGTCATTGGTGACTTCCAGTGTGATCAGCAGATGCGGGTTCTTGGCACTGAATTCCTTCACTACGCCAGTTACTGCGGACTGTTTGGAAAAATCATATTGCACTGCAGAGTGATGAGCCTGTGCACTGGAGCAGGCAAGGCCGAAAAGCAGAGCAGTGCTGGCAATCAATGTATTCAATTTCATGGTATGGACTCCGGGTTTGGGATCAGGGTAGTTTGACGCCGGCTTTTTTGGCCAGCTCGGACAAACGTTCACTCCAGATTTCTTCGGCACATTCATAAGGCAACAAGCGCCCGTTCGGAACTTGTGCCCAGTTCTTGGTGAACTTCACTGGCTCGCTGTAGAAAGCCGGATCAGTCATCGTCATTTCGGCTGTGAGTATACGCCGACCTTTGTCGTCGATGCCATTGAGGTGGTAGCGCTCCACAATGGTTGCGTTTTCCGAGTGGGCATAACGCTGATCCACCTGATCCGCCAGATTGTCGGTTTCCACTACCAGTGTGTCACCTTCCCAATGGCCGGATGAGTAGCCATCGCGACCGGGCACACGATCTTCCTGCTTGGCGTTGCGGTCACCGAAATAGACGTGGCGGAGCTCACCGTGGGCTTCATAGATAATGGTGATCTGGTCGGGCCGCTGGATGATTTCCATCGGATAACCGCCGGAGCCGGTCATCGAACCCGGCATGCCGGTGCCGAGGCAGGAACCGCCGGGGCTGGCGCCGCTTTCAGCCACCAGTGATTGATAGGCATCAACCCGGGCCTTGGCCTGCGGCAGCATGGGCAAGGGGGGCTGTGGCGCCCCTCTGGCTCTTGGCGCACCAGCACCTGGTGCGGGAGGACCATTGGTCCACACACCGGTAAAATCAGGCGGGCTAGTGGCTGCGCTGGCGATTGCGGCAGCCAGGCAAAGGCCTGCACCGAGCGCCAGATGTTTCAAGACGGACATCTTCTTCATGCATTTCCCCCTTTGGTCAGTGTCACTACGTATGGTGGCACCTGTTTGTGAATCAATTGTTGATGAATCACTGAAACGGATGATTGAGAATGATGGTTTCCTCGCGATCCGGCCCGGTGGAAATGATATCCACCGGTGCGTCGATCAATTGTTCAATGCGGTTGATGTAATTGCGTGCGTTCTGCGGCAACTCTTCCAGCGAACGCGCGCCGAAAGTGGATTGCTGCCAGCCAGGCATAATTTCATAGACCGGCTCCAGCGTATTGTAGCTGTCAAAGCTGGTCAGGCACGACATCGAGCTGGAATTGTTGCCTTTGTAACCGATGCAGATTTTTACCTTGTCGAGGCCGTCCAGTACATCCAGCTTGGTCAGGCAGATGCCGCTGACGCTGTTGATGCGGATTGCCAGTTTCACCGCAGCTGCATCGAACCAGCCACAGCGGCGGTTGCGGCCGGTGGAGGCGCCGATTTCCTGGCCCTTGCGAAACAGCATTTCACCCACTTCATCGAACAGCTCGGTCGGGAACGGACCGCTGCCAACCCGCGTCGTATAGGCCTTGGTGATGCCGAGCACATAGTCGAGGTAGAGCGGGCCATAGCCGCTGCCGGTGGCAGTGCCGCCGGCAGTGGTGTTGGAAGAAGTCACATACGGATAGGTGCCGTGGTCGATGTCGAGCAGCGAGCCCTGCGCTCCCTCGAACAGTATGTTGCAGTTCTGTTTGCGGGCATTGTGCAACAGGTCGATGGTATCGCACACCAGCGGACGGATTCGCTCGGCCATCTTCAGCGCGTCGTCGAGTGTCTGCTGGTAATCGATGGCGGCGACGTTGAAATAATTGGTCAGTACGAAGTTATGGAATTCCAGCACTTCCTCCAGCCGGTCGCCAAAATGTTTGGCATTCAGCAGTTCGCCCACGCGAATGCCGCGCCGGGCCACCTTGTCTTCATAGGCAGGGCCGATGCCGCGACCGGTGGTGCCGATCTTGTTGGCGCCTTTTTTCAGTTCACGCGCCTGATCGAGTGCAATGTGGTACGGAAGGATCAGCGGGCAGGCCGCGCTGATGCGCAGATTGCCGGTGACATTTACGCCTTGCGCAGCTACTTCATCAATTTCCTTCAGCAGTGCCGGCGGCGACAGCACCACTCCGTTGCCGATCACACAGGTGACACCGTCGCGCAATATGCCGGAGGGCAACAGGTGCAGGACGGTTTTCTTGCCGCCGATCACCAGCGTATGGCCGGCATTGTGGCCGCCCTGGAAGCGCACGACATGCGAGGCGCGCTCCGTCAACAGATCCACGATTTTGCCTTTGCCTTCGTCACCCCACTGGGTGCCGAGCACGACGATGCTTTTGCCCTTGCTGCTGATTGTTGCCCCACTCATTGCTACTACTCTTCTGGTTGTCTTGCTGTTGCTGGATTGTGTTGGTTGCTGTTGCCAGTATCCTGACTGCCTAAACTGCTGTCACTTTCCAGCCGCTGCCGTCCTGCACCAGCTGTTTGTTGCAGCCGAGCGCGGCGGGCTGATCCTGCTGCCCGGGGAAAGCCTGCACGATGCGATAACCGGTGTGGCGTAATTCTGCAATTTTGCGCGACAGGGCTGCGTCTTCAGCTGAAGGCGCATAGATCAGGTCAGGTGCGTGGAATTCGCGTTTGCTGAGGCTGAGCAGTGTCAGCAGGTCGGTATCAAAACCGGTGGCCGGACGAGCGCGGCCAAAGCCGGCCCCGATGCCGTCATAACGGCCCCCATTGGCAATGGCTTCACCGTGTCCTTCGACATAGGCCGAAAAAATCACACCGGTGTGGTAGTCATAGCCGCGCAGTTCACACAAATCCAGGAAGATCTGTTGCCCGGGGAAACGCAGCCGGATGGAAGCGGCCAGGTTCTCGAGCTGATCGATGGCGGCTTGTACACCACCCCCGCTTTGTTTGAACAAGGAGCGGGCAATAGTGAGCACGCTGGCATCACCATGCAGCGTTGGCAATCTGCGCAGGCATTCCGACAGGCTGGCGGGCAGGGAGTGTTGCCGCAACAGGCGATCGATATCGGTGGTTGCCTTGTTTTGCAGGGCTTCAAACAGTTCTGCCGCATCATTGGGTGGCAGCTGGGCTGCCAGCAGCAATTCACGGCAGATCGAGCTGTGGCCAAGTGCCAGCAACGGCTGTTCTATGCCGGCCAGCCGCAAGCTGTGCAACATCAGGCTGATGATTTCAAGATCACCCTCAATGTCCGGGTAGCCATAGAGTTCCGCACCTGCCAGCCGCGGACAGCGCGAACCCAGCTGCCCTTTCGGACGAGTACGCAACACGGTATCGGCATAACACAGCCGCGTGGGGTGCGTGTTTTGCAACACGTGGGCATCTATACGCGCCACTTGCGAGGTGATGTCTGAACGCACGCCCATGGTGCGACCACTCAATTGATCGACCAGCGTAAAAGTGGACAGTTGCAATTCCGCACTCGGCACGATGTGCAGGGATTCAAGAAATTCAATAAGCGGGGTCTTGATGAGGTCATAACCCCAGGTGCCAAACAGGTCGAGAATTTCCCGGCCAAGGATTTCCAGTTGCAGCGCTCTGGGTGGCAGGACTTCATCCACGCCATCGGGTAACTGCCAGCGGTTGGCTTTTGGTGTCATGGCTGGCTCAGGGTGCTTTGCTTTGTTTGAGGTATTTGAAGAACTCGCTGTCAGGACTGAGTACCATCAAATCACTGTTGGCGAAGGTCTCGCGATACGCACTCATGCTGCGGGTAAATTCATAGAACTCGGGATCCTTGCTGTAGGCGGCAGAATAAGTCATTGCCGCCAGTGCATCGCCTTCACCACGAATGCGTTCGGCATCACGATAGGCCTCTGCTTCGATCACGATCTTCTGGCGATCAGCATCTGCGCGTATGCCTTCGGCCTGTTCACGACCGGTGGAGCGCAATTCCTGCGCTTCCTGCTGGCGTCCGGAGGCCATGCGGTTATAGACGTTTTCGCTCACCTGGTCGGGCAGATCGATTTTCTTGACGCGTATGTCCACCACTTCAATGCCAAGCTGCTGCTGGGTGATGCGATTCAGCGAGGCAGTGATGTCAGTCATCAACTGGTCACGCTCACCTGATACCACTTCATGCTTGGTGCGTGAACCGAACTCGTTGCGCAAGCCGGTATTGATGCGCTGGGCCAGCAGATTGTTGGCAATGGCTTCATCGCCTGAGGTGGCAGTGTAATACAAGGCTGTATTGGAGATGCGCCATTTGGCGTAGGAATCCACTTCAAGATAGTTTTTCTCGGAGGTGAGATAGCTCTCGGTATCTGCATCAAGGGTCTTGATGCGGCCGTCGAATATGCGCACTACATGCATGCCGGGGATTTTGAAATGCAGCCCGGGCGCCACATCGCTGTTGGTGACTTCACCAAAAGTCAGCACCACGGCACGATCAAATTCACGTACCACAAACAGGCAGTTGGAAGTGAGAATCAGCAACACTGCCAGCGCAATCAGGGGAATAAAGCCAGAAGGTTTCATTAGCGGCCTGCCTCGCGTCCGGATGATGTGCGTGTGGGGGGTGTCACCGTGAATGTCGTGGGGCTGGGAAGACTGGTGGTGACGGAATCCGGTTCACCGGGTCGACGTGCCTGTTTCAGCAGTTGTTCAAGCGGCAGATACATCATGTTGTTGCCGCCTTTCACATCGACCATGACTTTCGGATTCTTGCTGTAGATGTCCTGCATCGCATCCAGATACATGCGCTCGCGCGTCACCTTGGGCGATTTCTGGTATTCCACCAGCAACTGGTTGAAACGCTGGGCATCACCCTGGGCCCGGGCAATCACTTTCTGCTTGTAGGCATTGGCCTCTTCGATCTGGCGCAATGCGGTGCCGCGTGCTTCCGGCACCACCTGGCTGGCATAACGGCGGGCATCATTCTGGATGGACTGTTTGTCTTCGCTGGCCTTGATCACATCATCAAAGGCTGCGCGCACCTGCTGCGGCGGTTGTGATTGTGCGATGTTGAGCTGGTTTACCAGGATGCCGGTGCCGTATTTGTCGAGATAGGCCTGCAGTCGCACTCGCGTATCCTGCGCCAGCAGTTCACGACCGGTATTGATCACGTCATCCATGCGCGAACTTCCCACCACATGTCGCAGCGCGGATTCTGCCGCCTGCTGCAGGCTGACCACGGGTTTTTCGACCTTGAGGAAATAACTGCGGGGATCGGTGATCACATACTGCACAGTCATCGAGATATCGACGATGTTGTCGTCTTCCGTCAGCATGGTGTTTTTGAAACGCTCGTCATACACACGCGTGACATTGATGATGTTGACGGAGTCGATCAGCGGCGGATTCCAGTGCCAACCCGGTTCCACCACGTTGGCCTGCACGCGACCAAGCCGCAGCACAACACCGCGCTCCTGTTCATTGACGGTATAGAAACCGATAAAGCCATAGACCACAGCCGCCAATACCAGCACAGCAACGGCTACTATTGTGGCAATGTTGGCATTGTCGCCGGGACCGCGTTTGGGGCCGCCAAACAGACTGCCCAGTTTGCGCACGAACTCACGGAAGATCTGGTCGAGATCGGGCGGACCCTGATCCTTTTTACCGGGTCGCGAGCCCCAAGGATCGTTTTTGCGATCGTTATTGTCGGGTTCGTTCCAGGCCATGCTCGCTCCGTTGGCTATGCTAAAAATGAGGTGATGAAGGGCGGGTTCGGGTGACGTGAACCGGGGCGGGATTCTAGCGGAATCCCCCTGCAATTACACCGCCGGATCAGGGATCGTGGCACTGGCGGGGAGGAGGTTTTCCGGCTGGGGCAAGACCGGCACCGGCAGCCAGGGGGTGGGATCCAGGCCGGCTTCGGCCAGCAGTCGCAAAAATTCGCCCCGTGGCAGCCGCAACTGCAGAATGGTGTTGCCTTCTGCATCGCTGTTTTCACCAAGCACCGCCCCCAGTTGGTAGAAGCGCGACCGCAAGCGGCCCTGGGCCGAACCCAGGGTCAGGGTGGGGGTGAGGTAATCATCGCTGAGCAGTTCCGCGATCGCGGCCAACAGTTCCGTGATGCCGGCGCCTGTGTGGGCGGAAACCCAGACTCGGCAGGGTTTGCCACTTTCGTCGCGATCAATGCCGGCGTGCTGGTCGCCCAGCAGGTCTACCTTGTTGAACACCAGCAAGGTGGGAACCTCGTCGGCACCGATTTCAGCAAGCACCTTGTTGACCTCTTCGATGAAGATCTGGCGTTCGTCGTCGTGGCAATCCACGACGTGCAGCAACAGCCTGGCTTCAACCGTTTCTTCCAGAGTGGCCCGAAAAGCATCCACCAGCTGGTGGGGCAGTTGCCGTATGAAGCCCACGGTATCCGCCAGAATGGCCGGGCCGAAGTTGGGGATGGCAAGTTTGCGCAACGTGGAATCCAGCGTGGCAAACAACTGGTTGGCGACGTAGGTGGTATCTCCACACAGGCGGTTGAACAGCGAGGATTTGCCGGCGTTGGTATAGCCCACCAGCGAGATGGTGGGGATTTCAGCGCGTTTGCGTGCGCGTCGGCCCTGATCACGCTGGGAACGTACTTTTTCCAGGTTTTTCTTCAGGGAAGTGATGCGCACGCCGATCAGACGCTGGTCAATTTCCAGCTGGGTTTCACCGGCGCCCCGCAAACCGATGCCGCCTTTCTGGCGATCAAGGTGAGTCCAGCCGCGTACCAGCCGGGTTGAGGCGTGTTTCAGCTGGGCCAGCTCCACTTGCAGCTTGCCTTCGTGGCTGCGCGCGCGCTGGGCGAAGATGTCGAGAATCAGGCCGGTACGGTCGAGCACCCGGCATTTGAGCTCTTTTTCGAGATTGCGTTCCTGGCTGGGGGAAAGCGTGTTGTTGAACAGCACAATTTCGGCGTTGTGCAATGCAATAGCCGCAGCGATTTCTTCCACTTTGCCGGTGCCCACATAAAAGCGGGGCGTGGTGGTGCGGGCAGAGGCGGTAATCAGCGTCGCCGGGCTGGCGCCAGCCGACAAGGCCAGCTCTTCGAATTCGCGTATGTCGGCTGCTTCCCGGACGGGATCAAAGCCGACGTGTACGAGTATCGCAATCTCACCGCTGTCGGGGCGTTCAAAAAACACGGGTTACCCGACAGAGTGGAATTACAGCAGTCATCTAGAAATTGTTGCCGGTACCATCGTCTTCCGCACCCATGCCGCCATTGGCGTCTGAGCCGGCCAGCATCGGGACACGAACCTGACGGGCAGGCACCACGGTTGAAATCGCATGCTTGTAGACCATCTGGTTGACGGTGTTCTTGAGAACGATGACAAATTGGTCAAATGACTCTATCTGTCCCTGCAGCTTGATGCCGCTGACGAGATAAATAGCAACGGGAACCTTTTCCTTGCGCAGCACGTTCAGAAAAGGGTCTTGTAACGAATGCCCTTTTGACATGTTTAACTCCTGTTCCAAGTAATTATTGTGGGTAAAAAAACAATTTTAAGTTAAAAAATCCGGATTGCATGGGAATATTGCCCGACCCGGACGATCTGCAAATGACCCTGAGCCAATCCTGAACCAAAAGCAGGCAACTGATAATTCACAACACACAGACAACATCCTGCTGTGAAGGTTGCAATCTTGCCCAAAAAAATCAGAAGTGCATTATAGAGCTTACACTTTCCCTGCTACCAGTAAATGGCGGCGGCAGTGCGATTTTTCAAGTAATTCTTCACAATAGTTTCATCTTCAACTTCAACCTCCAGCGAACAAGTCAGTTCGTGCAGCGCTGGCCAGCTCCTCAGCCAGGTCAGCTGGCGTTTGGCGAGTTGACGGGTGGCGGCGATGCCTTTGCCAATCATGGTGTCATAATCAGTAATGCCATCCAGATATTCCCACACTTGCCGATAGCCGACGCTGCGGATTGATGGCAAATCAGCATGCAAATCGCTGCGCTGCTTTAGTGCGGCCACCTCTTCGATGAGGCCGGCCGCAAGCATGGCGTGGAACCTGTCACTGATTTTCTGGTGCAGTTGTGCACGCTGTGCGGGCAGCATCGCGACGAATACCAGTTCGCAAGGCAGATCCGCTGTCTGGCCCAAAGGCCGCGCCGCATGCAATGCCGAAAGCGGGACTCCGGTGGCTTCATAGACTTCCAGTGCTCGTTGCAGCCGCTGGGGATCATTGGGGTGGATGCGGGCTGCCGCCTGCGGATCCACCTGCTGCAAACGTGCGTGTACAGCAGTCCAGCCTTCGGCCGTGGCCAGATCAAGAATGCGTTGGCGGATGACCGGGGTGGCTGAAGGCATGGCAGCCAGGCCATCCCGCAACACCTTGAAGTACAACATGGTGCCGCCGACCAGCAGTGGCAATTTCCCTCTCGCCACGATGTCATTCATCTCGCGGATTGCATCAGCCCGGAATTCAGCAGCCGAATAGGGCTGTGACGGATCGCGTATGTTGATGAGCCGATGGGGCGCGCGTGCCAGTGTGGCGGAGTCGGGTTTGCCGGAGCCGATGTCGAGCCCTTTGTAAACCAGGGCCGAGTCGACACTGATGATCTCGAACGGCCCATTCTGTGCCAGTTCCACTGCAATACGGGTTTTGCCACAAGCAGTGGGGCCCATCAGGCAAATGGCTGGAGGCAGTGCACCTGATGCGCTCAAGCTGTCGTCACCCATGCAGCAGTTCCTGCGAGCACACTGGTAGAATGCCGGTCATCTTTTCTGCATTGAACTCGGCGCATGTCGGCAGCACCCATAGGCGTATTTGATTCAGGGATTGGTGGGCTTTCCATCCTACACAGTATCCGGCAGTTGTTGCCAGACGAAGACCTGATCTATGTGGCCGATTCAGCCCACGCCCCCTATGGACCAAAGGGAGAGGAATTCATCCGGCAGCGCAGTCTGCACATCATGCAATACCTGGCTCATCGGCAGGTCAAGGCGGTAGTGGTTGCCTGCAACACCGCCACCGCTGCAGCGATAGCCGTTCTGCGCGAACGCTATGCAATTCCGCTGATCGGGGTGGAACCTGCAATAAAACCCGCTGCAGAACAAAGTCTCTCCGGTGTGGTGGGCGTCCTGGCTACCAGCGGCACCATCGCCAGTGACAAATTCCTCACCCTGCAAAGCCGCTTCAGTGGTCAGACACAAATCCTGACGCGGGCCGGTACTGGTCTGGTGGAGTTGATTGAACAGCCTCAAATTGATGAAGCAGCTGTGCTGGCTTTGCTGGAATCCTTTATCAAGCCCATGCAAAACAAGGGAGCAGATACCCTTGTGCTTGGGTGCACACATTATTCACTGATTCGTTCACAGATCGCCAAAGTGGCAGGGCCTGACATGAAGATCGTGGATGCAGGCACCGCCGTGGCGAAGGAATTGCAACGCAGATTGCTCACTCACGGGCTCAACTCCCTGACGCCTGCATCGCATCCTGTAAGCTTTGTCAGCAGCGGTGATCTGGCAGTGCAGCAGCGCTTGCTGGCACGTTACTGGCCGGAGTCGGCAGCAGTTACTGCCCTCGTTTGAACGATTTGTCCAGCTCGGCAATGCTCACCAGCCGCCAGGTCGGGCGGCCGTGATTGCACTGGCCGCCGCGTTCGGTAAGTTCCATGTCACGCAGCAGCGCATTCATTTCCGGTATCGACAACTGGCGATTGGCACGCACCGAGCCGTGGCACGCCATCGTGGAAAGCAGTTCATCACGCACTGTCTGCAAACGGTCAGAACTGCCATGTTCCCGCAAATCCGACAGCACATCGCGCAGCAATTGCTCGACGTTGGCATTGCGCAAAATCGCCGGGATTTGCCGCACACTCAGCGTTTCCGGCCCCAACCGTTCCACGATCAAACCAAGTCTGCCGAGATATTCCTGTTGTTCCTCCGCACAATCCGCTTCAGCTTCACTCACTGCCACGGCCAGTGGCACCAGCAGTGGTTGTGAGCGAATGCCTTCGGCGTCTGCAGCCAGTTTCATGTGCTCGTACGTCATGCGTTCGTGGGCAGCATGCATGTCAACGATGATCAGCCCCTGCGCATTCTGTGCCAGCACATAGATGCCATGCAGCTGGGCGATGGCATAGCCGAGCGGCGGCATGTCGTCGTCATTGCTGCTGACAGGCGAAGTCTCGGAATTCTGCGGCGAATAACCACTGCGGAAACTGCTGTAGCTGTTGAGTTGGTCATGCACTTGCCGGGGTGTCACCGGATCGGTGTTGGTTCTGCTGTTGTAGGCCACAACACCGGGTGAAAACAGCGGCATGCGGGTCTGTTCACTCAATTGCAGGGTGTTGGTGAATTCGGAAAATCGTGATGCATCATCCGGGGGTAACTGGTCAGCCGGCCTCACATCCGCGAGTGCACGATGCAAGGCGCTGAACAGGAAATCATGTATGAGGCGGCCGTCACGGAAACGCACTTCATGCTTGGTCGGATGTACGTTGACATCAACCAGCGCCGGATCAAGCTCAAGATAAAGCACAAATGCCGCATGGCGACCTTCAAACAATACATCGCGATAAGCCTGCTTGATCGCATGTGCCACCAGCTTGTCGCGGATCACGCGGCCGTTCACGTAGAAATATTGCAGATCCTGCTGGCTGCGCGAAAAAGTCGGTAACGACACCCAGCCCGACAGACGCAGCCCGTTGTTCTCGAAATCAATGTGCACGGCATTTTCGATGAAGGCCGGGCCACAAACTTGTGCGACTCGTCGTGTCTTCTCGCTTTCGGTTTCCGATTTTTCAAAACGATGTATGACGCGCTGGTTGTGCTGGATTGTGAAGCTGACGCCGAAGCGGCTGAGTGCCACGCGTTTCACCATGTCTTCGATGCGCTGGAATTCGGTTTGTTCAGTGCGCAGGAATTTGCGCCGCGCCGGTGTGTTGAAAAACAGATCCCTCACTTCGACACAGGTACCCACCGGGTGCGCAGCCGGTGTGAGTGTGGTGGCCATGTCGCGACCTTCGGCCTGCACCTGCCATGCAGAATGGGCTGCGGCAGTACGGGAAACCAGTGACAGCCGCGATACCGAACTGATGCTGGCCAGCGCTTCACCGCGGAATCCAAGGCTGGCTATGGCCTCGAGATCTTCGAGGGTGGTGATCTTGCTGGTGGCATGACGGCTCAGTGCCAGCGGCAGGTCATCCTTGTCGATGCCGCCGCCATTGTCACGCACGCGCACCAGTTTGACGCCGCCCTGCTCAAGATCGATTTCGATGCGGTCTGCACCGGCATCGAGGCTGTTTTCCAGCAATTCCTTTACAACCGAGGCGGGACGTTCGACCACTTCACCGGCCGCAATCTGGTTACACAGACGCGGGCTGAGCACATGGATGCGGGCGGCAGAGGAGGGAATGGACACTTACGACGCTGGTATCTTGAGAACCTGACCAGTCTTAATGTTATCACTCTTTAACTGATTGGCAGTGCGAATCACTTCCAGTGAAACCGAGTAAGTCGAGGCAATATCCGACAGCGTTTCGCCGTGCGCAATCTTGTGTTGCTTGAAGACCGGTTTGGCAGGTGCCTTGTCATGGTCTTTCTGCCAAGCGATCAGCGTGCCGTGCGGCGGACTGTTGCCGAACCAATGGGTGATGCCATCTACCAGCGCTCCGGCGAACTGCTTGCGCCATGCAGGTGAATCCAGGTTTTGGGCATCCTCGGGATTGGTGATGTAACCCGATTCCACCAGCAGTGAAGGAATATCTGCCGATTTCAAAACCACAAACGCCGCTTGTTCCACATTGCGACTATGCAGGCGAGCAACCGGGTCCAGTGATTTGGTCAGTGTGTGTCCGATCTCAAGACTGGTGCCCACGCTCGCATTCATGCTCAGATCAAGCAGCACACTGGCCAGCACAGGATCATTGCTGTCGTAACTGCCTGAACCGACACCACCGATCAGGTCAGCGCTGTTTTCCTTGTCGGCCAACCGGCGTGCTTGCTCATTGGTGGCACCGCGCGTGGACAACGCATACACGGTGGCACCGCGCGCGCTCTTGTTGTCGGCCGCATCGGCATGAATCTCGATGAACAGGTCGGCGTGATGGTCATGGGCGATTTTCATATGCTGGCGCAATCCGATGTAGTAATCACCATCACGCACCAGTACAGCGCTATACCCGGGCTGTTTGTCGATCAATGCAGCCACTTCGCGGGAAATCGCCATGGTCACCTGTTTTTCCTGCAGTCGTTTGAAGCCAATGGCGCCCGGGTCATCGCCACCATGACCGGCTGAGACAGCGACCACAATGTCCCGCTTGCCGCCTTTGTCGATGCTGTTGGTAATCGCCGTGATGGAATCAATGTAATCCGTGTCGGCAGTGCCATTGGGTTTAAGCACCACGTCGTAAAGATCAATCACGAGGCGGTCACTGTATTGCTCGTTTTTTGCCAGTGTGAAACTGCGCGGCTCCACCTGGCCGTTCAGTGCCAGTTCCAGCTGCAGATCATGTTCGCCGGCTTTCTTGCTGTTGATGGCGGTGATGGGAGTACCGGTCAGTGACAGCTTGTCGAGTTTGCCGACCAGGGTGGCTTGCTTGAGACTGATGACCAGTCGATGGGGGTCGAACCTGTTTTCCAGCTGGTATTGCAGAGGTGCATCCAGATCGAATACCAGGCGTGTGTAATCAGGCGCCCGATAGCTGCGCACACCCAGCACTTTCGCGGCCATAGCAGGCTGTATGCTGCCACCGAAGGCGCAGATCCACAGCAATGCCAAATAGAATGCCTTCATTTCGAAGTTATTCCTCCCAATAATTCCATAATTTACAATTAGTTGAGGAATAAATCTAGAAATAGTTCCAGCTTTTGCCCGTAACTTTGGATTTTGGGCCAGCTGGAGGGGCTATGGATAGCGGTCTGCGAGGGTCTGGCTGATGGTCTGGCCGCGACTGGTGCCGGCCTGCCAGGTCAATTCACGGCTCCTGTTGACGACCTGGAGGGTAATCGCCAGATCAGCCTGCGGCAACCAGCCCAGGCCGCGTTCAGGCCACTCCACCAGCGTCAGCGTGTCGGGGCCTATAAAGTCGCGCATGCCGAGAAAATGCAGTTCTTCCGGATCGTTGAGCCGATAAAGATCGTAGTGCAGCACGCGGCCCTTTGGGAGCTCATAGGGTTCCACCAACGTGTAGGTTGGGCTTTTTACAGCGCCTTTATGCCCAAGCGCCTGAATTACAGCTCGGCTGAGCGTGGTTTTGCCGCTGCCCAGATTGCCCTGCAATGTGATCAAGCCGCGGCCACCACAGACTTCAGCAAGGGTGCGGCCGAAGGCCAGTGTGGCAGCCTCATCCGGCAGAAAAACACGGGAATTCATGGGTTGAGCAAGCGTCGCAGCCATGGGAACAAATCGCTGGCGAGCAGCCCGCGTTCGCCGTGATCAGCGGCAGCGAGGTCGGCTGCCTTGCTATGCGCGCACATCGCCAGGCGGGCGCTGGTGGCAAGATCAAAGCCCTGGGCCAACAGTGCCCCACAGACCCCGCTCAGTACATCGCCCATGCCGCCACTGGCCATGCCCGGATTGCCGTGCTGACATTGCTCCAGTCTTTGCCGCGGACTCTGGCCGGTACATACCAGTGAGCCCTGGCCTTTGAGAATTACCGCCCCGCCGAAGCGCTGCTGCAACTGGCGGATGGCATCTTCACGGTTGGCCTGGATATCACTGGTGGGTTTGCCCAGTAACCGACCTGCTTCCCCCGGATGGGGTGTAAGTATCCACTTCTGGTAAATGCTTTGAATTTGCTTGGTATTATTATGGCTAAGCAGATTCAGACCATCAGCATCCAGCACAATGGGTTTCTGTTGGGCCTGGGCTTGGGAAAGCGCAGCCAGAAAACAGCTGCGTGACCAGATGCTTTGTCCCAAACCCGGGCCAAGCACCAACACGGTGGCGCGGTCGATCAAAGGGGCAAGCTGGGCAGGGTCAGTGAGGGCTTTCACCATCAATTCCGGGCGACGGGCCAGAAAAGCAGCTGCGTGTGCGGGATGGGTGGCAACCGATGTGAGCCCGGCACCACAGCGGGCTGCCGCTTCGGCAGCCAGCAGCGCTGCTCCACCGAAGCCTTCGTCCCCGCCCACCACCAGAACGTGGCCAAAATCGCCTTTGTGGCTCGCACGTCCGCGTGGCGCCAACAAGGCAAGGAGCATGTCCATTTCAAGGAGCGGGATCATAGGCAGGGAATCCCCAGACAAAACAAACCCCGCCGGAGGGCAGGGTCAAAGCAGCATTAAGCAGCGAAAACTACGATAAAAGCCGGGTTATTGTGTTTGCAGATGACGTTTGCCCAGCGTGATATGACGAGGACCGGAAGTTGCGACCTGACCACTTACGCCCAGCGGGATCTGCTGGACTTTGCCGCCACTGGCAAGAAACTTGGCAGTCTGGGCTTCGAGGGATTCAGCGGAGAAGTCGTTGTTCGCGGCGATAACCGGTTTGGATTTGGTGTTTTTTGCAGGAGTAGCCATGTTGATCCTAGGTCTCAGTAAAAAGTTGAAACAATCTAACGTTAAGTACCAGAGCTTTGACACATTGAGGCAGTCAACCCGGTGCTGTGAGCGAGGGTCGGGCCGCGGATTATAGTGACTCAGGGTGGTGCCTGCCATATTGACAAGCCCGAAACCAGTGCGGAGTTTCACTGTCCTTGCTTTCTGCACAGTGACACAGCCGGTTTACAGGCCGACCAAGCGAGTGTCTTCACAGAGGGGTAACAAAATTACCGGAGCTGAACCGGTTAATCGCCGGTTATCAGGTTGAGCAGCGCGGATTGACCCTTGGCATTGGCAGCCAGGCAACGCTGCAGGGCTGCGACAAGCTCGGCCGGGTTGTCGACTTTCTCACCATAACCACCACAGGCCTGCATGATGCCGTCATAGGCGGGTGAATCGCCGAGCGATACCAGCGGCATCATGTCCTCTTTGGCGGCCAGGCCGTCGGGGTACATGCCCAGCGTGGAGCGATGCACAGCGTTCCAGCGCGCGTTGTTCATCACCAGCGTGGTGGTGGGCAGGCCGTGCATGCGTGCCGAGTGATGAGCTGCAGTAGGGCAGCCGAACATGTAGGAACCATCGCCGACAACAAGAATCACTTTTTTGTGTTTGGCACCCAGTTTGGCACCCACCGCCGCACCCAGGCCGAAACCAAGACCGCCGGCCAGGCTGCTCGACAGATACGAGCGCGGTATTTTCAGATCGAGAAATTCCATGGGCACGCCCATCTCGTTGACGATGATGGTGTCGTCATCAATCACCTGGTTCAGGCAATGTGCGATCCATGCCGGATGCAGCGGCTTGCGATCCTGCATTGATTGCACCAGTGCCGACTGTTTGCGATTGCGTTCGCCGGAAAGGGTTTTGAACTGGTGCTGGCGTGCCGCGACCGCAGCCGGATTTGCTGCACACGCGATATGCAGTTCCTGCTCCAGCATTTCCAGCGCCTGTGAAGATGAGCCGGCGATGGCCAGATCCATCTGGAAGCCGCGCACCGGATAGCGTGCAAACAGCGGATCGGGCGCAATGTGTATGAGTTTGGCAGTGGGCAGCGGGCTTACCTTGCTCGGCCACCACGGCACTTCGCAATCGAGCGCGAGCACGGCATCTGCCTGCGCTATGGCGGCGGCGGGATGAATCCCGAGGAACATCGGATGTTGCGTTGGAATGTTGAGTTCGCGGGCACCGGGTTCGCCGGGCATTGCCACGCCGATGCCGTAGGTTTCGGCAATGCGGGACAAACGGGCCACGTTGGCCGGATCACGCCCGCTGCTGGAAGTAATGATCAGCGGGAATCTGGCTTCACTCAGCCACTGTGCGGCTTGCTTGATGCCGCTTGCAGATGGAGTTGCCGGCAGCGCGCCCAGCTCGCGCGCACGCGGTTTCGGAATTTGCTTGTCGGTAAGATCGCCCAGAACTTCGCGCGGCATGCACAGATAGACCGGGCCTTTGGGTTCGCTCATC
Organism: uncultured Gammaproteobacteria bacterium; assembly: GCA_903837345.1. Classification (GTDB taxonomy): domain Bacteria; phylum Pseudomonadota; class Gammaproteobacteria; order Pseudomonadales; family Pseudohongiellaceae; genus CAILUG01. The sequence goes on along the minus strand of CAILUG010000008.1, from coordinate 16,302 downwards.
GCGATATCGAGTGCACGGCCGACTATTTCTTCCGGCGGCTGCCCCGGGCGCAGCTCGTAATCCCACTTTACCCATTCACGCACGCTGCCGCCCTGGTCGAAACTGTCCTGCCCCCAGTGAATGCTGGCATTGCGTGAGCCGATGTGGCCGGTTTCGGTGCTGGGTGTGCGTCCGGCAGTGAGCAGAATCGGGGCCTGATCGCGCGCAGCATTCATGAGGCCACACAGCGCATTGGCAGTGCCCACCGTTACGTGCACCATCACTGCCGCAGGTTTGCCGGTGGCAAGAAAATAACCCTGTGCCATCGAAATCGCCACGTTTTCATGCGGAATAGTCAGGAATTCCGGCGTCTTGATACCGGCTTTCTTCGCGGCCACCAGCGCTTCAATCACCGGAGCCGTATCAGTGCCGGCGTTGGCAAATACATAGTCAATGCCACGGTCGAGCAGTGCTTGCAGGTAATTGGAGGCGACAGAACGGGTGGTGTTGCTCATTGTAATCTCGGACAAATCGGTACTGGTTGATAAGGTTCAGAGCGGGCTGATGTAACGGTTTACGACCGGCGCAGTCCCGGTCACCAGCAAATCCAGGATTCTGGCCTGGATCTGTGCGTCATGCCGGGTAATTCTCTCATGCTGACGCAGATGATCAAGCCAGGTGTTGAGCACATAGGTTTCCACAAACAGGCCAGGGCTGGCAGCGTCCTCAAAAACCTGCCAGAACGTGGCGCCATCACGGCGACGTACATGGCCCAGCAGCCGCATTTCTGACAGAAAAGCCGGTATTTGCCCGTTCCCGACCTGATACCGCACGCTGATCATTACCGGACCCTGTTCATGGCGCACGTCGAGCACGGGCTCGGGTTTTTCCCAATGCCCGGAAGGGGTGTGATCAAGCAGGGCATTGCCGCTGACCGGCCAGCGCCGGGTATAGAGTGTGGCAACTACTACACCTACGGCGGCAGTTAACAGTGCCGCACGGATCGATGAGAGCTCGGTAACGCTGCCCCACACCACTGGCCCTATTGCCAGCGAGCCCATGAAAAACATCTGGAAGATGGCGATGCCGCGTGAACGCACCCACGCGGGCAGAGCCGTTTGTGCCGACATCTGTGCGCAGGTCATCACTGTGATCCAGGCGGCGCCGCACAAGGCCAGCGTCAACAATGCCAGCATGTGCACCGGCACCAGCGCAGTGAGACTGATGCCGCAACCAAACACCAACGCTGCCGCCGTCAGCAATTGATCGGTGTTCATGAATTTACGCAGTGTCGGCTGCAAAAAACCGCTGATGATGGCGCCGGTGCTGATGGCTGCATACAGATTTGAAAAAGTGGTGGAGTCGCCTTTCAGCAGATCACGGGCGATCAAGGGCAGCAGGGCCCACATCACGCACGCAAAGAAATAGAAGCCCACGCTGCGGATAATTGTGGCCTTCAGTGCCGGTGAATGCCAAGCAAAACGCAAGCCGGTCCTGACAGCAGAGAGAAATTTTTCCGGCGGCAAGGTCACCGGCGGCGGCACCCGCTTCCACTTCCACAGCACTACAATGATGAACAGGAAGCTGAGGGCGTTGCAGACAAATACCACGCCGCTGCCGCTTAGCCGCAGGATTTGCCCGGCTATCAGCGCACCAATCACGCGTGACATGTTCATGCCGAGGGTGTTGAGGCCAATCGCATTCTGCATTTCGCTGCGTTGCACCACTTCCGGAATGATGCCCTGCCAGGTGGGCATGATCATCGCCATGCCGGCACCAAGCAGCAGGGTCAGCGTCAGCAGGCTCCATGCCGTGATCAGGTGGGTCAGCGTCAGCACTGCTATCGTGACGGCCACTATCGCCATGCCGATGTTGGCAACCATCAAATAGAGGCGACGATCAAAAATGTCAGACAGTGCGCCTGACGGCAGCAGAATGAAAAAGGCCGGCAGTGAGGTCGCCGTTTGCATCAGCGCCACCACTACCGCCGAATCAGTGAGCGAAGTGATCAGCCAGCCGGCACCGGCATCATGCATCCATGAGCCGATATTGGAAGCGAGCGTGGCCAGCCACAGCCAGCGGAATACCGGATTCACAAGTGGCGACCACAAGGACTGGCTTTTGGCAGGGGCGGTCTGGTTCATAGCGTTTCGAAGTGGGCTTCAGCCGCCATCTTGGCATCCAGCTTGCGCAGTGTCGGGCTCAGCGTATAGAACAGCGCCACGGTCAGCAGCAGAATCAGGCAGGCGCCGAAAATCGTGCGGGGCACACCGAAATGCTCGGCAGCGAACGCCACCGGCAATACGCCCAGCGGTGTCAGTCCCAGCGACAGCATCAGCATGCTCGACATGCGGCCGCGCACTTCGTTGTGCGCCAACAGCTGCACAATGGTGGTGTTCATGGTTTGCTGCATGTCGGCCATCATATTGGCAAACAACAACAGGATCAGCGCCAGCCAGAACACCGGGCTCAGGCTGAACGCGGCCAGGAACAGGCCGAACAGCACTGCAGAGCTCATCATCCAGCGGGTTCGGCTTTTGCCGCTGCTGAGGCGTGCCACGACCAGCGCGCCGGTAATGCCGCCTGCGCCCACCATCGCCATCAGCATGCCGAGCCCGCTCTCGCCGACTTTCCACACGTCGGTGGCAAACACCACCAGCATGCTGTGCACCGGCAGTGTCAACAGCAGCGGCGGAATGCCGAACAGGATCACCAGCATGATGGGCCGGTGCTGGCCGATATAGGTGAAGGTATAGCCCATGTCGGCCAGCAGGGATTTTTTCGATTTCTGGTCGGACTTCGAGCGCGGCAACTTGAAGGTGGTGATGGTGGCCACCAGATGCAGGCCAATCGCTACCGCGTAGGCCCCCGGCAGCGACAGCCACGGAATCAGCATGCCCATCATGGCCGGACCAATGAAGCGTCCCACATTCATGATCGCGCTTTGCAGCGCCATCGCATTGCCCAGCAGCTCGCGGCCCACCATGCCGAAGATCATCGCCGCGCGGGTTGGCATCACGAACGGAAACAGCACGCCCATGATAAACGAGCTCAGCAACAACACCGGGAAGGTCAGCATGTGCAGCAGCACCAGCACCAGCAGCAACAACTCGTTGGCCGCAATCATGGTCTGGGTAATGATCAGCAGGCGTTTGCGCTCTACCCGGTCAACAATGGCACCGGCCACAAACGACATCAGCACCATCGGCACCGCCACCACCAGGTTCACATAACCCAGCGCAAGCGTGCTCCTGGTGAGTTCCCACGCCAGCAGTGAGCGCACCAGCAACTGGCCCTGCATGCCGAGCATGAAGCACAGCACCGCGCCGATCATCCAGCGGAACGGTACATTGGCAAGCGACTCAAATCCCTTGGGCATGCGGTGAGGATGCGCCGGGGCTGGCGTGGTGGCTGGTTCAGACATGGGAGTGGTGCGGAAGGCCGGGCTGAAAGGGGCGCAATTCTACGCGAAGCCCGCCCCCGGAGCATGTAAAAAACCCGAAAATAGCACCGACGTGTAATTCAGCCCTTGCTTGGGTATCATGCCGCCGTTGTTGTGAAGTCCCCAATTTGCGCCCGTAGCTCAGCTGGATAGAGCGTTGCCCTCCGGAGGCAAAGGTCAGAGGTTCGACAAGCGCGACATTAGTCGCGCGCAGGACGCCTGCAAGGCGCCCGCAGGGTGAGCGCGTAGCGCGAATCAATCCCCTCGGGCGGCCCTCGGCAGAGGGCCTGTGCTGGATGAGGCGATATTGGAAGTTGCTCCATAGTGTTTGGAATATGCGCCCGTAGCTCAGCTGGATAGAGCGTTGCCCTCCGGAGGCAAAGGTCAGAGGTTCGAATCCCCTCGGGCGCGCCACACACTTGCAGCGCGAATCAATTCCCTCGGGCATTCTTCGAAGATTTCACGTAATCTACCGGCAGCAGTTCTGCTGCACACCATCACCTTTTCCGCGCTCGTAGCTCAGCTGGATAGAGTAACTGGCTTCGAACCAGTTGGTCGGGGGTTCGAGTCCCTCCGGGCGCGCCAATTCATTTAGTCTCGGCCTTTCCCTCATAAATCGTACCAGCCAAAAGACGAGTTTTCCTTTTTTAAGCTCAGAATCCTTCTTTGCTTGTATTACAAATATTACATATAATACAAAAAGAAAGACCAGTATCGGTGCCTGCACAGGAGGAATCCATGGGTGTGCTCACATTTAGATTGGAAGACGACGTTAAAACCCGCTTGGATGAGGTTGTGAACCAGCTTGGGCTGAATCAGAGCCAGGTGCTGCGCGATGCTGTGCTTGCAAGGCTGGAAGAGCTTGAAGAAATGGCTGTGTTGATGGAGCGCGTGAAAGCCAAGCGCGGCAAGAGGCCAATCAATGAACTATGGAAGGAGCTCGGGCTGGCAGATAAAGTACGATGAGGGGTTTGCCGACGACCTCAGGAAACTAGGCAAGCCGGCTCAATTACGCATCAAGAAATATATCGACAAGTTGCAGGCTGAATGCAGCGATCCCAGGGAAAGGGGAGAGCCACTCAGAGGCAACCTTGTCGGGTTTTGGAAATACAGAGCGGGCGATTACCGATTACTCTGCCAGATCATTGATGGCGAGGTAGTGATTCTCTGTTTGCTTGCAGCAACTCATAGAAGCCGCTCGTATTCACACAAGAGCATTGATGAGCTTCTGAAGCGAGCGCTGGAGCTGCAAAAAAAATCAAATAAATCTTTCTGAAGCTGTTCCATAGCCCAATAGCGACCATAACGTTATCAGCTGCCTAAAGTGTCGGCGCGATTCGAGTCCCTCCGGGTGCGCCAATTCATGAATATTCAGCGATGCTGCAGGCTTCGCCTGATGAACACCAGCAAGCAGCCTCCAAGGAAGACGGCAAGTACATACTGGAAGGGTTTGTTGATTGCAAAGCCCATATCGTCAGTCGCCAAAACATAAAGACAATACACGCCGAAGACTGCCACGCCGCGCATCAGCCAACTCTGTGGCTGCAAATGCTGCTCCTTGATAAAGCCGCACAGCCAGACGCCACTCAATCCGCAGAAGATGCCAAGTACTGCGCCTGCCGCCACGTCCCCTGGCCAGTGCGCGCCAACGGCAATTCGCGACAGCCCGACCCCTGAAGCCAGCACGAAGAGCCAAAGAAAGCGGAGCCGATGCTGTGGTGGAAGCGAGAAATAGATGGAGGTGGCGGCGGTAAAAGCCGTGACCGTATGACCTGATGGCATGGATTCCATAAACAGCGGCGGCCCAATGACATGCACACTCTGCGAGCCAAGCACTTCCAGCGGGCGCGGGTGGTTGGCCAGGATCTTGCCGATGCGGGTCAGCATCGCAGCCAGTGGCGCAGCGCATAGCGAGGCCGCAATGATGTGGGGCGATCGCCAAAGCAGGGATGAGGACAGTGCATACAGGGTCCAGCCCGTACCCAGCAGCGAGAACAGGGCCCACACGATGCCGGGCACCACCATCAGTTGCCGGTTCAGAAAAAGGAACAAGGACGGTTCAAACCAGCCGAGCCACAAAGGCGCTGTCACCGCCCCCGCAATGAGGGGTAGCGCCCAATGCCAGGCGGCGATGCGGGGTGAAGCGGAGCGTGGGCGAGATGTCATTGAATGAACTTTGCAGGCAATGAATGCTCCTGCACAGGGATTGTCCCGGCGGATAGTACAATCAAATTGCTTTAAATGGATTTTGTTTCAAGGTTGGTACCTGCAACTTCGGGCATATTTCTGCCATAGATGCATAACAGAATAGTTGGGACTCGGCCGGTCAGCTTGCCTAGAATACGGCCACTTGCTCCGGGCTACCGAACACACTCTATCCAATGAACAGCGCAACCTTCTTCTTGATAGTACTGACCACATTGTTTGCGGTCACTGCCTGTTCCCCAGCTCCGCAAACGCAGACTGACAAAACTGCGGTTGCCCCGGCACCTGCTGCCATACCAGCTGTTGCAACGGCTCCCGCAACCCCTGCACAACCCGAACCTGCCATCCCGCCATTAACTGCCCCGCCTGCTGTACCTGCCGCGTTCCTGCCAACCATCACCGTCTCGGATCTGATGAAAGACACCATCGAACCTTCCGCCAAGGCGATATGGGAAGCAGTGAGCTACTCAGTGACGGAGAAAGGCGAGACCAATACCGAGCCCACGACTGATGCTGACTGGGCTGCGCTGCGCAACAAGGCGGCTGCATTGCTGAAAGTGGCGGGCACAGTGACCTTGCCAGCACTGAAAATTGCACATGACGGGGAGGACAAGACCCCGGCTTACCAGTACTCAGCGGCCGAGATCGAACAGTTGCGAAAGCAGAATATCGACCTTTGGCGGGAGAATGCCCAGCACATGCAAACAACCACACAGCGTTTGATTGATGATATTGAAAAGCATGATCTCGATGCCTACCTTGAAGATGGCGTGCTGCTCAACCAGGCCTGTGAAGCTTGTCATGCCGAGTTCTGGTACCGGCCGCAGCGGCGTGGCATGCAGTAACAAATAAAATTCAACTGGGGAGCCCCATGACACATCCGAAAGCACGCGCACTGCTGCTGGCCTTGCTGAGCCTGGCCACCTTTGGTTTGATTGGCGCCGAAGCCGTGCGCAACACCGATGGCGTGGTGCATTCATTTACGTTGCCCAAGCCCAATAGCGGCCCTACCACGTTGGCGATCGCGCCCGATGGTGTAGTGTGGTTCACGCTCAGCAGTGCCAATGCCATCGGCCGCATCAATCAGGATTTGACGGGTTACCAGGAATTTCCGTTGCCGAATGCCCAGAGCGGGCCGCGCATCATCTCGCTCGGCAGCGATGGCAACATGTGGTTCTCGGAACACACCGGCAATCGCATGGCACGCATCACCAAAGACGGCACCATCACTGAATGGTCCATCCCCACGCCCGACAGCCAGCCGCGCGCGATAGCGCTCGGCAGCGATGGCAATATCTGGTTCGGCGAATTCGCGGGCGGCAAGGTGGGCCGTATCACACCCAGGGGCGAGATCACTGAATTCCAGATCCCCACCAGGGACGCCGGACCGCGGGCCCTGGCGGCCGGGGCTGATGGCAATATCTGGGTATCCGAGTTCAAGGCCAGCAAGGTGGCTCGCCTCACGCCGACCGGTGTCTTCACCGAATTTCCGCTGCCGCGCGAAAATGGCGGCCCCGGCGACATCACTGCCGGCAGCGATGGCGCCATGTGGTTTCTCGAACTCTCGGGCACCATGGATGGCCTCAAGCCAGACGGCAATCGCATTGCCCGCATCAACTTGAACGGTGAAATCAAGGAATATCCGCTGCCCAGTGCGCAGCCGACTGCGATCAACGTGGCTGTCGGCCCTGATGGCAGCGTGTGGTACAGCAAGAACAACACGCTCGGCCGCGTCACACCCGCCGGCGATATCAAGGAATTCCCGATTGCTGAAGGGCCAGCGCGCGCAGTTGGCCTCACCGCTGGTGCTGATCGTCAGACCCCAGTGCATTTGACCGACAAGCTGTGGTTCACCGAGGGCAATCGCATTGGCTACCTCCAGTTCAAATAAGTCGGAACTGCGGCGCTCCCATGCGACAATGCCGCATGAGCAAATTTTCCGATTTACCAGCATTACCCCCGAGCCTGCTGCAAGCAGTTGAAGTTTTAGGCTATACCGGGATGACGCCAGTGCAGGCTGGCGCGCTGCCGCTGATGCTGCAGGGCCAGGATGTGCAGGCACAGGCCAAAACCGGCAGCGGCAAAACTGCAGCATTTGCATTGGCGATGCTGGCGCGGCTGCAAAGCGAACAGGTGCAGCTGCAAGGCCTGGTGCTGTGTCCCACACGTGAACTGGCCGATCAGGTCAGCAAGGAAATCCGCGCGCTGGCACGTTTCATTCCCAATGTGAAAGTGGTTACGCTATGTGGTGGCATCTCGATCCGTCCGCAACTGGCCTCGCTGAAACATGAACCGCATATCGTGGTGGGCACGCCGGGCCGTATCCAGGAATTGCTGAATCTGGGCGAACTGCAATTTGCCGGCTTGCAAAGCGTGGTGCTGGACGAAGCCGATCGCATGCTTGACATGGGTTTTCTGGAAGATGTCGGCAACATCCTCAGGCACACGCCGGACACCCGCAATACCTGGCTGTTTTCGGCGACTTTTCCGAAACAGATCCGCGCACTCAGTCAGCAGTTCCAGCGCAATCCGGCTGAAGTCACTGTGGAAGCGCAGCACGATGCCAGCGTGATTGAGCAACGTTTCTACAAAGTGGAAACCAGTGCCAAACCGGACGCTGTGCTGGCCTTGTTGCTGGAGCAGCAGGCCGACAGTTGCCTGATCTTCTGCAACACCAAGATTGATGCGAAAGACCTCACCGACTTTCTGTGGAAGCGCGGCATTCCGGTGCTGAATCTCAACGGCGATCTCGAACAGCGCGAACGCGAAGAAGTACTGGTGCAGTTTGCCAATGGCAGCTGCCGCGTGCTGGTGGCCACCGATGTCGCCGCCCGCGGACTCGACATCAAGGCGCTGCCGCTGGTGATTGCCTATGAATTGTCAAATGACGCCGATGTGCATACCCATCGTGTGGGCCGCACCGGCCGGGCCGGCGAGACCGGTCTGGTGCTCAGCCTGGTGGCGCCGATTGAAATGGGCCGGTTGGCGCGCATTGAAGCGCTGGGTGATGGCGATGCCAACTGGTCGCGACTGCCTTCGCCCCAGAACAAATCATTGCCGGCGCCAGCCATGCGCACGCTGATGATCGATGCCGGCCGCCAGGACAAACTGCGCCCTGGCGACATCGTGGGCGCACTGACCGGTGAAGGCGGCCTGACTGCTGATCAGGTAGGCAAGATCGATGTGTTCGCCACCCGCGCCTATGTGGCGGTGGCCGGCAAGACCATCGACAAGGTCATCGAAAAGCTGCGAGCCGGTAAAATCAAGGGCCGTAACTTCCGTCTCCGAAAGTTGTAACGCATGCGTCTCAACAAATATATCAGTGAAGCCGGGTTCTGTTCACGCCGTGAAGCAGACGATCTGATCACCGCTGGCCGTGTGACTCTCAATGGCGAAGTGGCTGTCACCGGCGCCAAGTGGCTCGAGGGCATGACGGTTCACATTGATGGCGAAGAGATCAGGCTCAAGGCCACCATCAACAACAAGCGTAAACACGTTTACATTGCGCTCAACAAGCCGGTAGGCATTACCTGTACCACCGATCAGGGCATCAAGGGCAATATCATCGATTTCGTCGATCATCAGGAACGCATCTTCCCGATCGGTCGTCTTGACAAGGATTCGGAAGGGCTGATCCTGCTCACCAGCAACGGCGACATTGTCAACCAGATATTGCGGTCCGAAAACAATCACGAGAAGGAATATCTGGTGGGAGTCAACAAGGCGGTGACCGATGATTTCCTGCGCATCATGGCGCGCGGGGTGCGCATCCACCACCAGCTGACCAAGCCCTGCAAAGTGTCGCGCCTCGCCAAATACGGTTTCCGCATCACTCTCACGCAAGGGCTGAATCGCCAGATCCGCCTGATGTGCGAAGCGCTGGGTTACAAAGTCACCGAGCTGCGCCGCATCCGCATAATCAATGTGCAGCTGGGCAAATTGAAGCTGGGTGGCTGGCGCAATCTTACCGAACAGGAACTGGCCGGCCTGCTGCCCGGCAATAAAGACTGGTAGCTGCCTGCAAGGATCACGGTCATGAAAAAACTATGCGTGCCCGCTGTGTGTTTGCTGCTGTTGATCTCCGGGTTCAGTGCAGCACAGCAAGACATTGTGATGTTCCCTGCCAATAATGCCGTGGATGTAAATCCCGACACCCATCTTGAGCTGACCTTTCCAACTGCGCCGGTGGCCGGAACATCCGGACAGATTCGTATTTACGATGCGGCAGACGACCAGCTGGTGGACATGCTCAATCTCGGCATCCCGCCCGGACCAACCACAACGACTCCATCACCGGATGCAGTCTATACCACTGAGCCTTATGACTATGCTGGTGCTCATCTTACCAACGCCAACACCAAACCCGGCACGCCGTCAGGCAAGGCATTGCCGGCTTCCGGCCGGTATCAGCTGACCATCATCGGCGGTTTTTCCGATGGCTTCCATTTTTACCCGGTCATCATTCACGACAACAAAGCCACGATCTATCCCCACAACAATCTGCTGCAATACGACAAAACCTATTACGTGCAAATCGATCAGGGTGTACTGGCTGCCGGCAACAAGGCTTATGCAGTGGCCGACAAAACCAGCTGGCGCTTCACCACCAAAAGGCAGCCGCCAGGTGCCAGCGAAAAAACGCTGGTAGTCAATGCTGATGGCACCGGTGATTTCAATACAGTGCAGGGCGCCATCGATTTTGTGCCTGACCATGATCCCCAGCCTGTCACCATCTTCATCAGGAACGGCCTCTATGAAGAAATCGTCTACTTTCGCAACAAGTCCAACCTGACTTTGCTGGGCGAGAACAGGAACAAGGTGATGGTGTATTACAACAACAATGAAATCTTCAATCCGCACCCGCCCAACCTCAAGACCAATGAAGTGTCGGGTTCGTTTCCTTCACGCCGTGCCGCGTTTGCGGTGGACAACTCCAGCAACATCAAGCTGGTGAACTTCACGATCAGGACCACCGGCTCTGGCCAGGCCGAAGGCCTGCTGCTCAACGGCGAGAAAATCATTGTCAGCAACATTACAGTGGTGGGCTCCGGCGATGCGTTGCAAACCAATGGTTCGGCCTATTTCAGCGATTGCAACATCGTGGGAGACGGCGACACCATCCTCGGGCGCGGCCCGGCGTTCTTCAACAATTGCGAGCTGAGTTCGCAGGGCCCGTTTATGTGGGTGCGCAACACGGATGAAAACCATGGCAATGTGTTTGTTAACTGCCTGTTTATCACCAGGGGCGATAAACCCGCCGTGCTGGCGCGCGCGCCCACCAATGGTGACAAGAGCTATCCCTATGCTGAAGCAGTCCTGCTGGACAGCACACTGATCGGCATAGCGCCGGCCGGCTGGGGCGAGATCGGCGGCGACACATCCAATGTACATTTCTGGGAATACAACAGCCGCGTTGGCATTGACAGAAAACCGCTGGATGCCCGCTTGCGCCATCCGGCTTCACGCCAACTGGACAAAGACCGGGATGCGGAAACCATAGCCAACTACCGCAACCCTGCCTATGTGCTCGGCAGCTGGGCTCCGGCCATGGCGCCCATCATGCTGGCCCAGACCCAATCAGCAACCGTTGACGCGGGGAAACCCATAGCCTTGCGAGTGATTGTGGCCGCTGTGCCAGAGCCTGCCTATCAATGGTACAAAGACGGCAAACCGGTAGAGGGCGAAACAAGTCCGGCTCTGCGGATCAATTCAATGAGTGCGAACGATGTCGGTGAATACCGGGTCAAGGTGACCAACAAATCCGGCAGCATCAGCAGCCTTGGGGCATTTTTGAAATTGAAATGACTGTAAGTCAATCGTGGATCAGCCCGGCTATGCAGTTGAGCTTGCCATTACCCACAGCGCCATGCCCACCCAGCAACAGCTATTTCCTGGTCGGATCCATAAAACCGGCTTTGCCGGAATTCTTTTCCCGCTTGGCGGCTTTCTTTTCTTTCTGGTTCAGCAAGGGCTTTTTCTTGACGTCTTTTTTGGCTCTTTGTTCTTTGCTCATGGTGATTACTCCGGTGGTGGTAATCCAGACTTCGGGATGGCGTCACGTGCAGCCTACCGTACCATGACTTGTGCCGAAAAGATTCCAGTTGTTGGAGGAACTGCACTGACTCCCGGGGATTTATGTTCTACACTTCAGGAAGACAATCCGGAATCTGCCCTCGTGACCACACCGCGTGCACTGACACTTTCTTTGGCAGCATTCCTTGTGCTTCTCTCAGGCTCGTCGCCGGTGCTGGCACAGAAACCAGGCTGGACGCCGATCGCCGAGTTGCTGGTCGGCAGCATAGGTGAAGCCGATCCTGTGCGCATGTCAGCCGTGATGACCCGCTGTACCGCACTCAACATGATGTTTGCCGGGCTGGCCACTGATCTTTCTGCAGAAAAATCACAACACTTCAAGGACGAAGCACTGAGATTTGTGCAGCGCAATGTGCTCATTGACTCAAAACTGAGCAAACAATCGACCGGAGTGGATGCAGATGTGACAGAGGTGTCCGGCACCATCCTTGCCAAGGTCAAGGCTTCGCTTGGCAGTTACAACCAGTGGCTTGAACACAATAATGCAATGTCAGGTTCCTACATCGACAAGGAAATCGAGCTGGAAATGAACAGTTGCTCGCTAGCGTCCCGGCTTGCAAACCAGATGCAGCAGACGGATTGACGCAAGTCGGCTCGGCAAGAGCAAAGGTTGCAGAATATTGTACGGGTCCATTCCATTTTCACAGGGGACAAGAAATTGAAAACCATGATGCGGATACCACTCTCTCTGGCAGTTTCATTGATGTTGTTGCCATTGGCCATTCACGCGCAGCCAGGCTCGCAGCAGCCGAAGATGCTGGAGTGTGGCAAGCAAGGCGATGCCGAAATCATCTGCGGCACCCGTGCGCCGGAAGACCTGGAGCCAACCCCCGATGGCAAGTTCCTGATCGTCGCGAAATTCGGCAAGGGCGACGATTCCCCGCTCGATTTGTTCGAGCTGGCGACACAGAAATTCACTGCCGCACCTTTGTACGCTGAAAAACGTGAGAAGTGGGGTGAGCCGGGCTGCAAGGAGTCGCTGGGTGACAAGGTGGGTCCGCACGGCTTGTCGTTTTCAAAACGTACAACCGGTGAGTGGCAGTTGTTGGTCGTCAATCACAACGTACGTGAATCAATGGAAATGTATGAAGTGCTGCCGGAGGGCAAAGCATGGAAGCTGGTATGGCGCGGATGTGTGATCGCACAAAAACCTTATAACGATGTGGCTGCACTGCCTGATGGTGGTTTCGTGGCCACGCGTCCGCAGGCCATACAAAAAGAAGGTGAAGACCTGTTTGGTGGCCAGCCCACCGGTAATGTCGGTCGCTGGAGTGCTGCAACCGGCGAAGAAGTTTTGCCGGGTTCCGACATTGGCTACCCCAATGGCGTGGTGGTTTCTGCCGATGGTCGCTATGCCTATATCACCGGCTGGACCACCCGCGATTTCCACAAATACGATCTGGTGAACAAGAAGGAGGTAGGTAAAGCCAAATTCACTTTCATGCCGGACAACCTTACCTGGACACCGGATGGCAAAATTCTGGCTGCCGGCATCAATGGTGTATCCGGCAATTGTCCGGCCGATTCGGCCAACCCTTGTATCCAGGGCTTCGGTGTTGCCGAGATAGATCCGGCCACTTTGAAAGTCACGGTGGTTTACGATTCCAAAGGCAAGGCGCTTATCAATGGCGTTTCGGTGGCGATTCAGGTGGGCCGCAATGTTTATATAGGAGCGTTCCAGGGAAATCGCATCGTCAAATTGTCACATTGAGCAGCCATAGCCTCCGATTTTGTTGACGTCCGTTTGTGCTGTCTTGCCTGCACCACCTCTATGTGCGCAGGCAGACAGAACCATAACCATCTCTTCCGTACTTTGCACGTACTGGCCAACAGGCTTGCGATGTGGAGTCCCCAATGAAAAAATTCCTGGAATATATAAAAGAAGGCACCTGGCTTGATATTTTGCTGCTGGTGTTGATGATTGCATTTGCCGATGTTACCCAGGCAGCTACAACTGCCAGCTTTTCAGCAGCAGCCAGTGGCGCAACCGGCAACCAGACTATCTCTGTTACTGCCAATATCGCAGACGCTGATGCAGGCAAAACAGGCAATTACTACGTCGGCTTTCTGCTGAACAATGTATGGTATTTCAACAATGGCACCAGCTGGCTGTTATATAAAAGTGGCACAGTGCCGGTCTATGCTACCCGCGCGCTCGCCAGCGGGACTGCAGTGGTGGTGCAAAGTGCCAATCTGACCAGCATGATTGGTGGTCACCTTTATGTGGGTTATGGCCTGACCGAAAGTGACATGCTGGCCAATTCCCGCTATTCCCTGGTCTACACTGTCACGGCCAATTCAGTAGTGGCTGGTCCGCCAACAGTGCTGCTGGGTGCCGCTACCAATTACGCGATAGTGGCGAAAACGGCAGTTTCATCGGTGCCGGCATCCGTTGTTACCGGCAATATCGGTTTGAGTCCGGCCGCCACCTCATTCATTACCGGCTTTTCGCTGACAATGGTGGGAACCCTTTCTGCCACCTCACCTCAAGTGACCGGCAGTCTGTACGGCGCCGACATGAATCCGCCGACCAATACCAATCTGACTACTGCAGTCCTGAATATGGAAGCCGCCTACACTGATGCAGCCGGGCGTCCTACGCCTGATTTTCTTAATCTGGGTGCTGGCAATATCGGTGGTTTGACACTGGCTCCCGGTCTTTACAAATGGGGCAGCTCAGTCACGATACCTGCCGATGTCACCATTTCCGGTGGCCCCAACGATGTGTGGATTTTCCAGATGTCGGGCAACCTCGACCTCGGCGCCAGCAAGCACGTCACTCTCGCCGGCGGTGCGCTGGCCCAGAATATTTTCTGGCAGGCTGCGGGCGATGTAACCATTGAGTCAGGCGCCATTTTCCAGGGCAACATTCTTTCGCAGAGCGCGATCATTCTGCAGACTGGTGCCACGCTGAATGGCAGGGCGCTGGCCCAGACCAGAGTGACACTCGATCACGCTACTGTGACAAAACCTGCTCTGTAATCCATTTGTGTGAGAGTATCAGCCGCCGGTTGGCCACGAGTAGTGGCCAACCGGCGGCTTTTTCATTTCTGAAGCCTGCAACCGGATTGATTGTCAAAAAGAACAGAGGAGATTTGCCATGCAACAGAATATTGCCGTTTCGCCAGCCAAATTCGTTACGGGCGTCATTGCTGTCATTGCCATCATTGTGTCGTGGAGCAGCTTTTACACAGTGACTTCAGGTGAGCGCGCCATCGTGTTTCGCTTTGGTCAGGTGCAAAGCGTGCAAACCGACGGGCTGCATTTCAAATTGCCGATGATTGAGGAAGTGCGCATTGTCGATGTGCGCACCCGTAAAGCCCATGCGCCGGTGAATGCCGGCACCCGTGACTTGCAGTCAGTCGCCACCGAAGTGGCGTTGAACTACCACCTCAACGGCGACTCGCTGGCAGATACCTATACGCGTATCGGACTGGAAGTGGAGCAGAAAGTCATAGATCCGCGCATCCAGGAAGTGGTGAAGGCGGTGGTGGCACGTTTCTCTGCCGAAGATTTGCTGGTCAAGCGTGAAGACGTCAAGACGGAAATCGCCACCGGCTTGCGCGATTCACTGAGTGCCTACAACATCAACGTGGAAGATATCCAGATCACCAATTTCGCATTTTCAAGTTCGTTTGACTCCGCCATCGAAGCCAAACAAACGGCTGAGCAGAATGCCTTGAAGGCCAAGAATGACCTGGACCGGATCCGGGTTGAAGCGCAGCAGAAAATAGCGATGGCTGAAGCGGAAGCCAAAACCATCCAAATCCAGGCGCAGGCCATCAAGGAGCAGGGCGGTGCCGAATATGTGCAACTGAAAGCCATTGAAAAGTGGAATGGGGTATTGCCACAGGTCAGTGGCGGCAATACGCCCTTTATCAATTTGAATCATGCCGATCCGGTTGCTGCCAAGAAGTAACAGCTTGCTGATCCAAAGCTGCTCGCCGCATTGATTGCTCGCGAGCAGCTCGACTCACTCAGGCAAAGGAATGAATTCGTCATCACCGGTTATTTTCGCAAAGCGGCCCGCTCGCCAGTCATCCTTGGCCTGTTCGATGCGCTCCTTGCGACTGGATACGAAGTTCCAGTAAAGATGTCGTTGACCTGGCAAGGGTGCACCCCCAAGGATTACACAATGACTGTTGCTCTTGGCTGATATCATCATCTCGCTACCCGGCTTTAGCACTATCATGGTCCCGGCATCAAAGACTTCGCCGGCAAGCTTCACGCTTCCTTCAATCACATAAATGGCGCGCTCCTCAATGTGGGCGGGTATTGCCAGTTGAAATCCCTGTTGCAGCAACAAGTCGGCGTAGAAAGTTTCGCTTTCGGTATGCACCGGGGAGGCAAGGCCAAAGGCGCTGCCGGCAATCAGGGTAAGGGTCACCCCGGTGTCGGTCAGTTGAGGAATCACTGATGCCCCGTAGTGATAGAACGCGGGGGCTGTTAATCAGCGTGCAAAACTTTCCAGATTAGGGGTGGAAACAGCGTCCAATAGTTTCCACCTCCGTGTGTCATCCTCTGGCGTTTTAGCCGGAGGTATCTGGAGTGTATTACATGGATATTATTGTCGAAATTCGCAG
>CAILUG010000007.1 GCA_903837345.1 uncultured Gammaproteobacteria bacterium | reverse complement strand
GTCAGTTACCTGTCTTACTGCTTCAATCTTGAAATCTTCGGGATAGCGTTTACCGCTCATGGTCAGACACCTCTTTGATGCGTTAGTGTAACGCTATCAAGTGTCTAGAATATCGGGGGCTTGCCATACATTCTTTATTAGATACTGACTAACTCTATCTGTGGCGCGATAGACGTTAGTAAATTTATTTTTCAAAAGGCTGGTGTCTGTGACTGAAAACCGTTCGTCAGAATAGTAAGAATTCCAAAAAAGGCGCATTCTTTCTTGCATGAAATAGAAGTAGTTATAAAAGGCTTCATCCCTTACTTTGAATTTATTCATGTGCCCGGGAAAAACTAAAATGTATGAAGGTGATAAATTTATCTTGTTACCGGCGGAGCGTTTGCGAACTTCGGCAACTTGGGATTCATGAAATCCCAATGGGCTGCGCTCGCCACAAAAAAATCCACGGTTGGAGTGTATAGCGATGTGTCATCCAGCGTACCCGCGCGCAGGCCAATGGCATCAGGCAGCATCTGCAACTTGCCGAACACTTGTGTGCCGCAAGTCGGGCAAAAATGGCGATCGAAGTAGTTGCCGCTGTCAGCGATTGATCGAAATGATTTGGTGCTGCCGGTAATCTTCAGCGTGGCTGCCGGGAAAAACATCGCCGGCGTGTAGGGACCACCCGAGGCGCGCTGACAATCCGTGCAGTGGCAATTGCCCGTGAACAGAGGTTGCGCTTCAGTTTCGTAACGCACGGCTCCACACAGGCAGCCACCGGTAAATTTTACTGACATGGATTTACCCTCCTGGGTTCGATGGAATTATTTTTCCAACACTTCATCCAGCACATAGGTCGCCACATCCTGCATCTGTTCTCTGGTATAGGCGGCCTGAAAGCTCGGCATCGTATTCTTGCCGAAGGTCGCTGTGGTCATGATGTGACCAATGCTCAGCTCCTTGCCGGTGAGCGGCGCGCCGCCCTGATGGCCGCCTTCACCGGTGGCGCCATGGCAGGTAGTGCAAAGTGAAGTGTAGATTTTGCGGCCACTGTCGAGATTGGCCCGGTAGCCGGCGATGGGCTCCACAACAGTAGTGGCGGCAGCAGTAGCCAGCGGACGCAAACCGCTGGCTGCAGCAGGCTGGGGATTGGTGATGGGCGGGGATTCTTTGGTGCCTTTGAGCGAGAACAGCCACACACTGTCGCCATGGGCGCCATTGGCATAAACCGAACCGGCAGCAATGATCGCTATATATTGCGTGCCTTTATACATGAAGCTTGAAGCACTGCCATTCACGCCCGCATCGGTCTGGTATTCCCACAGTTTGGAGCCATTGCTTTTGTCGAGTGCCACCACGCGCCCGTCATTGCGGCCATGCACGATCAGGCCGCCGGCAGTGACCAGCGAGCCGGCTGAACACGAATAGTTCCACTGCTGGCTCCAGTTGATCATGTGCGTGGTCAGATCCATTGCGACGAACAAGCCACGGATCGGCATGTTGACGACACTGAAGGTGCCTGCCAGCCAGTTCTGGTTGTGCATGGGCTGCGAGTTTTCAACTTCCCGTTTGGCGCCGCCAATGCGGTCGTTGGCGCAGATGTACATCAGATGCGAGGTGGGGTCATAGGCACTCGGTGGCCAGTTCACACCCGCCAGCGGTTTGTAGAGCACGGTCTCGGTTGCAAAAGGTGTAAAGGTGCGGCCCTTGTTTACCAGGGTATAGCCTTCCGGTGCAGCATCCATTTCATTGGGAACCACGGCATCACCACTTGGCCATGGCTGAGTAGCAGCAGTGGCATTGCGTGGCTCCTGCGGCACTTGCCGTTCTTCAATACCCGTCAAGGGTGCACCAGTGACCCGATCCAGAATGTAGAGAAAACCTGATTTGGCAACTTCGGCAATGCCTTTGCGCGGCACACCTTGCACGTTGGCATCGAACAGGATGACGGGATTGGATGAGTCATAGTCCCAGATGTCGTGATGCACCTGCTGAAAATGCCATTTGTATTTGCCAGTCTTTACATCAAGCGCCACGATGGAAGTGGTGAACAGGTTGTCGCCGGCGCGTTGCGTGCCATTCAGGTCGGGCCCGGAATTGCCGGTTGAGAAATAAATCAGTCCGAGCTCGGGATCAACCGCCGGAGTTTGCCAGATGGGGGCACCGCCCACTTCCCAGGCATTGTTGTTGGCAGGCCAGGTGTCATGGCCGAATTCACCAGGGCCGGGAATGGTATAGAAAGTCCATAGCAAATGGCCGTCTTTGGCATCAAAGGCCTTGATGCGGCCACGGGTGGCCAGTTCACCACCCGCGAAACCGACGATGACCATGTTGTCATAATAAAGTGGGGCGGCAGTGATGCTGTAGCCGAGCAGCGGGTCTTCGGCCTGGATCTTCCAATTCACCTTGCCGGTATTTTGATCGAGCGCAACCAGCGTGGCATCCAGCTGACCGACAAAGATCTTGCCCTGGCCCATCGCCACACCACGATTCATCCAGCCACAGCAAACGTTGACACGACCGGCATCGAGGTTGGCCTTGTAGGTCCACTTGAACTTGCCGGTTTCGACATCAATCGCAAACACATCGTCTTCACCGGTGGCCACATAGAGCATGCCACCAAAGAACAACGGCTGACCCTGACCGCTATGGTTGGGGCCGCTGCCGGACCCATTCATGTGCACTTGCCATTCGGCTTTCAGCTTGGCCACATTGCTGCGGTTGATCTGGTCGAGCGGCGAATAACGCTGGTTGAACAGGTTGCCGCCATTGGTAAGCCAGCCATCGGTCGGATCGGCACGTAATTGTTTGGGGGTAAACGCCGGCGCAGTTTGCGCCCACAGGCAGGTGGGCAGCAGTGCAAGGGCGGTGAACATTACTGCAGTAGCTGAACGGATAAGAGACACGCGAACTCCTGAGTGAAGTGTATGGATCGCCCTGCCGGTGCGTGAAATGCAGGCAGGCGGGCAATCATAACCGGGTGTCTCAAAAGGAGTACATCTCGGGAAAAATTCCCGAAATTCACTCCAAACCCTGAAAAACCCGTACCCAGTTCACACATTTGGTCCCAAACAAGGCGATGCAGGGGGTGAGATAGTAGAATTTGCCTTCCAGATGCCATCGGATAGTTTGAATGCAGCAGCAAGCCACGCCAAGCAGGGCAGGAACCAGGGAAGCTCCCCTGGCGGCCCCCCTGTGTGTGCTGTTGGGCCAGCTGCAGCTGTTGGCAACCGAGTCTGCCGACAAGCGCAGCTATCTGGGCACCAATCCGCTGGCTTCACTGCAACTGGCTTATCAGTTGTCGGTAGGCCGTCCGCTGGCGAGTGCAGACAAGCAGCAAGTGCTGCAACAGCTGCTCAATCCGCAGCCGGCACTCTTGCAGGAACTGCTGGTTTCCAAGCTGACCAGGCGTGCAGTGCTGGCAGCCACCGACAGCGAAGAGCGGCTGTTGCAGGAATGGCAACGGCAACAACAGTGCTGGCTGCTCACGACCATTGCGGCACGACTGCTGAATTATCCCGATCCTGACAGCGCCGGCCTGGCGTCGGTCTTTTGTTTGCTGGAAGACGATATTGCGAATGTGCTGCCAGTGCCCCAGCTGTGGCGTGATCTGAAAGACACCTTGCATCTGCCCCATACCGAGTTGCGCGACACCGCCTTGTTGTCCCGCCTGGTGTGGTGCTGTCATCGTCTGCAGCGTAACCAGCTGCGAATGGATGAAACCATATTGGCAGCCAGCAATGAGCTGCTCGGCTGGCAGGAGCCACGCTTGCGGGCGTTGGCCGAAGAAGCCCAGGTTGCGCTGTTGCAGCGCAGCAAAACGCTCGGCGTCAGTGCCGGCCTCGACCTGTTGCAGCGCGACAGTCTCAGCGGCGAAAACTGGCTGCAGGAGCAGAAATTGCAGGCTCTGCGCCATCTCACCCAGATTGGTTATTCGCAGCAATTACAGCCGCAAAATCCCGGCACGCCGGCTGATCTGCAATTGCAGATCCAGCGTCTGTTGCTCAGACATCAATTGCCTTTGCAGTTCCTGTTGCTGGCGGTGCGTCAACAAGCCGACAAGCTGGAAGTATTGCTCGGCGATGACAGTGACGCCCTGCAACAACAGTTTTCAATTCCGCTCAGCGGCAGCCGCAGCATGCTGGGCTCGCTGGTGCAGCAGAACACCATTGCCAAACTGCGGCTCAATGATGCCGGTCTAGCCCCGGTTGACCGGCAATTGGTGCGACTGCTTGGTTGTGAATCCGTGCTGTGTGTGCCGATCGCCGGTGAACATGTTGGCGCCTTGCTGTTGCCCGAGGCCAGCCCCGACAACCCCGAACTCGCAATGCTGGCCAAGAGTGTCCAGCAATTGCTGGCGACTTGGTCAACCGGCAAAGCCTCTGAAGGTTCCGCCGAAGTGGCCCTGATCCAGCAACAGGTGCGCGAGCTGGTGCACGAAGTGAACAATCCGCTCGCGATCATCAAGAACTACCTGAAGGTGCTGACGCTGAAATACCCGCTCGAACAGAGCGCCAGGGACGAGATCGGCCATATCGACACCGAGATCGACCGTGTCAGCCGCCTGCTGCAGGCAATGCGGCAAAATATTACTGCGTCCAATGAGCTGGCCGAGCTCGACCTGAATGAACTGGTACGCAGCCATCACAAATGGCTGGTCGCGGCTTTTAACGGACGCGAAGGGCTCCAACTTGCCTTCACAGCCGCCCCGGAGCCGGCGGTGGTAAATGCCAGTCCTTCCATGCTGGTCCAGATTCTGCTCAACCTGGTAAAAAATGCTGCAGAGGCCTTGGGTGAGAGTGGTAAGATTGGGCTGACTATCAAGCGGAATGTTCATTTGCAGGGCAGGCTCTATGTGCTGCTGGAAGTGAGCGACGATGGTCCTGGACTCGAAAGCTGGCAAATGCAGAAGCTGTTCCAAGCGGGCAGCTCCACCAAAAGTGGGACGCATACTGGATCCGGTCTTGCGATCGTCAAGAAGCTGGTTGACGAACTGCAGGGCCTGATAAGTTGTCACAGCGACAAGAAGCACGGAACGACGTTCAGTCTGTTACTGCCGCAAGTACGTTGAATTGCGGCTCTTGCTGTCGGTTTTGATAGAGGCTGTGCATGTCCCATCCCCCCCACATCTTGTTGGTGGACGATGAACCATTATTGCTGCAAAGCTGCAAACTGCTACTCGAAGTAGCCGGGTTTGCTATCACGACCGCCATCAATGGCAAAGAAGCGCTGGCACTGATCGCTGCCGCCAATCCTCCCTACGACCTGCTGCTGCTCGACCTCAACATGCCTGAAGTGGACGGCATTGAAGTGTTGCGCCACTTGCGCAGCCTCAATGACGAAATCTGCACGGTAGTCCTGAGCGCTGAAACCGGCTTCGACACGGTAAGCAAGGCCTTCCAGCTGGGCGCCTATGACTATGTGCGCAAGCCCTACGAATTCGAAGACCTGGTCAACAAACTCAACAACACGCTGCAGAAGCGCGAAATGGAAATCAGCTTTTCGCGCTTGCGCAGCCAGCTGGAGCGCTCGGAACGTCTGCACCGTTTCATGATCGAAAGTTCGCCCGACATCATTTACATCGTTGACCATGAAGGCAATTTCCGTTTCTGCAATGAACGCGCCCAGGATCTGCTCGGTTACAGCAAGGAGGAGTTGCTGGGCCAGCATTTCTCGATGATCGTGGCGCCGGAATCGCTGGAAAAAGCTGCTGGTTGTTTCAGCGAGCGTCGCTCGGATGCCCGCGGCAGCAAGGATGAAGAAGTGTGGCTGTTGTGCCGTCCGCCGATGCGTGGCGGGGAAGAGCGCCGCCGCATTGCATTCGAACTGAATGCCATGGGCATCTATGAAAACGAAAACGCGAGCGAAGAAGGGCAGACCCGGGGTCGCGATTACTCCGGCACCTACGTGGTAGCGCGCGACATCACCGAACGCCTGGCAGCACAGCGGCTCATTCATTATCAGGCTTACCACGACCTCCTGACCGGCTTGCCCAACCGCGCCTTGTTCATGGACCGTCTCGGCAATGCCATCAGCAATGCGCGCCGTACGCAGCAGAAACTGGTGGTGATGTTTCTTGATCTCGATCGTTTCAAGCTGGTCAACGACACGCTGGGGCATGACTCCGGCGACGAGCTTTTGAAGAAAGTGGCATTGCGTCTCAAGAGCTGCCTGCGCGAAAGCGACACACTGGCGCGTATCGGTGGCGACGAGTTCATCGTGCTGCTGACACACATAGACCAGATTGCAACTGCCCACAAAGTGGCCGGCAAAATCGTCGATGCAGTCAAAGAGGCGATCATTGTCGGCAATCACGAGATTTACGTCACTACCAGCATCGGCATCGCCATGTATCCGGCCGATGGCCGCACCGTGGAAGACCTGATCAAGAATGCCGACACTGCGATGTATCACACCAAGGCCTCCGGCAAGGACGGCTTCCGCATCTACACGCAGGATCTCAGCGAGAACCAGCAACAGCAGTTGTCGATCGAACACGAAATCCGGCGCGGTTTGCGCGAGGGGCAGTTCGCAGTTTATTACCAGCCCCAGCTGCATGCGATGACCAACATCGTCACCGGCGTGGAAGCCTTGTTGCGCTGGCAGCATCCAGAGCGCGGGCTGCTTACCCCTGCTTATTTTCTGCCGGTGGCAGAAGAATCCTCGCTGATGCTGGAGCTGGGCGAATTCGTATTGGCCACTGCGCTGGATGACATGCAGCACTGGTGGAAACGCGGCATCACGCTCGACAAACTCGCCATCAATTGTTCAGTGCGCCAGATCGAGCAGAAGGATTTTGTCGACAAACTGATACTCCAGCTGAAGTTGCGCAATTTCCCGGGTTCTGCGCTTGAAATCGAAATTACCGAAAGCACGTTGATGAATGAAATAGAAAGCACCATCACCAAGCTCAAGCAGCTTGCGAAATACGGCATCAGTGTGGCGATCGATGACTTCGGCACCGGCTATTCATCGTTGAGCCTGCTGCAGAAACTTCCCATCAACCGGCTCAAGATCGACCGCAGTTTCATCCAGGATCTGCAGGTGGATTCGGAACGCTTCATCATTGAAGCCATCGCCCATATGGCGCGCGGGCTCAACCTGGAAATGGTGGCGGAAGGGGTTGAAGAAGAATACCAGCTCAAATACCTGAAAAACCTGCAGTGCCAGGTAGTGCAGGGATTTCTGATAGGGCAGGTGATGCATGCTGCCGAGCTTGAGCAGTTTCTCCTCAAGCACAATGGCGATCTGGCTGCAGGCTGATTGCTGCTGCTGAACCTGCGGCAATAATCAGTTTTTGACGCGTGTCACCTTGGTGACGGATTTGATCACGCGCACACGCTTCATCACACGCGCGAGATGGATGCGGTTACGCACCAGCAGCGTGAGACTGATGATGCTGAACTGGGCATCACGATCCGACATTGTCATTTTCTCGATGTTGGCTTCGGTGCCGGTGATGGTGTTGGCCAGTGTGGCGATGATGCCGCGCTGGTGTTCCACTTCCACCCGCAGCTCCACGGTGAACTCGCCTTGCACGCCCGGATCCCAGCGCAGCGACACGTATTTTTTCGGGTCGTGGCGAATGTCGGCGACATTCTTGCAGTTTTCGGTGTGCACGATCATGCCGCGGCCGGCACTGACATGGCCGACGATGGAATCACCCGGGATGGGATGACAGCATTTCGAAAACGTCATCAACAGCCCTTCGGTGCCGCGAATCGCCAACGCGCTGTCACGCTTGCTTTCGGCGAGTGAATTGCTTTCCTGGTTTTCGTTCGGAATCAGCCGCCGTGCCACCATGAAGGCCATGCGGTTGCCGAGCCCGATGTCTTCCAGCAGATCATCCAGCACTTCGAAATTGGTTTCTTCCAGCAGGCCCCCCACTTTTTCCTTGGGAATGTTGGCCAGGTGGAAACCATAGTTGGACAAGGTCTTGTTGAGCAGGCGACGGCCCAGCGCAATCGCTTCGGAACGCCGCTGGTTTTTCAGGAAATGACGGATATTGCTGCGCGCCTTGCCGGTGACCACAAAGCTCAGCCACGACGGATTCGGCTGCGTGCCGGAGGCGATGATCTCGACAGTCTGTCCGCTCTGCAGCGGCTCGCTCAATGGCGCCAGCTTGCGGTTGATGCGGCAAGCCACACAGGCATTGCCCACATCGGTGTGCACTGCATACGCAAAATCCACCGGTGTTGAGCCGGCCGGCAATTCCATGATCTTGCCCTTGGGCGTGAACACATAGATTTCGTCGGGAAACAGATCGGTTTTCACGTGTTCGATGAATTCCAGCGAATTGCCGGCATTCTTCTGCATCTCCAGCAAATCCAGCACCCACTGGCGTGCGCGGATGTGGCTCTGGTTGGGTTTGTTGTCGGAGGTTTTGTAGAGCCAGTGGGCGGCGATGCCGTTGTTGGCCATCGCATCCATTTCTTCGGTGCGAATCTGGATTTCAATCGGCACGCCATGCATGCTGAACAAGGTGGTGTGCAACGACTGATAGCCGTTCACTTTCGGAATCGCAATGTAGTCCTTGAACTTGCCGGGCACCGGTTTGTAGAGGTTGTGCACCGCGCCGAGAATGCGATAGCAGGTATCCACCTGGTCGGTGATGATGCGAAACGCAAATACATCAGTGATGTCCTTGAACGAGATGTGTTTCAGTTTCATCTTCTTGTAGATGCTGAACAAATGCTTTTCGCGGCCCATCACGCGCCCCGGCATGTTCTCGCGTTTCAGGCACAGGGCAAGCGCCGCCTGGATTTGCGTCACCAGCTCCTTGCGATGACCGCTGACGCTTTTCACGGCAGCTTCTATGAGAGGTGCCCGCATCGGATACAGCATGCTGAAGCTCAGCTCTTCAAACTCGACCCGGATGTTGTGCATGCCAAGCCGGTTGGCGATGGGCGCGTAGATATCGATGGTTTCGCGGGCAATGCGCCGGCGCTGTTCCTGGCTCAGCACTTCCAGCGTACGCATGTTGTGCAGGCGATCTGCCAGTTTCACCAGGATCACGCGAATGTCCTTCGCCATCGCCAGCGCCATTTTCTGGAAGTTCTCGGCCTGCACTTCGGCCTGGGTGCTGAAATTCAGCTTGTTGAGTTTGCTGACGCCATCCACCAGGTTGGCCACGGCATCGCCGAACTGGCGGGCAATGGCTTCGCGCGAGAGGCCGGTGTCTTCAATGGTGTCGTGCAGCATGGCGGCCATCAGGCTTTGATGGTCCATGTGCATGTCTTGCAGGATGCCGGCGACTGCCAGCGGATGCGTTACGTAAGGTTCACCACTGCGGCGGATCTGGCCATCGTGGGCCTCGGCCGCGTAGTAAAAGGCGCGCCTGACCAGGTTGACCTGGGCAGGCTCAAGATAGGTGGAAAGTTTGCCGGCCAGAGTGTCTATGGTTTCCATGGTGGTGTCCCCGGAACCCGCCTGACCAGCTGCGGGTTATTCCTCTTCGTCAGCAGCCGGTTCGCCTTTTTCGGCTTCTTCGTCTTCATTGTCGGCTTTGAGCTTTTCGGCGACAGCTTCATCGTCTTCGATCAGGTCGGCATCCATGGCTTCTTCAATGGACAGATCCTGGCGGGCTTTGCGCAGTGCATCGGCCTGCACCAGTTCGCTCAGTTCGTCGTCGCTGGACTTGCGTACTTCGACTTCATCAAGAATCGAGTAACCGATTTTGCCGGCAGCGATCTCGCGCAGTGCCAGCACGGTAGGTTTGTCGTTCTGGGCCTGCACCTGCGGGTCTTTGCCACCAGTCTGCAACTGACGGGCACGACGGCTGGCAATCATCACCAGGTCAAAACGGTTTTCTACTTTTTCCAGACAATCTTCAACGGTTACGCGGGCCATGGCTTTTCCTGCACTAGAGAGTAGTAGTTGTTCGGGAAACCCGGGCTCTGGGGCCGTTAGGCCAGCCAACATGCCGGGAGGGGGTGAAATTGTACTTAAAAAACGCCTACTTGGACAGCAATTCGGCCAGCAAAACCGCATTACGGGCCTGTTGCACGTCCCGTTTCAGCAGGGTGCTGCGCAAAATGGCCTGCAAATCGGCAAGCGCGGTGGCGAAATCGTCATTGATGACGAGATAGTCGGCCTGGGCGTAATGCGACATTTCACTGGTGGCCTTGGCCATGCGGCCGGCGATCACCTCCGGCAGATCCTGGCCCCGGTTGGTCAGCCGGTGCTGCAAGGTGTCACGCGAGGGCGGCAAAATGAAGATGCCGACCGAGGCCGGCAGCAGGCGTTTGATCTGGTCCGCCCCCTGCCAGTCGATTTCGAGGATTATGTCCCAGCCCTGCGCCAGCCTTTGTTCCAGCCAGACGCGCGAGGTGCCATAAAGGTTGCCGAATACTTCGGCATGCTCCAGAAACGCACCTTCTGACTGCATCTTCAGGAAGGTGGCCTTGTCGACAAAGTGGTAATTCACCCCGTCTACCTCTCCCGGCCGCATCGGGCGGGTGGTGTGGGAAACCGACACGCACAAACCGGCCGAGGTTGACGGATGCGGCTCAGCCAAAAGCGCCTTGACCAGCGAGGTCTTGCCAGCCCCGGATGGAGCGGAGATCAGGTAGAGACTGCCTTGGGGCATGGAATGACGATCCTGTGGAACTGAACAAAGACGAAGCGGGTAAGCCGGGCGGGATCATAGCAGTGTTCGTTACTGTCCAAAAACCATGCGCCGCCGATACTTGAACCTGAACCGCTCCTGACCGGCATTGGCGGCGGCCGCCACGCATTCATACTTCATTAATGACCGAACGATTAACCTGATCCCGCTAAAGAGTGGCTCGACTCCTTCAACCCTTAGCAGGAAACAGAGTTTATGAATGCCAGGAAAGTTGTGCTCGCATTGCTTGCTGCCTCAATGCTGACCACCGGATTCAGCGCGTTGGCCCAGCCAGGGATCAGCGCGGAAATTGAAATAGGCACACCCCCGCCCGGGCTGCGCAATGAGTATTTGCCGGATGGGCGTCCCGGCTATGTGTGGATAAGCGGCTACTGGGGCTGGAGCGGGCACCGTCATGTGTGGGTTGAAGGCCATTGGATCCCCGCGCGTCGCGGCTACGTTTATGAGCCTGCCCATTGGGATCCGGTTGATCAGCATTGGCGCCTTAGTCCCGGCCATTGGGTGCGAGAGGTGGTGGTGCGCAGGCCGGGCAGAAGTGAGGTGATTCGCGAGCAAGAGCGCCGCGAAGAGAGGCGTGAAGAGGAGCGACACGAAGAGCGCCGCGACCATCGTGACCATGATCGGGATGATCGGTAGGCCGGCACCTTTAATCGATCAATGTTACGACTGACGCAAATACCGGGAGTAGCCAAGGGCGCGGAATGACACTCCGTGCCCCCTGTTTCGTGCTATCTGCTGCCGCTATCAGAAATTGCGGCGCATGGTCAACGCAACTTCCCTGCCCCTGCCCGGTGAGCCGGTGCGCCCGTAGACCAAGGCATTGTCAGCGTTGGTGCGCTCTGGTGACAGCTGGTACCAGTAGAACTTGTCGAACAAGTTCTCCGCACTGAGCGATCCAATCCACTTGTTGTCCGCCGACGCGTAGGTCAGACGCGCGTTGACGAGCGTGTAGGCCGGGATGATGTTGTATGGATCGATCTGCGGGAGCCCGATAGAGCCACCATTCGTGCGTTCACCCTGATAGAAGACATCGATGCGCGGAGTCAGCGAGCCGAGGTTTCCAAAATTGAACATATATTGCGCGCCGAGGCTGTAGCTGAATCGCGGCTGCTCCCGGACGCTGGGGTCGACATAGCCGTCCTGGTTTGATGCAACGCTGCTGCTGTATTCGTAGAATCCGGCCGTCGCATTGATGTTCAGGTTGGTGATTGGTTCTGCAGTGATCTCCAGTTCCGCACCCTTTGCCTTTCCTGGTGCACTGTAATAATTGAACCAGAACACGCCGTTGCCGGGAGGCTGTCCCGCGAGCTGCGTACCGGCAGGGCACAGTGGCGTGCCAAACGGAATATAGGGTCCAGGATCAGCTCCGGTCGGGTTGCATGACTGGCCAAACCGGTTATTGACACGCGGATTGTAGTCATTGAGAAACACGGACGTATTGACGCGCAGTCGCCGGTCCAGGAAATCGGATTTGGCGCCGATTTCGTAGGCTGTGATCTCCTCCTTGGAGACGGGCAGCAGCTGATTGGGAGCCCAGGGGCGGGGCTGGGCGCCGTCAGACCGGAAGCCTGTCGACACCATGGCATAGACCATGGCGCTGTCAGTCACCTTGTAGTCCACATTAACCTTCCAGTCGAAGTGCGAAGAGCCGAACGCCAGCGGCGTGGCTATGGTCAGGTAGTTCGTGTGATCAAACGCGAAGGTCTTGTCTTCCTTTGTCTCGCGGATCCCGGCAGTCAGCGTGAGCGCATCCGTAATCTTCCAGGCTGCGTGTGCAAAGCCCGATTTGCTCGTTGTGGTGAAGTGATCGTTCTGGTCAAAGTCGGGGATGATTTTGAAATAGCTCAAGGCGCCGAACGACACAAAGCCGCCGAGAGCAGATTTTGAATCGAAATAGAACACACCGGTCGTCCATTCCACACGCTTGTCAAACAGGGCGCCGCTCAATTGCAGCTCGGCAGAGTCCTGGGAATGACTCTGCAAGTTGTAGGTCGCGATGCCGCCAACCGGGATCAGGCTGGGCCCAGCCCAGTTGCTGTCGTAAGTGCGATGCGCAATAACGCCCTTGAGATGAACCGTGTCGCTGATGTTGTAGTCAACCTTGCCCGATGCGCTCCATGTATCCGTGATCTGGTCCCGCGGCCAGCTCCGGCCGTTGATCGGGTCATTCCAGCTCTGATAGCTGGTGAACGGATTGCCGGTGACGAAACGGTTGTCGTCATAGCGAATCCCGTATTTCGGCTGCACGACAAGATCGTTATACAGTTTGTCCAGACCACTGCTTTGGGTGCCTGAGAGCAAGGTCTGCGCTCCAGGCTCCGCGTTGGTCTGTGAATAGTCAGCGGCGAAATTAAATTCAAGGTCACTGGTGGCCAGGTAACGCACCATCGCCTTCAAGGCCTGGTTCTTGGAGCCGCCGTTCTCGCCGGTCTTGCAGTCCCCTGCTCTCGTCGCGTTGGACGGCGCCGCCATAGGCCATGTGCCAGCAAGTGCCGGCGTACCATTGGCTTTCATCTGGCAGGCAAAATCCAGGGTTTCCTGGTAGCCCTCGATGCGCTTGGAAACGCCTGTCAAACGCAAGAACAGATTGTCTGTTACTGCAAGGTCGAAGCCGGCTTTCAGGTCCATCCGCTGTGAGGTCCCGTAGGTCGCATCGACGTAGCCGGTGTTGTCGCCCTTTGCCTGCTTGGATATCAGGCGGATGGCGCCGCCAAGGGCGTTCTTGCCGAAAAGTGTGCCCTGTGGGCCGCGTAGCACTTCGACGCGCTCCAGATCGAGCAAATCCATGGCTGATCCGGTCAGTGTGCCGTGATAGACGTCATCGACGTACACAGCGACGCCGGGCTCTGTCGTGTAGATGAACTCACTCGTGTTTACACCACGCATGCCGATCTGGGGATTCGGGCCAGAGCCCGGATTCGGCCTGATATTGGCGTTGGGGATGATGTTGCCAAGATCCGAGACGTTCGTCAGACCTTGCTCTTCGAGTCGTTCGCCAGTGACTGCAGTGATTGCGATAGGCGTATTCTGCAGGTTTTCCGAGCGGAACTGCGCTGTGACTATGGCAAGCCCCCGATTTCCTATACACCTGACAGCTTCATAAAGTACTGCTCTTCAAACTTCGCTGGTGGTATGCCGTCGTTGTTACCATGTCTTCGAACCGGGTTATAAAACAGCTCGATGTAGTTGAACACATCTGCCC
>CAILUG010000006.1 GCA_903837345.1 uncultured Gammaproteobacteria bacterium | reverse complement strand
TCGGAGGCCATGGATGGCCGGAGGCGAGCCTACAGGGACGTACTCGTGGCGTGTTTCAGAAACGTCTTTCTGCCCAAGGCTGGGTGCCAAATCATGACAATTTATCTAGAACTGACTTGCCACATGCACTTCAACCCTGAGCCCATCCGGATCCCAGAAGCTGAAACCGTTGGGCAGGATGTTTTCAATGATACCGCCAGCCTTGAACACGGCTTCGGCAGCCATATTCAAATCAGTGCTGGAGACCAGCACCGAGAAATAATTCAAACCAGGCGCCTGCCCCACCGGTGCCTGGCTCAAACGCAAGCGCGCACTGCCCAGATCAAACCACAACGAGCCGGCGGCCATGGTGCCGGTCTTGCCGAGCATGCGGGCATAATGCAACGAGTCCACTTCCAGGTTGGTTACCGTGATGAATACTTCATCCAGTGCCAGCGGATGAAACAGTGCATCGTTGCCGGTTGTATTGGTTTCCGGTGCTGCCACTGTCGACTCGATCTGGTGCCAACCGTCAGGCTGGGCCAGTTGCACACGCGTGCCGTCGCGGTCGTCCACACCCAGATCATTGCCGCTCGGATAATCGTGCCACGCCAGTGCCTGTGCTTTCAGCCACTTGTGCATGAGCGTGATGTCAAAATCCTTCACACCCAAACACACATGATCGACATGCGCACTCTTCTGCTTGTCCAGCGCCATATAGCCGTTGCCAAGCCGCAGATAGCGGCGTTCGCTTTGCTTGTTCTTCCAGATCCCAGTCCCGAACAAGCGGGTGTAAAACTGCAGTGAGCGTGGCAGATCTGTCACCCACAATTCCACGTGATCAAATGAAGTGACCACCGGCGGTTCCCCCGCCCGCAACATCGGGGTAACCAAAATCAGCAAGGCAAGCAGCAGGCTTCGGGGCCTGTGGTTCAGGTGAAACATGGCTTTCAATATCCGGAGTGGCAGAGTCAGTGGCGCTTCAGTGGAAGAATTTTGCGCAGCTTTGCTGCAAAACTGCAACTTGTAAACGGCGCAGCCCCGCAGTGGCTGAAAACTTTCAGGAATTGAAGGCCATCAGGCGTCACGCGCCAGGCGAATATCCACTTCACGATCAACATACTGCCATTCCCTGGTTGCCCGCAATTGCGCAAGCAATTGGTCAAACAGCGCAGTATGTTCAGGTGCAAATTCAAACCAGGTCAAGAAATCGAAGGGTTCGCCGAGGTCACGTGCATGGTGCAGCTGGCGGGCAATTGCCGGCAAAAACTTCAGTCCGATAGCAGTATGGTGTGATTTTTCCTCAAACACGGCCCGACGCTCCTCCTGCGTCATCGCCCACCACTCGGCATTTTTCCTGATCGGGATCAGCGCTGCCGATCGAGCTGCCGGCCGGTTCAAGCCTTCCTGCACCGCCTTCAGTCTGGTGAGTTCATCACGTATGGCATAGCGGATGTTGCTGGTGAAGCCTTGCAACACCCAACTGCCACCTTCAATCACCTCAGCAGCAGGTGAATTGATGACTTCGATACGTTGCACCGGCGCCAGTCCATCACCACGCAGCGTGCGGTTACTCGTTACCCGCCAACTGCCCTTGTCACTGCCCACGAACGAAAAATGGTTTTTCATGTATTTGACTCAAGCCGCTGTCATCAGGGTCACGGCAGCAAGCCAGGATCAAGCCGCCGTGCCCTGACGCAGCCGGGTCAAAAGTTGACGGTGAACCAGGTCCAGAAAACGCCCTTGTTCACTTTGGCGGCGATGTCGCCTTGCTGGTAATCGGCGTATTTGATGCCAAAGACGTAGTTGTTCTTGATCGGCAAAGTCCACTGGATGTTGCTCTCGGTACCCAGACTGCTGATAGTGGCCGTGGTTTCATCCGCTTTGTAATCGTGATATGCAAAAGTGAGCGTGCCGCCACCAACTGCACCACTGAAGCTGACATAGGCATCCTTGATACCCTGAGTGGGTGTGGTCAGGAACTGGTCGGCCCAACCCTGGAACAGATGCAAGGTTGCCAGTGGAGTTGAAAAGCCATAAAGGCCGCGGTCTGAGCCGAGAAACTCGTAACCGAGCTTGCTGGTGACCGGTCCGAAAGTAGCGCCACCTTCAACGGTGTAATAATCCGCACTGTAATTGGCAGTGCCGCGCACACTTTTCTGGCTGGCGTATTCAACTGTATAAGTGGTGTCAACCGAACCCAGGTGTTTGGCACCGGTCAGACGCACACCATAGGTATCCAGCCGGTTGGTGAGCACAATATCGTCCCTGACCAGATATCCATAGCCAACCAGGGTACCTATCGGGGTCGGATAGCTCAGGTGCAACAAGTGATCCTTGCTGTCGATGTCGGCGGCCTGCGCAAACACGCGGTTGCGCTTGCCAATGTAGTTGTAGTCAATGCTGAGTGAGGCTTCGTTCTTGTAGCTCAGGGTAAGTGCATCAAAACTCTGGTAATCCTGGCGCCAGGGCACCGCACCCACGAAACGCTGGTTGTCGTAGCGGATATCCTGGCGGCCCAGCCTGATGGTGTAGCGGCCGTCATTGTATTGCAGATAGCCCTGGTTCAATTCGGTCACCGACGGGTCGGCTATGGTTGAGTAGATCCCGGTTTTGTATCCGGTTTGCGGAACCGAGTAGTCGCCCATGCCACCCACAATGCGCACGTCTTCAACTTCGGCCACCCCACTGAATCCATCCAGCTGGGCAGTGGTATATTTGATGGCCGAACGCAAAGTCAGCGCCTTGGCAGTCTGCAGCGTGTTGTCTTCGTTGACTTCTTCATAGCGCAAATTGAACACGCCCGACACTGTGCCGCGTGACAGCGCAGCTGCCAATGTTGTTGGCTGGGCGAAAGCCGTCTGGCTGCCGGCGGCGCAAGCTGCTGCCAGCGTCAACATGCCGAGCACCCGTGAATTTCTTTGTGACTTCATACTGCTTCTCCTGATTTGAAATGAATTGGTGGTTGCGGGGCATGGGTTTTCACTTCATGCGGCAGATCTCTTTTTACTGCCCGGCTTTTTTTGGGCGGCGCTATGGATAGGCTCCACCTTGCGCTGCTTTTCGTAGAGGAAGCGCAGCACCTGTGCGCGCAGGCCGGTGTAGCCGGGGTCATTGACCAGTGCGAGGCGGTCACGCGGACGCTCGAGATTTACCTCAAGGATTTCGCCAACCGTGGCTCCCGGCCCGTTGGTCATCATCACGATGCGATCCGACAGCAGCACGGCTTCGTCAACATCGTGGGTGATCATGATTACAGTGTTTTTCAGTTCATTCTGGATCACCATCAGCGAGTCCTGCATGTGGGCGCGGGTCAGCGCATCAAGCGCTCCGAACGGCTCATCCATCAGCAGGATCTGCGGCTGCATTGCCAGCGCACGCGCGATGCCGACGCGTTGCTTCATGCCACCGGAAATTTCATTGGGCAGCTTGTGTGCTGCGTGATCCATCTGCACCAGATGCAGGTTGTGCTCGACCCACTCCCTGATTTCCTTCGAATTCATGCGTGACCCCAGCACCTGTTTTACTGCCAGTTCAACGTTTTCATAGGCGGTGAGCCACGGCAGCAGGCTGTGGTTCTGGAACACCACTGCCCGGTCCGGGCCTGGCTGGTGGATTTCACGACCATTGAGAATGACGCCGCCCTTGGTGGCCTGCAGCAGACCCGCCACAATGTTGAGTACCGTGGATTTGCCGCAGCCGGAGTGACCGATCAACGACACGAATTCACCCTTGCTGATTTTGAGATCGACATTCCTGAGTGCCACGAAACTGCCAGAGGGCGTGGCGAACTCCATATCAACCTGACTGATGTCCAGAATTATGCTCATCGTGATCTCCAGGGATAACGAGTGATTGAATCAACGTGAAGCGGAAGCCTTGTCCCATGACAACCAGCGTTGCAGCTGCAGCATGGTGCGATCTAGCAAAAAGCCGATCAGGCCAATGGTGAGCACCGCCACCATGATGCGGCCGAGCGAATTGGAGCTGCCGTTCTGGAACTCGTCCCAGACGAATTTGCCGAGGCCGGGGTTCTGCGCCAGCATTTCGGCAGCGATCAGCACCATCCACGCCACCCCCAGTGACAAGCGCATGCCGGTAAAAATCATCGGCACTGCCGCCGGCAATACAATCTTGCGCACATGGTTGAACCACGACAGCCGCAGCACCCGACTGACATTGACCCAGTCCTGCGGAATCGAGGCCACGCCCACCGCCGTGTTGATCACCATCGGCCACAAGCTGCACAGCGCCACTGTCAGCATCGAGTTGATGAAGGATTTGGAAAACGCCGGGTCTTCCGAGGTGTAAACGGCACTAACCACCAGCGTGACCAGCGGCAACCAGGCCAGTGGTGACACTGGCTTGAATATCTGGATCAGCGGATTGAACATGCTGTTCATGGTCTGGTTGAGACCAATGGCAATGCCGATCGGCAAAGCCAACACCAGTGCCACTGCAAATCCGGACAACACCGTGACAAGGCTGGTGACGATCTGCTGCGGAAAAGTGGCTTTGCCGGTGTAAGAACGCACCTTCACCACATAGTTCGGATCAGCAGCCAGCTTCTCGGCAGTACGCTCTGCTTGCCGCGTGTAAAAATCGGCAGCCTTCTGCTTTTCCTCCTTGTATTCCACCACCAGGTTTTGCGCCTGCTCCATGACTGCGGCCGGGCCGGGAAAGGTGCCCAGCGAAGTCTGGATGTGACGGGCCGCCAACGACCACACCATCAGGAAACAGCAGATGCCAAACAAAGGGACTGCCACTTCCTGCAACAACGTGTGCAACAGGGCTTTGCAGCGGGCGGCAAAGCCCGGATAGCCCAGCATGCGGTCAGTTAATGAAATCAGCGTTGACATGTGTTGCTCCTGGCGTCGTTGCTTTTGTCGCTTACGGTTTCTGGCCGGATTTGAGACCGATCGCAAAACCGTTGATATAGGCATTGGGTTTGTGACCGTCGTACTCCATCCCGTCGATGAATTCCTTTACAGGCGGGCGGTAGCCGGTTTCAGTGACGAAGTCAGGGAAGTCGGAGGCTTTGGCCAGCCCTTTGGCGATCAGTGATTTGGCAGCGGCAGCATAGATATCAGCGCGATAGACTTTGGCGGCTGTCTCGGCATACCAGCTGTCCGGTTTGTCATCGCTGATCTGGCCCCAGCGACGCATTTGTGTCAGGTACCACACAGCATCAGAAGCGTAGGGATAGGTGGCTTTGTAGCGGAAAAACACGTTGAAATCAGGTACCGGGCGCTTGTCGCCTTTTTCGTATTCAAACGTGCCAGTCATGCTGTTGCGGATCACTTCCGGATCAGCACCCACATAGTTGGGCTGTGACAGGATCTTTACTGCTTCCGGCCGGTGGGCGTCGTTGTCGGCATCCAGCCACATGGCAGCCCGTATCAGCGCACGGGTCAGATGCAAGACAGTGTTGGGATTCTTTTTGGCAAAGTCTTCTGTAAGGCCGAATACCTTCTCCGGATTGTTTTTCCAGATTTCATAGTCCGTGATCACCGGCACGCCTATGCCCTTGAATACGGCTTGCTGGTTCCATGGCTCACCCACGCTGTAGCCGAAGATGGTGCCGGCTTCCAGCGTGGCAGGCATTTGCGGTGGCGGTGTCACTGACAGAAAGGCTTGTGCACCTTTCTGTCCCAGTGTTTCACCATGCGGCGGATCATAAAAACCGGGATTCACACCGCCAGCCGCCAGCCAGTAACGCAATTCATAATTATGGGTGGAAACCGGAAATACCATCGCCATGTTGAAGGGCTTGCCCTTGGCAGCGTAAGCCTCTATCACGGGCTTGAGTGCAGCGGCACTGATTGGATGTAGCGGCTTGCCATCAGCACCCATCTTCAGGTTCTTCTTCATCTCCATCCACACCTGGTTGGAGACAGTAATGGCATTGCCATTAAGATCCATGGAGAACGGAGTAATGATTTTGGCAGGAGTGCCATAACCGATGGTGGCAGCGATCGGCTGGCCCGCCAGCATGTGCGCGCCGTCGAGACGACCTTCGATCACGCCATCAAGCAACACTTTCCAGTTGGCCTGGGCTTCCAGCGTTACATACAGGCCTTCGTCTTCGAAATAGCCTTTTTCATAGGCGATGGCGAGAGGTGCCATGTCGGTGAGCTTGATGAAGCCGAGCTTGAGCTGGTCTTTCTCCGGCTTGCCGATGTCCTGGGCTGAACTGACCGCACTCACAACCAATGCAAAAGCAGTGACTGCCACCCTTATCGAACGTACCAACATAAATACTCCTGGTTTAATGACTGTTCAAAAATTCCGGCAACAAAAAAAGGCGCACTTCCTCAGGATGACCATGTCTCCTCGGGAAGGCGCCTTTGCCTGTAACGTCGGACCGCCGTTGGCCCAACTATGTATTGCTTACTATGTATTGCTGACTAGGTATTGCTGGCTTTCAAAAAACTCTCTGCAAACTCTTTACAAACTCTCTTCAAGTACTCAGCAAGTGCTGTGCCAACTCAGGTCCCTGGCAGATTGGAAATCGGAAACTGTTGCAAATATTCGGAAATTCCCGAGGAATCAAAGCGAATGCCGTCGATGAAACGATCCGCGCCCAGGCTCACATCGCCGCATTGCCATGGTGCTGCGTGATAGCCGACCAGTGTCGGTGCTGCTTCCGGAGGCACAGCCAATCCCTCCTGCACACAGATTGTGCGAAATATTCCGGCTGGAAAAATATCATTCAAAAATCCCCCAGACAGCTGGGCAGGCACCAGATGACTCCAGCGCAGCATCTGCGCCGCCAACCATGCCATATGGGCCGGCCATGGATAATTGGCCGAGTGCTGGTGGAAATTGTGTTTGCCGGCCAGGAGGCCCCAATGCAGAAAGTCAGCCTCGGTGCCAAGACATTGCGGCTGCGCCAGCAGGAGCAGCGCATCTTCGCGATTGGAGGTTTCAGCCAGCCAACGGCAAGCTTTAAGCAGCACTTTCAGCAATGCACTGTAAGTATCCGGATGCTGCGCAGCCCAGTCCTGATGCACGGCCAGCACTTTTTCCGGCGCGTTGTGCCAGATATCCCAGGTGGAAAGCAGCGTATGGCCACTGCCCATGGATGCCGCCAGCTGTCCCCACGGTTCACCGGCGCAGAAACCGTCAATGCGGCCACTCTGTAGTTGCGCCACCATTTGCGACGGTGGAATCACCACCAGGTTCACATCGTGATCGGGATGGATGCCGCCAGCCGCCAGCCAGTAACGCAACAGATAGTTGTGGCATGAATAGGGATAGACCACTGCGAAAGTGAAAGCAGCTTCACCCCGCTCCCTGCGTTTCTGGATCAGCCGCTTCATCGTCAGCACCGAGGTATGGGCTGACGCCATCGCTTCCGGATTGACAAGGCGCAGCTGTTCACTCAGCGCAATCGATACTGTGAACGAATTGCCGTTCTGGTTCAGCACAAAACTGCTGGTTAGTGCGGTCTTGACGCGATTAAGACCGAGATTGATGCTGATCAGCATCGGCACCAGCAACTGCGCGCCCTGCAAGGTGCCGGCGCACAACTTGTCGCGGATGTTGGCCCACGATGCTTCGCGCGAAAGCCTGACTTTCAGGCCTGCTTCCGAGAAAAAGCCCAGTTCCTGCGCCAGCAACAGCGGTGCCGCATCCAGCAACGGCAGGTACCCCAGGTTAATGGTGTGCTCTTGCCCAATCATCTGATCTTGCTCCTGTTCATCATTACCGCTCAAGGCTGCTCATTCCAGCAGTTCCGCTGCAGCCACAATGCTGCGCGCCAGCTCGGCCAGCTTCATGTGCCGGTCCATTGCCATGCGTCGCAACAAGGCATAGGCCTTGTCTTCATCAAGGCCCTTGCGCTTCATCAGCAGTCCTTTGGCTTTTTCAATATGCCTGCGCTCGTTGAGCTGTAACCTGGTCAGCTCAAGTTCGTCACGCAGCTTCTGGTACTCGTGGAATCGCATCATCGCGACTTCAAGAATGGGTTTTATACGCTCGGGCAACATGCCGTCGACCACATAGGCGGTAACGCCGGACTCAACGGCCAGCTGGATGGTGGCGCGATCGCCGTCGTTGGTGAACATCACAATGGGGCGCGGCTGCTTGCGATTGAGCGCCTGCATGGATTCGAGCGTGTCGCGACCGGGGCTGTCGAGATCAGCGATGATGACATCGGGACGTGTGCGTTCCACTGCCGCCTGGATATTGTCGGCGGTGGTGACCTTGCCCACCACTTTATAGCCAGCAGCCGTCAAAGCCGCCTCCATAACAGGAAAGCGTTCTGCCTGCTCGTCGAGGAGCAGAATGCGCAGTGATTCAGTTGGCAATGTCATGGGCATGACTTACAAGAACTGTGCCATGCAGAGCCAGCCATGCAATTACTGGTCATGCCTGAATGTGCACCCGTCTTGAGCACCACCTGCTGCCCTAACAAGAGTCGATTGCACCTTTGGTGCTGCCTGCTGGTGCGTTAGTGCCCGCAAGTGAGGCGCTAATGGACTGGCAATCCTTCTTCCTGCCAGCGCAACAAACCGCCCTTGATGCTTGCCACCTGAATCCTGCCGGCACTGCGCAGGATGGTGAAAGCCAGTACCGAACGCTTGCCGGAGCGGCACAGCGTCATCACCGGCTTGTTGGCGGGCACCTCGGCAATGCGCTCACGCAGTTCATTCACCGGGATCATCAGGGCCCCCTTGATACGGGCACTCTCTTCCTCGGTTTCCACCCGGGTGCGCACATCCAGCACACATACCTCCGCAAGATGCGCTGCCACCCACTGCGGCATGATTTCCAGCACACCACCATAAGTAGTCACTACCGGCGCCCATTCGGGCTGTTTCGGCAATTCATCATCAGGCGGACGACCGGCCCTGAGATTGGCAGGCACCGCGATATCCAGTTTCTTCGGGTGCGGCAGCTGCATGTTTTCCATATAGCCCACAAAATCACCTTCGTTGGCCTGGCCGCCAATACGGGGGTTCAGATGTTTTTCTTCACCGATGCTGCTGGCGGTGCGGCCCACATAGTCATGGCCGGGGTACACCACATAATCATCCGGCAACGCAAACAGTTTGCCCTTGATGGAATTGAACAGCTTGTGGGCCGAACCTTGCTGAAAGTCGGTGCGGCCACAACCGCGAATCAACAGGCAGTCGCCGGTGAACACCATCTTGTGTTCGGCCAGTACAAAACTGATGCAGCCATCGGTGTGGCCGGGTGTGCTCAACACGCGCAGCAACTGTTTGCCGAAATGGATGGTGTCACCTTCATCCAGCTTGCGGTCAAGACTCTCAATGCCGGAATGGGCAGAGGCAAATATTTTGCAGCCGAGTGCATTTTTCAACAGTGAAGCAGCGGTGACGTGGTCGGCATGGCAATGGGTTTCGAGACAGGCGAGCAGTTTGAGATCAAGTTCTTCAATCAGCGCACGATCGCGCTCGAACTGTTCATAGACCGAGTCGATCAACAGCGCCTGTCGCGAGTCGATATCCGCCAGCAGATAGGTCCAGGTGCCGGAACCCTGGTCAAACAGTTGTCTGAATAGCAAGTTATGACTCATGACTGCTCCCTGGTGAAGGCAATGAAACCTTGGTGTCAATTGAAGCGCGTTTGTACCAGCAGGCGCCAGCAGTGCCGTCCGGCAAATGGCTTCTGCTTGACCCAGAGCACGCTCGCCAACAACTACAAATGGCCAATATTGGCATGATTCGGCTTTTCAGCCACCTGCATGCTGGCTTAGGCTTGGTCAGAATAGTCAACCAAGGATGTTCACGGATGCCATTACCCCTCAAGAAACAACGTTGTCCCTGGCCCGGTGACGACCCCCTTTACCAGCACTACCACGACAACGAGTGGGGCGTGCCGGTTCACAGCGACAGGAAACTTTTCGAGTTCATCATCCTCGAAGGCGTGCAGGCCGGCCTCAGCTGGATCACGGTGTTGCGCAAGCGCGAAAACTACCGCGCTGCCTTCGACAATTTCGACTGGAACAAGATCGCGTGTTACGACGACCACAAGGTGGCTGAACTGCTGCAAAACCCCGGCATCATCCGCAACCGTCTGAAAGTGAAAGCTGCCATTACCAATGCGAAAGCCTTTATCAAGGTGCGCGAGGAGTTTGGCACTTTCAACAAATACATCTGGGGATTCGTCGACCACCAGCCTGTGCAGAACCGGCACAAGATCATGAAGGACATCCCACCCGTTACCGAACTTGCACAACAGATCTCAAAGGATCTGAAGAGGCGCGGCTTCACGTTTGTGGGTCCCACCATCATTTATGCCCACATGCAGGCCACCGGCATGGTGAATGATCACCTGACCACTTGTTTCCGTCACAAAGAGCTTGCTTGAAGAATGCTGCCACTGGCACCAGAACCTGTTGGTACAACGACGCCGAACTCAGGCAGCTGATCGATACGATGGCAGGGCAGGCGCTCGGGCTTTCCGGCCAGGCGCGGCTCTCAATAAGCCATGGTCTGCCCCTGGGAAAGGGCTCGCAGTGCAGTCTGATCCAGCTCCACGATATTGGGTGGCTCAGCCTTGTAGTCCAGATAGCGGATCCAGGTGGGCTGCACGACAAAATGCGTCATGTCTTTCCATGCCGCACGTTTGCGCCCTTCGGGGAATGTCTTGAAATACAGCTCCAGCAGGCGTTCCCGCTCGCCAGGCTGCAATGATCTGGCGATGCCTTCGTACTGGACGCTGTATTGCGCATCGGGAGCCAGACTGCCAAATGCGAAGGCGACATGGGGATTGGCACGCAGATTAATGGCTTTGCGGGTGGTGGCCAGCGTGTCGAACACTATTTCAAAATCATCCGTTACCACGATGGCCATTACTGCGCACTGCGGAAAGCCCTTGTCATTGACGGTACTTTGTACCGCATAGCGATTGCTGCGCAGGAATTCCAGAAGTTCAGATTTTGCAATTGCCATGGAACCTGTCCGGCAGCTTGTGCTGCGTCATGAGAGTGAGACAGCCTTGTTCAGTCTGTAAAGGATGATAAGCGCACCACCCATGGAAGCAAACCATATTCCATGGTTTTGTTTATGGAGCAATCAGCCGCTGGCGGGTGTCAGCGCGGCAGCAAATACCTGTTGCAGATTTAAAGCCGGAATAAATTCAAGTTCAGCCTTTACACTGTCATCCAGTTCCGCCAGATCCTTGAGGTTGGCCGCTGGCATCACGATTCTGGTGATGCCGGCACGGTGGGCCGCCAGTGCTTTCTCCTTGAGACCCCCAATGGGCAACACCAGTCCGGCCAGCGTGATTTCGCCGGTCATCGCGGTATCACTGCGTACCGGTCGGCCGGTCAGCAGCGAGACCAGCGAGGTGGCCATGGTGACCCCGGCAGAAGGACCATCCTTCGGTATCGCACCGGCCGGCACATGGATATGCACACCACTGTTCTGGAACACGGCCGGATCGATGCCAAGCGCTGCAGCCTGCGACCACAGATAGCTGAGTGCCGTCTGCGCCGATTCCTTCATCACCTCACCCAACTGGCCGGTCAGTACCAGACCTTTGCCGCCCGGCGTTTGCACTGCTTCGACAAACAGCACATCACCGCCGGCTTCGGTCCAGGCCAGACCGGTGGTGACTCC
The DNA here is from genome assembly GCA_903837345.1 of uncultured Gammaproteobacteria bacterium. GTDB lineage: Bacteria > Pseudomonadota > Gammaproteobacteria > Pseudomonadales > Pseudohongiellaceae > CAILUG01. Next base: position 10,238 of record CAILUG010000006.1, on the reverse strand, counting down.
CGGCAGGGAATCGTGCCGCTTGCTGTCATTGGTATAGCGTTCCGCTCCCAGCAGTTTTTCCAGATCGGCCACTGACACTGTCACTGGTGTGGTATCACCGCTGGCAAACGGTACTGCACACTTTCTTACCACGCGCGCCAGTTGCCGGTTGAGCTCGCGCACACCGGCTTCACGGGTGTAATGCCGCACGATGTTGCCGATGACATCATCAGGCACCTGCACCTGTTCGGCAGTCAGTTGCACTTCAAGCAGCTGGGCCGGCAGCAAATGGCGACGGGCGATTTCCACTTTTTCATGTTCGGTGTAACCGGACAGCCGCAATATCTCCATGCGGTCCAGCAACGGACGCGGGATCGAGTCCAGCGTGTTGGCAGTAGTGACAAAGAATACTTTCGAAAGATCGAACGGCAGGTCGAGATAATTGTCGTGGAAATCGCGGTTCTGCGAAGGATCCAGTATCTCCATCAGTGCTGCCGCCGGATCACCCCGATAGTCGTGCCCGAGTTTGTCGATCTCATCGAGCAGGATCACCGGATTGTTGACACCTTTGCGCCGCAACGACTGGATCAGCCGGCCCGGCATCGCCCCGATGTAGGTGCGGCGATGACCGCGCAGTTCGGCTTCATCATGCAGGCCGCCGAGACTGACGCGTTCAAATTCGCGTCCGAGCGCAGCAGCAATCGACTTGCCGAGCGAAGTTTTGCCCACACCGGGGCCGCCCACAAAACACAGGATGGAACTGCTGGCACCCGGATTCAGCTTGCGCACCGCCAGATGTTCGATGATGCGATCCTTCACTTCCTTGAGATCGAAGTGTTGCTCGTCGAGTATGCGGCGGGCTTCCGCCAGATCCAGTTTGTCTTCGCTGCCTTTGTTCCACGGCAGTTCAGCCAGCAGTTTCAGGTAGGCATGAGTGAGCTGATAGTCCTGGGCGGCCGGCGGCATCTTCTGCAGACGTTCCAGTTCCTTGTCGGCCACTTTGGCCACTTCGGGTGGCAGCGCGGCCTGGTCCAGTTGCCCGCGCAGTTCGGCAATCTCCGGATTGCCGCGGTCCTCGCCTTCGCCCAGCTCCTTGCGGATGGCTTCCATCTGCTGTCGCAGCAGGTACTGGCGTTGTTCAGCGGTGGCGGTACTGGCTGCCTGTTCGGCAATTTCTTCCTGCAGCGTCAATACCTGGATTTCATGCACCAGCGCATCGTGCAACAGTCGCATGGCCGCTTCGCGGGTGCTGGCTTCATGGATGGCCTGTTGCTGGGGCACGTCAAGTTTCAGCAGTGATGCCAACACATAGACATGCTCCATGGGATCTTTCAGGGACTGCAACATCTGGGTCAGCAGTCCCTTGGGCCAGCCGGTGGCCGGGAGACGATCCAGCACATGCGCCTTTTCGACGATAGCACGGTGCAGCGCCTCGACCTTATCGCTGTGATCTTCCGGCAAGGTCAGCACTTCATAGTTCACCGTGCTCCAGGGATTGCTGCTGTCCATGCCGGTAATGCGGACACGTTCAATCCCCCGCAACACCATGCTGACGACATCATTGTTGTGACGTTCCATGCGATGGATGTAGGCGCGCGTACCAATCTCATAAAGATCGTCGAGCCCTGGCTCGGCAACGTCGGCATTGCGCTGGGTTACCACAATGATGCTTTTGTCTTCGCCTTTCGCCGCCTGCTCGATGGCGGCCAGCGAGCGTGGACGTCCCGCCACAATGGGATGCTCGACGTTGATGAACAGCACAGTGCCCTTGATGGGCAAGAGTGGTAATGCGGTGGTTCGGGTTGCAGTATTCACAAGGTCCTCAAAAATATGCGCAGGATGCCGTCCCGGTATTCATAACGGATGCTGGCAGCATCAATCACGGCCGGGAGCGTGATATTGCGTTCAAAATCGGTGTAACAGATTTCCAGGGAATGACAGGTAAACCCGCTCTGCACATACAGATCGCGCCGCCGGCCCCGCACCTGCAGCACATTGCGTTGTGCCACCAGCTGCATTTCCGCCGGCGATACGCCCGCCAGCTCCATCTTGATGAGCCAGTCGTTGCCGGCACTGAACAGATCAGTGGCCGGTTTCCAGGTTGTGTAGAACATAAAGCCTCGATGTGACTGACTTGCAGCCGGATTCTTGCCTTCTGCATCCTAGAGACTACAGATGGGGGTGCACTTGACGTTAATCAAGCAATACCGTGTGTTAGCATTTGGTCAATCCAAACTCTGAATGGCCGGGTAACTACCTGTTTTCGAGACAAGGAAGACCAGCAATGATTACTAAAGGAAGGATTTTGTTAGTAGTTGCTCTTGTTTATGCCATGAGTTTGCATGCCCAGCTCGTGCAGTGTCCCAGCGATGCGATGCTGATAAAGCTGCTGTCGTTTGGCGATCTTTATCTGGGCGAAATACACGGTACCGCCGAGACACCACAGCTGGTGCAATGTCTGGTGGAGAAGGCGCTGGCCACCAGCAAGGAACGCATCATCGTTTCATTGGAGCTGGAAAGCGGCGCTCGTGATCCGGGCTCCTATCCTTGGCAAGAGACCTCCCCTCATGATGGCCGCACTTCAAAGGCCATGTTCAACTTGCTCGCTTATCTGAAGGACAAGGAAAGCCAGGGGCTGCTCAATCTGGATTTTCAGCACAAAATCATCTTTGACCGTCCTGACGGCAAGAGCAGAGCAGAAATCATTGGTCTCGACTTGAAAGCGCTGTCCGAGCGCGGTTTGCTGATTGCGCTTTCAGGAAATGCACACAGCATGAAGACTATGCCACCAGGCATGCCCCTGAACGGCTTGCAGGAAGGCCGGTATGTCGGCCCCAACATGACCCACATCTGGGTCCAAGCGGTTGATGGCGGTACCACATGGAATTGCTCACCCGATTGCGGTGTGCATGAGATGAAAAAACTGTCCCGAATAGATGGCAACCCCGACACGCTCGTGGATGGCAGCACAGTTGGCCACGATTATATTTATTTCATTCCCCAGAGAACCTTCACGGCATCGCCACCACAAAAGGTTATTACGGATACCCAGCACTGAGTAGCCACATACACAACGTTAGATGATTTCCAGGAATTTCCGGCGATCTTTTCTAGATTGCAGTCGGGCTTCTCCCTGAAGATTACGGGGACACGCACAAGTACGTCCCTGTAGCTCCCTGCGGCCATCCATGGCCGCAGAGGTCCCCTCCATCTTCAGGGAGCAGCCCTCTTCAAAGTACAGCTTGTGTTCATGACAGCTCAGAAGAATTACGCACTGAATCGGAATGCCTTGGGCCGAGAAGTGCTTCTGAAACTGTCTGAGGCCATGGACGGCCGAAGACAAGCCTACAGGGACGTACTTGCGGCGTGTTTCAGAAGCACTTCTCGGCCCAAGGCTGTGAATTGAACCTTAAATCCTCGGAGCTCATTGCCCAAACGTCGGGCGATAGTTATCTTTGTCCCAAGCCGCTGAAATTGTTTCCCGCTCAATCAGCTCCGACACCTACACCCCCAGAACCCGGGCCGCAATGAAACTCAAACAACTGCTCAGCTGGCGTTTTTCCCTGATTTTTTTCCATCGATGGCTGGGTATCCTGGCTGGTCTGATGTTCATCTTCTGGACCATCTCCGGCGTGATCCTGATGTATTACGGGATTCCGCATTACACGGCCGGCGAGCGGCTCGCGCAGATGGCGCCACTCGATCTCTCCACGGCCACCATCACACCCGAAGAAGCGCTGGCCAATGTCAAAGACAAACCGTTCCGGCTGCGCATCTCGATGTTCGACGGCCATCCGGCCTACCGCATCAACAGCGGCCAGGTGTTCGGCCACTGGACAGTGGTGTTTGCCGACTCCGGCAAAGTGATGAAAAAGCTCGACGCCAATGATGTCGTCTACTACCTCTCCAAACTCTATCCCGAATACACCGAGACCATGAGTTACGACGCTTACCTGACTGAACCCGACCTGTTCACCCATTCGCCGGCGCTGCAAAACCACTTCCCGTTGCACGTCATCAAGATGGGCAATTTCGAGCACTACTATGTGTCGGAACATTCCGGCGAAGTGGTGATGCACACAACGCCGGTTACGCAAGTGCTGGGCTTGTTCGGCTACAACCTGCACACGCTGTTTTTCTTCCGTCAGCAAAGCTGGTGGTCGCCGTTTCTGCACTGGCTTGGCTGGATCGGGCTGGGTATCACCATACTCGGCATCGTGCTTGGCATCTGGCGTTTCAGCAGCAAGCCGCAGTTCATCAAGCGCGGCATCGCCTACCGCACGCCCTATAGCGGCTGGTGGAAATGGCACCACTATGCCGGCCTCATCTTCGGCGTGACGATGTTTACCTGGATGTTGAGCGGCCTGATCTCGATGTCGGTGGTGCCAGGCATCGACGAATCGCTCTACACCAAAGACCAGATCAAGGCCGGCGCCCGCACTGTGCAGGGCTTCGGGGCAACCACGGATTTTGCACCGCTGACACTGGAAGGCATGCGTAGTGCACTGGGTGAACTCAATGCAGCCTATCCGGTGAAAGAACTGGAGCTGCAGGTCGTCAATGGCCAGCCCTACTACATCGCCTATCGCTCACCCAACGAGCAGGAACTTGACACTTGGGTGTCACACAGCGCGATGGACTTCCTCACGCCGGCACTGGAATGGGATCACCGCTACATCTCGGCCACAGATACTACCGCCAAGCCATTCACCGGCTTTGCCGAAGCCGATCTGCTGAAAATGGCGGCAACCGCAATGCCGGGCCAGCAGTACACGGAGTTGACCTGGCTCAACACAGCCGATGACTACTATTACCATACTGTCGACTCCTTCGATCTGGGACTGCCACGTACAGTGCGTTCGGTGCCGGTGTTGCGCCTCAAATATGACGATTCTGCACAAACATGGCTTTACCTTACCCCGTCGCATGCACAGCTGATCAAGATCGAAGCCATGGACCGGCGCAATCGCTGGGGCTATTACGGTTTGCACGGATTGGATTTTGCATTTCTTTACAACTATCGCCCGTTGTGGGACATGGTGGTGCTGATACTGCTGTTTGGCTGCATCGCCATGTCCGTGACGTCAGTGGTGCCGGCGTGGGATCGGCTGAAACGGCATTATTTCCGCCTGCTGGACCTGATTGCCGGCAATTGGCACCAATGATGTATCAATGAACTTGAAGGGGAAGTACGCATGGCAACAGTAACTTTCATAGGTGCCGCCCAGCAGGTAACCGGCTCCTGCTATCTGGTGGAATCCGGTCATGGCGGCCGCTATCTGTTTGACTGCGGCATTCATCAGGGTGCCGATGATCTGCATGACAACCGAGAAGTGCAATTCCCGTTCAAGCCGGGCGAACTCACTGGTTTGATCCTGTCCCATGCCCATCTCGACCACAGCGGCAACATCCCGCGACTGGTGCAACAAGGATTTCGTGGCCCGCTTTACTGCACACACGCCACCGCGCTGATGCTGAAAGTGATGTGGGAGGATGCGCTCGGCATTTATGAAAAGGATCTCGAATACGAAAATCTGCGACGCGAGCGCCGCGGTGCCGAACCGCTCGAGGCTGCCTATGATGCCGATGATGTGGCGCGGGCGCTCAAGCTGTGCACACCGGTCGCGTTCCGCGAATGTGTGCGACTGAATCCGCAGGCCACCCTGTGTTTCCACGATTCCGGCCACATCCTTGGCTCGGCCATTGTCGAAATGAAAATCACCGAAGACGGACGCGAGAAAACCCTGGTGTTCTCGGGTGACCTCGGCAAACGCGGCGCACCGTTGATGAATGATCCTGCGCTATTGACCCATGCCGATGTAGTGATGATGGAGGGCACCTATGGCAACCGCGACCATCGCCCGATGGAAGCCACCATCAAACAGTTTGAAACCGTGTTGCACGAAACCTGGGAACGCAAGGGCAATGTGATGATTCCGGCGTTTGCGATCGGCCGCAGCCAGGAAATCCTCTATCACCTCGGCAGGATGCAGGAAGCCGGCACGCTCGACCCCTGGCAGATTTTCCTCGACAGTCCGATGGGCATCGCCATCACCACCATCTATGACGAATGCTATGAACTGCTGGACAAGGACGACCTGAAAAAAATCCATGGCGGCTTCTGCGATTCGCTGCAGTGTTTCCTGCCGCAGCTGCACTTTACGAAGGACCAGAACTCATCGCTGGCGATCAACAAGATCAAGTCAGGCGCCCTTATCATCGCCGGCAGCGGCATGTGCACCGGCGGCCGCATCAAGCATCACTTCAAGCACCGCATCTGGAACGAACGCAACACGGTGATCTTCTGCGGCTTCCAGGCCAAGGGCACTTTGGGCCGCCATATTGTGGATGGCGCCAAAATGATCCGCCTGTTCGGCAGTGAAATCGCAGTACATGCCCGCATTGAAACGCTGGGCGGTTTCTCGGCCCACGCCGGCCAGAGCGATCTGCTCAACTGGATAGGCAGCTTCCAGCCCAAACCGCGCGTGATGCTGGTGCACGGCGAGCCGGAAACCCTGAAAGTGCTGCAGGAAAAGCTGCGCACAGATCAGCAATTACAGGCTGATATTCCGCATCAGGGTGAGGTGATCACTTTCTGAGCCCTGCCCCGGCTTGCACAAGCAGGCTCAACCCCCATTCATGTATTTGAATTCCAGCGCAAACCCGGTGGCCAGCAACAGGCCAATGAACCACAGCATCCATTTCAGGAGATAGCTGCGCTGCTTGCGGTGGTAAACGAAGTTTTCCAGCAGGATCAGGTGTTTCGGAATCTTGCGCGGTTTGAACATGTCGGCCATGGCGGGTCCTCCTTCACGACCATGCCATTGAAACAAACGATACTGGTTATTCCGGGGCTGATTTGTGGCAAAGTAAGGGCATTAGCGGGTAACGAGAGCATCTATGCTGAACATGGATTTCACACAGCGCGTGGTGATCGACACCAACGCGCTGGACTGGGTGCCAAGCCCCAAAGCGGGTGTGTGGCGCAAACCGCTGGCTCGCGAAGAAGCCGAGCGCGGCCACGCCACCTCCATCGTGCGTTACGATGCCGGCGCCAGCTTCAACAGCCACAACCATCCCGGCGGCGAAGAAATCCTGGTGCTGCATGGCACCTTCTCCGACGAAACCGGCGACTTCACCGCTGGCACCTACTTCCGCAACCCGCTCGGCTTTCGTCATGCCCCCTTCAGCAAGCAAGGTTGCCTGATCCTGGTAAAACTGCACCAGTTCCAGCCGGATGATGAAAACCGGCTGGCCATAAAGACCTGGCAAAACCAATGGCATGACGTGGTCAACGGCATCCGTTACCAGCTGCTGCATGAACACAAACAGGAGAAGGTGGTGCTGGTGGAGCTGCCCGCCACAGCGCCCGGCATCCAGCATTCGCATCCGGGTGTCACCCTGCCGGGTGGTGAAGAGATTTATGTGATGAAGGGGGTCATCAAGGACGACTATGGCACCTACCCTGCCGGCACCTGGCTGCGGCAGCCACCGGGCTCAGCCCACTGCCCTTATGCGGTGGAAGATGCGCTGCTGTGGGTGAAGTCAGGCCATTTGTAGAAACGCGGGCGCCGGATAAACGGCAGTGCGCATGCGCACTGATAAAATGTCAGGGAGCAAGATGAATCCAGTAAATCCACCTGCTTTCAATGTTGACCTGTCAAATGGTTGGGAATCGATTGCAGATAGCTTTATAGAAAAACGTAATCCTGGCATTGGTGTAACCATTGTAAAAGCCTGGGCTGAATCACTTGAACCGGGCGCATCGATTTTGGATGTCGGATGCGGATTTGGCGTTCCATACACTCAATTACTGATAAATGCCGGATTTAAAGTTTATGGAATCGATGCCTCTCCAACCTTGACAAGAGAATTCCAACGAAGATTTCCACAAGCTCAAGCGGCATGCGAATCTGCTGAAGCATCAAGCTATTTTGGTAGAAAATTTGATGGAGTTATAGCCATGGGATTAATGTTTCTATTGCCAGCAGAAGCGCAATTGAATGTATTGCAGAAAGTTGCAAGCTCATTAAATGCCAGTGGCAAATTCCTGTTTACATCTCCCCATCAAATTTGCACATGGCAAGATATTTTGACAGGCCGCCAATCGAAATCCCTGGGAAAAGAAGCTTACGTGAGAGAAATGTTGAAGCAGGGGCTTTCATTGGCAGGTGAATATCATGATGAAGGTGAAAATCACTATTTTGATTTTCAAAAATCATGATGTTGCCCTCCAACAAGCTGAACAACAATGCGTCTTCGGCAGGGTCGTGTGGCCTCGCGCTATCCTGATTGCGCTTGTGCGATGTGATGGTCGGGGAGTTGCCTCCAACTGAGGGAGCGAGTGGCCGCTGGTTGCTCTTGGTCAAAAAAAAGCCCCGGCTGTTTTGCCGGGGCTCTTGTTCATGCGATTGTTTTCAGCTTACCGGCTGACCTGCAGGCTGTCGCCGGGACCAGGGCCTTGGGCAGGGCCGCTGCCAAGGATGTCACCGCTGGAGACCAGCTTGACCCAAAGCTCACCTTTGCCCTTGTAGTACGAGGTGGCGCTGGCCTTGCGCAGTGCATCCAGGCTGCTCTGCTCCGTACCCGCGTTTGCAGCGGCGAAACCCGGCAGCTCGAACATCACCCACGAACCCTTGTCCAGCTCCTTCACGTTGATGTTCAGGGATGGCCTCTCGGTGGTTACCTTGTACTCGGTGCCCGCGCGTACGTTGGTTTCCCCACTGGTGGTGAACTCCTTGCCATTGCGGCTGAGCACGACTGGCGGCCCTGCAGGTGCAGGAGTACCTCTGACGCGTCCACCGCCAGGAGCTATGGCAAAGACCGGTGCTGCAGGACGTGCTGCGGGAGCTCCTGCACCAGGACCGGCGGCACCAGCACCCGGAGGAGGACCACCGGCACCACCCGGAGGACGCGCACCGCCCGGAGGACCACCGGCACCAGGAGCGCCGCCGCCGAAGCCGCCGAACCCGACAGCACCACCACCACCACCCACAGTCATGCGCCCGATATCGCCCTTGCACACCGCAGCGTTCCAGGTGGGCTTGACCTCGCAGGCTTCGTCGACGTCGATGCCGGTGATGTTGACGATGTAGGAATTGGCGACACCGGTGATGGTGCCGTCCTTGTCGTTGAACACCGCGGTCTTGTAGATCGCATTGCCGTAATCATCGTTGCTCCACCGGTTGTCAATCGGCGGGAAATACACCGGCTTGGCGTTGATGAATTTCGAGCGCTGTACGGTGTTGTTGGAGCTCATGCCGAAACTGGTAAACAGCAGGTACGAGATCGCTCCGGTCTTGCGGGTGGCGTTGTCCTGGTAATTTACGAAGGTGTCATTGTCCAGTTCATGATGATAGTCGTAGAACTCGTAGCCGCGGATCGGGAAATCCGCAACATCAGGCTCCGGCAAGGTGCGGCCGTAAGCCATTTCAACCGGTGTCCTGGGGTTGCCGGTGTTCTCGGTTTCGCCCACGAACAGCGAGTCAACCACCCGTGAGGTATAAAGGGAACGACCGAGGTTGCCGGACGCCTGCGTGAAGCCAATTGCGTTATCGGCCATCTTCAGGTTCTTGTAGAGGCGCAACTCACCTCTGGCCCAGATGCCGCTATTGCGGTTCTTGTAGCTGGTGAAATCCTCGATTACGGACTCCGCTTGAGCGCTGTTCGCATCAGCGGGATTGACATTGGCAACATAGCCGCCGACGGCGAAATGGCCATCGGCCCTGGGTGCGCGGTCGCCCATGAAACCGTCAAAGTTCGAATGGGAGACGTTGCCCTTGAACTCGCGGAATTTTGTCCGACGCGGCCAGGTGGACTTGCTGAGATCCGAGCCTTCGAATGCGCCCGTCGGATGCTCCGGGAAGGCTAACCAGAAACCTGTGGAGTCGGAACCCGCGGCCACATTGTCGCGGTAGGTGTTGTCCGGGTTGGTGATCCAGAAGGTCGACGCCGTGTTGTCGGAAGGTATCAGGACCTCCTTGGAGTCCTGGCCGGTCAAATTGAAGTTGGTGCCGGCCGTCGCGCCGAACGGAGCGAGGTTGGTCGGATCGCAGGGCTTGCTGGTATGACACTTGGTTTGTATCGACAGGTTGTGCACATACTCGTTGCCGTGCTCAATGCCGTCTTCCATGAAGAAGCAGTGGCCGACGGTGTTGTACGTCACGTTGTTCTCAACCTGCACGTAATTGGTGCCATGCACGGTCACACAGCGGTTGTAGGTGTCGTGGATGGCCGCGTTACGGATGTACTGGCCCTTG
>CAILUG010000005.1 GCA_903837345.1 uncultured Gammaproteobacteria bacterium | reverse complement strand
GGGCAGATGTGTTCAACTACATCGAGCTGTTTTATAACCCGGTTCGAAGACATGGTAACAACGACGGCATACCACCAGCGAAGTTTGAAGAGCAGTACTTTATGAAGCTGTCAGGTGTATAGGAAATCGGGGGCTTGCCAGGGGAATTGTTGCAACATACTGTTCAAACAAGCCATAGTAAACGGCAGTATCTGGTAAACATTCTGGACAATTGAACAATGCCAAGCAAACCGAAAAAAGTACTGGTTACCGGAGCGGACGGCTTCATAGGCTCCCACCTGGTGGAAAGGCTGGTGGCGCTCGGCTACCCCACCCGGGCGCTGGTCCAGTACAACTCCTTCAATTCCTGGGGCTGGCTGGACCAATTGCCGCCGGCAACAAAGAAGCAGATTGAGGTGGTGGCCGGTGACATACGCGACCCGCACGGCATGAAAAAAATCATGACCGGTTGCGATGTGGTGCTGCATCTGGCGGCGTTGATTGCGATTCCCTATTCCTATCATTCGCCGGATGCGTATGTGGATACCAATGTGAAGGGTACGCTCAATATCCTGCAGGCGGCACGCGAGCTTGGCGTTGAAAAAGTCGTGCATACCTCCACCAGTGAAGTCTATGGCACTGCGCGCTTCGTCCCGATCACCGAAGAGCATCCGTTGCAGGGGCAGTCACCGTATTCAGCCACCAAAATTGCCGCTGACCAGCTGGCGTTTTCGTTTTACAACTCGTTTGACTTGCCGGTGGCGATCATCCGGCCTTTCAACACCTACGGACCGCGGCAGTCACTGCGGGCGGTGATTCCCACGGTCATTACCCAGATTGCCAAAGGCCATCGCCAGATCAAACTGGGTGCCATCCATCCCACCCGTGATTTCAACTATGTCAAAGATACAGTCGAAGGCTTTATTGCTGTGGCTGAGAGCGACAAGTCCGTGGGTGAGGTCATCAATGTCGGCAGCAATTTTGAAATCAGCATTGGCGACACCGTCAACGCAATTGCCGCCTTGATGGGTACTGAAGTGGAGATCATCACGGAGTTGCAGCGGTTGCGCCCCGAAAAAAGCGAAGTCGAGCGGCTGTGGGCTGACAACAGCAAAGCCAAAGCGCTGACAGGCTGGCAACCCCGCTACGGTGGCATTGACGGGTTGCAGCGCGGCCTGGCAGAAACCATTGAATGGTTCCGGGATCCCCGCAACAACGCTGATGTAAAAGCAGACCAGTACACCATCTGATGCCGGCCATGACTTCTGCCAACCAGTCTTCTCTTGCCGATGCCATTATCCAGGCGCTGCGCTCTGTGTTGGGCGCGGACAAGACCAACCTGCATGAGCCGAGCTTCAACGGCAATGAATGGATCTATCTGAAAGAGTGCCTGGATTCGACTTTCGTTTCGTCGGTGGGCAGCTATGTTGACCGCTTTGAAAAAGAGCTGGCGACTTTTACCGGTGCCCGTCACGCAGTGGCTGTCGTCAATGGCACAGCCGCGCTGCATCTGGCATTGCTGCTGGCCGGCGTGAAGGAGGGCGATGAGGTGCTGGTGCCGGCGCTGACTTTCATAGCCACTGCCAATGCAGTGGCCTACTGCAAGGCGGTGCCCCACTTTGTCGACAGCAACCAGCACACGCTGGGCGTGGATGCGGGCGCCTTGCGCGCCTGGCTGCAGCGTACTTGTGAAATCCGGGACGGACACTGCCTCAACAGGCAAAGCGGTCGCATCATTCGTGCGCTGGTGCCAATGCACACTTTTGGTCATCCCGCGGATATCGAAGCCTTGCTTACCCTTGCCGATGATTACCATCTGGCCCTGGTGGAAGATGCCGCAGAGTCGCTCGGAAGCTATAAAGACGGTCGCCATACCGGCACCATCGGGTTGCTGGGCGTGCTCAGCTTCAACGGCAACAAGACCATCACCACCGGCGGGGGCGGCGCCATACTCACCAATGACAGCAATCTGGCCCGAATGGCCAAACACCTGAGCACCACCGCCAAGATTCCGCATGCGTGGCAATACAGCCACGATGCTGTCGGTTACAACTATCGCATGCCCAATCTCAATGCGGCGCTGGGTTGTGCACAGCTGGAACAATTGCCAGGCTTGCTGGCCAGCAAGCGCCGTTTGTACGAAAAATATCGCAGTGCGTTTGCCGGGCTTGCGGGTGTGCAACTATTTCATGAGCCCCCCGGTTGCCACAGCAACTACTGGCTGCAGACACTGGTACTGGACGCGGACATGGCTGCAGAACGCGATGCGATCCTGCAGGCAACCAATGCCGCCGGTCTCATGACCCGGCCGGTGTGGACACTGGCGCATCAACAACTGCCTTACCGTCATTGTCCGGCCATGCCGTTGCCGGTGGCAGAGTCGCTGGCGAGCAGGATCATCAATATTCCCAGCAGTGCCTTCCTGGGCGGGATGGACCTGTCATGAACAAGCCGGGGCTGTTACTGGTGGGAGCGGGCGGTCATGCGTTGTCATGCATTGATGTGATCGAACTGGAAAACCGGTTTCGCATCGTCGGCTTGTTGGGTCTGCAATCAGAAAAAGGCTCACAACGACTGGGCTATCCGGTGATAGGCACTGATGAGGATTTGCCCGAACTTGCCAGCACCTACGGCCATGCAGTGGTTACGATGGGCCAGATCAAAACACCGGCTTTGCGTATTGCCATGTTCCAGCGTCTGCTGGAGCTGGGTTTCGTGCTGCCAACCATTGTTGCGCCGACGGCACAGGTGTCTTTGCATGCCACAGTGGGCGACGGCACCATCGTCATGCATGGCGCCATCATCAATGCCGGTGCCAGCATCGGAGACAATTGCATCATCAATTGCCGCGCGCTGGTTGAGCATGGCGCCCGCATGGGGAGTCATTGTCATTTGGCCACCGGTGCCATTGTCAATGGCGATGCCAGTGTGGGGGAAGGCAGTTTCATCGGCAGCGGCACGGTAGTGCGTGAAGGAATCCGCATCGGCAAACATTGCCTGGTCGGCATGGGTCAGATGGTGCGCACGGATTGTGCTGACGGTGGCCGTTTGCCAGCGGGCAAGGGGATCAAATGAAAACGCTGATTATTGCCGAAGCCGGGGTCAATCATGACGGTGAACTGGCACGGGCACTGCAGCTGATAGAAGTTGCCGCTGACGCCGGCGCCGATCTTGTGAAATTCCAGACCTTCCGCGCGGATGCACTGGCAGCCGCACAAGCTCCCAAAGCGGCTTACCAGAACCGCAACATGCCGGGTGCTGAAAGCCAGCATGCGATGCTCAAGCGGCTTGAGCTGGATGTTGCTATGCATGAAAAACTGATGCGACATTGCCGCCTCTGCGGCATCGGATTCTTCTCATCGGCGTTTGATCTTGCCAGCATTGATCTGCTGGCTGCGCTCGGACTTGATCGGTGGAAAATTCCTTCGGGTGAAATCACCAATCTGCCTTACCTGCGCAAGGTGGGAGGCATGGGTCAGCCGGTCATCCTGTCCACCGGCATGTCGACGCTGGCAGAGATCGAGGCAGCAGTGCGTGTGCTGGAACAGGCCGGCACAGCCCGCAGTCTGGTCACGGTGCTGCATTGCAACACTGAATATCCGACGCCGATGCAGGATGTGAATCTGCGCGCGATGTTGTCAATCAGGGACGCCTGCAAAGTTGCCGTCGGCTATTCTGATCATACCGTGGGCATTGAAGTGGCAATTGCGGCAGTAACTTTGGGCGCAAGCGTAATCGAAAAGCATTTCACTCTGGACCGTACCCTGCCGGGACCTGACCACAAGGCCAGTCTGGAACCGGATGAACTCAAGGCCATGGTCAGCGCGATCCGCAACATTGAGCTCGCACTGGGTGACGGACAAAAACATCCAAGCCCGAGTGAGGCTGGCAATCTGGTCATTGCGCGCAAATCGATCGTCGCAGCCAAAGCCATCAGCAAAGGCGAGCGTTTCAGTGAAAACAATCTGGCGGTAAAGCGGCCAGGCGGCGGGTTGTCACCCATGCGTTGGGATGAAGTCATTGGCCAGCATGCCGTGCGTGATTTTGGCGCCGATGAGTACATAGAGTTATGAGTCGCAAGATCTGTGTCATTACAGGCAGTCGCGCCGAGTACGGGTTGTTGCGGCCGGTGATGGCGGCCATCCAGACATCGACTGCGCTGAGTTTGCAGGTGGTCGCCACAGGCGCACATATGGCGCCCGCATTTGGTTCGACCTGGCATGAAATTGAAGAGAATGGTTTTCACATTGACTGCAAGGTTGACATGCAGCTGGGTGAAGACACGCCAGTCGGCATTGCGGCTTCAATGGGGCGCGGGCTGATTGGCATTGCCGGAGCACTGGCTGAGTTGCAACCCGCAGTAGTACTGGTGCTGGGGGATCGTTATGAAATTTTTGTGGCAGTGGCGGCGGCATTGATGGCGCGTATTCCGGTGGCACACCTGCATGGCGGTGAAACCACGGAAGGCGCTTTTGATGAGGCCTTGCGTCATGCCATTACCAAGATGTCGCACTTGCATTTTGTGGCGGCGGCCGAGTACCGCGACCGGGTGATCCAGTTGGGAGAACAGCCGGCGCATGTCTACCTGGTTGGCAGTCCTGGTCTTGACGATCTGGCCAGCCTGCCGCTGCCAGCACGCGACGCGCTGGAGAAATCACTGGATTTTCGCTTTGGCCGCAAGAACCTGCTGGTAACCTTTCATCCGGTCACGCTTGAGCCGGGAGCTTCTGCCAGTCAGCTGGCAGAGCTGCTGGCAGCACTGGATGCGCTGCAGGAAACCAATCTGGTATTCACGCTGCCAAATGCTGATACCGAAGGCAGTGTGCTGGCAGACATGATCAGGCAGTTTGTGGCCACGCATGCCAACGCACGCTGTTATGCGTCGCTGGGGAGGTTGCGCTACCTGGCGTGTGTGCGACAAGTGGATGGCGTGATCGGCAATTCATCCAGCGGGCTGATTGAAGTGCCCGGCTTGCACAAGGGAACTGTCAATATTGGTGATCGCCAGCGCGGACGTCTCAAGGCGGCCAGTGTGATTGACTGTGAGCCAGAGCGGGCTGCCATCACTGCGGCGATAGCGCGCCTGTATTCGCCGGAGTTTGCTGCGTTGCTGCCGGCCGTGGTCAATCCGTATGGCGATGGTGGTGCTGCCGCCCGGATTGTGCAGGTATTGTTGGAAGTGCCGCTCACCGGTTTGCTCAAGAAGACTTTTTACAATGTACCAATACCCCGCATTTGATCCACAATGAGACGATGACTTTGATGAAAGCCGCCCCCTCCAAACCCCGTTGGCAAAAGGCAGTGCTGCCGGTCTCAGCCACCATACAGGATGCAATTGCGAATCTGGTGGATTCGGGTGCGCAGATCGTGATGGTGGTGGCCGGCGACGGTACCTTGCTCGGGACCATGACTGATGGCGATATCAGACGCGGCCTGTTGCGCGGACTCGGATTGAACAGCGCCATTGACAGTGTCATCCATCACGATCCGCTGGTGGTGCCACCGGAATTCAGCCGGGAGATGGTGTTGCAATTGATGCGTTCCAACAAACTGCATCAGGTGCCGGTGGTCAATGAAACCAGACAGTTGGTCGGCTTGCATATGCTGGACGAACTGCTGGAGCCAAAATCACGCCCGAACCTGATGGTGATCATGGCTGGTGGCAAGGGAACCAGGCTGCGTCCGCATACCGAGCATTGTCCCAAGCCGTTGTTGCCGGTGGCAGGCAAACCGATGCTCGAACATATCATTGAACGTGCCAAGGCCGAAGGTTTCCGGGAATTTGTGCTGGCCGTGCATTACCTTGGCCATATGATCGAAGAGCATTTCGGTGATGGCAGTCGCTGGCAGGTACACATCAGTTATCTGCGTGAAGAAATGCCGCTTGGCACCGCCGGAGCGCTCAGTCTGCTCAACACGGATTCCCGCAGCCCGGTGCTGGTGTCAAACGGCGATGTGTTGACTGACATCCATTACGGCGATCTGCTGGATTTCCACTGTCGCCAGAATGCGGTGGCGACCATGGCTGTGCGTCTGCACGAGTTGCAGCATCCGTTCGGCGTGGTCCAGACCAGCGGCATCGATATCACCGGGTTTGAAGAGAAGCCGATCGTGCACAGCTATGTGAATGCGGGTATCTATGTGCTCGAACCCCAGGCATTTGCCAGCCTGCGTCGCGGCGAAGTGTGTGACATGCCCACGCTGTTTTCCCGGCTGCAGGCGAAGGGCGAGCGCACCATCGTCTATCCGATGCATGAGCCGTGGCTGGATGTTGGCCGGCCGGAAGATTATGACAAAGCCAACAACAAGAGCTGAACGAGTGATTCCTGCGCGCATTCTCATCGCCGGTTTTGGCAGTATCGGCAAACGTCACGCCCGCTTGATCCGAGCAATGTTGCCGGAAGTGGAGCTGGCTGTGCTGCGCCATCAGCAAACTACGGAACCCCTGGCTGCCGGGATGGATCACTGTTTCACAAGCCTGGAACAAGCTTTGGCTTTTCAGCCACAGGCAGCAGTAATCGCCAACCCCAGTTCCCATCATTTGCCGGTGGCGCTGGCGCTGGCAGAGGCCGGCGTGCATCTCTTGATCGAGAAGCCTATAGCCAGCAGCGCGGAGGGAGTGCGCGACCTGATCGACATTTGCCGCAAGCAGCAGCTGGTGCTGATGACTGCCTATAATTTGCGCTTCATGCCTTCGCTGCTGCGGTTCCGGGAATTGCTGCAAAGCAAAGTGGTTGGCGCAATTCTCAATGTGCGGGCAGAAGTTGGCCAGTACCTGCCGGAGTGGCGGCCAGGCACTGATTACCGTACATCTGTTTCCGCCAGAGCTGAGCTTGGAGGCGGGGTGCTGCTGGAACTCAGTCATGAACTCGATTATCTGCGCTGGCTGTTCGGCGAGGTGCAGTGGGTCAGTGCTGTGCTGCGCACCCAAAGCAAGCTGGAGATCAATGTTGAAGATATGGCCGGTCTGACTCTCGGTCTCAAAGGCAACGACGGCAGCAAAGAACTGATTGCCAGCCTCAACCTCGATTGTTTCCGGCGTGATACTACCCGCACCTGCACCGTAATCGGCGATGCCGGAACCATGCGATGGAATGCAATCAGTGGACAGGTCGAATTGTTTCGCTCGCGTGAGACTGGTTGGGAAAATCTTTACTCGCAGGGGCCGATGGCCGATGAATCCTACAAGGCGCAGTGGCAGCACTTCATGCAATGTATGGCTGGCAAGGCGGTGCCAGCAGTGAGTGGCGAGGATGCACCTGCCACTTTGCTGGTGATTGAAGCTGCCCGCCGTTCATCCGCCATGCGGGCTACTGTTACACCAGCCATGAGAATAACCAACCTATGAATGTAATAGCCCTGATCTGTGCACGTGGTGGCTCCAAAGGTTTGCCGGGCAAGAATATTCGTTTGCTTGGAGGCAAACCTTTGATCGCATGGGCCGTGGAGCAGGCAAAGGCTGTAAAGCAAGTGCGTCGTGTGATTGTTTCTACCGATTCGGAAGCTATCGCGGCAGCTGCCAGGGCGGCCGGTGCCGAGGTGCCCTTTATGCGCCACGCCGAACTGGCGGGCGACAAAAGTCCCGAGTGGCTGGTGTGGCGCCATGCACTGGATTACCTGAAAGCAGACGAAGGCAGCTATCCGGATGCCTTGCTGGTGGTGCCTGCCGTGGCTCCGCTGCGCGCTGTTGAAGATCTTGAAAACTGTCTCGACAAATTTGCGGCCAGTGATGCGGATATTGTCATTACTGTCGCTGATGCCCATCGCAATCCCTGGTTCAACATGGTGAAAGTGCTGCCTGATGGAAGGGCAGCCCTGGTCAATCAGCCCGAAGGAGCGGTGACTAGACGCCAGGATGCCCCAGTTGTGTATGACATCACCCCGGTTGGCTATGTGGCACGTCCTGAATTCGTGATGCGCAGCAACGGAATTTTTGAGGGCAAGGTAATGCACGTCAAAGTGCCGGTGGAGCGGGCAGTGGATATTGATACATTGCTGGATTTCAGGCTGGCCGAGTGTTTGCTCGCCGCAAGAGAGAGTGAATCATGAGCACGATTGCCCGTCTGATGAACATGCGTGGCCGGCGCGCGCTGATTACCGGTGCTGCCGGCAAGATCGGCCGGGTGATGACCGAGACCCTGGCCGAATTGGGAGCCGATCTGGTGCTGGTTGACCGGGCCGCAGCAGATTATGGCAGTCTCCTGGCAGAACTGGAGTCGCGCTTCGGCGTGAAGATTGTTACCGTGGTCTGTGATCTGGAACAGCAGGGTGAGCGGGAGCAACTGATTGCGCAGATTATGTCAGGGGCAGCCGGACTGGATGTATTGATCAATAACGCGGCATTTGTCGGCACTTCCGGGTTGCAAGGTTGGGTAACCGGCTTTGAAGAACAATCGGTCGAAACCTGGCGGCGTGCTCTGGAAGTAAATCTCACCGCTGCATTCGATCTGATCAAAGGGCTGGTTCCGCTGCTCCGCAAAAACGGACAGGGCAGCATCATCAATGTCGGTTCCATCTATGCAACCCTGGGCCCCGACTACAGTTTGTATGAGGATACCGCGATGGGAAATCCGGCTGCTTATGCTGCCTCCAAGGGCGGCCTCATGCAGTTGACACGCTGGCTGTCGACAACCCTGGCTCCTGACATACGTGTCAATGCCATTTCGCCAGGCGGCGTGTTCAGGAATCAGCCAGAAGTATTTGTCAAACGTTATGAAACCAGAACCCCGCTGCGCCGAATGGCCACCGAAGAAGATTTCGCTGGTGCTGTTGCCTATCTGGCCAGTGATCTTTCCGCCTACGTGACCGGTATCAACCTCAAGGTGGATGGAGGCTGGGCCGCATGGTAAGGCGTGAGGGGGCGCGGCAATGATCAGCCCAAACGAAGTGCTTGCACGCATCAGGTATTGGCGCAACGTGAACAGGATTGGGCCGGATATTCCGTGGACGCACTGGCGTCTGCATTTCAAGAGCAGCATGCGTGCGCTCTGTTCAAAAAAATTTGCGGGTTTTGGTGAAGAGGCCGAATTCAGGCCGGGAGCTTATGCGATCGAGTGTTCAAGGATACATATTGGCGCAAAAGTGGTCATACGTCCGGCCACCATGTTGTTTGCCGATCCGCGTGTGGATGGGTTAAGCATCATAATTGAAGACGAAGTGATGCTCGGTTCCGGTGTGCATATCTATGTTGCCAACCATGTTTTCGCAGACGCACACACTTCCATTTTGAACCAGGGTCATAGCCAGTGTTCACCGGTCGTGCTCAGAAAGGGTTGCTGGGTCGGTGCCAACTGCATCATTTTGCCGGGTGTGGAAATTGGCAGAAATGCGGTTGTGGGAGCCGGCAGTGTGGTAACCAGGTCAATCCCGCCCGGTGTGGTGGCAGTTGGCAATCCGGCCAGAGTGGTGCGAACCATTGAGTCGGAAGGGAGACCAGTCTGAACGATACCGGAGCCCAAGCTGCGTTGCCGGGGTTATTGAAAACCCTGGTATTCAAGCTGCAGCAAATGCCGAATGAATGCCGGTGGGCGTGCGCCGATGATGCTTTGCTGAAAAGCATTGCCAAGGGTCAGCCTGTGCAACGTGGCAGTAATGGTCGCAGATTGTCGGGCTTGACCAGGGCAGCCAGCAGGGTCGGCCTGGAGTGGCAGTTGCTGTGGCTGGTTGGTTTTGTGGAGCTGGTCGGATTGTTGCGCAGGCAGCGCAATGGTGCCGGTCTGGCTCGCAGAGAGTCAGCAGCGTTGCCTGCCAGATTTTTTATCGGCTTCGGAGCTGGTTCGGAAGAGCAATTGTTCAGTCGTTATTGTGCCGGTCATGGCGGCCCGGTGGCGCGACTTGACCAGACCAACCCCGCCTCATTCGCGCAGTTTGGCAGGGTGGGTCTTGTGCAAGGGCTGCATTCGCTTGCATTCGCCTGCTCTGCGGCTCGTCGCGCAATCGCAGCCCTGCCTGCTGAACTGGTTCCCTGGCGTAATGACTTCCTGGTCCATATCGGCATAGGCATTGCCCATTTCGCCTACATGCGGGCATGGTGTTGCCTGCTCAGGAACAACAAGGCTCTGCAGTTGCAGGAGCTGGCGTTTGCTGCGGCCGATACCAATGCATTTGCTGCTGCTGCGATGAAGCTGCCGATTGCCTATCTGCAACATGGTCTGATTTTTCATCTGGTGCTGCCGGATTTTGCAAGAATTGAAGCCTTGACCAAGGATGAGGCCGACTATTTCAAACGTGCACTGCCACAGGCAGCAATCAGTTTCAGCCGGCAGTATCCGGTGTTGCCGGTCAGCCAGCTGAAGGGTCCGGTTTTGCTGGCCTCAATTTATTTTGAAGAAGCATACTTGCAGCTGGTATTGCCGCTGTTGCAGTGGGCGAGGGATAACGGTATCCCGGTCGTGGTGCGACCACATCCACGCGAGAAACCCGGCTTCTGGTCAACCCTGAAAGACCAATATGGTCTGACCATTGAAAGCCCCGCCGACGGTTTTCCTGAAACGATTGCAAGATTGCGACCACGCCTGGTGGTGTCCTGGTTCTCGACGGTACTGGCCGACAGTCTGCAGCAGGGCGTGATTCCGGTGTCAGTATGTGCAGATGATGACCCTGCAGTGGCTGCCATGGTCTATCCCTTGTTCAAGCGTTGTCTGCGTTGGTCGCACGACGCCGTTCTCATTGACCGACTCATGAAAGACGATGAACTCTATTCGACTGTACTGGCCCGACTGTCTGCCTCGCCGGGTGAACAATGCCAGTGACTAGAAAAATGCTGGTGCCGACGCTGGTCGATGCCGGCAATCTGAATGCACAGGTGAATAATGCCAGGGAAATTCTCAGCGAATGGGATGTGCCAGGCTGGCAGGTAAATACACTTGCATACCATCAGCCTGATGAGCGGCTGCTGCACAATCCGCACATACAGGTCACCCGACTTTGGCGCAAACATGCGTGGTATCTGCATCTGTTCCTGTCTTACTTGCGCCCCTATGACATTATTTTTTATCCAGGCGTGACTCCAACCGATGCCGCCGGACTGCGCTGGCGCCGCCGCCTTGGTTTTGACAGTACCGTCATTGTCACGCTGGAAGGCTTGCTGGGGGATACCAGACGTGAAGCAGAATATTCCGCGCTCGCCGGCCATCCGGTTTACTGCCAGCATGTACCAGCAGCGATGCTGGCAAGAGTCGATCAGCGCAACCAGGAAGCAAACCACATAATTGCCATCAGTCCGTTTCTGGCACGCATGGGCAACAGTCGCTATGGCAACAAGATCAGTGTGCTGCCGCTGGGAATCGATACCAGCTGTTTCTATCCGCAGCAGCGTGACCGCAATGCGCGGTTGCAGATTGTCTCTGCCGGCGGCGTCAAGGAAAACAAGCGGCCGCAGCTGATGCTCGAGTTGGCGCACCGGTTCCCGGATTGCGATTTCATCTGGTACGGGGACGGAATCATGCGCAACAGTTTGCTGCGGGAGGTTGGCGTACGCGGCCTGAAAAACCTGGATTTTCCGGGTGCGTTGCCACCACTACAGCTTGCCGCAGCATTTCGCCGTGCAGATATGTTTGTAATGCCGTCCCTGAGTGAAGGGGTTCCCAAGGTTACCCAGGAAGCTGCAGCCTGCGGGCTTGCCCAGGTGGTATTCGGTTTTTACGAAACGCCGACTGTAATTGATGGCGGCAATGGTTTTGTGGTGTGGAACGACGAACAATTCATCGCAAGCATCGGCGAGCTGATTGCCAACCGCGGGCTCATTGCAGAGTTTGGCCGCGCGGGTGCCGAAATGAGTCTGGCCTGGAGCTGGCAACAAGTTGCCAGACAGTGGCGAGAGAAACTGGTCGAGCTGGCAACATGATCAGCTTTCATGTGCGACACATCTCCGAACTTGATCCCCGGCAACTGGCGGCCACGTTGCGCCTGCTGGATGCCTGTACCGGTGCCAGTGCCTACCAGTATCCCTATGCAGGAGCGAAGGGCGATTTGCTGTTCCAGTTGGAACATGATGGCGAGCTTTGTTTCAGCGGGCGAGCCAGCATCGGCCTGGTGGCCAGCAGATTCCTGCCTTTTTTCAGAACCCTTGTCTGCAACCGGGGGCCGGTTGCCGGTTCGCAGGCAGACTTGCTGGAAGGCATTGCGCGCATTGCAGCGTGGGCCCGGCAGCAACGCTTTGTCAAAATGCAGGTGGGACCGGATATTGAACTGCCGTCGGCACTGGCACTGGCCGATGAATTGACCCGGCAAGGATGGCTGATCAATCGCCAGCAAAGACGTTTCACGCTCAGACTCGATATCTCCAGACCGGAAACGGAATTGATGGCAAGTTTCCCCAAAGCCTGCCGTTACAAGGTTGCGCGGGCTTTGCGTGAGGGGATCAGGCTGGAATACGGCACTACGCCGGCCGCGTTGGCGGCCTTCATCGGGGTTTACCGGCAAATGACCCAGCGCAAAGGCCTGGCGGCATCGTCCCCGGCATTCTTCGAAGCGTTGTGGCAATTGCGGGATACCGGCGGCAATCGGCTGGGATTGATCATGGCCTATTTTGGCGAGGATCTGCTGGGAGCCAATCTGGTTTATCGCACAGGGCAGCGCGCAGAATATTTGTTTGGTGCTGTACACTCGGACAATCCGGTGTTGCATGGCGATGTGACGGCGGGCTATCCGTTGCAGTGGGCAGCCATACAATGGGCAAAAGCTGCCGGTTGCACAGTCTATGATTTCGGCGGCTTTGATCCGCAGGCGGACTCGGGTCCGGCACGCCTGAAAAAGTCGTTTTTCCAGAATCCGGTGGCGACCGAACTGTTGCCTGCGGCGACACTGGTGCTGCGGCCGCGCCTGTCGGCAGTATTGGAATTCCTGCAGAACAACATACGTGGCAGATTACGCAATGCTTCCAGATAACGCAGACAGCAAGGCTGTATATTCCCGCAAGGATGTAGTCGAACTGTACGCACATGCCGATTATTTGAGCGGTGCAGAAAAAGCGCTGTTTTCCCGCTATCTGAAACCAGGCTTGCGCATACTGGATATTGGCGTCGGTGGCGGTCGTACCAGTGCAATACTTGCTGAAAATGCTGCACAATACATCGGCATTGACTATGTGCCGGCCATGGTGGAAGCGTGCAGGCAGCGGTTTCCCCGGCTGCAGTTTGAAGTCATGGATGCTGCAGATTTGTCGGCTTTTGCCGACGGCCATTTTGACCTGGTGGTGTTTTCCTTCAACGGTCTTGGTTACCTGCATCCGGACGGGCAACGCAGGCAGTGCCTGCTTGAATGCCGGCGCATATTGAAAAACGGGGGCATCTTCATTTTTTCGTTGCATCATGCCCGCTCGCTGTTCTTGCGTCCGCCGTTGCGGCAGGGCCTGGACTCGTTGCTGGCCAGTCTGTGGCAAAGCGCAAAGCGCTGCGTGGTGCGGATACGGCAAAAATTGTTCTGGCAGGGCGGCGGATATTTTTTCAGTGATGCCCATGGCGGTTTGCTGGTATATCTGGCAACACCTGCCACAGTGAAAACACAACTTACCCAAGCGGGATTCACCATGCTGGATGTGCTCGGTGATGCATACCCTGCGTTCAACATTTCCTGCATGACTCTTTGGTATTACTACTCGGCCCGCAAATGACAGCTGCCAATATTCTCGAACGCACTGCCGGATTGCTGAATCGCAAAGCGCGGGCTGTGGGCCACAACCTGTTTGCCCCGGCACCGGTGCGTCCAACGCTGCTGCTGCAATCGGATGACTGGGGCCGTACCGGCTTGCCGGATCCGATGGCAATTGAGCGGTTGCGGGCCGCAGGCGTTCCACTCACAGCCAGTGCCTGGGACCGGTTTGGTCTGGAAACTGTTGCCGATCTGGCAGCATTGGGCGACCTGTTGTTGGGCCAGCGCGACAGCGATGGCAATCCTGCCGTGATGAGTGCCGTTTTCGTGATGGCCAATGCTGATCTGCTGACGATGCAGGCTGAATCATACTCCCGGTTCCTTGCCGTACCCATTTGTCAGGGTTTGCCGGCACCCTGGCAGCCGGAAGCATTGATGCCGCAGTATCGGCAGTTGATCGCCAGCGGTGTCTTCTATCCGGCCCTGCATGGATACACCCATTTCAATCCGCTGTTGTTGCTGAGACTGGCGCGGGAAGATTCTGCCAGGGGAGCGCGCATCAGGACTTTGCATGCACAAGGGATTCCCTATCTGGCATCGCTGACGCCGGAATTCAATTTTGCATTGCTCGACCGCAGTAGTGCAGCTGAGCGATTCATCGGTACAGCTGAGCAGGCAAGCTGGATCGAACAAGGGGTCAGCCTGTTTCAGGAGGCGTTCGGTCGCAAGCCCTACAGTGCGTGTGCGCCGGGCTACCGCTTCGATACCACAACATGCAAACTGTGGGCCCGGGCCGGGCTGCATGTGATCCACAATGCCGGCGGCCTGGTTGGCAACAGTGAAGGTTTATGGCATCTCCCGCGCAATGTGTTTTTCGAACCGGTACTGGATGCAAATGCGTTGCATGCTTCAATAAAGGCTGCCGAGTTGGCAGTGTCCAGAGGTGAACCGATTGTGGTTTGTACGCACTCGATCAATTATGTCAGCCGGCATCTGGGGCGTGCACAGGAAGGGCTGTCCCAGCTGTCTGCGTTGCTGACAGCTCTGCGCCAACGTTTTCCTGACTTGCGTTTTGCACAGGAAGAGCAGTTGCACCGGAGCTGGTTGCAGCAGGACCCGAGCTGGTGGCGCGCACCGGCCGGCGCGGAACGTATGGCAAGGTTTACCGCATGAGCACTGTTGCAACCGGAGGTTTGGCTACTTTATGGAACTGAGCGATCTGATTCCTGTCACGCTGCGCAGTCGCATCGCCGATTGGCGCGGACGCGGTGTGTACAGCCATTACGCAGATGCATATCAATGCATTTTCATTCATGTGCCGAAGGCGGCAGGCAGCAGCATTGCACTGACCCTGTTTGGCCAAAAGTCCCGCCATATCCCCTGGTTTGAATATTACCGGGCCAACCCTGGCAAATTTCGCCGCTATTTCAAATTCAGCTTCGTGCGCAACCCCTGGGATCGTCTGGTCTCCACCTATTTCTTTCTGCAACGAGGTGGCATGAATCCGCAGGATGCGGCCTGGGCTGCAGCCAATCTGCCGGCCTATCCAACCTTCGAGCGCTTTGTGCTGGAGTGGCTGGATGAGGATTCGATCCATACCTGGGTGCATTTCCGCCCACAGCATTATTTCATTTGCAACGAGGCAGGCGCTGTTCAAATGGATTTTGTCGGGCACATGGAGAACATTGAAACCGACTTCGCTTATGTGGCGGCCCGGCTCGGTTGTACCCGAAAACTGGAGAAGGTCAACGTCGGCGAGCGGCAACATTACAGTTGCTATTACAGCGATGAGTTGCGAGAGAAAGTGGCGCATGTGTATGCGCGCGATATCGAGCTGTTCGGCTACCGGTTTGAACAACCTGCATGAAAACCACTGATCCCGCCATGAATGAACTGATTTCCGTCGTAGACAATCCCGGAGAGTGGGACACGCTGGTGGAGATGCTGCCACTATCAAGCCTGTTTCTGACAGCCACCTGGGGCGAATACAAAAGCCGCAAAGGCTGGAACGTGGCACGATTGAAAATCGACGCAGCTTTGCCAGGCAAACCGGCCGGACTCCTGCAGTTGCAATGGAAGCAGAAGGGCTTGTTGACCCTGTTCAATGTACAGGGCGGGATTCATGTATTCGACACTTCCGGGAAAGAAGATCCCTACGAATATTGCCTGAATGCACTCAAGCACTACCTCGATGGAAAAGCGGGCTTCTGGATGCTTATGACCAGCTACGATGCCCACGAGCTTCCGCCTGCGAAAATTGCACTGCTCAAGGCCGGATTTGCGCCGGTACTGACCAGTGGCATGTTTACCTATTTGGTCAATTGCACAGGAGAAGTCACCGAAAACATGTTGTCTTCGAACTGGCGGCACAATCTCAAGCGTGCCCAGAAGAATACGAAACTTGTGACAAGATGGGCCGAGACCGCAGCAGACCGCACAGCAGCGATGCAGCGCGCCAGCCTCATGTATGACAACCTGATGCAGCGAAAAAATTTTGCTGCTGGTGTCGATGTCCGGAAAATATCCGACCTAGTGGTGCGTGACAAAAACATGCTGATCTGTGAAGCGGTGCTGGACACCGAGGTGGTAGCCATACGGGTTGTCCACGTCGCTGCCACCCATGTTCTGGATTTTCTTGCTGCGTCCAACGATGCTGCCAAGAATTGCTATGCCAATTACCTGCTGATCTGGGCAATGATTGGCAGGACCAGAATGTCGGGCAAGTCCTACTTTGATGCCGGTGGCATTGACCCTTGCAAAAATGCCGGAGTTTTCAATTTCAAAAAGGGGTTGGGCGGGAATCTGGCTGTGAATGGTCCGCTATGGGTGGCGGCTTCCAATGGAATTTTGAAAAAATCGGCCCAGGCAATGCTCTGCCTGCTTGGTTGACTTTGCCTTATCAATATCGAGGGTGCCAGTGTTCAAGAAACTCAACAGCCTGCTGAAGATGTTCGGCATCGATTTCCATACCATGCTGGTCGCAATTGCGGCCATGCCCTGGTATCTGGCCTGTCTGCGCCAGGCCAAACGCCAGAGCCATGCGTTGATCCGTGAAGAATTTCCTTTCGGCAAACTCTATCCTTGTCTCGCCGATCGCAGTGATGACAGTGGTGTGGCCAGAGGCCATTACTTCCATCAGGATCTGCTGGTGGCGCGTAAAATATTTGCAGCCAGGCCGGTCCGACATGTTGATGTAGGTTCGCGTATAGACGGGTTTGTTGCGCATGTGGCCAGTTTTCGCGAAATTGAAGTGCTAGATATACGGGCTTTGCCGGCCACATCACGCAACATTGTGTTCAGACAGGCTGATCTCATGGCATCCCGGCCTGATGCGCCGTTGCTGGTGTGCGATTCCCTTTCCTGTCTGCATGCGCTCGAGCATTTTGGTCTTGGCAGATACGGCGACCAGGTCAACCTCAACGGCCACAAGACCGGCTTTGCCAACATGGCCGCCATGCTGAAGCCGGGCGGCACGTTCTACCTGTCGGTACCTATGGGTGCCCAGCGTATTGAATTCAATGCCCATCGTGTATTCGCGCTGCAATACCTGCTCGACATGGTGCAAGCGGAGTTCACTGTGCAGTCATTTTCCTATGTGGATGATGACGGTGATCTGCATGAAGACGAAAAACTTGTCGCCGGTCCCGTAGCTGCCAATTTCAATTGCCACTATGGGTGTGCAATTCTCGAACTGGTCAAGAAGCGGTAAACACATGCGGATACTTACAGTTCTTGAATCTCCCTCCTGGGTAGACCACCACATTGTCAGCAGCCTGCGCTCGCTCGGGCATGAAGTTACCTGTTTCACCTATGGAGCCTATATCGGTGAATACTATGGTGCGGCCCGTGCGGGTGAGAGGGAGCAGAAAAACCAGGCGTTGCTGGAGCTGGCGACGGCGCTATGCCGTGGTGACGGGCTCGATCTGATTTTTTGCTATGTCTACGATGATTTCCTGCTGCCGGCCTGTGCCAGACAACTGGCTGCACTCGATGTACCGATGGTCAATTTCAACGTCGACATGATCAACCAGTGGTACCGGCAGATTCGCACCGCAAAATACTTTACGCGTATCCTGTGCGCCCAGCGCCTGAACATGGAACACATGCAAAAGCATGGCGCGAGAGTGATGTATTTTCCGATGGCGGCGCGCGTGATAGTTGAACACGACCATCCAGACTGGCAGCCTTCAGCCCCGGTGACCTTTGTCGGCACGCCAATGCCATACCGGAAATTGGTGCTTGCCTGGCTGAGCCAGCAGCAAGTGCCGCTCGCCATTTATGGCAAATTCTGGCTGGAACACCGCCAGGCTACGCCGGACAAGAATATGGGCAAAATGCTTGACGATATCCTGCACTATGCCTGGCCACGGTTGTGTGCAGAGGGCCCCGGCGCCTTGTTCGCGGCATTAAGTCAACGCTTGCCACATTTCAGCCGGAAATCCGAGCGGCAGGTGGATGCCTCGCTGCCTGATTCCCTGCTGCATGGATTTGTGCCGGAACAGGCCATGACTTCGTTGTTCAGGAAATCAGCCATCAATCTCGGCTTTACCCGCATGAGCGGCGATGATCCACAGCGGCCTGGTGTCAACCAGATCAAGTTGCGGGATTTTGAAGTTCCGATGGCCGGCGGTTTCTACCTGGTCGAGCAAGCTCCGGACTATAACGAACTGTTCAAGCCGGGAGTTGAAGTGGAAACCTGGCACACGCCCGACGAGCTGCTGGACAAGATCAAATACTATCTGGACCACCCGGCAGAAAGGGCACTGATTGCCGAAGCCGGCAGGAAGCGGGCCAGCGCCGAGCATACCTGGCCCCACCGGTTTGCAATGCTGTTTGCCGAGCTTGGATTGAAGAGCTGAGCCATGCGTATCCTGTGCCTCACTCCCTGGTTTCCTGCCAGGCCCGGAGCTCAAAGCGGCAACTTCATCCTTGATTCAGTCAGTGCCCTGGCAGCGGAAGGGCATTACCTGAAAGTATTGGTGTGCACTGCCTGGCAACCATGGGGGGCAGGTTGGTTGCATGAGGATTTCGGCCGGCCTGGCTTACAGCCTCACAGTCACGATCCTGCACTTGGTGTCGAAAAGGTCAGCTACCTGTCGATCCCGCGCAATTATTGCCGCATGCTGTCGCGTTGGCTGTTCAAGCAGCGTGTGCAGACTGCACTGCAGCAAGCCATCAGGACTTTCCAACCGGATGTGCTGATTGCCCACACCGAACAGGCAGGAGCACTTGCGGTGACAGTAGCAGCTGCATCCGGATTGCCGACCGTGATTGTCCTGCATGGCATCAACCCCAGTCCCCGTCTCAACACGGTGGCCGAACTGGCGCTGTTGCGGGCAACGCTTTGCAGTGCCCAGAGAGTAGTGCTGGTGGGGGAGCCGCTCTGGCAACATTTTGCCCGCATTGCCGGGCGCACCGAACATTTTCGCATCGTACCCAACGGCTTCCGGCCTCCCGCACCTGCGCAGATCAGGACGGTGGCGCCATGGCCCTCCTGTTTGCGTTTCATCAGTGTTTCCAATCTGCATGAAGGCAAGGGGATTGATCTGACCCTGCGGGCTTTGGGCAAATTGCAGCAGCAGGGACACGGCAATTGGCACTACACGATTGTGGGTTCGGGTGCTGAACGGCCGCTGTTGCAAACGCTGGTTGCCGGGCTCGGTATAGTCGACAAAGTGCGATTTGCCGGTGCGGTTGACCACGACCAGGTGTATGCATTGCTGGCACAGGCCGATGTATTCGTATTGCCCTCGTGGCGCGAGGCCTTCGGCGTGGCATGGCTGGAGGCGATGGCATGTGGTCTGCTGGCTATCGGTGTGCGCGGGCAGGGGCCGGCCGCTTACATTCATGACGGCGACACCGGTTTGCTGGTGGCGCCAAAAGATGTCGATGATCTCGCCAGTTGTTTGCGGCGGGTTATGGATGAACCGGTGCCGATGCAGGCAATTGCTGCCCGCGGCCAGACACTGGTGCAGCGCGAGTTCACCTGGCAGGCCCATGCCGTCAGACTTGCCGGAATCTGCGCAGAAGCAGTGGATGCACTGCGATGAGCGGCGGCAAGGTGTTGGCCATATATCTGGAGCCCACTCCCTACCTGCTTGCGCTGCTGGAGCGACTGGAGCAGCGCTGGCCCGCTGGGATTGATGTGGAATTCGCCGGCATGAATTTGAGTCAACGCTGGGAACTCACACTGGCGAAGGCTTCGATGCAGCAGTTGCCGGCAGCCAGGTGGTCGTTGTTGAAGCACTTGCACCAGCGCATGGGCAGCGGCCAATACGCCCTGGTACATCTGGCGGGTTGGGCCGGTCATCCGGCCTTGCCGATGGCGCTGTTGCTGGCACGACTGCACCACATTGCCGTCAGTATCGAGAGTGATACGCCGTTACCCCCGTTTTCACCGTGGTGGAAGCGCATACTCAAGCAGCTGTGGTATCCGCTGATGTTCCGGTTGCCAGCATTGTTCCTGGCTGGCGGCAGGCGACAAGCACAGATGCTTGCGCACTATGGCGTCAAACCGGAGCGCATTCGTATCGCAGGCATGACGGTGGATGTTGCTGCCATTGCCGGACACAGAAATGCCATTTCTGCCGAGCAACGCAAGGCGATCCGGCTGTCTCTGGGAATTGCCGGTAACGACTGTGTGTTTCTTTATGTGGGCCGGCTGGAGCCGCACAAGGGTTTGCAGGAGCTGATGGATGCTTTCAGCCTGCTGAAGCATGCAAATCGGGAAGCTTCCCTGCTGCTGGTTGGCGGTGGTTCTATGTATGATAGCCTGCAGCGGCACAGTTCCGAGGGGAGTCGAATCCGTTGTACCGGGCGTTTGTCTGGTTCCAGCCTGCTTGATGCCTATGCTGCAGCTGACGTGTTTGTACTGCCCTCACGCTTTGAGCCCTGGGGCTTGGTGGTGAATGAAGCCATGGCAGCAGGCTTGCCAGTCATTGCCAGTGAGCGGGTGGGTTGCGTTGATGATCTGGTAAGCAATGGTGAAAACGGCCTGGTGGTGCCGGCCGAGAATGTGCAACGCCTGGCAGCAGCAATGCAGCTGTTGCTGGACGATGAAGCTTTATGCAGGCGCATGAGTGAAAAGGCTGCTCTGCTCATTTCCGGCTGGACCCTGGAACATGAGGCAGACAACATGGTGGCAGGCTGGAAACATCTGGTGGATAACTGATGAAAATGACCGTAAATCTGTCGCTAAGGATGATCATGTTGCCATTGATCGTGCTTTCCTTCGTGGGCGTGGCAGTGACATTTCTTTCGCCGATCTTCACCACTACTACCCGCTGGCTGGTATTGACTACAGTCATGGCCTACGTAATCGGGACCGGCCGCATGTGGAAGCCGTTGCGAACGCGCTTTGCCATTGTCACGCTTGTTTATGGTGTCTGGGGGGCGGCGACAGTGATCTGGTCGGAATCCCCACTGTTGAGCACGCTGAAATCCATCGCCTTTCTGATGGTGGCACCGACTTGTCTCATAGCCGGATATAACTGGTCACTGCGAACCCCTACCGAAAACACCCTGGATTTCCTGATGCCGTTGACAGTCTCGGCATTGCTGGCAGGAATACTGGGCCGCTTCTCTGCCCATGCTTACGACTATGAAGGAGCCAGTTCCCTCTATCAGGGCCTGGTATCGGGCCCCAACATGTTTGGTTCCATGCTGTCGATGTGTTCACCTTATTTGTTGTGGAAGTTGTTCTACAAGTGGGAAAACATGAGACTGCGGGCGTTTTGGCTGCTGTTGACCTTGATCGGACTCTACTACCTGCTGGCAGCCAGTTCGCGCGGTGCGATGATGATTGTGATCATCACTGTGATCGGGATGTGTCTCTCGCTGGGTTTGCGCCGAAGGGTGCAGCTCATCATCTTGTCGATCGCGGCGGCCATCCTGCTGGTTCTGATCCTGCCCAACCAGCTGGAAGCGCTGCAGCAGAAATGGATTTACAAGAATTCCTCCCACTCCCAGGGCATATTCTATACACGTCTGGATCCATGGCGTGTGTCGTGGGAAAAAGCCCAGCAAGGGGGCTGGTTTGGCGGTGGTTACGGTGTTTCTATCGGCGACAAAACCGGGGAGTTCAAATTCAGCCTTAGTGCCGAAAAATACGGTCGGGAAAAAGGCAACACCCAGTTGGCCATCATCGAAGAAACGGGCGTAATCGGACTGGTGTTATATCTGGTGTCATTGTTTTTCCTGTTCTTGCGGTTGGTCAATGCCGCGCGGCGCTGGCAGAGTGATGATGTCGCTGATCACAGGTCTGTTGGCAGGCATGATCGCGGGTTCCTGTTTTGAGGCCTGGTGGGTGGACCCCGGGGCACCTGAAAGTGTTTATTTCTGGGTCATGGCGGGAGTCGCACTGGGACTGTCGGCAACACGGCCAGTCACGGCCCAGCCTGCGCCGTTCTGGCAGCCCAGGCTTGTTGAAAGCCATGGGCAAAACAGCCCTGTGACAGGCTGAGCCATTGCTGATGTCAGCGCTCAGCTGGAAACGCAGAATAGGATTGTTGTCCGGCATGTTGCCGGTTGCGAAGCCACGCAAGGTCATTCTGCTCTATCACACGCTGGGTCCAGCGGCTCCTGCAGTCAGCGTGGCACGTTTCCGTGAACAACTGGAATGGTTGTCCGCAAACGCCAATCTGGTGACGCTGGACACTTTGTTGACCACAACTGCTGGCGCCGCACTGGAAGTTGCCTTCAGCTTCGACGACGGCTATGCCTCCTTGCATGATGAGGTGGCGCCACTGCTGCAACAGTTCGGGGCCATTGCCACGGTCTATCTCAACTCTGCTTGTATTGGCGAGAGTGCGCGCCAGGCTTCCGACCCTGGCCTGGGGCATTATCCGGATGAGCAATTCCTGATCTGGCCGGAAGTGCAAGCGCTGGCGGCTGCCGGCTGGTGCATTGGTTCGCACGGAGTCGAACATCTGGATCTGACAGCCGTAACAGCGACAGTGGCTGCACAGCAACTGGCAGCCTCAAAACAGGAGATTGCCGGCCGGGTGGGGCGTGACTGCCGGCATTTTGCCTACAGCTGGGGCCGATTTTCGCCACAACTGCAACAACAGGTGAAGGCTGCCGGCTACGGCAGTGCAGCCAGCGGTCTGCATGGTGCGTTGCGTACAGACTCGGATCGTTATGCTCTGCCACGCATTGATATACGTGCCGATTACGAGTTGCGTGATTTTATCAGTGCTGTGAGCGGCCAGTGGGACTATCTCGGCTACAAGCAACGGCTGTGGCGGGCTTTCGCATGACAACCATCGTCATCAATGCAGTATCGGTGCGGGAAGGTGGCTCGCTGGTGGTGCTGCGTGAGTTGCTGGCGGGGATGACCTTGCTGCGACCCGACTTCCTCTGGCATGTGACGACCAATGCCACCGCACGCGCACTGCTGCCGGCATTCCGCAACACCACCTATCATGTGTACCCACAGTCACAACTCGCCGGCTGGCGTATCAGGGTGTGGTATGAAACCGAGCTGCACCGACTGGTATGCGAGACCGGCGCCGACCTGATGTTTTCCCAGACCAATTATCTGCCGTGGCGTAATTTGCCGTGTCCAACCTTGTTGCTGGTGCAGCATGCCGGACACTTTTCGCGATTGTTTTGCCGGCTCACCGAACAGCAGCTCGGCGGATGGCTGGCAATATTGAACTGGCGCCTGAAGGGCAATTGGGTGCGGGCCTCGGCCAGGCGTGCAACTTGCGTTACCGTGCAAACCGCTACTTTGGCCATGGATATCAGCAAAGCAGCCGCAGTGCCACTGGCCAACATCGCAGTCATCGCGCATGGTACCGGCATGGTCGCCAGTGAAAACAAGTTGCCGGCCCTGCCGGAACGCACGCAATCGCTGCGTATTGGTTATATCACCAAAGCCGGAGTACAAAAGAATTTCGGTGTGCTGCTGGCTGCGGTTGCACACCTGCAACAAAGGGGTCTCAGGCCGGTATTGGTGCTGACCCTGGATGCAGGCAAACCGGAAAACCAGGCAGTGTTGGCAAAGGCGCAGCAACTGGGCGTGGATACCCTGGTGGAGAATCATGGCGAACTGGACAGCAGCAGCATCAAGCAGCTTTATCGCAGGCTGCATTGTTTCGTGTTTGCGTCGTTGTGCGAATCCTTCGGGTTTCCGCTGGTGGAAGCGATGGCATACGGCTTGCCGGTTTGCATTGCCGATACCCCTTCCAACCGGGAAGTGGCTGGCGATGCGGGGATGGTGTTTGCAGCCGATGACGCAGCCGCGCTCGCCGGGTTGCTTGCCAGACTTGCCGATGAACCGCCGTATTACGGGCAGCAGGCCCGACGCAGTCTCGTGCGCGCTGCTGCTTTTTCCTGGGAGCTGGCTGCAGCCAGGACCTTGCTGCTGATCGAATCACTCACCCAAACCACTACTGTGCAGCCAGCGCCATGAGCAAATCCGATCTGCAACAGGAAACAGTCACACACTACGACGATTTTCCATTCGACTTTCTTACAGCAGAAGACGAAAGGAACATTGAGCAGTTGCAACCGGCGCCGTTTTTCCGGTTTGCCAACCAGTATCTGGATCCGCAGACACCAGTCGCAGAAATAGGCTGCGGTCCCGGTCGTGCCACCTTGTTTATGGCTAATCGCAATATTCCGGTAGTGGCGATTGACATCAGTTTCGGCTCGTTGCAGCTGGCACGCCGGCGGGCTCCGGGGAGTCTGTTCGTGCGGGCCAGCAATCTTGATTTGCCGATGCGGGACGCCAGTTTTGCCAGGGTGGTATCCGATGGCGTGATCCATCACACACCGGATGCATGGCGTTCCTTCTGCGAGTTGGCCCGTGTATTGTGCCCCGGAGGCTTGCTGTATCTCGGGGTATATCGCCGCCGGCGCTATTACTACTACCTCTATACCTGGCTGGGAGGTCCGGTCCGCTGGCTTGAACGACAGCAGTGGGGCAACATCCTGATCCATCTGACGCTGTTGCCGCTTTACTATCTTGTGCACAAGGTGAAATCACGCGGCAAACGTACCTGGCGCGGTGCGAAGAATTTTTTTTACGATTACATCATCACACCGCAGGCCACGTTCCACACACGCGAGGAAATCGAAATGTGGGGGCAGCGCAATGCACTTGAGCTGGTCGACTACGATGAACATGTCGGCAATGTTCACGCGTTTGTATTCCGCAAACTGCCGGGGGCAGAACCGCGATGACAGTAAAGCTCTGCATCGTCAGTTCCTGTGGCGGCCACCTTACCGAAGTGCGCTGCCTGTTGCCGGCGTATCAGCAATATCCGCACTTCTACATCCTCAACGACAAGGCACTGCTGCCACCTGACATGCAGGGTTGTACCTACTACATCTCACATTCAGAACGCGACTGGCGCTTCCTGCTCAATCTGTGGCAAGCCTTCGTGCTGTTGCGGCAATTGCGGCCAACGCTGATTCTCAGCACCGGAGCCGGACCGGCTGTACCGCTGGCGCTGGTGGGGCGGCTGTTGTTCGGAACCAGGGTGGTTTTCATCGAAACCATCACCCGCATAGACCGGCCTTCAATGACCGGGCGACTGATGTATTGGCTCTCCCATGATTTCTTTTACCAGTGGCAAGCTCTGGCGCGCTATTTTCCGAAAGGCAAATATGCAGGAGCCTTGCTGTGAGCACGTTTGTATCCGTTGGCAATGCCACCCAGCCATTTTGGCGTCTGCTAGAGGCAGTGGCGGGTATCGCAACCCGGCTGCCACAGCCTGTCATCATTCAATACGGAGCCGCGCATGGTTTCTCCGCACCACAATGCCAGTGTGTGGATTTTATGGGCATGGAAGACTTTGCCCGCCATGTGACTGCGGCCGAGGTGTTGATATTGCATGCCGGTGCCGGATCCGTAATTCATGCCATACGCGCCGGCAAGGTGCCGGTGGTGGTGCCAAGACAGGCAGCGCTTGCCGAACACGTGGATGATCACCAGTCGGAATTTGCCAGAGAGCTCCTGCATCTGGGCAAGGTCGTGGTATGCCGGGATACCGGGGATCTGCGAAGTTGTGTGGATGAAGCATTGCGCATACAGGCAGCCAGACCGCTGGCAGCAAGCCAGCCACCACTGGTGGCTGCGATTGATCTTTTGTTGCGTGAGCATGCACTGCAGGTGACACAGCGATGAGCGGCGCCGACACAGACGACGGCAGCGACCTGGACAGCCGGAACAATAGCAACGCAAATCACATGACCAGTACCCGTCTCGGCGGGCAGGCCCTGTACATGTTGCTGGGCAATCTTTTCACCCTGGTTGTAGGTTTCCCGTTGCAGATCTTCGTGGCACGCACCCTGGGTGCAGAAAGCCTCGGTATTTTCAGCCTGTTTGACGGCGCAGCCAATCTGGGCAGCGATCTGCTCAGTTTCGGACTGGCACCTGCGCTGGTCAAATTCATACCGCATTGCCTGGCGCAGGGGGATCATGCCGGTGTCAGGTTGTTGATCAGGCGCGGAACCCAGATCCTGTTCATCGCGGGAGGACTTGCTGTGTTGGCAGTGTGGACACTGGTATTGGCAAAGGTCAGGGTGCCGTTGCTGGGAAGCCAACCGTTGGTGGCATCGCTGACGGCGATGTTGGTACCGCTCGGTCTGCTGGTCTATTTCATGCAACAGGGATTGCGGGGATTCATGGAGGTGCGCTACATGATGGTGGGCACTTCGTTTCTGCAGCTGGGGGTAAAGGCAGTGTTGACAGTGGCCTTGCTGAAACTTGGATTTGGCCTCACCGGCTATGTCATTGCTGTGCTGGTTGCAACGCTGTGTGCTTGCCTGTGGCTGGCGTTGGGGCTGTGGCGAAGACTGCAATCAATTCCGGCTGTATCAGCGGCCAATACCAGTGGTTATCAAAAGCCATGGCGTGACTATGCGCTGGTCATCTACGGCGGTTCAATGCTGGGGGTGGCAGCCGGCTATATGGACCGGTTCCTGCTGGGCTGGCTCAGCGGCGCTGCTCCGGTGGGTGTGCTGATGCTGGTGAAACAACTCTATGCGTTGCCCGGTGTGTTTTTCCAGATGTTCATTTCAGTGGCGAGCCCGATGTTTTCCTCGGCGCATGCGCGTGACAGTGGCAGGGAGCGTCAACACCTTTACCATCTTGTCACTGACTGGGTAACGCGCTTGTCGGCACCTTTGTGCATTTTTCTGCTGATATTTCCCGAGGCGATACTGACTCTCTACGGCAGTGATTTTGCATTGGCCGGCAGCCGTGCGCTGCGGATTCTGGTGGCGGCACAAATGGTGAATCTTGCGATGGGACCGCTCGGCATCATGCTTACACTGAGTGGCCAGGAAAAATTCCTGCTCAAGCTGAGTGTGGTGGAGCAAGTGCTGGCTGTGGCGGGCTTGTGTCTGCTGGTCCCGCGTTATGGTATCAATGGCGCAGTGGCAATGATTGCCTTCACGATGATCGAGCATAATGTGGTTACCTATCTGGTGGCGCGCATGCAAGTGGGTCTGCGCTGGTTCGACCGGCGCTATCTGCTGTGGGTGCTGCCGTTGCTGTTTGCGCTGGCCACAGCGGGTGCAATCAGGTGGTATACCGCCGGCGAATTGGGGGCAATCAGGCTCATACTGGTGCTTGGCATGCTCTATCTGGTTTTTTTTGCAGTATCACTAGTGCAAGGCCTGCATGAAGACGACAAGAATTTCCTGACCCATGCATACAAGCGGCTGTGGCAGGAAAAAACAGTGAGCAAAATTTGAATGCAAACACCATGAGCAAGATCAAACGCAAAAGTATTTACCAGCAGACCAGAATGCAGCTGGGCCGGTGGCGACGCAACTGGCAGGCAGCTTCGCTGGTGACAAAAGGCAAACAGCTCGCCGGCGCCGGCAACCAGCCGGCCGCACTGGCCGTGTTCAGGCAGGCATTCGATTTGAATCCTTCAGTGCCGTTGGCCGTTTATGAAAGTTTGCGAGAGTCGGGGGCAAGTTCGCCCGGTTATACACAGCAAGCGGATGCATTGCTGAAGTCCGGACGGGAAGCAGAAGCCAATGACCAATACCGGCTGGCTATTGCCACCAGTGGCACCTACCGGGAAACGCAGGATCTGGACAAATTGCTGCAACAGGTGGTTGGCGACAACCTGGTGGTCATAACCCAGCTGGCCATCAACTACTTTTCGATGTTCGAGATCTGGTACCGGTATTTCAGGAAATGTGGTGGCACTAATTTGCTGGTGGTGGCACTGGATCCGGTCGTATACCGCAAGCTCAGGGAGATGGATGTGCCAGTCTATCTGTTGCCGGTTTTCAACTTCCAGGCCGGCATCCGCGACATTCTGTGGTATGAAACTGTCAGGTTCCGCCAGCGTCTGATAGACATGGGGGTGGATTACCTGCATTCGGATATTGATGCCTTCTGGCTTGAAAATCCACTCGGCAAAGTGCGCACATTGAAGGCCGACATCGTTGCTTCCATCGGCTATGGCACTCCGCAATATGTGGTGGATGACTGGGGTTTTGTGATGTGTCTGGGGTTCTACATGATGCGATCCAATGCACACACCCGCAAACTTTATCCCTCGTATATCAAATACACCCGTACCTGCGGGCACGACCAGAACGGACTCAATACCTTGCTTTGGGAACAAGGAACCAGCTGGCGACCGGCACCGGAAGGTATGTTGGAAGGCCGCTGTGAACGTCTGGGCCTGAGTCTCGTGGTAGTGCCGGACCAGATGATTTCGCGGCAGGAAAGTGCCTATGTGGGCGAAATAAAGCCACTGGTCGTGCACCCCTTGCTCGAAGGCAAAAGCATGGTCAGCAAGATGGAGCAACTGAAGAAGGCAGGCATTTCATGAAAGTGATCTGTGGTGATCGCGAACAAAATGCAATTCTTTACAACGGCGCCGACAGTGAGTTGTCGCTGCACAAACAGCGCTTTTATGCGGGACTCGAAAACCTGGAAGTGCTGGATCTTGGCTGTGGCACCGGCGGCGCAGCCAGGTACCTGCAGCCATTCGGCAACAAGGTGTCAGGCATCAATTCCTCGGAACAGGAAGCCGTGATTGCCAGAGGGGTCATGGGCGAAGTGATGGTTGCCGATCTGGACGCACTGACAGAATTGCCGTTTGCCAGCGATCGTTTTGATGTGGTGCTGCTGGGCGACATTCTGGAACACCTGAAATATCCGTTCACACTGCTCAAGGCGATACGAACCGTGCTGAAACCCGGAGGTCGTATTTATGTGTCGCTGCCGAATGTTGCCAATGTGAAAGTCAGGTTGAACCTGCTGTTTGGCAGGTTTGAATACGAACATGCCGGGATCATGGACATGACACATTTGCGATTTTTTACACGGGCGACCGTCAGGGAGATGGTGGAACAGGCCGGGTATGACATCCAGCGTGAGAGTTTCAGCAACTGGAACTGGACTTTGCTGCCGCTGGGGTTGCTGAGAGTGCTCAGGATGCGGCGGGCAGAGCAGATGGTGCGTAACGTGCTGACTGCCTTGGTGCCTGGTTTGTTTGCCACCCAGATCATGCTGGTGGCAACCCGAAAAAACTGACAAGGCAGCCAATGAAAAAATATTTGAACAGGCTCAGGTACAACCATTATTTCTCGCTGCTGGCGCGCGTGCTGGTTTTTCCTGTCGAAAGAATCTGTGCCTGGAGTACCCGCCAATTGCGGATGAAAGTCTGGGTCAATGGCGGCAAGGTCAACTATGACGGAATAGCCCTGTCTTTTCCCCGGAATGTGGGTGTGCATTATTCGAGTGGCATTTTCTGGCAGGGAGTTGACGGCTTTGAACCCTTGACCTGGTGTGTCATAAAACACTATCTCGGCACTGCCGGTGTGTTTGTTGATGTGGGGGCCAATATAGGCATGTACTCGGTGCTTGCCAGGAAGCTGCGCCCTGATATCCGCATCCTGTCGTTCGAGCCGGTGCCGTCCATCCATGCCAAATGCCTGGCATTCCACAAGATCAACAATTGCAGTGTTGAGGAAATTTTCAATGCTGCTATCGGCGACAAACAAGGACGGGCCAGGATGCTGCTGCCCGTGGAAGCCGGTGCCACTGAGGAAGAAACCACTGCCACACTGCGGCAGGATTCCTGGCAGAACCGCAGCAGCAGCATGGAGTTTGAAGTTGAGGTCACCACACTGGACCTTGTTTTCCGCAATTTCAGGGCCGGTACACGCGTGCTGGTGAAAGTGGATGTGGAAGACTTTGAGGAGAGTGTATTTGCCGGAGCAGAAGCTGCGGTTGCCGCTCTGCGACCGGTGTTTGTCTGCGAGATCCTGCCAAGGCCGCATGGCAACCAGAACACCTGGCTGATGCTGGAGAAATTCGGCTATGTTCCGTTTGGCATAACAAAAGACGGGCTTGTAAGATTCAACAAGCAGGATTTTTTCCAGAAACGCTCCTTTACGGATTTTTTGCTTATCCATGCGAGTGCGGTCCACAATTGCAATTATGTACCCTTGGGAGCTCTTGACCAGTTGGCAGTAATGCCGCCACAGTCCTGAAGATCCGGGTCATTGACGTGTTTTGGTTTGATTTGAAAATTCCTGCTTGCAGGAATCATGGAGTAACGGGTTGACTTACATCCTCGGTATCAACGCCTTCCACGGCGATTCGGCAGCATGTCTGCTGCGTGATGGCCAGCTGGTGGCGGCGGCAGAAGAAGAGCGCTTTCGCCGCATCAAGCACTGGGCCGGCTTTCCTTCGCTCGCCATTGCGTATTGTTTGCAGCAAGCCGGCATCACGCTGGCTGATGTCGGGCACGTGGCAGTCAACCAGGATGCGCGAGCAAGTCTGGGCCGCAAAATAGTCTATACCCTGACGCAGATGCCGGATCCGCGGCTGGTGCTGGACCGTTTGCTCAACAAACGCAAACGCGCCGGCATCGCCGAACAGCTGGCGCTGGCCTTCCCCGACCAGGTCTTCAAAGGGGCAATCCACGGCATTGAGCATCACGTGGCGCATCTGTCATCGGCATTCCATGTATCGCCGTTCGAGTCGGCAGTGGCAGTATCAGTCGATGGCTTTGGTGATTTCGCCAGCGCCGCCTGGGGTGTGGGGCAGGGCACTGACCTCAGCGTGGAAGGTCGTGTGTATTTCCCGCATTCGCTCGGCATTTTCTACCAGGCGCTGACCCAGTACCTCGGCTTTCCTCACTACGGGGATGAGTACAAGGTGATGGGGCTCGCGCCGTATGGCGAACCTGAATATCTTGATCGCATGCGCCAGCTGGTGATTTTGCAACCGGATGGCAGCTTCAAACTCAATCTGCAGTATTTCCGCCATCATCGGGAAAAGATTGCCTATGAATGGGACAACGGCATTCCGGCCATCGGTACCTTGTATTCGCCTGCGCTGGTTGCCTTGCTGGGTCCGGCACGAGGCAACGACGAGCCGCTGACGCAGAAGCACCGCAACCTGGCCCGTTCGGTACAGGCCATGTATGAAGAAGCATTCTTCCATCTGCTGAACACTTTGCATGCCAGACACAAACTGGATGCTGTGACAATTGCC
This sequence comes from uncultured Gammaproteobacteria bacterium, assembly GCA_903837345.1. GTDB lineage: Bacteria > Pseudomonadota > Gammaproteobacteria > Pseudomonadales > Pseudohongiellaceae > CAILUG01. The sequence continues at coordinate 5,862 of CAILUG010000005.1, read as the reverse complement.
GGTGGCTGTGGAGCCAACTCGGTCGCCAACGGCAAGATCGCGCTGAAGACGCCATTCAAACACGTCTATGTACAGTCAGCTGCCGGAGATGCCGGTGGCGCGATTGGTGCTGCCACTGCCCTCTGGCACCAGCTGGGTGGTCAGAACCGGTTCCTCATGGATCATGCCTATTGGGGGCCAATGGCGTCCGAGCCGGAAATCAGCCAGCTGCTCGCAGAAAGATCGGTCGAGCTGGCAACGCAAGGCTGTACTTTGGAAGTGATCACGGATGAGGCTGAACTGTGCCAGCGCACTGCTGCTGCGATTGCCAAAGGTCTGGTGATCGGCTGGTTCCAGGGTCGCATGGAGTGGGGTCCACGTGCGCTGGGCAACCGTTCCATCCTTGGCGATCCGCGTCGTGCCGACATGAAGGACATCCTCAACCTGAAAATCAAACGGCGTGAGTCCTTCCGGCCGTTTGCACCCTCCGTGCTGCGTGAGTCAACCGCAGAGTGGTTCGAACAGGATGCCGATGTACCGTTCATGATGCAGGTGTTCCAGATCCGCGCCGCCCAGCGCGGCAAGATTCCGGCTGTCACCCATGTGGATGGTTCAGGCCGTCTGCAAACTGTCAGCCAGGATTCCAATCCCCGCTATCACCGGCTGATTTCGGCATTCCGCGACCTCACCGGCGTACCCATGGTGCTCAATACTTCATTCAATGAAAACGAGCCGGTGGTTTGTTATCCGCAGGAGGCGCTGGATTGTTTCCTGCGCACCAGGATGGATGTGCTGGTGCTGGGGAATTCCATGATTACCCGTAACCCGTCCGTGCCAACCCCTTGATGAAGATTTCTGTCATCACTGCCGTTCGCAACAATCGCGACACCATCGCCGGGGCACTTGATTCGGTGCTGGGCCAGACCCATCCGGATGTCGAACTGATTGTGATCGATGGCGCTTCCACCGATGGCACCCGCGAACTGCTGGCCGGCTATGCCGATCGTATTGCGGTGCTGGTCAGTGAAGCCGATAACGGGATTTACGATGCGCTTAACAAGGGTATTGCCCGCGCCAGTGGCGAGGTGATCGGCTTCCTGCATGCAGACGACCTGCTGGCTGACCGGGAGGTACTGGCTACCATTGCCGCCAGGTTCACCCGGCCGGCAGTGGATGGTGTCTATGGGGATCTGCTGTATGTCCGCAAACACAACCCCGATCAGAAAGTGCGCTACTGGCGCAGCTGTGAATTCTTACCTGCGTTGCTGGGCCAGGGCTGGATGCCGGCCCATCCGACGCTGTATCTGCGCAAGGCCGTATACAGCCAATTCGGGGGGTTTGATACCAGGCTACGGATTGCTGCCGACTATGATTTCATGTTGCGTATATTGAAGAGTGGCACCCTGCATCTGGACTATATCCCGCAAGTACTGGTGAAAATGCGTGCCGGCGGGGCCAGCAATCGCAGCGTAGGCAATCTGTGGCGCAAATCCTGCGAGGATCTGCTGGCGCTGCGCCGCAATGGCGTGGGCGGCCTGTGGACCCTGTTCCGGAAGAATCTTTCCAAATTACCGCAGTTTTTCGGATAACATTCCCGCAGAAGATTTTCGGGAGCTTTTCCTGCTGATTGCAGGGTCCGGAAGGGTAATATTCCCTGCATGTCCGGCCCGCGTGGCATGTATTTCCCGGGCAGGCTTGCTCCATAACCTCCACCAAGAGAGCAGACAGTGTTTGTACAAGGCCTTGCTGCATTCGCACTCACGGTAGTGCTGTTGATACTGCTGGCACCCCTGGCCCGCAAATTCGGGCTGGTGGATCGTCCCAATTCCCGCAAACATCACGAAGGCGAAGTGCCGCTGATCGGTGGCATCGCGATATTCATCACCATGCTGGTGTTGTTGCCGTTCTTCGCTGCCTTGCATTCGGAACTGCTGTGGTATCTGGTGGCAGCAGGTCTGCTGGTTGTGGTCGGATTGCTGGATGACCGTTACAACATTGATGTGAAGTTCCGCATCATCGTGGAAGTGGCAGCAGCCCTGATGATGATATTCGGGGGCAAACTGTGGGTAGGGGATCTTGGCAACCTGTTGTTCTTCCATGAACTGCACATGCCCCTGTGGATTTCACTGCCATTCACCATCATCGCAGTGTTCGGCATTACCAATGCCTGGAACATGATTGACGGCATGGATGGTCTGGTGGGCATTATCACGCTGATTGCCCTTGGCAGTTTCTATTTTCTCACGCATGCGTCCGCGCTCGACAATGTGGTGCCGGCCTTGCTGATTGGTGGCACTGCGGCTTACCTGCTGTTCAATCTGGGTTCCAACCGCTTGCTGCCAAAAGTGTTTCTGGGTGATGCCGGCAGCAAACTGATCGGTTTTTCGCTGGTGTGGCTGCTGATCGATGCCACCCAGGGTGGCGCATTCACCGGCCTGCATTTGCCGGCGGTATTGGGATTGTTTGTAGTGGGATTGCCGCTGATCGACATGGTAGTCACCACAGTGCGACGCATGCGCAAGGGCAGGCCCGCGTTTGAACCGGACCGTACCCATCTTCACCATATTTTGCAGCAGGCAGGCTTCAGTCATCAGGAAATCCTGCTGCTGGTGGCAGTGTTGTCCATCCAGATCAATTTCATCGGGATTGTTATGTACATACTGCACTGGCCGGCCTGGGCCCAGTTCGGTATTTTCTGTTTCATCACCCTGTTGTATTTTTTCTGCATCGAAAATGCCTGGAAATTGGGCAAATGGTTACACCAGCAACAACAGAACCTGCCACCATGAGTCTCAATGTCCTGCTGACCGGCGGCACCGGCTACATCGGTTCACACACCTGCGTGCAATTGCAGGAGCAGGGCCATACAGTCACCTTGCTCGACAATCTCAGCAACAGTTCGGCGCTGGTTTGCGATCGCATCACTGCCATCACCGGCCTGCGCCCCGCTTTCATTGAGGCTGATCTGGGCGATGCAGCCGCTCTCGCTGAAATATTTGCCAAGGACAATTACGATGCTGTCATTCACTTTGCCGGGCTGAAGGCGGTGGGTGAGTCAGTGGCGCAGCCGTTGCGCTATTACCGCAACAACGTTGGCGGCACCTTCAACCTGTTGGCAGCGATGCAACAGGCAGGAGTAAAAAAACTGGTGTTCTCGTCTTCGGCCACCGTTTACGGCATACCGCAAACGTTGCCAATCCCCGAGACTGCACCAACTGGCGCCACCAACCCCTATGGCAATACCAAGCTGGTGATCGAGCAATTGCTGAAAGACACATTCCAGTCTGACAGCAGCTGGCGCATTGCCTGTTTGCGGTATTTCAATCCGGTTGGCGCTCATCACAGCGGGCTGATCGGCGAAAACCCGCTCGGCGTTCCCAACAACCTGATGCCCTATCTGGGACAGGTGGCGCTGGGCAAGCTGCCGCAGCTGGCAGTCTACGGCAATGACTATCCGACTCCTGACGGTACCGGTGTACGTGACTATATCCATGTGGACGATCTGGCGCTGGGCCATGTGGCGGCCCTCGACGCACTTGCCAACAATGCAGCGTTCATCACAGTCAACCTGGGTTGCGGCCGTGGTTACTCGGTACTGGAGATGGTGCGCGCATTCGAACAGGCTGCCGGCAAGCCCATCCCGTACAGCATTGTGCCGCGCAGACCCGGTGATGTGGCTGCCTGTTATGCGGACACCCGCCAGGCTGCAGCAGTGCTTGGCTGGAAGGCCACGCTTGGCCTCGATCGCATGTGTACGGATGTCTGGCGTTTTTTGACCAGGAATCCGGATGGATACCGCTGAAAAATTGCTGGAGAATGCGGCAGCAAAATTACGCAAGTGAGGGTTGGCATAACGTGGAAACCAGGCAGAAAATCCTTGAGCTACTGTTTCCGAAAGCGGTGCTGCAAGCGATGACCCCGGAAGCCCGCGCAGCCATGCCTGCAGTATTGCAGGGCGTGGGGATGATCACCGTGCTGGCTTTTCCGTTCCGGCTTGGTCGCGAGTCGCGCGTCATGATGATCAATAATACCGTTCATCGCATCGAACGGCCGACGGCGCCGGGGTCAGTACCCAACAACGATATCTATCTGCTGGATGGTGGCAAGTTGTTGCAGGTTTCACGCGAGCATCTGCAGATCGACCGCAGTGCGGATGGCTATGTGCTGACTGATCGTGGCAGCCAATGCGGCGCCTCCGTCAATGGCAAACGCATAGGTGCCGGTACCGGTACGCAGTCGGCACCGTTGCATGATGGTGACCTCGTTGTGATAGGTACAGCCGAGTCCTGTTACCGCTATACCTTCTACACCGATTTTGGCAACACGCGCTGGTAGCGTGGCAGTAGTGAGCGGAAACCAAGCCCGTGGATGACAAGCGGACAATTCTGGAAAAACTTTTCCCCAAGGCTGTGCTGAAGGCCTTGACGCCGGAAGCCCATGCGGCAATCCCGGTTGGCATGCAGGTGGGAGGCATGGTAACCATTCATGCGTTTCCGTTCCGTGTTGGCCGCGAATCGAGGGTGGCGATGGTCAACAACAGGATTCACCGCATCGAACGCCCCGGCACCATTGACGGCAAGCACAGCAACGACATGTACCTGATGGACACCGGCCATTTGTTGCAGATTTCACGCGAACATTTCCGGATCGACCACACTGTGGACGGCTATATGCTGACTGATCGTGGCAGCAAATGCGGACTCTCGGTGAATGGCAAGCGCCTTGGTCATGGTGCCGGCATCATGACCATGCCTTTGCACGACGGTAGCGTTATTGGTGTGGGTACCGCAGAAACCCGCTATCACTTCACTTTCATTGCAGGCTTCGACAACTCCCGCTGGTAGGGAAGGGCCGGGACTTGCCGGATTCAAGCACTTTCCAGCAGTCGTCCAAAGCCCTTGACCCTTCCATCAAGGCCAAGCAGTTTGGCACCGGCCAGCAATGTATGCGGCATGCTGGAAACTGCGGGCAAGCCGGTCCTCTGTTCCAGCGGTGCCAGGATTTCCAGTGTGCGCAAGCCGCCGCAGGACACCAGGATGGTGTCGGCCTGCTTGGCCTTTTTCACCACTCCGGTACAGAAATCCAGCAACATGGGCTGGGTGACACGGTTGATGTCTTCCACTGCTTCAATGCCCATGCCTTCAACCGCCACCACCTCAAATTTGTGTTCGATCAGAAACGAACGCAGCCGCGCATTCACTTCTTCGTTATAGGCCGTGGGTGCCACCACCCGCTTTGCACCCATCTTCTTGAGGCCTTCGATTACTGCTGTGCTCATGGTGGTTGCCGGCAGACCACCGGTGGCTTCGCGCACTGTTTGCGTGAGCCGCTGATTGAATGCTTCTCCCTTGAAGAAGCTGAGCGAGGTTCCTGTCAGCAATACTGCCTGTGCTCCGCGCTCCACCAGGCGCCTGGCCACTGCGGGAATACGATCAATTACTGCTTCATAGCCGTCCGGGGTCATGGTTTCGAGCCCCAGCCCTTCCACCACATACTCTATGCGGTTCCCGTACATCACCAATCCTTCCTCAGGCGCGCCGCGACCGACCGGTGGAAAGATCAGTCCCAGTTTGGGCGGAGCACTGGCTGCGAATGCTTTGGCATCAAACAGCCCGCAGGCCAGTGCGCTGCTGATGGCGGCCAGTAGTTGACGTCGACGTTGTTGCATATCCTGTTCTCCTTCTGTTGGGAGTTCGTAAGTGCTAGTCATACCAGTCTGATTATTCTGGTGCAAGGAGTTCTGTGCGCGGTTATCAGTGGAACTGTGATTTCCGCATCGTTCAGTGCACAGCCTTGGGCCGAGAGACGCTTATGAAACACGCCACAAGTACGTCCCTGTAGGCTCGCCTCCGGCCATCCATGGCCTCCGACGGTTTCAGAAGC
>CAILUG010000004.1 GCA_903837345.1 uncultured Gammaproteobacteria bacterium | reverse complement strand
GCAGATGTGTTCAACTACATCGAGCTGTTTTATAACCCGGTTCGAAGACATGGTAACAACGACGGCATACCACCAGCGAAGTTTGAAGAGCAGTACTTTATGAAGCTGTCAGGTGTATAGGAAATCGGGGGCTTGCCAGTGGGGTGCTTGGGATGGGGTTTTGGGATGATGAAATGGGAGTATTTAAGTGTTGCCCGATACGGCCAAAGTCAGAGAGACTAGTCTGGCTAAACAGACCTTAAATGCGTTGCTTTAAGCTGTCTGCGTTATGGTATGCTACTTGGTATGCTCTTATATTTAACCCCTGCAAGCCATTGTTTTAATTGAAGTACTGGCGGAGAGGGTGAGATTCGAACTCACGGTAGGCTATTAACCTACGTCGGTTTTCAAGACCGGTGCATTAAACCACTCTGCCACCCCTCCGAGGGCGCGAATTCTTACTGCAACCGGCAACACAGTCAAATGATTATTTAGTTGGACCCCGTAATTCTGAAGGAGCAAGCCATGAACGAATATGATTCCCTGCAAACAGCCAGTGCTGGTACTGCTGTTTCCACCAGCAAAATGGTGCGCAATACCTATATGTTGCTGTCGCTGACCTTGTTGTTCAGTGCCATCACTGCTGGCTTGTCAGTCTGGTCCGGATTGGGCAACGGTGCTGCGCTGATATTGATGCTAGCCAGTTTCGCCATGATGTTCTGGGTACAGAAAACCGCCGACTCGGCACAGGGATTGATCGCCATTTTTGCTTTTACCGGCTGCCTGGGAGCTGCCATGGGTCCCATGCTTTCCCACTATCTGAAGCTGGCCAATGGCCCCACCCTGGTCATGGAAGCGCTGGCACTTACCTCCCTGGTGTTCCTGTCATTGTCGGCTTATGCGATGACCAGCAAACGTGACTTTTCCTTCATGGGCGGTTTTCTGATGACCGGCATGATCGTGGTCGTAGTTGCCGGCCTGGCCAATATCTTCCTGCACATTGCGGTGTTATCGATGATGATCCCGGCCGCCATCGTGTTGCTGATGTCAGGTCTGATCCTGTTTGATACCAGCCGCATCGTGCATGGCGGTGAAACCAATTACATACGCGCTACCGTCAGTCTGTATCTGAACTTCTACAACCTTTTCCTGGCCATCCTGCAATTGTTGGGTGGCCGTCAACGCTAAGCTGAAGTGGTATTGCTGAGATGAGCAGCTTTGCCCTGATGATCCAGGGCGCGCCCTACTCTTCCGGCGCCGCCCTGAGTGCCTTCCGTTTCTGTGAGGCAGCACTCGAGAGTGGTCACCAGATCCAGCGCCTGTTTTTCTTCCAGGACGGCGTCCACAACGCCTCTGCGCTGTGTGTGCCGCCACAGGATGAATTCCATTTGCCCAAGGCCTGGCAGCAATTGATCCAGCAGCACCGGATCGACGCTGTGGTATGCGTAGCTTCCGCGCTCAAGCGCGGCATCACCGACAACAATGAAGCCGTGCGCCACCAACTGCCAGCATCCAACCTGCTTGAAGGTTTCAGCATCGGCGGCCTGGGCCTGTGGATGGAATCCATGGCCAAAGCCGATCGCGTGCTGAATTTCGCACCATGAACACCGCCGCCCGCTCCGTGCTGTTTATTTGTCGCCACAGTGCCTGGACCAGTGCAGCATCTGCCTGTATGGAAACCTTGCTGACTGCCGGCGTATTCGAACAAAAACCGGTACTGGTGCTGCTGGATGAGGCAGTCACACTGCTGATCGCCGATCAGCAAGGCGAACGCATTTGCATGAAAACGCTGGCGCGCCAGCTGCCGGCGCTGGAACTCTATGGCATTGAAACTGTTTACGCCGAGCCGGCCGCGCTGACCCGTTACGATGTGGATCCAGCACAACTGTCTGTCCCCGTATTGCCGCTCCAGCATGATCAACTGGCCGCCCTGGTAGCTGCAGCCACCACCACGCTGGTGTTCTGATGACTTTGCATGTGATCAACAAGACTGACCCCCGGCTCTGGCAGACCTTGTTGACCGCAGTCCTGCCCACCGATGCCTTGGTGCTGATCGAAGATGCGGTTTATGCGGCATTGCCGGCACCGGCACAAGCATCGGAGTTGCTGGCACATCACCCCGGGCTCCATGTATGTGTGCTGGTTGATGATTTGGCAGCCCGCGGCATTTCTGCCAAAATCCGCCCCGGATTTGTCAGTGTTTCCTACCGCGATTTTGTGGCGCTCAGTCTCGTGCATGAGCGGGTTGTAAACTGGCATTAACCGTTCCCGCACCCACTCCCTCGTTGAGGTTTCCATGTCAGCGCTAAAGCTCGGCTCCCGCAGCATTGCGCTCGACAAGGATGGCAATCTGGCCGATCTGGCCGACTGGTCAGAAGCAGTGGCAGCGTTGCTGGCACGCGAGCACGGGATAGAGTTGACACCGGCACATTGGGAAATTCTGCAAATCGTCAGAAATTTTTACCAGCAACGTGGGCTGTCACCAGTGATGCGCATTCTGGTCAAGATGGTTGAGCGCGAACTGGGGCCAGGCAAGGGCAACAGCCTGTATCTGCTATCGCTTTTCCCTGACAGTCCGGCCAGACTGGCCGCGCGCATTGCCGGTTTGCCGCGTCCCGTCAATTGCCTTTGAATTTCAACTTTATCCAGCCCGGAATCCGTTCATGTCGTTGGCATTAGCAGCGCAGCCTGTCATTGAAGCCTTGCCTTATGCAGTCACTGCCGGCGAATGGTTCGCGCGCATGCGGCATTTGCCGCAGCCGATGCTGCTTGGCAGCGGCACTTCGCCCCACCCTGCCGCCCGTTTCGATATCCTGGTAGCGGATCCGGTTTTTCTGCTGCGCACCAAAGCCGCCACCACCACAATTACCGGAATAACCGGTGCCGAAGTGGAGCGCAGCACTGACAATCCTTTTGAAGTGCTCGCACGTTATTGCCCGTTGCAACCTGAGTGTGTGATGCCGGATTTGCCGTTCACCGGTGGCGCCATAGCGTGGTTCGGTTATGAATTGCTGCACCGCTATCATCGCCTGCCGCCGCATGTTGCCGCCACCTTGACGCTGCCCGACATGCTGGCCGGCATTTACGACTGGGCTGTGATCATTGATCACCAGAACAAGCGCAGTTCGCTGGTGCTCAGTTGTCAGGACAGTCAACGTGCGGATGCAGTCCGCATGTTGCTGCACCAGCAACCGCAAGTTGTGGCACCAGAGCAGCCGTTCACATTACAGGCACCGTTTGCATCCAACTTCAGCCGTGACGAATACCTGCAACGTTTCCGGCGCATCATCGATTACATCCATGCCGGCGATTGTTATCAGGTGAACCTGGCCCAGTGTTTCACGGCGCCGTGTACCGGCGACAGTTTCACGGCGTTCCAGCAACTGCAAGTGCGTGCCAATGCCCCGTTTGCCGCGTTTCTGGAAGATGGTGAACATTGCGTCCTGAGCTTTTCGCCGGAACGCTTTGTGAAAGTAGATCAGGGCGTGGTCACTACCCAGCCGATCAAGGGTACCAAGCCGCGCAGTGCCGATCCTGTGCAGGACCTGCGCAACCGCCAGGATCTGGAAAACAGCAACAAGGACAAAGCCGAAAACCTGATGATTGTCGATCTGTTGCGCAATGACCTTGGCCGTGTGTGCAGTTTCGGCTCGGTGACGGTGGAAGCCCTGTTCGAATTGCAGAGCTTTACCAACGTGCATCATCTGGTCAGCACCATCAAGGGTCGATTGCAGAAACCGGAAGACGTATTCCGGCTGCTGGCTGCCTGTTTCCCCGGTGGTTCCATCACCGGCACGCCCAAGCTGCGCGCCATGCAGATAATCAATGAACTGGAAACCATGCCGCGTTCGGTCTACTGCGGCGTGATCGCGTGGATCGACCGCAGCGGCAACATGGACAGCAATATCGCCATCCGCACGCTGGTGCGGGATCGCAACCATATCCACTGCTGGGGCGGAGGCGGCATCGTTGCCGATTCGGTGGGCGCCGAGGAATACCAGGAAACCCTCGACAAGATTTCAATGCTCATCAACAACCTGTAGCAGTGGATGCCGGCATGAGAGGCGCAGAGTCCAGGGACAAAACCAAACTGCTTCTGCACAAGGAAGCCCTGCGACAACAGCTGTTGCCGCAACAGCCTGCACTCCCCGCCTCTGTTGCAACGCACGCCGCTGTTCTGGTTTGCTGCGTGATTACTGGCGAGCCCTACACTGTGCTGACGCGTCGCAGCATGCATCTGAGCATGCATGCCGGCCAGATCAGTCTGCCGGGGGGGCGCGTTGATTTGTGCGATGCCACCCTGGAAGCCACGGCGCTGCGAGAATCACAGGAAGAAATCGGTCTCGATCCGCACGGCTTGCAACTGCTGGGCCGCCTGCCGGATGTAAGAGTGAATGCCGGCACCGGCATTGCCATCACACCCATCGTGGCCTGGTGTGAAGCCGAACCCGAGCTGGTCCACAATCCGTATGAAGTCGACGAGATCATCAAGCTGCCGCTGCCGCTGGTACTGGACACCGGCAACTACGGCACCGACACGCTGGAGCGCGATGGTATCAGCCGCCAGTTTCATTTCCTGCGTTACCAGCACCATTACATCTGGGGTGCCACGGCGCGCATTCTGCTGTCACTGGCGGAGTTGAATCAGCGCATCAATCAGTAACCAGATTGCTGGCAATGATGGCCTTGGCTTCGGATTCCGCCTGGTCCATCGGCTGCGCCAGCGCACTGGTGATGAAGGCCGGGCTCGCCGGCATCGCCGCGCCCAGTATCGTACCGCTGGTATCGTGGGTATCGACGGTGGCCACGGTGGAAAGACCGATGCGCAGCGGATGTTCCGCCAGTTCTTTTGGGTCAAGCGCAATGCGTACCGGCACGCGTTGCACTACTTTTATCCAGTTGCCCGTGGCATTTTGCGCCGGCAGCAGCGAGAACGCGGTACCGGTGCCAACTGAAAGACCCAGTACCTTGCCGTGATACTCCACCTTGCTGCCATAGACATCCGCCTCGATCAGCGCCGGTTGACCCACCCGTATGTTGCGCAGTTCCGATTCCTTGAAGTTGGCATCCACCCACAACAGGTCTATCGGCACGATCGTCATAAGCGGTGAACCCGGCGTGACGCGGCTGCCCACCTGCACATTGCGTTTGGCCACATAGCCTGAAATCGGCGCATGGATCGCATTGCGACGCACGGCCAGCCACGATTGCATGAATTCGGCTTTGGCAGTGAGCACACTCGGATTGTGGGCGATGTCGACACCGGCAATGCCGGAGCGGGCGGCCTCGGCCTGTTTCAGCGCCACGTTCAGCAAAGCTTGCGAATCGGTTACCGCTTGTCTGGCATGCGCGATTTCTTCGTCGGACAAGGTGTGGTCGTCCGCCAGAGGCAAGCGGCGTGACAAATCATCTTGCGCTTTTTTCAGATCAAGACGGCGTAACGCCACGGTGGCATCGAACTGCGATACCAGTGCATATCGTTCACGCTGCGAGCGGACCGCAGCGCCGAGACGTGCCTGCGACTGTGCAAAAGCAACATCGCTGTCCAGTGCATCCAGTTTCAGCACCACCGCGCCGGACTGCACCAGCTGGGTTTCATCGGCACCGATTTCCAGCACGGTGCCAGCCACCTGCGAAGACAATGTAACTACATTGCCATTGACATAGGCGTTGTCGGTCTGTTCCCGCTTCGTCAATACCTGCTCGAAATAAAAGCCATAGGCCACAGCGGCGATGATGAAAACCACCGTGATGCCGATCAGCACCCATCGGCGTTGGCGTGCTTGCTGTATTTCTTGAGTATGTGTGGTCATTGGCATTACTCCGGTTTGTTCGGTGACGGACCAGGTGACTGTCTGGCTTCGCCAGCTTCAGCCTGGTAACCACCACCCAGTGCTTTCACAAGGGATATCTCGGCCAGCAGCTGCTGGTTGTGCAACTGCAGTTGCACATCGGCTTTCTGCTGCATGGCCAGTGTCGCTTCCAGCAAGGCGGCATGATCTGCCAGCCCCTGCCTGAATTTCTTCTGTACGGTTTCCTGCAAGGCGCCGGTGGTTTGCACGATTTGCGCCTGTTGTCTGATCTGCTGTTCCACGCCCTGCAGGTTGGCGCCGGCCTGGGCCACCTCGCGTACTGCCTCGAACACGGTCTGGTTGTATTCAGCGATCAGTTCATCGCGCTGGCTGCGGGCCAGTCCGAGCTGACCACTCAACTGCTTGCTGTTGAACAACGGCACCGACACGGTGGCACCGGCAAAGACAGTACGGCTGCCGGTTTCCAGCAGATGTCCGAGATCGATCGCATCCAGTCCGAACGCACCGGTCAGATTGACGTCGGGATAAAACGCTGCACGCGCCAGCTCGACCCGGTTGAGTGCAGCTTGCACGCGCCAGCGCGCTGCCTGCAGTTCAGGACGCCGGGCCAGCAGTTCCAGACCAAGTCGTGCCGGCAACGCAGGTGTTGTTGCAGGCAGTGGCTGCGGCCGCAGGTCGGGCAAACTGTCGGCAGTGGCTGCAACCAGTGCACGCAGTGCTTCCCGCTCCAGGGTGGATTGCGTGGTCAATTGCACAATCTGCAGTTTCAATTCGTCGCGACGTGTTTCCGCCTTGCGCTGCTCATCCTGTGCAGCGAGGCCGTGTGCGATACGTTTGTTCTTGTCGGCGACCAGCTCATCCTGGTTGACCAGCATTAGCTGCAGATTGGCCAGCCGCGCCCAGCTGCCTTGCAGATTGAAATAGGATCTGGCGATCGCGGTAGCCAGCGTGCGTTCTGCCTGCGCATATTCGGCTTTGCGGACATTGGTTTCGCCAACTGCGGCAGCGATTTGCGCCTTGTGCTTGCCCCACCAGTCCAGATCGTAGCGGGCCTGCAATTGCAGATTTTCATCCGTGTAAAAACTGCCGCCGATCGGCGGTGGCAACAGCCCGTTGGCGGAATAGCGTTGATCGTTGGCGCCGCCAATGAAACCGGTGGACACCTGCCGTGATTGCAGACTCACAGTCAGTGCCGCTTGTGCTGCCGAGATACGGGCGGAGGCGGCGGCCAGCGAAGGACTGCCCTGCAGTGCCTGGCTTATCAGCGCATCCAGTTGCGGATCACGATAACTTTTCCACCACTGTGCCTCGGGCCAGCCGTCCTGGGCCAGTTGGATGTCGGCGGCAAGTTGCGCATGTGCAAGATCCGCTGGCTTCATGTGGTCAGCGTCATCCGGCACGGCAATACAGCCAGCAAGACCGAGCAGAACGCAAGCGGCAGCAGTTGCCTGCAGCAGTCTTTTGCCAGTGTGAAGTTGCAAATGAAGCAATATCGAAAAGTTCATGGGCTTAATCCAGTGCCACTTGGGCGGGTTGCGGCGGCAGTTTTTTGCTGGGCGGCCGGATCAACAGCAATAACGGCAGCACTGCCAACGTCAGCATCAACATCAGCCAGAAATCATCCACATAGGCAATGATCGAAGCCTGTCGGCTGATTTCACCGTCCAGTAGTGCGAGCCCGAACGGATTGCCAGGACTATAAACAGCAGCCACTGCCGGCTCCTCCAGGGCCCGATTGGTCAATACCGCATTGCCCACCAACGACGCATGGGCAGTCTGGATGTTACGCACCAGCATGGTCTGCACCAGTGCAATACCGATGCTGCTGCCGATGTTGCGGATGAGACTATAGATGGCAGTGCCTTCGGCGCGCAGCTCCGGTTTCAGTGTGGCGAACGCTGCCGCACTCAACGGCACGAACACAAAACCCAGCCCGATGCCCTGAATGACGCCGGGCCAGACGATATGCGCTGGCTGGATGCCAAGGGTGTACTGGCTCATCTGCCAGAGTGAAAATGCTGTCAGCGTAAACCCTGCCCCCAGCAGCAGGCGGAGATCCACCTTGCCGGTGAGACGACCCACAATCACCATCGCCAGCATGGTGCCGAGGCCGCTGGGTGCGCTGACCATGCCTGCCAGAAAGGCCGGATAGCCCAGCAATCCCTGCAGCAGTGATGGCGTCAATGCCCGCGTAGCAAACAGCACCATCCCGATGATGAAAACAAACAACAGGCCTGTCACATAGTTGGCATTTTTCAACAACCGGTAATCGAAGAAGGATTTGCCGGCCGGACGCAGTGCCGTATGCGCTATGAAATACGCCAGACTCAGCGCCAGCACGACGGCTTCCACCCAGGTTTCGCGAGAACCAAACCAGTCATTCTGCTCACCACGATCCAGCAGCATCTGCAATGAGCCGATGGCCAGACTCAGCGTGGTAAAGCCGAACATGTCGAATGGCATCTTGCGACCACCCGGCAAGTGCCTGATGTATTTCCAGATGCCGTAAAACGCCAGCGCACCCACCGGCACATTGATGAAGAACACCCAGCGCCAGTCGTAGCTGTCGGTAAGCCACCCGCCCAGGGTGGGGCCGAGGATGGGACCGATCATTACACCCATGCCCCAGACTGCCATTGCGGAGCCGTGTTTTTCACGCGGATTGATTTCCAGCAGAATGGCCTGTGACAGCGGAATCAGCGCAGCACCAAAAATACCCTGCAGCATGCGCGCCAGCACTATCTGCGCCAGTGTGCCGGAGATACCGCACAGCACCGAGGCGAGCGTGAAACCGGCGATTGAAGCCAGGAAGACGCTTTTCTGGCCGTAACGGTCGCACAACCAGCCGGTCAGCGGTGTGGCGATCGCTGAAGCGACAATGAATGAAGTCAGTACCCAGGTGATCTGGTCCTGCGAGGCCTGCAGACTGCCCTGCATATGCGGCAATGCGACATTGGCGATGGTGCCGTCCAGTGCCTGGATGACAGTGGCCAGCATGATCGACAGCGTGATCATGGGACGGTTGACGACGTGTTCCGGCTCCGGAGCGGAGACAGCCACAGAGTCACCACTCATAGGGTTGACTCCGTTTTGGTCTGCAGTGCTTCCAGCAATTCAGTGAGCAGCAACAACTGCTTCTTGTCGACATTGCCGAGCAATTCCTCGCGGAACTTGTCGGCCTCGGTTTTGACTTTGGCAAACAGTTCGGTGCCGGCGTCAGTCAATACCACCAGCTTCACGCGGCGATCGGTTTCGGAGCCCACGCGTGATACAAGACCCGCTTTATCCAGGCGATCTATCATCGCCACCATGGTGGGAGTTTCCACCGCCAGCCGGTCAGCCAGTTCGGTCTGCGACAGTGGTGCTTTGGCTTTGGCTATCGTTGCAATCGCCAGCCAGCCGGCCTGGCCCACGCCCAGATCCTTCAAACGACGGTCCAGCGCCTGCCGCCACACACGTGCTGTGCAATGCAGGGCTGTGGTAAAGCGTTCTTCCGTGGAAAGGACCATGTTCGTCCCCTAATAGTTAGCTAGCTAATGATTAGGATAGCATGGCATTTGGCGGGATGCAAAATTGATCTGGGTGAAAGGTTGAATGGGGTCAGCGCACAGCCTTGGGCCGGTAGCGGCTTCTGTGTGGGTTTCTCCCCTCTGCGCGAAATGTGGTCTGTTCCTGAAGTTCGCGCCGCAGCCTTTGGCAGCGACGGCGAGGATTCTTCTATCACTGGGCGAACTGGTGCAAAATTCACGGCAAAACGGCTGAAGCCAGACTACACTTATGACGACAAGCGTTCGCAAGAAGAAGCCTGTGATGACAAAGCTGGAACTCACACTGGAGTTGCCCAATCGTCTTGCCCATGATGTGCAGGAAGCGGGCTTGCTCACGCCCAAGAATCTCAAAGCCCTGCTGGAGGACGCCATGCGCAGGAAAGCGCTGAAAGAAATACGGGAAGGAACCAGGCGTATTGCCGCTGCGGGGATTCCCCCCCTGTCGCTGGATGAAATCCAGAGCGAAGTAAAAACCATACGCGCTGCTCGTAAAACCCGAAAACGCTGATGAAACTGGTCATGGATACCAATGTACTGGTATCTGCTTTTCTTTGGTCGGGTACTCCTGCAGGGCTGCTGGATTACGTAACAGAAAACGGATTTTCCTTTTACACCAGCGATGTGTTACTCGATGAGCTCAGCAAGTTGCTTCACAGCCCCAAGCTGGCAAAAACAATTGCGGCTTCAGGGCTTGAGGCGGACGGCTATTTCTATCGCTATCAACAAATGGCGATGTCAGTACCCTCAAGAAAACTTACTCGCCAAGTTTGCCGTGATGCCGATGATGACCATGTGCTGGCGTGCGCCCTGGCCGCCAAAGCAGACCTTATCGTTACTGGCGACAAGGATCTTTTGGTCCTTCATCCTTGGCGAGCGGTTCACATCCTGAGCCCTGCTGCCGCCCTCAACACACTCAAAAGGATCAGATAGTTGGAACCAAAAAATGTGGTCTGTCCCTGATTATTTTAGGAAGAATCTCGCTTTGAACCTGAGAGCCTTGGGCAGAGATACACTTCTGAAACCGTCGGAGGCCATGGATGGCCGGAGGCGAGCCTACAGGGGTGGAGCTGAGCGTTTGCAAAGCGGAGCTTTGCGCGAAGCGGAACGACACTCGGCTTTGCCGAGTGGCTGGGCCGGCTTGCCGGTACTTGTGGCGTGTCGCAGAACCCGCTACCGGCCCAAGGCTGTGCGCTGAACTTAAATAACCTGACGCTGACTATTCTGACGAAATAGCTCTTTCAACTCATCATATGTATGCACAGCAGGAAACTGCGGAAACTCCTTGATGACATTATCAGGCGCATGAAACAGGAAGCCCGCATCAGCCGTACCCAGCATGCTGGTATCGTTATAGGAATCTCCTGCCGCAATCACCCGGTAGTTCAAACTCTTGAACGCCAGCACCGCATGCCGCTTCGGATCCTTCTGGCGAATCACGTAATCCACTACTTTACCTTTGTCATCCACCACCAGCCTGTGACACAACAAAGTCGGGTTGCCTAACATCGGCATGAACGGCATCGCAAATTCATAGAAGGTATCCGACAGGATCACCACCTGGAAATGCTGGCGCAGCCAGCTGACGAATTCCACCGCACCCGGCAACGGCTGCATCGTCGACACCACTTGCTGGATCTCCTTCAGACCCAGACCATGCTCGGCCAGAATGCGCAGCCGCTGTTTCATCAGCACATCGTAGTCAGGCAGATCGCGGGTGGTCACGCGCAATTCGGGGATATTGGTTTTGTCGGCGAAGGCGATCCAGATTTCCGGGATCAACACCCCTTCCAGATCAAGGCAGGCTATTTCCATTGTTCATTACCACACATCATTAAACAGGATCAGGAAACCGGCCGCTGGTTGGCGATGCCGCTCGGCACATGGCCGGTGGCAACGTGGCCTCTGGCCGATTCACAGTGGCCCTGCTGGTCGTCGAAGAATACGTCGGCATTGTAGGCACCGAGGAACACACCTTTGTCGAGACCGCCCAGGAACAGTGATTCGTCGATTTTGATGTCCCAGTTGCGCAACGTCAGCACCACGCGCTCGTGAGCCGGTGCGGCACGCGCAGTAACGAGACAGGTGCGAATCGGTGACTCTCCGGCCTTGAACTCCTTCTGCAACATCTGCAACGCAGCCAGGAACGGTTTGAATGGACCACCGCTGAGCGGAGTTTTGGCGGCTTCGCGCTCACTACGTGTGAATTCGGCCAGGCCCTGCGCCTTGTAGATGCGCTCGGCCTCGTCGGAAAACAGCACGGCGTCGCCGTCAAACGCGAAGCGCAGTTTGTAGTCATCCGTGTTGGCAGCTTTCGACGGCAGAATGGTGGCCGCGGCTACGCCATGTTCCAGTGCCTGGCGCACATCAAAACCGTTGGTGCTCAGGAACAGGTGGCTGTTGAAGGCAGTGATATAGCGGTAGGGGCTGTCGCCACCGCAGAACGCGGCCTTGCTGATGTCGAGGCCGTGATGCTGGATCGAGTTGAAGATGCGCAGGCCGGTATCAGCGGTATTGCGCGACAGCAAGATCACTTCCACCCGCTGCTGGCCCAGCAGTTTGTTGATGTGCAGCAGTTTCTTGACCAGATGAAAGGCATCACCGGGATGCAGCGGTTCGTTTTCGTGCGCGATCTGGTATTGCCGGTAGGCTTCCACCCCGTCGCGCTCGAACACCTGGTTGCTGGCGTCGAGGTCGAACAAGGCGCGGGACGAGATGGCAACGATCAGTTTGTTGATTTCAGCTTGCATTGGGGCATGTTACTCCGGTTCCGCGCAGGCCGCAGTAGCCGTCCGGATTTTTGGCGAGGTACTGCTGGTGATAATCCTCGGCATAATAGAACGGGCCGGCCCTGCGCATTTCAGTAGTAATGGTGCCGAGCCCGGCTTGCTGCAAGGCCTGCTGATAGCGCCCGGCTGAAGCCTGCACCGCAGCCAGTTGCGCTTCAGAGTCCGCATAGATCGCCGAACGATACTGGGTGCCACTGTCATTGCCCTGTCGCATGCCCTGGGTGGGATCATGTGCCTGCCAGAAAGTCTGCAGCACAGCGTCGAGACTGGTTATCGCAGGATCAAACACCACCAGCACCAGCTCGGCATGCGCGGTCAGCCCGCTGCAAACTTCCTGATAGGCGGGATTCACTGTGAAGCCGCCGCCATAACCCACTGCTGTGGTATAGACCCCGTCCATCTGCCAGAACAGCCGCTCGGCTCCCCAGAAACAACCCAGCCCCAACTCAATCTGTTCCAGGCCGGGCGGAAACGGTGGCTGCATGGGATGGCCCAGCACCAGATGACGCGGGCTCACCGTTATCGGCGTGGTGCGACCTGGCAACGCCTGCGATTTTTCAACCAGCTTGTGCTTGGTGGAGGCAAACATGCGGGGCTCCGATGAGGGGTGAATTGGGGAATTTTTCCCGATTCTTATTGTAAACGGCACTGCTAGTATTTCGGCCCATAGTCTAAGGCCTACTTGTAACCGACACCATGTATCTGGATTTTTTTGGATTACGCGAACTTCCGTTCACGCTGACGCCGAATACTGATTTCATCGTGGATTTGCGCGGTTTTCAGCGGGCATTTTCCGACATCCTGCAGGCATTGGCAGGTGGTGAAGGTTTCATCAAGATCACCGGCGAAGTGGGCACCGGGAAAACCCTGCTGTGCCGGCAGTTGTTGAACAAACTGGGCCATCCTTTCATCACTGCCTATATTCCCAATCCCTTTCTCACCCCCGACGGCCTGATGCTGGCGCTGGCAGCAGAACTCAATCTGCCGCTCACCGCCGACCAAGGGCGCGATTACATTCTCACCCAGCTCAACAACAAACTGATCAGCCTCAAACAGCAAGGCAAAAAAGTGGTGTTCCTGCTCGACGAAGCCCAGGCCATGCCGGTGGAAAGCATTGAAGCCTTGCGGCTGCTGTCCAATCTGGAAACCGAGTCGGAAAAAATGATGCAGATAGTGCTATTTGGCCAGCCCGAATTGAACGATATGCTGAATCGCCCGACACTGCGGCAGCTGAAGCAGCGCATTTCGTTTTCGTATGTATTGCCAATGCTGTCACGCGAGGAAATGTCCAGCTACATAAATCAGCGGCTGGCCAAAGCCGGGTTCCCCGGTGTCAATCTGTTCAACAACAAAGCGATGGATGAGCTGTATGCTGCCAGTGCCGGCATTCCCCGACTGATCAACATCCTCGCGCACAAGGCCATGCTGGTGGCCTATGGCCGCGGCGAAACCAGGGTGAGTCCGGTGCATGTCAGGCGGGCTATGGAAGATACCGGCGATGTCAAAATTGACAGACAGCGCGCGCAGCCACAGCAAAAAGGTTTCCGGTGGCCGGCACTGGTGCTGGCTTGCGTGACAGCCAGTGTCATCACTCTGGCGATTTCACAATGGCTGCGGTGACGAAGGACTAACGCAGTGAATACACGGTCATTGCAGACCCCGGCATTCAGTGCCCGTTGCAAATCCGCAGATATTGCCTGATCACCTGTTCCATGCCCTGCTCTATGCATTCCACGATCAGCGCGTGTCCGATCGAGACTTCCAGCACATCGTCGGCAGCAAGAAATTCGGGCAGATTCTGCAAATCCAGATCGTGGCCGGCATTCACACCAAGACCAGCGGCCACGGCGGCTTTGGTGGTGAGACGGCATTGCTCCAGCACCCGACCCATTGCCGGTGTCGCAAACGCTGCTGCATAACTTTCCGTGTACAACTCGATACGATCGGCACCAGTCGCCGCCGCCAATACGGCCTGCGCCGGATCAGGATCCAGAAACAGTGACACCCTGATGTTGTGTTGCTTCAGCAGTGCGACTTTCGGCTGCAGCCACAGCAAATGCTGATGCAGATTCCAGCCATGGTCGGAGGTCAGCTGCTCTGCCGCATCCGGGACCAGCGTGCACTGGTGCGGTTTGGCAGCAATCACCATCTGCAGAAAATCTTCGGATGGATAACCTTCGATATTGAATTCACGGCCGGGATAATTGCTGACGATGCCAGCCAGCACCGGCAGGTCATCGAATCGCACATGACGTTCGTCCGGCCGCGGATGCACGGTAATGCCATGCACCCCGAGTTCAAGAAATCGTTCGGCAAACTGCGCCACATCCGGAAAGTTGCGTCCGCGCGAATTGCGCAGCAATGCGAGTTTGTTGACGTTGACGCTCAGTGCTGTCATGGCTTCTTTCTTCTTTTGCAGATCAGGATGCGCTTGACCAGCTGGCTACGCCAGCTGTAGCTGTGTAGCAGCGAAAGCTGGTGCCCGGGACCGGAATCGAACCGGTACGGCCTATTAAGCCGAGGGATTTTAAGTCCCTTGTGTCTACCAATTTCACCACCCGGGCGAATCAGGGGAATTATAGGTGCCGATGCAGTGGCGGGATAGGAAAAGAAAAGCGCCCGCGGCGTTTCCTGACAAGAAGAAAAGCGCCCGCGGCGTTCGAAGCAATTGAACCTGATCTGCGCCTGAAGCTCTTGAACAGCGCAATTGCCAATACATGAATGGAGGCTGGAGTCGGAATCGAACCGGCGTACGTGGAGTTGCAGTCCACTGCATGGCCACTCTGCCATCCAGCCTTGATCTCTTTTTATCAGCTACTGATCAGCCACTTTTGACTGGTCATTTTCAAGCTGATGCCGAACCCAATCCGAGACAAGGAGTGGACGGCAAATTGGAGCGGGAAAAGAGACTCGAACTCTCGACCCCGACCTTGGCAAGGTCGTGCTCTACCAACTGAGCTATTCCCGCATTAACCAATTTGTCTTCTGTATTCAAAGCGTTGCTGCTGCTTCGAATTCCAGATCCCACACTGTGTGGGCTCCTGCAAAGAGGTCGCCATTCTAAACTTTGACGCTTTTATGTCAACCCTATTTCATACCGTTTTTTATCTGTGGCCAGGCATTATGCAGATAGACAAACATCGACCACAAGGCCAGCACCGCCGCTACATTGATCAGGACAAATCCAGCCATCCACAGCCATTCGAAACCGTGCCGGTCCGTGGCCAGCAGCACGCCGATCGCAATCATCTGGATCGTGGTTTTCCATTTGCCAATACGCCCCACTGCCACTGCATCCCGTTGCTGCTGTTCGGCCATCCATTCCCGCAACGCCGACACCAGGACTTCGCGTGCCACGATCAGCGCGGCCGGCACCACATACCAGGGGCTCGGATAGCTGGCCGTAAGGATTACCAGTGAAATCGCCACCAGCAGCTTGTCGGCCACCGGATCCAGAAAGGCACCAAAACGTGAGGTTTGTTTGAGGCGGCGGGCAGTGTGGCCATCCAGCCAGTCGGTAAAACAGGCCACAATGAAGATGCCGGCCGAAAACAAGTGATGCCAGGGAAAATCGATGTAATAGACCAGCATGAATACCGGGATCAGCATCACACGCAGGCAGGTGAAAAAATTGGCTAGATTCATGAGCGGCTGGCATCGGGGTTTTCCGGATTCTAACCAAAGAACCCCTCCCGGGTAACCGCTATCTCATGCACTGTGCAGATATTCGTAGATTGTTGCTGCCAGTTGCCGGCTGATACCGGCTACCCGCTGCAGATCTTCGATGCTGGCCCGCTTGATTTCCTGCTGCCCCCCAAAATGTTGCAACAGCTCCCGCCGCTTTTTCGGGCCGATGCCAGGAATGGTTTCCAGTTGCGAGCGGGTGCGGGCCTTGCCGCGCCGCTGGCGATGGGCGGTGATTGCAAAGCGGTGGGCTTCATCGCGGATATGTTGCAACAAATGCAGGGCCGGCGATTCGGTGGGCAAGGCCAGCTCCAGATGCGAACCGCCCATGATCAGGGTTTCCTGCCCGGCCTTGCGGCTGATGCCCTTGGCGATGCCCATCAGCAGCACCTCTGTTATGCCCAACTCTGCCATCACGGTTTCTGCCATCTTCAGCTGACCCAGACCACCGTCAATCAGCAGGATGTCGGGCATGCGGGATTCCCCTTTCAGCAGCCGTGTGAAACGCCGTGTCAGTGCCTGTTTCATCGCCGCATAATCATCGCCGGCAGTGATGCCTTCGATATTGAAACGGCGATAGTCGGATTTGAGCGGACCGCTCTGGTCAAACACCACACACGAGGCCACGGTGGCTTCTCCCATGGTGTGACTGATATCGAAGCACTCGAGTCGTTGCGGCAGTGCCGGCAGTTGCAGGGCTTCGGCCAGCGCAGCAAAGCGACGCTCAATGCTCTGGCGCGAATTGAGTTTGTCCTGCACGCCCTGGGCTGCATTGGTGAGGGCCAGTTCCAGCCATTTCTGGCGATGACTCTTCACACGGGTGGCGATGGTGACCTGGCGACCAGCCACTTGTGACAGCGCGGCAGCCAGACTGTCGGCTTCATCTGGTTCCACATTGCAGATCACTTCCCGCGGCAATTTGAACTGGTGATCACTGTTCAGATAATACTGGCCGATAAAAGCATGCAGCTGGGCAGCGGCCGTGGTCTCCAGCACGAACTTGGGCAGATGGTTGCGGCTGCCCAGCAGGCGTCCGTCGCGAAACAGCATCACGTGGATGCACACCACCCCGGCGGCTTCCACCAGCGCCAGCACATCGACATCGCCTTTTTCGCCATCGACATACTGGCGTTCCTGGATCATGCGCAGATCGCGCACCTGATCGCGCAATACTGCCGCATCCTCAAAGCGCAGCTGCTCCGACAGCGCCTGCATGCGCACGGCCAGCTCCTTCGTCACCTCGTCATTGTGACCTTCGATGAACATCACCGAATGACGCACATCTTCGGCATAGTCCTCTGGCGTGGTCAGGTTCACGCAAGGGCCGGAACAGCGCTTGATCTGGTATTGCAGACACGGCCGGGTGCGGTTGCGGAAGAAATTGTCCTCGCACTGCCGCACATGAAACACCTTCTGCAACACGAAAAGCGATTCCCTAACTGCGCTGGCGCTGGGAAATGGCCCGTAATAGTCGCCCGGTTCCTTGCGGGCACCGCGATGCAGCGCAAAACGCGGGTACTGGTCTTTCGATGACAGGAAGATGTAGGGATAGGATTTATCGTCACGCAGCAGGATGTTGTAGGGCGGCCGCTGGTCCTTGATCAGGTTCTGTTCCAGCAGCAAGGCTTCGGTTTCACTGCTGGTGATGGTGGTTTCAATGTTGTGGATGTGACCGACCAGCGCCATGGTCTTGCTGTCGAGGCCGGACGCACGGAAATAGGAACCCAGCCGTTTCCTGAGATTTTTGGCCTTGCCGACATAGAGGGTCTCGCCTTGCGCATCCAGCATCCGGTACACGCCGGGCTTGTTGCTGGCATGTTGCAGGAAAGCCTGGGGGTCGAAGGTGCTCATCGCGTGATCTGCCTGTGCGCGCTACGGTGCCAAGGGTCCGTGCTTTTTATACGATCCGGACTTCGGGCCACAACTGGATTGCAAATTTGTCGAGCACCGAGGCCTGGATTTTTTGCGACAGTGCCACCAATTCAGCGCCGGTGGCTTTGCCGTAATTCACCAGTACCAGCGCATGGTCCTTGTGCACACCGACATCGCCCTCCCGATACCCTTTCCAGCCGGCTTGTTCTATCAGCCAGGCTGCCGGAACCTTGATGCCGTCAGGATCAGCATAACCCGGGATGTGTGGATATTGCGCTTTCAGACGCTCAAACTGCTGCTGGTTGACATGCGGATTCCAGAAAAACGAGCCGGCATTGCCGATCACACCCGGATCCGGCAGCTTGCTGCGGCGGATCTTGCACACCGTATCGCTGACCAGTTGCGGTGTCAGCTGGTCAGGTGCAACCGCAGTCAGTGCACTTTTCAGGGCCGGATAGTCGAGCACCAGTCGGGGATGGCGCGACAGCCGGAACGTGACTGCACAGATGACGAAACGATCCTTGCCCTGCTGCTTGAAGTACGACTGCCGATAGCTGAATTGACAGTCGGCATTGGTGAAGCGGCGCAGCTGACCGGTGGCGAGTTCCAGCGCTTCCAGTTCCAGCAGGCTGTCTTTCACTTCCACCCCATAGGCACCGATGTTCTGCACAGGTGCAGCGCCGACGGTACCGGGAATCAGTGACAGGTTTTCCAGTCCGTACCAGTGCTGGCCGAGACTGTACACGACGAAGTCATGCCAGATTTCACCGGCCTGCACTTTCACATCAACATGGTCGGCAGTTTCGGCAACCACTTCGATGCCGCGATGATGCAGCTCGATGATCAGGCCCGGATAGTCGGCCTTGAACAGGATATTGCTGCCCTGCCCGATCAGCATGAACGGAATCTGTTGTTGCTGCTGCCATTGCAGCACCCACTGCAACTGGCTGGCTTCGGTGACAGTAACGAAATAACTGGCACGGGCACCCACATGGAAAGTATTGAGATGGCGCAGATCCACATCCCGCCGTATTGCCGGTGCTGCCGGGCTCATGGCTGGCTCCGTGCTGCCGCAAGGCTGTGGGTCTTCACCAGCTGTTGCAACAAATCACTGCAGGCGTTTTCACACAGGTCGAGTACGGTATCAAAAGCTGCTGCCGGCTGTTCGTAAGGATCCGGCACATGCGGAATTTCCGAATCGCCGTATTGCAGCAGCAAACCCAGTTTGGAGCGGTGTTGCGGCGGACACAGGCTGTTCAGATCACGCAGATTCTGGTCATCCATTGCCAGAATGTAATGATGCTGCTCGAAATCACTGGCCACCACTTTACGCGAGCGCTGTGCTGCCAGGTCATAGCCGCGTTTGGCCGCTGCCCCGATGGTACGCCGGTCCGGCGGTTCCCCATCGTGCCAGCCGCTGGTGCCGGCAGAATCAACTTCGATCACATGTTGCAGACCCTGGTCGTGCAGCAATTTGCGCAACACGCCTTCAGCGGTCGGTGAACGACAGATGTTGCCAAGGCAGACCATCAATACCCTGATTGGCGGGGTTGCGGGAGTCATCACGGGTTGTGTGCGGCCAGCAGTTGCCGTACCAGCGCCAGATCTTCGGCAGTATCCACCCCGGGCGGAATGGCTTCGCAGCAACGTTCGGCGTGAATGCCGACACCGTGCGTCAGCGCGCGCAGCTGTTCCAGTTTTTCCAGTTGTTCAAGCGGGCTCGGCGGCCAACGCACAAATTCCTGCAGCACCTGCACGCGATAGGCATAAATACCCAGGTGACGTTTGCCCCACAATGTGCCGGCCTCATGGCCATCACGCGGCCACGGGATCGGCGCGCGCGAAAAATACAGCACATTGCCGGCCGCATCGGTGACCAGCTTGACGGCATTGGGATTGTGGAATTCAGCCTCATCGTGAATGTCGGAATAAAGCGTGCAGATACCGGTTTGCGGGCGTGCCGCCATGTTGGCTACCACCTGGTTGATGACCGCAGGCGGGATCAAGGGCTCATCACCCTGTACATTGACGACGATGGTGTCACTGGCGAGCTGCAACTGCTGCGCCACTTCAGCGATGCGATCGGTGCCGGATTGATGGGCAGGATTGGTCATGCAGACT
Organism: uncultured Gammaproteobacteria bacterium; assembly: GCA_903837345.1. Lineage (GTDB taxonomy): Bacteria > Pseudomonadota > Gammaproteobacteria > Pseudomonadales > Pseudohongiellaceae > CAILUG01. Next base: position 33,723 of record CAILUG010000004.1, on the reverse strand, counting down.
TTGACACCGGCCTGCTCGCACACACTGCGGATGCGGTCGTCATCTGTAGCAACATACACAGCGCTGGCCCGGCTCTGCTGCACGCGTTTGACCACATGCACGATCATCGGCTGGCCGGCAAGGTCCAGCAGCATCTTGCCGGCCAGGCGGCTCGACTGGTAACGCGCCGGGATTACGGCAATGAAGCGGGGCGTGGAGCTCATGGCTGTTTGCGCTGATCCTTTTCTTCCGGCGTCAGCTGGCGGGCTTCATTGTCGAGCATCACCGGAATGCCGTCGCGGATCGGAAACGCGAGGCTGTCGGCATAACACAGCAGTTCCTGTGCACTCGGGTCGTAATGGAGATTGCCCTTGCAGACCGGGCAAGCCAGGATCGCCAGCAGTTTCTTGTCGAGCATGTTTACTGTTCTCTGATGTTGCAGGTTAAAGACCTTGCGCGGAAATTTTCACGGCAAGACTCGCCCAGAATCCGGCCGGCAACTCCGCCTCCACTTCCAGTGCCCACCAATGCGCTTGCGCAAATCGCCGGCACTTCACGGCATCCTTGGCTGTCATCACCACCGGCACCGCATCACCGAAAGCCAGATCGCTGGCCCGGTACGCATGATGATCCGCAAAAGCGTGCGGCATGATAACAAAGCCGAGCTGTTGCAGGCTTGTGAAAAAGCGGGCCGGATTGCCGATGCCGGCCACCGCATGCACCGGCTTGGGCGCTGGATGGCGCTGCAGCCATAGTGCAGGGCTCAGCCGCTCGCCGGTTTGCAGGTTCACCAGGTCCTTGGCCTGTAATTGCATAGTGACCTGTTTGCCGGCCGGCACCGCCAATGCCTGCTGCCAAGGGCCGTTGACCAGCACGAAATCGACGGTTTGCAAACGTGAGACGGGTTCACGCAACGGACCCGCAGGCAGCAACCAGCCGTTGCCGACACCTCGCTTGCCGTCAATTACTGCGATTTCAACCGTGCGTGCCAGTGCATAATGCTGCAAGCCATCGTCGCTGATGATGAGCTGGGCCTGCAATTGCTGTTCGGCCAGCTGTGCTGCCCGCACACGCTGTGGATCCACCACCACCGGACAACCGCTCTGGCGCGCCAGCAGCACGGCTTCATCACCGGCTTCGGCAGGATCAGAGTCTGCAGTTACCACCAGCGGATAATGCGCGGCGTGGCCGCCATAACCACGACTGACCAGCACCACCCGCTTGCCCTGGGCGGTGAAATGCTGCGCCAATGCCAGACATACCGGTGTCTTGCCGGTGCCGCCTGCCGTGATATTGCCTACCACGATGACAGGCACACCGGCCTGCCAGCGAGCACGCAGCAAGGCTGTGCGTTGGCGTTGTGCCAGCAAGTGATAGAGCCCGCTCAACGGCAGCAGCAACCTGCAAAACCAGGAGCCGTTGTACCAGGCTTCACTGAGCCAGCGTTGCATGGCCTTGACCTATGGGGGTGTTATGGCTGCCTTGATCATTCACTGACCACCTCGGCAAACTGCATGCGATGCAGCGAAGCATAGGTGCCATTTTGTGCCAGCAGGGTTTGATGGGTGCCACTCTCGACAATGTTGCCCTTGTCCATCACCACGATACGATCAGCAGCTTCAATGGTGGACAGGCGATGGGCAATGACCAGCGTGGTGCGGCCCTGCATCAGCCTTTGCAGCGCATCCTGGATATGACGTTCGGAGGCACTGTCGAGGGCCGAAGTGGCTTCATCGAGAATCAGGACAGGCGCGTTTTTCAGGAGTGCGCGGGCAATCGACAGCCGTTGACGCTGGCCGCCCGACAACAGCAGACCATCATCCCCGACTATCGTGTTGAGCCCGTCCGGCAACTCGCGGATGAACTCCATCGCATGGGCATGTTCAAGTGCTTCGATCAATGCTGCTTCGCTGGTGCCGGCCAGTTCGCCATAAGCCACGTTGTCGCGGATGCTGCCGTTGAACAGCACAACCTGCTGGCTGACCAGTGCAATCTGGTGGCGCAGGCTGGCGAGACGGTAGTCGCGGATGGAATGGCCATCGATCAGGATGTCGCCGGTGCGTACTTCGTAAAACCGCGGCAACAAATTGACCAGCGTCGACTTGCCACTGCCGGAATGGCCGACAATGGCGATGGTCTGCCCGGGTTCACACACCAGTGATACATCCTGCAACACCGGTTCGCTGCTGCCCCGGTAATCAAAGCTGACGTGGCGATATTCAACCTTGCCCTGCACGCGCTCTACACTCAGTGATCCAGTGTCGTCCTCTCCCTTTTCGTCCAGCAGTGCGAAGATGGATGCAGCGGCCGCCAGGCCCTTCTGGATGTCGGCGTTGACTTTGGAAGTTTGCTGCACCGGCTTGAACAACATGCCGGCGGTAACCAGAAACCCGACAAACTCCTCCGGTGTTATGGTGGTTTGGTATTGCGGTGCCAATGCCAGCCACAACAGGAACGCAAACGAACACCCTACCAGGCTCTGGATGATGGGGGCGCTGACAGCAGCGGTCAGCGACAATTTGAGGTTTTGCTGCATGTTCAACTGGCTGGCGTCAGTGAAGCGCTGGCCTTGTTGGCGTTCGGCGCCGAAGGTGCGGATCACCCTCAGGCCTTTCAGGGTTTCATTGAGGATCTGCGTGACGTCACCCATCGAATTCTGGATACGTTGGCTGTAGCGGCGCAGATGGCGTGAGGCATAGAACACTACCAGACTGATCAAGGGTGTAACCACGATGAAGGTCAGCGTCAGCCGCCAGTTCAGCCACAGCAGCCAACTGACCAGACCAACGATGGTGAGTCCTTCACGGATCGACACCGCCAGCGCATCGCTGACCGCACCGCTGACCTGGGCGACATTAAAGGTAACCGACGAAATCAGATGACCACTGTTATTACGGTCATAGAACGGCAATGGCAGCCGCAGCAGGCGTTGCAACACGTCTGTGCGCAGACGATGCACAACACGGAACGCCAATTGCGCCATGAAGAAGCTGCCGATCAGTCCGCCAATACCGCGTACCACTACTACCAGGATGACGATGGCCGGCAGCATAAGGCGCCTGGCGTCGGTCATGGCCACATTGCTCTGCACCGCATTGAGGATGTAAGTCACCAGTGCGCCGAAACCGGAGTTGGCAATGCTGTAGAGGATGAAGCCGAAAATGGCCAATACAAATGCCGGCCATTGCGGGCCTACATAGCGCAGCAAACGGCGATAGAGCGCCAGATTGGAAGCAGAATCAGCACTCATTTGCCGGTCGCCTCGCTCTGGCGGGTGGCGATATTGAGTTTGTTGAAGCCGAGTCTGGCCACCGCATCCATCGCCGTGACCACTGACTGGTGGGTGGTATTGGCATCGGCGGTGAGCGTCACCGGCACTGAATTGTCGCCGCCGGCAATGTCGGTGATGGCCTGCATCAGGCTGTCCACTTTGGTGTCGCCCAGTTCATGGCCATTGACCACATAGTTGCCGGTCTTGGTGACGACCACTTCCACCCGCAGATCGTGCTGGTCGGTGGCCTGGCCATTGGCTTGTGGCAAGGTGATTCGCAGACTGTTGGGCCGGGTGAACGTGGCACCCAGCATGTAGAACAGCAACAGGATGAACACGATGTCGATCATCGAAGTGAGATCGATGATGACATCAGGTTTCTTGATGTTGCGTTTGAATTTCATAAGCCGGAGCCCTGCAGTCTCAAGTGTTTTGCACTTCTACCGCGCGACTGCTGTGCAGTGCGTCGACCAGCTTGATGGATTCACGTTCCAGTTCGATCACCAGCGATTCCACACGCCGCAGAAACAGCCGGTAGAAAAACATCGAGGGAATCGCCACGATCAGTCCGGACGCGGTGGTGACCAGCGCCACCGCGATCCCGCCCGACAGCACGTTGATGTCGCCATTGCCCATCTTCATGGTGTTGCTGAACACCTGGATCATCCCCAGCACGGTGCCGAGCAGGCCCATCAACGGCGAGATGGCCGCTATTGTGCCGAGCACGCCCAGATAGCGTTCCATGTCGTGCACGACATGGGCAGCTGCCTGCTCGATGCTTTCAATCATGATGACACGACCGGCTTTGGCATTGACCAGACCAGCAGCCAGGATCTGCCCGAGCGGCGACGCCATGCGCAGCTCGCGCAGTTGCGCTGCATCCAGCTGGTTGTGCCGCAGCTTGCCCCACACCTCGGCCAGCGTATTGCGGGGCGCGATGCGGGCAGAATTCAGTGACCAGAAACGTTCAATGATGATGGCGATGGCGATGATGGAACACAGGATGATGGGGATCATCATCACTCCACCGGAGACTATGATTTCGAACACTCGCAGGGCTCCTTTATTGCTGCCGGCACTTTACCATAACCCCTGCGGCTACCCTACCTCCCGGCCGGGGTTCCGTCCCGCCAGAAATGGCGGTTGCCGTTCCTTTCCCCGCCAGCGCTGATGCTGCCATCCTGGCTGATAGCCACACTTACCGCCCCCTGCTCCGCCGTATTGAATTCCCGGGCGCCCAGCTCCTGGTAACGGGCGCGTACCTGGGGCGACGGATGGTTGAAGCGGTTCTGGTAGCCGGTGGAATAAATCACATAGTGCGGGGCCAGCGCTGCCACCAACTCCCGGGTCGAAGAGGAACGGCTGCCATGGTGGGGGGCGACCACGATGTCGGCGTGGAGATCGTCATAGCGATGCAGCAGCAGTTGTTCTGCCGGTTTCTCAATATCGCCGGGCAACAGCACTCGCCGCCCTGCTGCCTCGACCAGCAACACACAGGAGCCATTGTTGTCATCGTGGTTGCCCCCATCCGGATGCAACATTTCAAATTTCACACCGTCCCACTGCCAGTGCTGGCCGGCCCTGCACAGCTCGCGCTGACTGCCGGCCGGAAACAGTGACAACACTGAACTGCTGTAGGCAGCTGCAGGATAGGCCCTCAACAGTGCCGGCAAGCCCCCGGCATGATCCTTGTCGGAGTGGCTGACTATCACGCGATCAATTGAGTGGATATTGGCACGGCGCAGCACCGGCAACACCACATCGGCACCGGCATCAAAGTTGGTACTGAACTGCGGCCCCGTGTCATATACCAGATGGTGATGCGGCGTGTTGACACTGATTGCCAATCCCTGCCCCACATCCAGCACCAGCACGTGCAAGGCATCTTCTTGCGCAGGAGTTTGTTGCAACCGGAAAATGACCGGCAGAGTCGCCATGGCGATCAGTCGCTGCCAGCGTCGAGGTGCCAGCAAGCAGATGAGCACCGCCAGCACCAGCAGCACCAGCCCCGGCAGGGTCAGTGTGGGCAACACCAGCATGTTGGCGGGCAGCAAGCTCGTGCTCCACTGCAGCAAGTGCATGCACAAACCCACCACGGCATCCGCTACCCGCAGCACCAGCAAGCCGCCCGCTGGCCACCACCAGGCCAGCATTACTCCGCCCAAGGCGAGAGGCACTGCTACTGTGCCGAGCAAGGGAATCATCGCCAGATTCACCAACGGCGCCAGCACACTGGTCTGCTGGAAGCACACCAGCACGATCGGCAACAAGGCGATGCTCATCCGCCATTGCAACTGCAGCAAGGCCCACACGGCCTGCAACCAGCGTTGCCACCACACCGGCACCGGCATTGTATGGGTTGCGCTGATCAACAATACCGACACTGCCACAAACGACAGCCAGAAGCCGGTATTGAGCACTGAGAGTGGATCGAACGCCAACACCGCCGCCAATGCCAGCGCCAGGCTATGCCATGACTGCACCTGCCGCCGCCACAACCGTGCCAGCAACACCACCGCAGACATCAGCCATGCGCGCTGGGCCGGCAATGTAAAGCCTGCCAGACCTGTGTAACTCCACGAAGCAGCGAGTGCGAACGCAGTCGCCAGCCAGGTTGCCGGCACATACAGCAATAACCGGTGCCAGCGTGAACCCAGCCAATAGCCGATGGCATAGGCCAGTACCACGATCAACACCACGTGCGAACCTGACACCACCAGCAGATGGGTGATGCCGGTCTCTGCAAACAGTTGCCACTCGGCATCACTGATGCCGCTGCCGTCACCAATCGAGAGTGCACGCAACAGATGCGGATAGTTGAGTGCGGCCAGTGCCGCTGGCGTCGTCAGCGTTTGCGCCAGCCCCAAACGCCATTGTTGCAGGAGTTGCAGCGAAGAGCTGGCCTGCAACAGCTGATTGCCGGCATGTGGACGCAGATAACCGGTGGCGCTGATATGCTGCTGCAACAGCCACGCTTCATAATCGAAGCCGCCGGGATTGGCAAAGCCGTGCGGTGGCCGCAGACGCAACAGCCAGCGCCAGCGCTGACCCGGTTGCAATGCCAGTGGTTCATGGACACTGATCAGCACCAGCCTCCCATCATCAGGCAGTTGGTTGAAATTGCAGGCTTCCACTTTGGCCGACAGGCACACCTTGTCCAGTCGCAGCTGCAGACGCATGGCATCACCGCTATGGACTGGCAGGTTCCAGACTGTGGCTTCCACCCACACATCCCGTGCAAACGGCGGTTGTGGCCAGCGTTGTGCCAGCCGCTGGTCTGCACACAGGCATAGCCAGCCGGCACCCAGCAACACTGCCGCCGGCACCCGCAGGCACGGCCAGTAATGCAGCAACAGCAGGCACACACAGCCGGCAATCGTGCAAGAAGTCGGTGGCAAAACCGGCAGCAACGCGGCCAGTGCCACACCAAGGCTGAATGCGATCATCCATGAGCGCATAGGGAATCAAACAGCAGTTGAAATCGAATACTGGCAGTTTAGTACTGCCCTGGGCGGATTGCCGGGAAAAAGCAGTGTCAGGTATTTTTCTTCCGACAGCAGGAAACACGGCCCTTTAATTTCAGGATAGTATTCACCAGAAGCTGGCTTGCCACCTCATTGCGACGCTCAATCAGGAGGAGATCACGATGCAGCCCACCGACCGCTTGCACGCCCTGGATGCCGTGCGCGCCTTTGCGCTGCTGCTGGGCTTGGTACTGCATTCTGCTGCTCCATTCCTGCAGGATTTCCCGATGCCGGTATGGGCCGACAAGCCCAGTGTCGTAGCGGCAGTCATCTACTACACCATCCATATGTTTCGCATGTCGGCGTTTTATCTGATTGCCGGCTTCTTTGCGCGCGTCCTGGTGGAGCGGCGTGGTGTGCAAGGGTTTGTGAAGGATCGGGCCAAGCGTGTCGGCATTCCGTTGCTGATGTTCCCGCTGATTGCAGTCACCATCGGCCTTGGTCTGGTGCTGGGTGCGCTGCCCCATGGCATCGACTTTCTTGCGACTCTTACGCAAGCTCCTGCGCCCGCCCAGCCAACAACGCCGCCACCAGTAGCGGTTGAAGTCGGTGGCGGGCTCGATTTCGCGCATCTGTGGTTTCTCTACTATCTGCTGATCTTCTATGCACTCGCGCTCGTGCTGCGTACGCTCATGCAGAAAGTGGATCCGCACGCAGTGATTGCGGCAGCCTGCGATCGTCTGGTTGCGTTTATCATGAGTGGTGTGTGGGGACCGATCGTCATCGCGCTGCCGATTGCCGCTTATCTGTGGCAGCTGAACACGTGGACAGAATGGCTTGGTCTGCCAGCCCCGACCAAATTGACCCCGAATGGGTCAGCCCTGATCGGTTACGGCATTGCGTTCGGACTGGGCTGGCTGCTCAACCGGCAACTGCCGCGCCTGCTGGCACTGCAGAATTGCTGGTGGCTGTATCTGGCTGTGGCTGTCGCACTGACAGTGGTTTGCTTGCAGCTGATCGGCACTACTCCTTTGTGGCAAGGGCGGCATCTTGAGGGTACTGACCGGATTTATTACACGCTGGCCTATATCATCGGCCTGTGGTGCTGGGTGTTTGCATTGGTCGGTGCCGCCGTGCGCTTTCTGTCAGGACCGCATCCGTATGTGCGGTATCTGGCCGATGCCTCGTACTGGATCTACCTGATGCACATGACCACGATCCTGTTCTTCCTGACCCTGCTGCGTCCCTACGGCCTGAATTGGAGCATCAAGTTCCTCATCATGGTGGGAGGTTCACTGCTGTTACTGCTATTGAGCTACCACTACTGGGTGCGCTTCACGTGGATTGGAGTGCTGCTCAACGGGCGGCGGCATGCCAGGCCGGGCAGCAGCCAGTAATTCCGGAAAGGTCTTCTCAATAAATTCCAGGCCGGCTTGCATCACAGCGGGAATCTCTGCCACCACCAGGCCTGCCAGTTTGTCGGTATGGTTCTGGCTCAGCAGGTTGGCAACAATCACCAGATCGGCATAGGTGGTTTTCGCGCCGGACTGGTACTGCAGGTTTTCATGCTGTTGCACCGCTTCAACTATATGCGCCGGGAAACCCCATTTCTTCAGAATGGCAGTGCCTACTTGGGCATGCGCCTCGGCGATCAGCGCATCCAGCTGCGCTTCATTGGCCAGCAAGGCAGGATATTCTTCCGCCAGCGTCAAGATGGGCAGGATGCCGATATCATGGATCAACCCGGCCAGCATGGCCTGCTCCGTTTTCAGAAACGGAAATTGACGGCTGAGGGTGGCTGCGATGGACGATACCGCTTTGCCATGTTGCCAGGCCAGTTTCAGTTTGCGATTGGTGATTTCAGCAGAGGCCACAAACAGCTTTTCCATGGCCATGCCAACCACGATGGTTTCAATTACATTGCGCCCCAGTCGCTTGATGGCGTTGTCCACCGAGGTGACCGGCGCACCCAGGTTGAAAATTGCACTGTTGGCTATCTGCAACAGCAAGGCGGTGATCGCCGCATCCTGATTGATAAGCCTGGCCAAGTCCTCAAGCGTGGAGTTGTCGTCACGCAGCAAGCCCTGGATCGATGTGGCAATTTCCGGCATGGTCGGCAACGCCAGCTTGTCGGCATTGAGCAGGGTAAACAGTCGATCCAGAAATTCGGCATTGGCGATGGTGGTCATGGTGCTCCCGGCATAGCGCGACAACTGGCGCTTTTGTAATTGTGCGTACAGGGTAATTACGACCGGTAATCCGGAAAGTTTAGGACAATTAAGCGGCATCCGAAGCCGAAACAGATTGCTGTCATTGCAGCCCCGCAGGCAAACTAGAACCTGTCAAACCGGGGAAGCTTTAGAGTAATAACAACAAACCAGGATGTGAACATTCAGCATGGGGACGCTCAGGCTCTTATTGGCAATTACTGTAGTGCTGACCCACAGCTATGGATTCGTCTTTGTGGGCGGACAAAATGCTGTCCGTCTTTTTTACATGATTTCAGGTTTCCTGATTTCACATGTGCTGATCACAAGCAAGTCCTACTCATCCGTCACCAACTTTTACATTAACCGCTATTTGCGGCTTTATCCCGTCTATTTTTACGTGGCAATGATGAGTCTCGTTTATTATCTGATTGCTTATTTGACCAACATGAATGAAGGCGTGCTTGAAACATTTCTGCAAGTACCGGCGCCCGCAAAAATCATCTCGCTCCTGGCCAACGCAAGTCTTTTTTTCCAGGATTGGCTGATGTTCGTTGGAATCGATTCAGGGTCAATAGTATTGCAAACCAGTAACGAGAACGGAGTATTGGTACTTTCGCAAACCATGCTGGTATCGCAGGCTTGGACGCTTGGCTTCGAACTGGCGTTTTATCTGTTGGCCCCTTTCGTTCTGCCCCGCACAACCTGGCTCATTTCACTGCTTGGATTATCACTGCTGGTACGATTCATATTGAACAGGTCAGGTTTTGGTCAGCACTCTCCCTGGAATTACTATTTTTTTCCCGCCGAACTTTCATTTTTCCTGTTCGGTGCACTGGCACAACAATATCTGCTTCCCTGCTACAGAAAACTAATTGCTGTTCGGCTGATGCCTGTTTGCGCGAGGACAACTACTTTTATCCTGTTACTTGTGGTTGCTTGCTATTGGCTTGTGCCACTGCGCGAGTCAGTGAAAAGTGTTCTGCTTTTCATGTTATTTCTGCTGTTGCTGCCTTTTCCATTTATTTTTCAGTCAGGCAATGTGCTGGATAACAGGCTCGGAGACCTGAGTTACCCACTGTACATTTGTCATGGACTGGTGATCAAACTCGCAACGTTCTGGCTTGCAACAATAGATGCACTTGAGCCGCTGATTCTGGCTGCAGTTTCGTTAACAACTTCCTTCATGTTTGCGATAGCCCTGGATGTCAGGGTTGGCAAACCAGTTGAGCAGCTGCGTAACCGCTTTCGTACACCTGCCAGAGTCTGACCTTTGAAGCTTCATTCATATCGCAATATCTCTGCCGGTCTGGTTCGTGCAGCTCGTGTTGCCGGGTAGAGCGTAGCCAATAGACTCAACACCAGCGCCAATGCGCTCACCAGCAGCACATCTCCAAGACGCACCTGGCTCGGCAGATAGTTGACCGGGTAGATATCGGCACTGAGCAACTGCACACCCGTCATCGCTTGCAAAGCAGAAACGATATCGCCAATCGTCAACGACAACAGCACGCCTATCGCAACGCCGAAGGCGGTACCAATCAATCCTATAAACAAACCCTGCACCAGGAAAATGTTGCGGATGGTGGCAGTGGCAGTCCCCATCGTGCGCAGAATCGCAATATCCCCCTGTTTCTCCCGCACCACCATCATCAGGCTGACGATCACATTGAACGCTGCCACCGCCACCAGCAGTGACAACAGCAATCCCACCAGCGCCTTTGACATGCGGATGTTTTCGTAGATGTTGCCGTAGGTGCGGGTCCAGTCGTCATAGTTGAGCTCCATTGGCACAGCGGCCTGCAGCCGCCTGGTCAGTTCAGCCACACCGAACAGATTGTCGGTTTTGATGCGGTACCCATGCAGCTGGTCCTGCAAACGGTAGACACGTTGCGCATCGCCCAGATTGACCAGCGCCAGATTGCTGTCGAGTTGTGAACCCACTGCAAAGATCGCAGCCACAGTAAACGCTCTCTGCCGGGTGAACTCGCCCATCGGTGTGATCTGTACCACCGTGGAAACCAGGGTCACACTGTCTCCCATTGCCACGCCCAGATTTTTGGCCAGGTTGGCGCCAATGGCGATGTGATAGGACTTGTCCTGCAGTGCAGCCAGACTGCCGCCCTGCATGAAATCATTGATGATCGAGACTTTGGCTTCCTGTACTGGATCCACGCCGTTGAGCAGCACGCCCTTGCTGTGGCCATTGGCCAGCAGCATGCCCTGCAGTTGCATGTAAGGTGCGGTGCCGAGCACGCCGGGCGTGTGGTCAATCACTGCCCGCGCTTCTTTCCACTCCTCCTCACTACGGAAATGGTTCAAGCGCGGCGTAGTCAGCGTGAGATGTGGCACCAGGCCGAGAATGCGCTGCTGCATTTCCCGGTCAAAACCGTTCATCACACTCAGCACTGTCACCAGGATCGCCACGCCCAGCGCCAGCCCGCACACCGTCAGCAGCGAAATAAACCCTACCAATTGATTACGCGAACGCAACGAGGCGTAGCGACCACCTATATAGAGCGCAACCAGTTTACGCATGCGGGCGGCCGTCCGCCGCCGTCAGCTGCAACGGCTGCAGCCGGCCTTCGCGCAGCTCCAGCACGCGATCCATGCTGGCGGCGAGCTGGGTGTCGTGCGTCACCAGGATGAAGCTGATGCCGAGTTCGTGATTGAGCTGGCGGATGAGGTCGTGAATGGAGGCCGCAGTGTGGCGGTCGAGGTTGCCGGTGGGCTCGTCCATCAACACACAGGCTGGATGATTTACCAGTGCCCGTGCAATAGCCACGCGCTGGCGCTCGCCACCCGACAACTGGGCCGGCTTGTGGTGCATGCGTTCAGCCAGCCCTACCTGCTTCAGCAAGTCGGCAGCACGTTGCAGGCATTCCTGGTAAGGCAGGCGCGCAATGATCAGCGGCATCGCCACGTTTTCCTGCGCGGTGAATTCACCCAGCAGATGATGGAACTGGTAGACGAAGCCCAGATACTGGTTGCGCATGCGGTCCTGCTGCGGCGACGTCAGCGCCGCCAGCGGCTGCCCTTTCACATAGACTTCGCCAGTGCCGGGGGTATCGAGGCCGCCCAGCAGATTGAGCAAGGTGGTTTTGCCGGAACCGGACACGCCGATGATGGCTACCTTCTCACCAGCGGCCACGCTCAGTTCCAGATTGGCCAGCACCACCAGCTCCTGCCCGCCGGTGGAGAAACTCTTGCCTAGCTGATGACAGGACAGCACGATTTCAGACATAACGCAGTACCTGGGCCGGATGAATGCGGGACGCTTTCCAGGCCGGATACAGTGTGGCCAGGAAACTGATCACCAGCGAGACACCGCAAGTAATAAACACATCAGAACTGCGCCACTGGGTTGGCAAACTGCTGATCATGTAGAGACTGTCGGGGCTGATCAGTTGTTCCAGCGTGCTGGCAATGACATTGAAATGAGTGGCGATGACGGAGCCAAGCACAGCCCCGAGCGTGATGCCCAGCAAGCCCACCATGCTGCCCTGCACCAGAAAGATCGCGAGGATGGTGCCCTGCCCGGCACCCATCGTGCGCAGGATGGCAATGTCGGCCTGTTTCTCGGCCACCACCATCACCAGCGTCGACACGATATTGAAGGCGCCAATGGCGACGATCATCATCAGCATCAGCCAGGTCATGAATTTTTCCAGTCGCAGCGCGTTGAACAGGCTGGCTTCACTCACGCTCCAGTCTTCGCCGTGATATTGCGGGCCAGGCAGTTCGCGGTCCAACAGTGCCAGCGCGGCAGTCACTTGTTGATCAGCGTGGTCGATGTCGGTGGTTTTCAGACGCAGATGTATAGCGGCCGCCAGCGAGCCTGACGGCAACAGTTGTTCGCTGTCCTGCAAATTGACATAGGCCAGATCGGCACCAATGTTGAATTGCACATCGAATATGCCCACCACATTGAAGTGATGCATTTCAGGGCTGAGTTGTTTGCCTTGCTGGTCCAGTTGCGGCACCAGCAGATTGATGGAATCGCTGGGCCATACGCGCAGGTTATTGGCCAGCTCACGGCCAAGTACGATGCCCTGCTTGCCCGCCTGCAACTGATCGAGACTGCCTTCCACCATCACTTTGGCAAGTGTGCTGACGGCGGCTTCGTCGTCGGGCAGGATGCCTCTTACCTGGGTCACCTGGTGATAACCCTTCTGGCTCAGCAACGCATCCACGCTGGTATAGGGAGCTACCGCGGCGATGCCCGGCTGCTGTTTCAGCAAGTCGACGGCCTGGGGCCAGTGGGTGAACTCAGGGGTGGCTGAGAGATCGGCATGCGGCACCGTAATCAAGGTGCGATCACGCATGGCACCCTGGGAGCCGTTGAAGACCGACAACACCACCACCAGCGCCATTACGCCGAGGGTGAGGCCGGTCATCGAGATCAGCGAAGTGAAAGAGATGAAGCGGTTGTCGCGCTTCGCCAGCAGGTAACGCAAGCCGATGAATACTGCCGGCTGCTTGCTGCTGCTCATCCAGCGTCAGCCATGCTGCCCATTTCGTGTGGTCGCACATCGCCATGCTGGTGACGCTTGAGCAGCCGCTGCACGGTCTTGAAGCTGATCGGCATCACCGGCGTGCTGACTTCGGCTGAAATGGCCCGCAGCGATTTGCCCAGGGAGTTCATCTTCAGGATCTGTTTCAGCACTTTCTGTTCCATCGGGTTTTCGATCAGGCGGCCGTTGGTGTGGATCAGATAACCGAACGGACGGCTGCCACCCAGGAAACGGCCCTTGCTGCGCTGCTTCTGTTTGACGGTCTTGATCCTTTCGGTGGAACGGCGGCGTTCAAGGCTGTGGAATACGCGCAACACTTTGTCGAAGGCGGGCGTGAATTGCGGATTGGTAAGTTCACCTTCCAGATCCACCACGAACAGGCGCACCTTGCGCTTGCGCAGCAACTTGAGGGTGCTCTGCATGTCTTCACAGCTGCTGAACATGCGTTCCAGCGTGCAGGTGATAATGATGTCGCCGTTCTCCAGCCGATCCAGCAGGCTTTGCCAGGCCGGACGCTCGGACAGTTCCATCGACCACAGCAAACCCTGCTCGACAATGTTCTGGTTTACGCGCAAACCGACCCGCAGTGCATAGGTATGCAGCCGCAGACTCTCTTTCTCAAGCAGCTCTTCCAATTGGGTGCCGAATTCAGTGGCTTCTACTTCTGAAGTTCTTGCATAGCTATATACAGCCATGATCATTCCCTCAATTTGTTATATTTTTCATATAGTTAAATTACATTATTGAAGTAATTTACTAGTATTGATGCTGGCTTGACTGCGCGAAGCGGGATTTGTGTCTCTGCCTGCGCAAATAGCTGCCGGGGGCGGGAATTCTACTCAGGGTAATTTTAACTATGCAAGCTAAATCTAGGAATAGTCTGACTATTCTTCTGACCAGCGGGTCAGTGGTGACCCGCGGCCCGGAAAAGGATCACAGCGTGCTGGCCAAACTCTGCAGTGTTTTGATGAAGGCAGTAGGGTACACACCCAGATAAATAATCGCCACAGTCATCGCCGCCATCACCACGTTGAGACCAATCGGCAGCTTCAGCGCGGCTGGATCATTCACCAGATTGTTGTGTGGTTCCTGCAGCATCGTGTAGATCAATCGCAGGTAGTAATAGAGACCAATCGACGAGCCGATGATCAGCACCGTCAGCAGAAACCACAACTGCCCTTCCACCCCGGTGGTGAAGATATAGAACTTGCCGATGAAGCCGGCAGTGAGCGGAATGCCGGCGAGTGAGAGCAACACCACGATCATCACAGTGGCGAGCCAGGGGTTACGCCAGAACAAGCCCTGGAAGTCGGTGATGGAATCCATTTCCTTGCCGGCATTGGAGAGTGCGCTGAGCACTGCAAAACCTGCAATCGACATGAAGAAGTAGGCAGCAATGTAAAAGCTCATGCTCTCGACACTGAGCAGTTCCGGTACCGCTGCTGCAGCGATCACCACCACCAGCAGATAACCGAGGTGGGCAATTGACGAATACGCAAACAGGCGTTTGACGTTACTTTGCATCACCGCCAGCAGGTTGCCAAAGATCATCGATGCTGCTGCCAGCAGCGACAGCACCACGGTGATCTGGCCGAAGCTGAAAGCTTGTGCCGCCAGCAAAAGACGCATGGCCACTGCCACCATGCCGGCTTTGGAAATTGTGGCGAGGAAGGCAGTCACCGGCAATGGTGCACCTTCATAGACATCAGGTGTCCACATATGGAACGGCACCAGCGACAGTTTGAACGCCACCCCGACGATGATCATCAGATAACCCACCAGCATGATCGGATGCAGGGAAGTATCGAGACCGCCGGTAGCAGCTGCCAGCAGCGGGAACTCGAAGGTGCCGACCATTGCATAGATCAACGCCATGCCGAACAGCATCACGGCCGAGGCCAGGCCCGACATGATCAGGTATTTCACCGCGGCTTCCAGCGGGAATTTGGCCGGCTTTTGCGCGTGCACGGTATAGGCAATCAAGGCATAGAGGCTGATCCCCATCATTTCCATACCGATGAAGAACGACACAAAATGGTTGCTGGCCGCCATCACCACGCCGCCGAGGGTGCCGCACAATACCAGCAGATAGAATTCTTCATTGTGCTGGTGATGTTTTTCAAAATAGGGATAGGCCATCGCGGTGACGGCAATGGCACCGATGATGATGAGGCAGGAGAAGAACAGGCTGTACTCATCGATGATCAACAACGGCGTTACCTGCAGTGGCGTCACCGGACGGATCACTGCAAACACCAGCAACGCAGCACAGAGGCCGGTCTGGGTCAGCGCATTGATCAGGCCATGGTCACGCCGGAAACCGGTCACCACCATGACTGCCACCGTGGTGACGGTGAGCAGAATGATCTGGAGCAAATCTATCAGCATTGCGGAGCTCATTGTTTATGCCTGTTATCTCGTAAGTATCGCTTAACCCGGGAACGCCACACCAAGACTCTGCAAAGATGGCTGCGCCATATTCAGCATGGTTTGCGGATACATGCCCATCCACACCAGACCTATCATCAACAGCGCATAGCAGATGAACTCCACTGCGCTCAGATCAGCCATGGTGTAGTTGTTCTTGTTTTTGCCGTGGAAAACTTTCTGGATGACGATCAGCGAGTAAACCGCCGCCACCACCACACCCATGGTGGCAAAACCCGTCAGCAGGATGTTGACCTTGAAGCTGCCAAGCAGCACCAGGAATTCCCCGATGAAGTTGCCAAGGCCTGGCATGCCAACCGCAGCGATGGTGAAAAACAGCGCCATGAACGCCAGCTTGGGGGCCACACCCCAGAAGCCGCCCATCTTGTCCATGTCACGCGTATGGATGCGATGCTGCAAACCACCGGCCAGCATGAAGAGTGCTGCTGCGCTGAAACCGTGCGCCAGCATCGTCATTACCGCACCCTGCACCGCCTGGGCATTCCACGCATAAATCCCCACCAGTACAAAGCCCATATGGCTCACCGAGGTATAGGCAATCAGGCGTTTGATGTCGCTCTGGGCGAAAGCCACCATTGCGGTGTAAAGAATGCTGACCACGCCCATCGTCATCGCCACTGGCGCGAACGCCATGCTTTCATCAGGGAACAATGGCACGGTGAAACGCAGCAAACCGTAAGCACCGGTTTTCAGCAGCACACCGGCCAGAATCACCGAACCGGCGGTAGGCGCCTGTGAATGCGCATCCGGCAACCAGTTGTGGAACGGCACCGCTGGCAACTTGGTGGCAAAGGCCACAAAGAAACCCAGCATCACCCAGGTGGCAACGTTGGCCGGCAATTTGGTGCCAAGCAGCTGGAAATAATTGAAGGTCAGCACATTGGTGGTGCTGTAGTGGAAATACACCAGCATCAGGATAGCAAGCAGCATCAACAAGCCACTCACCTGCGTGAAGATGAAGAACTTCATGGCCGCATAGTGCTTGTTCTCGTGGCCCCAGATCGCAATGATGAAATACATCGGGATCAG
This sequence comes from uncultured Gammaproteobacteria bacterium, assembly GCA_903837345.1. Lineage (GTDB taxonomy): Bacteria > Pseudomonadota > Gammaproteobacteria > Pseudomonadales > Pseudohongiellaceae > CAILUG01. Next base: position 16,811 of record CAILUG010000004.1, on the reverse strand, counting down.
CATCACTTCCCAGAAGAAGAAGAACAGGAACAGGTCGAGCGCGGTGAACACCCCGATGACGCCAGCCAGTGTCCACAGCAAATTGAAATAGAAGAAGCCGGTACGCTCCTTGACCTCGCCCCACGCCGAACCCAGCGCCATCAGGCCGAGGAAAACCGTGAGTGCCACCAGCATCAGGCTGAGGCCATCCACACCGAAGATGAAGCTGACACCGAAACGCGGGATCCATTCGGCTTTCAGCAGTACCAGCCAGTCGCCATGCTGACCCAGTTGTGCCACGGTCGAGGCAGTGCCGAGACCGAGACTGTCAGGCGCCACCAGCATCAGGATGACCAGGAACAGGTCAATCAGGATTGCAGTCAGCGCCACTGCGCGCGGATGTTCAGCGCCCCTGCTCTCTGCCAGTGCAGCCCCGATGCCGCCGGCAAACAGGATCACCATCAACCAGACCAGAATCATAGAAATACTCCAATGCTCACCAGCAGCAAGACGCCGCTGATCATCGTGAGGGCATACCAGCGCAGCTGACCGGTCTGGGTATCACTGACCAGCCCATGCAACACCAGGGTCAGCTTGGCGATGCCGTTGTAAATCGAATCGATGAAATCGCTCTTGTTGAGTCTGGCGAGTCCCACATACGGAAACACAAACACGCGGTCATAGAGCCAGTCCATGCCCCACTGGGTGAACCAGAAGCGGTGCAGTGCAGCACCCAGGCCGGAGCCCGCGAGTTTTTTGGTATCGATCACGCCTTTCACGAACACCAGCCATGCCACCAGAATGCCGAGTATGGGCAGACCGATCATGATGGCCCGATACATCAGCGCCGGCTCTTCTTCAGCAACCATGGGGAACACTTTCCCGACCGGAATCGTGATGTAACCGCCCAGCAGCGCCAGCACGGCCAGCAGCACCAGCGGGCCTTGCAGGTTCCAGCCCATCACTTCGTGGCCGTCGTGGGTCTTCTTGCCCCAGAACACCAGGAAATACAGGCGGAAACTGTAAAGGCCGGTCATGAAGGCACCGGCTATGCCGCCCAGCCACAGGATGTAGCCACCTTCATGGTGCGCCAGCGCAGCACCGAGGATTTCTTCTTTCGAGAAATAACCGGATGTGCCGGGCAAGGCCACAAGCGCCACTGTGCCGATCAGGAACAGCCAATGACACCAGGGCAGATCCTTGCGCAGGCCGCCCATTTTGAAAATATTCTGTTCATGGTGCATGCCGAGAATGACGGAGCCGGCGGTGAGGAACAGCAGGGCCTTGAAGAACGCATGTGTCATCAAGTGGAAGATCGCACTGTTCCATGCTCCCACACCGAGTGCCAGGAACATGTAGCCAATCTGGCTCACGGTCGAAAACGCCAATACTTTCTTGATGTCGCTCTGCGTCAGTGCGGTAAAGCCGGCCATCAGCAGCGTGATGCAGCCGATTACACCCACCAGATATTGCACATCCGGCGCCAGCATATAAAGGATATGGGTACGGGCGATCAGGTATACCCCGGCCGTCACCATCGTTGCTGCATGGATCAACGCCGAGATCGGGGTCGGGCCGGCCATCGCGTCCGGCAACCATGTCTGCAATGGCAACTGTGCTGATTTGCCCACGGCACCACCCAGCAACAACAAGGTCACGGCAGTGGCAAGCCCGGCACCACCACCAGCAGTTGGCCACTGCGCCTGCGCGATATGCATGGCGTCCTGGATATTGAGCGTGCCCACACTCTGGAACAGCAGGAACAAACCCAGCGCCATCGACGCATCACCCACCCGCGTGACGACAAAGGCCTTGCGGGCGCAATAACCGTTGTAAGGGTCGGTGTACCAGAAACCGATCAGGAGGTAGGAACACAGGCCCACCCCTTCCCAGCCCATGAACAACAGCAACAGGTTGTCACCCAGCACCAGAATCAGCATCGCGGCGACAAACAGGTTCATGTAGGCAAAGAAACGCGCGAAGCTTGGATCGTCGTGCATGTAGCCGGTGGCATAGACATGGATCAGGAAGCCGATGCCGGTAATGATGAACATCATCACCAGCGACACGCCGTCGAGATACAGGTTGAAACCGGCCTTGAAGCTGCCAACCGACATCCAGGTCCACAAATGCTGTGAAAAGAACGGCGCGTCGGAATGGATGAATTGAATCCCTGCCAGCAGCGCAATCACAAACGCCAACCCGATGGAACCGGCACCGATGATGCCGGCCGGCACTTCCGACAGTTTGCCTTGCGTGAAGGTAAGGATCAGGAATCCGATCAGGGGGATGGTTGGTACCAACCACAGTAAATCCAGCATGCGTGTTCTCCCCTAGCCTTTCATCTTGCTCAAGACATCGAGATCCAGAGTCTTGAAGCGTTGAAACATCTGCAGCACCAGCGCCAATCCTACTGCCACTTCGGCAGCCGCCAGACTGATGATCATCAGGAACATGATCTGGCCGTCAGGCTGGCCCCAGCGGGCACCGGCAGCAATGAATGCCAGCGCTGCCGCATTAAGCATGATCTCGAGCGACATCAGCACGAATACCATGTTGCGGCGAGTGAGCACACCGATCAGTCCGAGCACGAACAGGATCGCGGCCAGAATCAGGCCGTGCTCCATCGGGATTGCTTGCATTGTTACGGTTGGCATTATCATGGATGCGATTCTTTGTGGTGAGTTGCGTTATTTGCGGGCCAGATGATAGGCACCGACCAGACCGGCCAGCAGCAGCATCGAGGCCAGCTCCACCGCCAGTACATACGGTCCGAACAGCGCGATACCCACCTGCTTGGCCGCTGTGACGGTATGGCCCATTTCAGCGGCACTGGTGTCCTTCAACAATACAAACACCAACGCCGCCAGCAGCGGTGCCGCCATCAGCGAAGGCCCGATCCAGATGGTTGGCTTGAGCCAGGCGCGTTCCTGATCGATGGTGGCGTGGCCAAGATTCAGCATCATTGCGACGAACACATACATCACCATGATGGCGCCGGCATAGACGATTACTTCCAGCACAGCGGCGAAGTGTGCGCCTATCGTGTAGAAAATGGTCGCCAGCGAAATCAGTGACAGGATGAAATACAGCAATGCATGGGTGACGTTGACGCGGGTAATCGCAATCAGCGTGGACAGCACGCTCACCACGGCAGCAATGTAAAAAAGCAGATTCATGGCAACAGACTCCTGCGGTCAATCGGTGGCAGCTCATTGCGGGCTTCGCCCTTGCCCTTGCCGCCGATGGCCTTGCCGGCGATCTTGTAGAAGTTGTAGTCGTGGTATTTGCCGGTGCCGCTGATCAGCATGTCTTCCTTCTCCCACACCATGTCCTGGCGCACGTACTCGGCCATTTCAAAATCCGGTGTCAGCTGGATGGCGTGGGTCGGGCAGGCTTCTTCGCAGAAACCGCACATGATGCAACGCGAGAAATTGATGCGGAAAAATTCCGGATACCAGCGGCCGTTCTCGTCTTCGGTTTTCTGCAATGCAATGCAGTCAACCGGACAAGCCACTGCACACAGGTTGCAGGCAACACAGCGTTCTTCACCGTCAGGATCGCGGCTGAGGATGATGCGGCCGCGCCAGCGCGGAAACATGTATGGCATCTGGTCGGGATACTCGACCGTGTCGGCCTTCTTGAAAATATGGGTGAACACCAGCCACAGCGTGACCAGCTGTGACCAGATTATGTAAAGTTGTTTGCACAAGAAATTGATCATGTCCTAGTTCCCCTGGGCCAGCACAACAGCACCCGTTACCAGCAGGTTGAGCAACGACAGTGGCAGCATCACCAGCCAGCCGTAGTTCATCAATTGGTCATAGCGAGGACGCACCAGCGCTGCACGTACCAGAATGAAGAAGAAGATCCAGCAGCCGGTTTTCGCACACATCCAGAAAATGCCGGAAATTATCGCATTGGGCAGTTCCAGCCCGAACGGTGCATACCAGCCGCCGAAAAACAACACCGGTATCAGCGCAGACAGCAACAGCATGCCGATGTATTCACCCACAAAGAACAGGCCGAACTTCATGCCGGAATATTCGGTGTTGAAACCGGAAATGATTTCCGACTCGCCTTCCGCCAGGTCAAACGGCCAGCGCTTGGTTTCAGCCAGACCGGCGATCACGAATACGATGAAGCCGATGAACTGCGGGAATACGAACCAGCCGTGTTTGTGCTGCGCCTCGACGATCTCGCGCAGGTTGAAACTGTCGCTGAGAATGACAATGCCGAGTATGGAAATACCCATGAACACTTCATAGCTGATCATCTGTCCGGCTGCACGCAAACCGCCCAGCAGCGAGAACTTGTTGTTGGAAGCCAGACCACCCAGCATTGCCGAGTAGGAACCGAGGCCGGCCATGGCCAATACCCACAACAACCCTATGTTCAGATCCATGATGCCGACACCAGGTGCAATGGGTATCACCGCAAAACTCAGCAGCATCACCACTGGCACTATGATGGGCGCCACGATAAACGGCAGTTTGTCGGCAAACGGTGGCACCCAGTCTTCCTTGGTGATCAGTTTGCCCACGTCAGCCAGCGACTGCGCGATACCCCAGGGGCCGACCCGGTTGGGGCCCAGACGTTCGTTGAGGAAACCCAGCACACGGCGCTCTACCCAGATCAGCAGCGCAGCAGCTACCAGCACTGCGCCAAGAATCAGCACAATGTTGAGGGGAGAACCGACGACAAATTCAAACATGGTGTCTGTCTCCTGGTTAGCCTTGGGTGCCGCGGCCATAGGCAGAACTGCTGCCGGCATCGCTGACAATGATGTTGCTGGCACGCCAGTCCTTCGGATTCTGCCAGTTGGCCGCCTTGTTCAGACTGACGCCGGCTGTTGTCATGTTCTGGTAATTCAGTCCATGGAGACCAACGCTGATTCCGACCGTGCCCGGCGTTATAGATGCGCGCGCCAGATAAGGCACAGCGCCATTGTGCTGCACCTGCACGCCGTCGCTGGCGCCCAGGCCCAGCCTGGCAACATCGGCCGGATTCAATGCGACATAGGCGCCTGTGGCCTTGGCCTGGATGGCTTCACTCTGGGCTGTCAGCTCTTCGCTGCCAAACAGGTGATAAATCGGGAACTGTGCGAAACCGCTGATGGCTGCTTGCTGCACAACCGCCGCATACCAGGCTTTGGCACCCGTGTTCTCATCAAACAGACGCTCGCCATGGCTACCCTGTTTCAATTCACCGCCGGCTGATTTCTGGAACTTGAACAAACTCTGGTTGGAATTCCAGCCTGGCGCCCACGGTGAGTTGAAGATGGTGGCATCCTTGGTAGCCGGTACGCCTTCCATCGAGTAATTCATCAGGCCGTCTTCATCCTGCTCCTGCTTCGGCTCATGCACGTTCAGATGCGCACGCATCACAGTGCGACCGCTGTAGCGATGATGCTGGCGTGGCGCGCGTTGACCGGCAAAGGTCCAGTCGGCACCCGGCGTCAGTTTCTGCAATTTATAACCATTGGGCAGGATAGCGGCAGCGCCACCGGTCAGGATGTGAATGCGCGGCTCGTTACCGAATTCGCTGTCGCACAGCCATTTGGCGCTCGACTGGATTGCCGCAACCGGCTTGAAGGTAGCGTAGAAATGCTGGGCACGGCCTTCGTAGTTGACAAAGGTACCGGTGGTTTCCGCGAAGGTGCCGGAGGCCAGCACCAGATTGGCAGCTTCGCCAGTGCGGTGCTGCAAATGATCAAGCACAGCCAGTTGTTGCAGGCCGCTGAGGAAACTGTCTACTGTCGCACTGGGTGCACGTCGATAGAGATCGTTTTCCAGCACGATGGCTTGCCGGGCTCCACTCTGCATGGCTTTGCCCAGTGAGTTCTGGCTGCCATCCATCAACAACATCAAACCCAGGCTGTTGGCTTCCGGCACACACAGTGCCAGATTGCCGCGTTGGTCGCCGTTGCCGAGTGCAGTGGCGATGTTGGCAGCTGCATTCAACAAAGCCGGTTCGAGACTGCTGGTGCCGCTGACTACCAGGGGATGCTTCGCCGCTTTCAGATCGGTGGCGATGCTGTTGACCAATGCCATCTCCGCGTCGCTCAGGCCGGTGACTGCCGGCGCTGAACTGTCGAGTACATGCGCAACTGCAAAGGCGATGCGGGCGCTGTCGGCTGCGCTGCCGATATGGACTTGTCTGGCGATGTCGTCGAGACGGGTGGCATGGCTGCTCAGGATGTAGAGCGGACTCTTCTTGTCCATGGCCAGTGTGCGGATGGCGGCATCCTGCCACATGGGCAGTTTGATACGGGCAGCCATTTCCTTGCCGATGTTTTTCACCGACTGGCGCAGCGCCAGCGCAATACGGGCGGCGGTGTTGGTAACGTCTTCACCCAGTACCAGTATTGCATCGCACTTCTCAATGTCCTTGATAGAAGCGATATGCACAGGACGGTTCTGGTAAATATCGATCACCTGGTTCAGCAAACCGAATTCAACATCGGAAACACCAGCATAGAAATTGTCTTTGCCCACCAGCGCGCGCAGAGCGTAATTGGCTTCCAGTGATGCGCGCGGCGAACCGATGCCGATGGCATTGCCTTTCATGGCCAGCAGTTTGGCTTTGGCATCAACTGGTGTGATTTCGGAAGGACGCGCATCATGCGCACTGCGGCTCATGTTGACGCTTATGCGTTGGGCACTGTTGACATAGCCAGTACCGAAACGGCCTTTGTCGCACAGGAAATAACCGTTCACTTCATCGTTGAAGCGGTTTACCACGCGACGCAAGGTGCCATAACGCTCGCCGGGGTTGATGTTGCAACCAACACCACAGGCGGCACACACCGAAGGCGAACTCTGCAGATCCCATTTGCGGCTGTAAACCTTGCTGAACACCTTGTCGGTGAACACGCCGGTGGGACACACTTCTGCCAGGTTGCCGCTGAACTCGCTTTCAAGCGAGCCATCCTGGAAACGGCCAAAGTAGGTGTGGTTGTGGGAAGCCTGCACACTGAAGTCGGTGCCGCCTGCATAATCCTTGTAGTAACGCACGCAGCGGTAGCAAGTGATGCAGCGGTTCATTTCGTGGCCGATGAAAGGGCCAAGATTCTGGTTGTTGTGGGTCGATTTCTTGCCATCGTAGCGGCGATAGGTATGGCCGGACATTACTGTCATGTCCTGCAGATGGCATTCACCGCCTTCTTCACACACCGGGCAGTCATGCGGATGGCTGGTCATGATGCTTTCAATCGCCTGCGCACGGAACTGGTGGGCCTTGTCCATCGAATAACGGGCGCCTTCACGCGGCGAGGTCATGCAAGCCATCACCTGGCGGCCACGTTGATCGTCGTCGTTGGCGTATTCGATCACTGCGCACTGACGGCAGGAGCCGACCGAACCCATGCTCGGGTGCCAGCAGAAATACGGCAAATCCTGTTTGTGCGACAGGAGTTCCTGTAACAGGTTGTTGTTGGGGTCTACTTCAAAGACCTTGCCATCAACGGTGATTTTAGCCATTTTCAATCCGCCTAAATTTATATACTTAACTTATAAATATCAGTTAGTTATAAAACATATCTAAAACATAAAGTTAAAGTAAATTCTCAATGCTGTTTGTACTTGCAACCATGGTTTACGTGTTCGACGAACTCGTCGTGGAAGTACTTGAGGCCACTTTGCAACGGCTCGGCAGCGCCAGGTGCCAGCGCGCAGAAGGTATTGCCGGGAGCCATGTAGCCGCACATCTCTTTGAGTATCTCAATGTCTTTCAGCGAGCCTTCACCATTTTCCAGTTTCACCAGCATGTGCTCGCTCCACGGCAAGCCATCCCGGCAAGGTGTGCACCAGCCACAGCTTTCATGCGCGAAGAATTTGATCAGGTTATGGATGCAGCCCACCGGGCAGGTCTTGTCATCCAGCACCATGATCAACGAGGTGCCGAGACGGCTGCCGGCCTTGGCGACATCGCCGGGGATCATCGGCAGATCCAGATGCTCTGGCATCAGGAAATCGGTGGAGCCACCGCCGGGCAGAAATGCCTTCAGCTGGTAACCGTCCTGCATGCCACCGGCATAGTCTTCGAACAAGGTGCGGAACGTGGTGCCTACCGGCATTTCCCAGCAACCCGGCTTCTTCACGCGACCACTGACACCGCTGATGCGGGTACCAAACTGGCCGTTGATGCCCAGACCCTTGAACCACTCCACGCCATTGGTAACGATGCCCGGAATGTTGCAGATGGTTTCCACATTGTTGACCAGGGTCGGACGCCCCCACAGTCCACTGACCTGCGGGAATGGCGGCTTGAAACGCGGATTGGCACGCTTGCCTTCGAGCGCATTGATCAGCGCGGTTTCTTCACCACAGATATAGCGACCGGCCGAAGTATGCAGCGCCATGTCGAGACTGAATGTTGAACCCTGGATGTTCTTGCCCAGCACACCCGCAGCATAGGCTTCCTTGATCGCCTGCAACAGCGCGTGCTCCGCTTCCTTGTATTCACCGCGCAGGAAGATGTAGGCCATGGTGGCTTGCAGAGCGATGGAGGCAGTGATCATGCCTTCAATCAACAGATGCGGATCGTGCTCCATCAGCAAACGGTCTTTGAAAGTGCCAGGTTCCATTTCGTCGGCGTTGACGACCAGATAACGCGGACCACCATCGGGCTCGGGAATGAAACTCCACTTCAAACCGGTATTGAAACCGGCACCACCACGGCCACCGAGGCCGGAATCCTGCACCAGCTTCATCAGGTCGCGCGGTTTGTATGTCAACGCCCTGGCCACGCTCTGATAACCGCCAGCGGCCTGGTACTGCGCGAAATTGAACGGTGCACGACCGATTTCAATATTCTTGGTAAGGGGTTTGTTGGTAAGAGTCATCGCTCAGGTCTCTTTATAGCAGCATGCCACAGCACTAGCCGTGTGCCTTGCATTCAGCAAGGATGGCATCAATCCTGGCCGGGGTCAGATTGCGATAGGTCTTGTCACCCACCATCATCGTTGGTGCTTTGTCACAGTCGCCGAGGCAAGGCACCGGAATCAGCGTGAACTGGTTGTCGGCAGTGGTCTGGCCGTAATCGATGCCGAGTTTGCTGCTGATATGGGCCTTGAGATTGTCACAGCCAAGCATCCAGCAAGCCACACTGTCGCACAGCAGGATCACATGTTTGCCCACCGGGCGACGGAAAATCATGTTGAAGAAAGTTGCCACACCTTCCAGCTCGTCTGGTGGCAGCTTCAGGTATTCAGCCACTGCGAGCAAACTCTCGTCGCTGACCCAGCCCTGGTATTTCTGCACGATCTTGAGCGCTTCCAGACCCACCGCCTGCGCATAGGGGTAATGCGTCTTTTCATGCTCGATGTCATGAATTTCTTCGTGCGTCAGTTGCCGCGCTTTCGGTGCTGTGCTGGCGATCAGGTTGCTCATACTGGTTCTCTTGAATCTTGTTGCTTGCCGCAATCGTGCTGCTTAACGATCCACATCCGCCATCACGAAGTCAGTGGTGGCGACCACTGCCGTGAAGTCAGCCAGCATCAGTCCACGGCTCAGGAACGGAATGGCCTGGATGTGGATGAACGATGGCGTGCGAATGCGGGTGCGATAGGAGCCAATACCACCGTCGTTGATCAGGTAGTACATGTTCAGGCCTTTGGTAGCTTCGATCGTCATCGTCACTTCGGTCGGATCCATCACCGGCCCCCAACTGACGCTGAGGAAGTGGTTGATCAGGGTTTCGATGTCGAGCTTGCTCTTCTCCTTTATCGGCGGCGTGGTCAGCGGATGATCGGCCTTGTATGGCCCTTCCGGCATGTTTTCCAGACACTGCTTGATGATGCGGCAGCTCTGGCGCATTTCTTCCACACGCACGGCCGCACGGTCATAACAGTCGCCGTTGACGCCAATCGGCACTTCAAATTCGAAATTCTCGTAACCGCTGTAAGGACGTTGTTTGCGGTAATCCCACTCCAGACCGGTGGCGCGCAAGGCCGGGCCGGTCATCGCCCAGTCGAAAGCACCGGCGGTGTCGATCACGCCGACACCACGCGTACGCTGGCGGATCATGCTGTTGGCCATCACCATCTTGTCATATTCGGCCAGACGCGCAGGGAAATAATCGACAAATTCGCGGATCAGCTTGTCCCAGCCTTTCGGCAGGTCCTGCGCCACACCACCGATGCGGAACCAACCCGGATGCATGCGGGCACCGGTGATGGATTCAATGATGTTGAAGGCTTTTTCACGATCCACGAAACAATAGAACAACGGCGACAACTGGCCCAGGTCGACTGCCCAGGTGCCGTAGAACAACAGATGTGAGCAGATGCGGAAAAACTCGGCCAGCATCACGCGAATGACTTCCACGCGCTGCGGCACTTTGATCCCGGCCATCTTCTCCACTGCCATTACATAAGGCAGGTTGTTCATCACGCCACCGAGATAATCGATACGGTCGGTGTAGGGAATGAAAGTGTGCCAGGTCTGGCGCTCGGCCATCTTCTCGGCACCGCGATGGTGATAACCGACATCCGGCACCACATCCAGCACGTTTTCACCATCAAGCTGCAACGCGAAACGGATTACACCGTGTGCCGCCGGATGGTTGGGCCCGAAATTGAGGAACATGAATTCGGAGTTTTCGGATTTGCGGGTCAGGCCCCACTCTTCCGGTTTGAAGCGCAAGGCTTCCTGTTCGCGATCCTGGATCTCGTCGCTCATGCGGTAAGGTTCCATCTCGGTAGCGCGTGCAGGATGGTCCTTGCGCAGCGCATGACCCTTCCAGGTGGGCGGACACAGGATGCGGCTCAGATTGGGATGGCCGGTAAACACAATGCCGAACAGATCCCAGATTTCGCGTTCCTGCCAGTTGGCACTGGACCACAGCGGAATCGCGGTCGGCATGTTGAGATCGTTCATCTGCAGTGCGACCTTGATGCGGATGTCACAGTTGCCGGAGAACGAAGTCGGGTGATAAACCACAGTGAAGTCGCTGGCGGGCTGACCCTGACGATTGATGCGGGTACGCTCGTCAATCGCTGTCACATCCAGCAGCATTTCATAGCGCGGACGATGTTCGTCGCGCAGATAGCGCAGTACTGCCAGCACCTTGTCGCGACCTGTCCACAGTGTGGGCATGCCTTCAGCAGTATGTTGGCGAACGAAAGCAGATTCACCGAATTTTTCGTAGAGTGCCTTGATTACGGCAGGCAGTTCGGCATTGGCGGTATTGGCAGCGGCGTTCATGCTCATACCTCGTCCGGACTGCGCAGTTCAGTAGCCGCAATGCGTGCGTCATGCCTGGCAATACGCTGCACTACATTCTTCTCGCGCATATGGATGCCCTGATCATTGATGACCCAGCTGACCGGGCGACGTTGCTTGCCGATGGAATCCTGCAACAGGTTCAAACCTTGCAGCAGCGCTTCCGGACGCGGCGGACAGCCGGAGACATACACATCCACCGGCAGGAATTTGTCGACGCCCTGCACTACCGAGTAAATGTCATACATGCCGCCGGAGTTGGCGCAGGAACCCATGCAGATTACATATTTGGGTTCCATCATCTGTTCATATAGGCGCTGCACCACCGGTGCCATTTTGCGGAACACGGTGCCGGCAATGATGATCATGTCGGCCTGGCGTGGCGTGGCACGGAACACTTCCGCACCGAACCGGGCGATGTCGTGACGACTGGAAATCGCTGTCGCGGCTTCCACGTAACAGCATGACAGGCCGAAGTTGAACGGCCACAGTGAATTCTTGCGGCTCCAGGCCAGCATGTCTTCCAGCGTCGTCATGACCACATTCTTGCGAATATAGTCATCAAACTGGTTCATGCCAGGACTTGCTGAATACGTATCTTCAGGTTTAACCAGTTCCCAACTCATTAGTGGTGTGCTCCCCCATGACCGGCCTGATGCGCATCATGGCCGTGATCGTCGTGGTGATCGTGATGAGATTCTTTGGCTGCGGCAGCTCTTGCACCGACATTGACTACCCCGCCTTCGCCGGCAAGGTTGGCGAGATCACGCTGCTGGCGCAGCGTGCGCCATTCGAGTGCGCCGGACTTCCACAGATAGAGCAAGCCGGCGAGCAGTATGAAGATGAAGACGAAGACTTCCGTATAGCCAAGCCAGCCACTCTCACGGATCGAAATGGCCCAGGCCACCAGAAAGGCGGCTTCCAGATCGAAAATGATGAAAAGTATCGCGGTGAGGTAGAACGGGACGGCGATCTTCAGCTGGGCCGAGCCGGTGGAAACCACACCCGACTCGTAGACGTCATGGGTGGCGTGATCCTGACGACGCTGGCCCAGCAGCGACGAAACCACCAAAAGTCCGGGCACCAGGACAACCACAATCAATGTGTAGATCAGTAAAGGCCAAAGGTCGATATTCACGCCTGTTTCCTGTTATCGGTGTCTGATTTCCCCAATCCAGCCGGGGCTAAAAATTGAAATTTGCAAGAATTGAGGCAGAACAACGAGGCGTCCGACGGGTCGTTTACCAGGCTGCAAAAACAAACTGCTGCCTGCTTCAAAACGGAAGAGAAATTTACACTTTCAACACCCGCTCTTCAAGTAATTTCCCCTTAAAAAACGCGGTTGATGCCATCGAGGGCCGCAACCTTGTATGCCTCCGCCATTGTGGGGTAATTGAAAGTGGTATTGAGGAAATAGCGCAACGAATTGGCGCTGCCTTGCTGCTTCATGATGGCCTGGCCGATATGGACGATTTCCGAGGCCTGGTCACCGAAACAGTGGATGCCGAGGATTTCCAGCGTGTCAAAATGGAAAATGATCTTGAGCATGCCCACTTCGTCGCCGGTAATCTGGGCACGGGCGATGTTGCGGAAAAACGCCTTGCCCACTTCATATGGAATTTTCTTCTCGGTCAGCTCCTTTTCGTTCAGGCCGATGGTGCTGATTTCAGGAATTGTATAGATACCGTTGGGAATGTCTTCCAGCGCGGTGAAGGCTTCCGGATCAAAAATGGCATTGGTGGCAGCACGGCCCTGGTCGTAAGCGGCACTGGCCAGTGCCGGCCAGCCGATCACATCACCGGCCGCATAGATATTCGGCGTGGTGGTCTGGTAGTGGTCGTTGACCGTCAGTTGACCGCGGCTGTTGGCGGCCAGCTCGACCGCCGACAGGTTGAGCTTGTCGGTATTGCCGGTGCGGCCGTTGGCCCACAGCACGATGTCACTTTTGATTTTCTTGCCGGACTCCATGTAGGTAATGATGTGGTCATCATGGTATTCCATGCGTTCGAAATGTTCGTTGTGGCGACAACGTACACTCAGGTTGCGCAAGTGGTAACTCAGCGCTTCCGAGATCTCGACATCGAGGAATGACAGCAAGGTGGCGGAAGGATTGATCAACTCCACCTTGCAACCGAGTCCGCCGAAAATGGAAGCATATTCACAACCGATGACGCCGGCACCGATGATGGTGACTTTGCGCGGTTGCAGCTTCAATTTGAGGATGGTGTCGCTGTCAAACACGCGCTTGTGGGTGAAATCAACATTGTCAGGGCGATAAGGACGGGCGCCGGTGGCGATCATGAAATATTCGGAATGCAGTTTTATCTTCTCGCGACCCTGCAGGATTTCCAGGGTGTGGGCATCCACAAAACTGGCCACACCTTCGTAAACCGGCACCTGGTTGCGCTGGTAGAAATCGTGGCGCAGGTTGCCCTGCTCTTCCACGACGCGATCAGCATGTTTCATCAGCTGCTGGAACGTGACCTTCTGCACATCACCGAATTCGCGGAACATCGCATTGGTCTTGAACTGGATCACCTGCTTGACGCCATGACGCAAGGCCTTGGATGGAATCGTGCCCAGAAAAGTGCAGTTGCCACCCGGGCGCGGCTTGTCACTGATCATCGCCACTTTGTGACCGTGCTTGACAGCATTCATCGCCGCACTTTCGCCGGCAGGACCGCTGCCGATGACGATCAGATCGAAACTGTGTTTGGCCATTGCCAGGTTCCTCGTCAATGCTTGACTGCTTCAGTCACCAGATAGGGTTCAAATCCGGGAGTATGGCGGGTCTCAAAGCCATCATCCTTGCGGATTATAAAATAGACAGACATCCCGCGTTTTTCAGCCAGCAAGGGACCTGCTTCCGGCCCCAGCACCATCATGGCCGTGGCCCAGGCATCGGCTTCGGCCACGGTGCCGGCCAACACTGTTACTGCCGTGAGTGTGTGGTCGACCGGGCGGCCGCTGTGCGGATCGATCTCATGCGAATAGCGTTTGCCGTCCTTTTCAAAGAAATTGCGGTAATCCCCTGAATCAGCCACACCGAACGATTCGCCGTGACTGTCAAGGCGGGCAATGGGGGTGCGCGGGCCGGTGCCGGGAGTTTCTATGGCAATCACCCAGCTCTGGTCCGGCTGCCGCCAACCCTGTACCCGCACTTCGCCACCGATTTCCACCAGATAATTACTGAAGCCGGCAGCTTGCAACAACTCCCCCACCTTGTCGACAGCATAGCCTTTGGCGATGGCAGACAAATCAATGGTGATGTCAGCCAAACGGGTAATGGTGCCGGCGCGGGCATCCACATCATATTGGTCAGCGCCCAGGTGCTTCATGGCCGCCGCTATTGCCTTGTCATCGGGCACGCCATTCTGCGGCGATGGGCCGAACCCCCACAGATTCACAAGCCCGCCTACAGTCACATCGAAAGTGCCGTAGCTTTGCGTGTTGATGGTGCGGGCCAGCAACAACACTTCCAGCAATTCACGCGACACCGGTTGCGGCTTGCCGACTGCAGCAACATTGAGTCTGGACAGTTCCGAGTCGGCGGCGTAGGTGGAAAAGATGCCTTTGTCGAGACGCAGCAGTGCAGCGTTAATCGCAGCACCCGCATCTGCCAGTTTGTCCTTGTGCGCCGCGTCAACTACAACTTGCACATGCCAGCCGGTACCCATGGTCTGGCCGGACAACTCCTCTACCACTGGCGCGGCTGCCTGCCGCTGGTAAACGATCAGCCACAAAAAAGCGCCCACGGCTGCCACCGTGAGCGCTTTCCTGTAATGGGACCGTATAAATTCGCGCATCAGCGCATCACTGCCTAGCTCGCCATCGATTCGTTTTCGGGATAGGTCAGGTGATTGACACCTGCCATCTTCGCCACCATGCGTACCACCTGGTTGCTGTAGCCGAACTCGTTGTCATACCAGAGGTAGAGCACCAGGTTCTTGCCATTGCTGATGGTGGCAGTTGCATCCAGTATCGCCGCTTCCCGTGAACCGATGAAATCACTGGAAACCGCATCCGGGGATTCGGTGTATCCGATCTGGTTCTGCAACGGCGAATGCAGTGCAATCATGCGCAGATATTCGTTGATGTCTTCCTTCGAGCAGGTGGTGACCAGAGTCAGATTGAGTATGGCCATCGAAACATCGGCAACCGGTACCCGCACTGCATTGCCGGTAAGCTTGCCGTCCAGTTCCGGCACCGCCTTGGCAACTGCCTTGGCGGCTCCGGTTTCGGTCAGCACCATGTTGAGTGCAGCGCTGCGGCCGCGACGATCAGCCTTGTGATAGTTGTCGATCAGGTTCTGGTCGTTGGTATAGGCATGCACGGTTTCAACATGGCCATGCACAATGCCCCAGCGATCGTTGATCAGTTTCAGTACCGGGGCAATTGCGTTGGTGGTGCAGGATGCCGCCGTGATGATTTTGTCGGTGGCAGTGATCTTGTCATGGTTGATGCCGCACACGACGTTTTTCAGATTGCCCTTGCCGGGTGCCGTCAGCATGACCTTGCTGACGCCTTTGGATTTCAGATGCAGTGACAGGCAGGCTTCATCGCGCCACTTGCCTGTGTTGTCGATCACCAGTGCATCGTTGATGCCGTACTGGGTGTAGTCAATGGTGTCGGGCGCATCCGAATCAATGAAGTGAATAATGTTGCCATTGGCGATGATGCGGCTGTTGGGTTCATCGATACGCACCGTGCCTTCAAACGCGCCATGGATCGAATCGTTGCGCAACAGATTGACGCGTTTGAGCAGATCGCCTTCCTTGCCTTTGCGCACAACCACGGCGCGCAGACGCATGACGCCACCGTTGCCGGTATTTTCCAGCAGCAACCGCGTTACCAGACGACCGATGCGACCGAAACCGTACAGCACCACATCCACCGGCTTGTCGATGGGCTTGTGATTGTTGTCGATCAGATGTTTCAGTTGCTGGGCCACCCAGGCGTCGACACTCAGGCCATTGCCATCTTCAGCCTGGGACATGTAGCCAATCGTCAGTTTGCCGAGATCGATCTGCGACGGACACAGATTCAGTTTGGCGAACGCCATCAGCACCGGATGACTTTCAAATTCCGACAATTCATTGCGGGCCATCTGGCGCACGCGACGATGGGCCAGCATGATCTTGGCCACTGAGCGGTTGCTGAGCGCGCGACCATAGAGGAACACCTGCACGCCTTTCTGGTTCTCCAACCGACCCAGCACAGGCACCATTTCCTGAGCCAGGGCTTCACGCTGTTTCCAGTCACTGAAAAAGCCTTCATCAATATTGGGTCTGACCACGAGAGCTATCCTTCTGGGGGAAAAACGGGGGCCATTATCCTTGTCGTCATAGCCTGAGTAAACCTTGACCGCTGGTTTTGAGGGTGTTTCTGTCAATAGTGTCTCTGTAATTTTAAGTGTAGTCGGGCTTCTCCATGAAGATTACGGGGACACGCACAAGTACGTCCCTGTAGCTCCCTGCGGCCATCCCTGGCCGCAGAGGTCCCCTCCATCTTCATGGAGAAGCCCTCTTCCGGGTTAAGCGCGTAATTCTTCAGGCCAAAAATGAACACGCTCAGATGTCCGGAGCCGCTGGCGGGGGCAGGGTTCGG
>CAILUG010000003.1 GCA_903837345.1 uncultured Gammaproteobacteria bacterium | reverse complement strand
TTGGCTTCGATCTGGCGGATGCGTTCGCGGGTGACGTCGAACTGCTTGCCGACTTCTTCCAGCGTGTGGTCGGTGTTCATGTCGATGCCGAAACGCATGCGCAGTACCTTGGCTTCGCGCGCGGTGAGGCCGGCCAGCACTTCGCGGGTGGCTTCACGCAGGCCTTCTTCCATCGACGAATCCACTGGTGAATCGATGCTGGAATCTTCGATGAAATCGCCCAGATGTGAATCTTCATCGTCGCCGATCGGCGTTTCCATCGAGATTGGCTCTTTGGCAATCTTCAGCACTTTGCGGATCTTGTCTTCACTCAGGTCCATGCGCTGACCCAGTTCTTCCGGAGTGGGTTCGCGGCCTTTTTCGTGCAGCATCTGGCGCGAAATGCGGTTGAGCTTGTTGATGGTTTCGATCATGTGCTCCGGAATGCGGATGGTACGGGCCTGGTCAGCGATGGAGCGCGTGATGGCCTGACGAATCCACCAGGTGGCGTAGGTGGAGAATTTGAAACCGCGACGGTATTCGAACTTGTCGACGGCCTTCATCAAGCCGATGTTGCCTTCCTGGATCAGATCGAGGAACTGCAGGCCGCGGTTGGTGTATTTCTTGGCAATCGAAATCACCAGACGCAAATTTGCTTCCACCATGTCTTTCTTGGCGCGACGCGACTTGGCTTCGCCGATCGACATGCGGCGGTTGATCTCCTTGATCTCGGCGATGGTGAGGCCGGTTTCTTCCTCGATGATCTGCATCTTGCGCTGGGCGCGCAGTACTTCGATTTTGGATTTGCCCAGCGTTTCCGAATAGGGTTTGCGACGCAGGTGATTGTCGATCCACTTCAGGTTCACTTCGTTGCCGGGGAAGCTCTTCATGAAAATGCTGCGCGGCATCTTTCCGCTCTTCACGCACAGCGTCATGATGTTTTTCTCATGGCGGCGGATACGGTTCAGCTGCAAACGCACATTGGCAAGCAGCGGATCGAACTGGCGCGGTGACAATTTGAAGTATTTGAAAACTTCGCCGAGTTTTTCCAGCGCTTCCTGGCCTTTGGGATCCAGACGGCCGTATTTTTTCAGCGCGCGCTCGGTGGCTTTGAGCTGTTTGCCCAGTTCACCAAAACGTTCCTTGGCCACTTCCGGATCCGGACCGGTGGGCGCTTCTTCTTCCTCTTCGACAATCGCACCAGCGCCGGCGGCAGCGGGGGCTTCCTCTTCTTCTTCGTCAACGGCGGCCACCACATCATCGGTAGCGACCACTTCTTCCGGTTCGACTGCCACTTCATCGTTGGTGTCGAGATAGCCGACGATGATGTCGCCGAGGCGTTTGCCTTCCTTCTCGACCAGCGCAAATTCCTTCAGCACCATTTCGACGGTGCCCGGGAAGGAGGCCATCGCGGCCATCAGCTCGCGCAGGCCTTCTTCAATGCGTTTGGCAATCGCGATCTCGCCGGTGCGGGTCAGCAGTTCCACCGTACCCATCTCGCGCATGTACATGCGCACCGGGTCGGTGGTGCGGCCGGCTTCGTTTTCCACGGCGGCCAGGGCGGCAGCGGCTTCGGCGGCGGCGAGTTCATCAGTGGCGTCGTTGTTTTCGATCAGTGCCAGCTGGTCGGCGTCAGGGGCGGTTTCATAAACCTTGATGCCCATGTCGTCGATCATCTGGATGATGTCTTCAACCTGGTCCGGGTCGGAAATGGTTTCCGGCAGGTGGTCGTTTACCTCGGCATAAGTCAGGTAGTTCTGTTCCTTGCCTTTGGCAATCAACGCTTTAAGACTGGATTGATGGGTCGTGTTATCGCTCATAGGTCTTCTGCTTACCGGTATGTAAACGTTGAGTGGTTGCCTGGACTGGGTTGGCCTGGCTGCGAGGGAAGAAAATAGCCGCGCATTTTAGCCAAATTATCACTTGCTGACCAGTCAAGATATGGGGCACTGCGTGATTGCGCCTGCATAAATTCATCCCCCCCTACTTTAACGACTCAGGCGTCAGGAGGTTGACCGGATGCGCCCGGATCGTCTTCCGTATGCCGTTGGCGCAGTGATTCGAGCATGCTGCGACGGGCTTTGAGGGTGTGATACTGCTCAAGCAGCCGCTGCAGGATGTCCTTGAACTCCTCCAGCATGCCTTCGGTGGGGGTGATATGTTCCTTGCCAAACAGTTCGGTGAGCTGGCTGCCGTAGGAAGTGGCATAGATGCGGCTCATCAGCTCGCCGGTGTTGCTGCTGGGCCACGCCTTGGCCAGTTCGATGACTTTCAGCAGCAAATCCATGTCCGGATCACGGATTTCACCCAGTTCGTCCGGAATCGCCACCTCGGCAATGATGTCCGGCTTGCGGATCAGCAGGTTCACCATGCGCATGCAGGGCGACCATTCCACCCGCGGCCGCGAATTTCTGGCTGGGGGCCGGCCGAAAGACTGCCGGGGCGGGGCGTAAGCCGGCGGTGCCGGTGGTGCTGGCTGGGAGGAATTCTGGTTTGGGCTGCCGACCCTGACTCCGGTCAACTGCCCGAGCTGGTCGAACATCAATTGCCGATAGATGCCTTTGGGAAGTTTTTCCAGAAACGGCTGGGCCATTTTACTGAGCTGGGCCTTGCCTTCCAGTGAAGTCAGGTCGGTACGGGCACAGAGCGTGTCGAAAAAGAAATCGGCCAGCCGCGTGGCCTTGCCGAGGCTGGCCTCGAACGCGGCGGCACCGATGCTGCGCACCTGGGTGTCGGGATCCTGGCCTTCCGGCAGGAACAGGAAGCGGGCACTGCGGCCATCTTCCATCAACGGCAATATCTGCTGCACCGCGCGCCAGGCGGCCTCGCGACCGGCATTGTCGCCGTCAAAACAGAACACCACTTCCGGCACCAGCTTGTACAGAACCCGCAGATGCGACGCGCTGGTGGCCGTGCCGAGCGTTGCCACGCTGTAATGGATGCCGTTTTGCGCCAGTGCGATCACATCCATGTAGCCTTCAACCACCAGGAAGCGGTCGGGATTGCGAACTTTCTTGCGCGCCTCATAAAGACCGTACAGTTCTTCACCTTTGCGGAATACCGGCGTTTCCGGCGAATTCAGGTATTTGGGTTTGTCGTCACCCAGCACGCGGCCACCGAAGCCGATGACACGGCCGCGCGAATCGCGGATCGGATACATGATGCGATCACGGAAGCGGTCATAGAGCGGGTTGCGCTGGTTGTCAGGATTTTCAATCAGCATGCCGGCTTCCATCAGCAACTTCTGTTTTTCCTTGTCGCTGCCGAAGGCTTTCAGCACGTTGTCCCAGCCGGCGGGTGCATAACCGATGCCGAAATCACGGGCGATTTCCCCGCTCAGTCCGCGCTTTTTCAGATAGTCGACCGCACGTTGCCGCTGTGGATGCTGCCGCAATTGCAACTGGTAAAAATTGCTGATGTCCTCCAGCAATTTCAGCAACGCGGCATAACGGTTGTCGGCCTGTTTGCCATGGCCGGAATCTTCACGCGGCACATCGAGCCCGATGCTCTTGGCCAGCATCTCCACGGCGTCGACGAAATCGAGATTTTCGAAATTCATCAGGAAGCCCAGTGCATTGCCACCGGCACCGCAGCCGAAGCAGTAGTAGAACTGCTTCTCGGGTTGCACCGTGAAGGAAGGCGATTTTTCTTGATGAAAGGGGCACAGACCTGAATAGTTCTTGCCGGTCTTGCGCAATTTTACACGCGGCTCCACCACATCGAGGATATCGACGCGACTGAGCAGGTCATCGATGAAGCGGGAGGGAATCAGGCCGGGCATGCGTTGAGCATACCGCAACAAAAACCTTTCAGGAGAGCAGTTTCTTGACGAGCTGGCTTGCCAGCCCCATGTCGGCGCGGCCCATGAGTTGGGGCCGGGCAATATTCATCACCGCGCCCATTTCTTTCATGCTGGAGGCGCCGACCTGTTTGATGGCCGCACTGATGATGTCGGAGATTTCGCTCTCACTCAGCGCTACCGGCAGGAATTCCTGGATGACGGTGATTTCTGCCTGTTCGGTGGCTGCCAGTTCCGGCCGGCCACCGGCTTCATATTGCTTGATGGAGTCGCGGCGCTGCTTGACCATCTTGTCGAGCACGGTGAGCGCGCGCTCGTCGGTGACATCGACACGTTCGTCGACTTCGATCTTCTTGAACTCGGCCAGCACCAGACGGATCGCGCCAAGGCGATCCTTGTCGCGTGCCCGCATCGCATCTTTCATTGCTTCGGTCAGGCGGGCTTTGATCGGATGGTCGGCCATTATGTGAACGCGATCAGAACAGGCGCTGGGTACGACGTGAATCGCGCGACACTTTCTTCTGATGACGTTTTACCGCAGCAGCGGCTTTGCGCTTGCGGATCGACGTCGGTTTTTCGTAGAACTCGCGACGACGAACTTCAGCCAGCACGCCGGCTTTTTCACAGGAGCGTTTGAAACGACGCAGAGCCACGTCAAACGGCTCGTTTTCTTTGATACGGACTACGGGCATAGGAGCTTCCGGGTTGGGTGGAGACAATTGGTCAAACCGGCGCACCGGTTTAAGGGCGCGGATTGTACGGGGCTGGCGGGGTATTTGCCAAGCAAAACAGGGTCGGCCCTCCAGTTTCCGGGCTCATGCCCCATTTTCGGGCATCGCGGGGGTCGGGACGGGGCAAATAATGGGAAACAGACGTCGCCGGCTCAGTTTACCAGCAGGCTCATGCCGGGGAAGATGCGGTTGTCGCTCAGCCGGTTCCAGCGTTTGATGTTTTCGACTGAAACCTTGAACCGGCGGGCGATACCGTCCAGGTTGTCGCCCTGCTGTACTTCGTAGCTCTTTTTCTTGTCGGCAGCGGCGGCTTCAGCCACCACCGATGCCGATACTTCCGCAGCCGAGTGGATGGTAAGTTCCTGGCCAGTGCGCAAGGCTATGCCCTTCAGATTGTTGCCCTTCTGGATACTGGCTATCGATATGCCAAAACGGCGCGAAATGCTGCCCAGGGAATCGCCCGGACGCACCTTGTAGATGGTAGGCACCAGGCTGAGTGCGCCTTCGTCAGGCTCGGTCTTGTTCAGACTGACAGCCATCAACGGCTCACGTTCGGTGGAGCCGGATTGGCGCACCAGCTGGAATTCCTCGCCCAGCCTGATCGGTTTGAAATCGTTTTCACCATAAGCCACGAATTCGCGGTTTTGACTGAGCAGGCGGACTTCCCTGGAGGAGCCTATGCCCGGCAGCAACAGCTTCTGTTTGGCGTGCAGCAGAGAGTTGCCCAGATTGTTGATGCGCCGCAGTTCGTCAACGCTGACCTTGTAGCTGCGGGCGATGCGATCGAGGGTATCCCCGTTTTTGACCTCATAGAGACCGGCACTCTTGCCGGCTTTCGGCGGTCTGGCTTTGAAGCCGCTGACAAAATGGTCGAAGCTGCCCAGCGGGATTTTCAGTTCATAGGGCTCATTGCTGTCCGGCAGGGTGCCCTTCAGCAATGAGGGGTTGAGATTGCGGATGGTGGCCAGGTCGGTTCCTGCAAATCTGGCGGCATCATCCAGCGTCAGCATGCCTTCCACTTTTACGAGGTCATAGGCCAGTTCCTGACCGAGATCATCGACAAAAATGCCGTACTGTTCAGGGTTTGACACGATCAGGGCAGAAGCGATGAAGCGTGGGACAAATTCGCGCGTCTGTTGCGGCAAGTGCGGATAGATTTGCCAGAAGGTAGGCGGGTTACTGATGGAGCGGCCGGTTTTTTCCACGGCGCGCGTTATGCATCGATAGCTGCAGTTGTAGCCGGCGAGCGTCAGATGCCAGCTGCTCTGGTAGCTTTCGTTGAGCGCTTTCAGATGTCTTGCGGCGGCGCGGGTGGCTTTTTCCGGATCACGTCGCTCGTCCACCCACTGGTCGACCCGCAAGCCCTCTCCTTTGCCGGTTGCTGCCATGAACTGCCACAAACCAACCGCACCGGCCGAGCTGCGGATGGTCGGGTACAAACTGCTTTCCTGCAGGGCCAGGTATTTAAGCTCGTCCGGCACTCCTTCTTCGGCAAAGGTTTTTTCTATCATCGGGAAATAGGTATGGCTGCGGCCGGCCCAGGTGCGCAATACCCCGCGACGGTTCTGCAGCAAGTCATTGATGGCGCGCTCGACCAGCCGGTTGGCGGTCATGGGCACCACGGTGTCTACCGGTTCGACGTCGCCTTCTTCCTCATCGACTGGTACTGGTTGGGTGCCAAGCTCCAGGGCGGTGGTTACCAGGGTCTCAACCACAGGCTCATCAGCTTTGGGGGCGGGCGGTTCGGGGGCGGGGGTAACAGCGACTACAGGCACCGGGGGCGGAATAGTGGCGCAACCCGTTATTGATAATAAAATCAACAGGATGGCTATGATTGGGCCACAATTGAAACGCACGCAGCTTGCTCTCTTCTTTACGATTGGTTTTCAGAAGCCAGGGCATTATCCATATACGTCCATTCATGGAAAGCCTGAATACTTCCTGCTTTGACCCTGCTCTTTACAGTTGCAAGCAGGATTCCTGCCAAGGCTGGAATGCCGAGGCAGTTATTCTTAGTAGGGGGATTGGTGGAATAAGTTCCCCGGCTATTGTTCCCATTTAGCCTATAGTCACCACGATCTTGCCGAAATGGGACTGGCCTTGCAGGTGCTGGAAGGCCGCAGCCGTCTGGCTGAAGGTGAAAATCTGGTCGACGATCGGGTGGATGTCGTTCACTTCGATGGCCTTGTTCATGTTTTCAAACATCGCGCGGTTGCCGACAAAGATGCCATGCATGTTGCCACCCTTGAGCATGACTGTGTGCGGGTTGGTGTCGCCGACAAAGCCTGACAGTACGCCGATCATTGCGATCTTGCCGGCATAGGCCAGTGACAGCATGGAATTCTTCAAGGTGCCGGCGCCACCCACTTCGACTACACAGTCGGCCCCGTGGCCGTTGGTCAGTCGCATGACTTCGGTATGCCAGTCCGGATGTGACTTGTAATTGATCAGACCGCTGGCGCCCAAAGCGCGCGCCCGTTCCAGCTTCTTGTCATCGGAGGAGGTCACCAGCACCCGCGCCCCGGCCGCCTTGGCCAATTGCAGTGCCTGCAGCGAAACACCGCCGGTGCCCAGTACCAGCACGGTGTCGCCCGGACGTACTGGCCGGCCCGCCACCATCAACGCATGCCAGGCGGTGACGCCGGCGCAGGGCAGTGTGGCTGCTTCAATAAAGGTCAGGTTGGCAGGCGCCAGCACAGCATCCTGCTGGTTGAACACGACGAATTCGGCCAGTACACCATCGACGGGGCTGCCAAGGGCAGGGCGATCCACGGCAGCAGGCAGGCCGTCGACATAATTGCGGAAAAAGGTGCCGCACACGCGGTCGCCGATTTTGAAGCGGGTGACCCCGGCGCCAATGGCAACCACTTCACCGGCGCCGTCCGACAGCGGGATCAGGTCAGCAGGGATAGGGCCACCAAAATAACGACCCAATGGCACCAGAATGTCGCGGAAATTGAGCGAGGCTGCCCGCATTTCCACCAGGATTTCTCCTGGCCCCGCAACCGGTTTGGGTTTTTCCACCTGCACAAGACCATCGAAACTGGTGCTGCCGGCTTTGATTACATAGGCTTTCATTGGAGTGCTCCCGTTGGATTTTTCCGAATAATAACATGGGGTCCCTCGCTGGCGGAGCCACCGGTCTGCCAGTGTGTGCATGCTATGATGCCGCCCGATTTTCCAACCCCTCCATAGCGCCTTTTCATGATTGTCCTTGGCATTGAAACTTCCTGCGATGAAACCGGTATTGCGCTCTATGACAGTGAGCGCGGCATTGTAGCGGAGGCGCTTTACAGCCAGATCAAGCTGCACCAGCAATACGGCGGCGTAGTACCGGAACTGGCTTCACGCGATCACATTCGCAAGACGCTGCCATTGATCAGGGAAGTGCTGACTCGTGCCAATTGCAGCGGGAAAGATATTGACGGCGTAGCCTATACCGCAGGTCCCGGCCTGGCCGGCGCCTTGCTGGTGGGGGCATCCATAGGGCGTGCGCTCGGCATGACCTGGAATGTGCCCACCCTCGGCGTGCACCACATGGAAGGCCATCTGTTGGCGCCTTTGCTGGAAGCTGACGCACCAGCGTTTCCGTTCCTGGCGCTGCTGGTTTCCGGTGGTCATACCCAGTTGGTGGCCGTACAGGACATTGGCCAGTATCAAGTCATCGGTGAGTCGGTGGATGATGCCGCCGGTGAAGCCTTCGACAAGGTCGCCAAATTGCTGGGGCTGGAATATCCCGGCGGGCCGCAAGTGGCCAGGCTGGCACAGCAGGGCACACCATTACGCTTTGTGTTCCCGCGACCGATGACCAACCGTCCCGGTCTCGACTTCAGCTTCAGCGGGCTCAAGACTTTTGTGCTGACCACCGTGCAGGAACATACCAGGGACGGACCTCTGGATGCCCAGACCAGGGCCGATATCGCCCATGCCTTCCAGGAAGCGGTGGTTGCCACACTGACGATCAAGTGCAAGCGTGCGTTGCAGCAAACTTCGATGAAACGCCTGGTGATTGCCGGTGGTGTCAGCGCCAATACCCGTTTGCGGGAAGAGCTGGCGCTGATGTCGGCGCAACAAAATGCACGACTCTACTATCCGAAACTGCAATATTGCACCGACAATGGCGCCATGATTGCCTATGCCGGCTGCCGGCGCCTGATGGCAGGGCAAAGCGATGATCTGGCCTTCCACGCGCGACCGCGCTGGAGTCTGGAAACATTGCCACCGTTGGCAGCCTTATCCCGATAAACCCAGGCAGTACCGAGGAACACGATGGACATCGTTTATGTAAGAGGTCTCGAAGTCAAAACCGTCATCGGTGTCTATGACTGGGAACGTGAAATCAAGCAGCCGGTTTCGGTTGATCTGGACATGGCGTGCGACTTCAGCAAGGCTGCGGAAACCGACGATCACCAATATGTGCTCGACTACAAAATCGTTTGTGTACGCGTGACTGAATTCATCGAGAAAAGCGATCTGCAACTGCTGGAAGCAATGGCAGAAGCGATAGCCGCACTGGTCCGCAAGGAATTCCGTGTGCCGTGGGTGCGGGTGCGGGTCGGCAAGCCGGCTGCCATCACCGGCGCCAAGGAAGTCGGTGTGCTGATTGAGCGTGGTACCCGACCGGCCGGAGTTGCGCCGTAGTGGCATGGGTCACGCTCAGTGTAGGCAGCAACACGCGGCCTTGCGAGAATTTCTGTTCCTGCCTCGACATGCTGCTGTTGCAATTCCGGGATCTGGCCCTGTCATCGGTTTACGAAAGCAGGGGCGACCATCATCAATCCATTTACTATCTGAACATGGCAGTGGGTTTCGAAACCGGCCTGCCACTGGCCGATCTGGCCCTGCTACTGAAAAAAATCGAAGACAAGCATCACCGGGCGCGTACGCCTGAACCCGGCGCAGAGGTCACCATTGATCTGGATCTGCTGACCTACGATGACAAGGCCGGCACTTTCAATGGGGTGGTGTTGCCGCATCCTGACATCATCACCAAAGCCTACGTGTTGAAACCGTTGTTGCAGATCGCGGGCAAAAGACAGCATCCTGTGTTAAAAAAAACCTACAGTGAACTTGGCAAGGACCTGCTGGCCAGGTTTGAACAGGCTGGTCAGCAATTGCGGCCGGTTGCGTTCGAATGGCACGGGCGGGTTTTGTCAAAACCTGAATAGGCAGAACCAGAGCAGTGTGAACCTGGGCAGAGTAAACAAGAGCAGAATAAACAAGAGCAGAATAAACAAGAGGGCCCGGACATGTACCCTTTCAAAGAAGGATTTTTCGCAGTACGCAATGGCTGGTATGTGCTGGCGTTTGCGCAGGATTTGCATCAGGAGCTGGTGTCGCGCTGGCTGCTGAATGAGCCGGTGGTGCTTTATCGCAGGCAGGATGGCACACCAGTGGCATTGAGCGGTCTGTGTCCGCATCGGTTTTTCCCTCTTGGAAAAAGCAGGCTGCATGACGACATCATCACCTGCAGCTATCACGGATTTGCATTTGACTCACATGGCGCCTGCACCAGCATCCCGGGGCAGGACAACATTCCCGCCACCTGCAAATTGCGCAGCTATCCGGTGGTCGAACACGGCATGTGGATCTGGGTATGGCCCGGTGATCCTGACAAAGCCGATAAATCGCTGCTGCCTGATCTGGTCGAGATAAGCCACGACCGGCCCGGCTTCACGCCAATGCCGTTCTACCTGAATGAAATCAAGGCCCGTTATCAGTTGCTCAACGACAACCTGCTGGATCTGTCGCATCTGGCCTTTCTGCATGCGGGGAGCATTGGAGTCATGGCCAACGCTACCGAGCCGGAAGAGCTGACGGAAGAAGCGCGGGTCATGCGCAGTCGGCGTCGCATGAAGAATTGTCCGGCGCCACCGGTGGTAAAAACCACCTTCGGATATGAAGGCCTGATCGATCAGGTAAACGGCATGGATTTCTATGCGCCTGGCCTGCACGCCGGATTTGCCGACATGTTTTATCCGGAAGGTCATCCGCAAGCAGGCCAGCTGTTGCGCAAGGCGCAGGTGTTCCATGCGGTAACGCCGGCCACCCGCAACAGTTGCTATTACTTCTTCGGCATGGCCTCCGACAATGTCGCACAAATGGAAATGATGAAGGAATATCTAAAGCAGACGGTAGCGGAAGACATTGATGCCTCCGAGTCCATAGAACAGATGCTGGGCATCGTGGGTGACCCCAGACGCGAAGTGGTGAAGTTCAGCGATCGCAATACTGTGCGCGGACGCTTGCTGCTGCAAAAAATGATGGAAGCCGAACGCCCGTCCTAGCCGCTGGCCAGCGTCCGGTCACTAGTGCCCGGAAACTTCAGTGTGATATGCAGGCGAGGCCGAAAAAAGACGCAAAGACTCTGGCTGAGTCGGCGGGTTGGCTGAGGTAGACTTGGTCATCGCTTCAACTGGGGTTGCCGGAGCCATGCAGGATACACGACCCTGGCAGCCCGCAAGCAAAGGTCTGGCCACACCGCATGCACTGGTGCGTGAGCTGGAAACACGCGCACCATAACCGGGTATTTGCATGTCGTTACCTCTGCCTTCCCTTCAGCATGACTGCGCCGCCTGCAGCGGCTTGTGCTGTGTGGTGCTGCCGTTTGACGCTGAGCAGGGCTTTGGTTTCGACAAGGGCGCGCATACGCCGTGCTCGCATCTGCAGGATGATTTTGGCTGCGATATCCACAAGAGTCTGGCAGCGAACGGTTTTAGCGGCTGCATCCATTACAGTTGCCATGGTGCCGGCCAGCGGGCAACGCGCATGTTTGGTGAAAGCAACTGGCGCAGTGATCCGGCGCGCAAAAGTGAAATCTATTCGGCATTCACCCAACTGCAAAAGCTGCATGGGTTGCAGCACTTGCTGGTGTTTGCCATCACCAAAGTCGTCAGTGATGACTGGCAACAGCGCTTGCTGGCTGAACAGCAACGACTGGAACAACTGTGCCGGCAAGTGGAATTGCAAAATGCTGTGGATATTGAAGCAGCCGAAGCAGGCACGCTTGCAATATTGCGCCAGCTTGCCACCGAACCGGAAATAGTGGCGCTACGCACTGGCAAGACCAACCGAGGATGAAAAATGCGAACCGGAATTATTGCCTGCATGGCAGCGGCCTTGTTGCTGGCTGCGTGCGGCGACAACAGGAAAACGGCCAATGCCGATGAAAAAATTACTGACAAGGCTGCTGTGATGTCTGCTGAAAATCCGTTCTTTGTCGTCAGTAACCTGCCGATGCGCTATCCGCATTTCGACCAGATCCGCGAAGAGCATTACCTGCCGGCGTTCGAAAAAGGCATGACAGACCAGCTGACAGAAATCGCCGACATCACCGGCCAGACTGCCGAGCCTTCGTTTGCCAACACCATCGTGCCGCTGGAAATGTCAGGGCAATTGCTGAATCGGGTGCAGACGGTATTTTTTGCGATGACTTCCGCGAACACCAACGACAGGATCCAGGCCATCGAAACCGCAATTGCTCCCAAATTGTCGGCGCACAGTGACAAGGTGCTGCTCAATGCCGCGCTGTTTGCGCGAGTGAAGCAAGTCTACCAGCAGCGCGACAGCGCAGGTCTGGACCCGGAATCGATGCGTCTGCTGGAAAAGAATTACCGTGATTTTGTGCGGGCAGGTGCGCTGCTCAATACCCGGCAGCAGGAACAGCTCAAGCAGTTCAACAGCGAGCTGGCCGAGCTGGGTACCAAGTTCAGCCAGAACGTGCTTAATGAAGTGAATGCCAAAGCGGTGGTGGTTGACAGCAAGGACGAGCTCGCCGGGCTGGGTGACGCCGAAATCAAGGCTGCGGCTGACCTGGCGGTTACCCGCAAACTGCCGGGCAAATACGTGATTGCACTGGTCAATACTTCCGGTCAGCCATTGCTGGCTTCGTTGCAGAATCGCGCACTGCGCCAGCGCCTGATGGAAGCTTCGCTGGCGCGCGGCAGCAGTGGTGGCGATTACGACAGCCGCCAGTTGGTCAGCCGTATCGCATTGTTGCGCGCGCAACGCGCGCAGCTGCTCGGCTATGCCAATCATGCGACCTATCAACTGGAAGACCAGACTGCCCGCACCCCCGATGCCGTCGACAGGCGACTGAAGGCAATGATGGCGCCGGCCATCCGCAATGCCAAACGCGAAGCTGGTGATTTGCAGAAGGCGATGCAGGCCGACGGTATCAAAGGCCCTGTGGAAGCATGGGACTGGGCTTATTACACCGAAAAAGTCCGCAAGCAGCGCTTCAGTTTCGATGAGTCACAACTGCGACCTTATCTGGAATTCAACAATGTGCTGCAAAAGGGCCTTTTCTACGCTGCCGGACAGATCTATGGCATCACCTTCAGCGAACGCAGGGATTTGCCGGTGTACCAGCAGGACGTGCGCGTATTTGATGTCAGCGATGCCGATGGTTCGCCGCTGGGCATTTTGCTGATTGACCCTTACGCGCGTCCGAGCAAGCAAGGTGGCGCCTGGATGAATGAATATGTAACGCAATCGGAGCTGCTCGGCACGCAGTCAGTGGTGGCCAACCACTACAACATTCCCAAACCGCCTGCGGGTGAGCCGGTGCTGCTGACCTATGATGAGGTCACTACCATGTTTCATGAGTTCGGTCATGCGCTGCACAGCCTGTTCAGCAAAGTGAACTACCAGACTTTGGCCGGCACCAATGTGCCGCGCGACTTTGTCGAATATCCGTCGCAGGTGAACGAAATGTGGGCCAGCTGGCCCGCAGTGCTGAAGAACTATGCGGTGCATTACCAGACCGGCGAGCCGATGCCGCAGCAGCTGCTGGACAAGGCATTGGCAGCACAGAAATTCAATCAGGGCTTCGCCACCAGTGAACAGCTGATGGCCACCCTCACCGACATGGCACTGCATGAGTTGACGCCGGAACAGGTGCCCACTGCCGACAAGCTGATGAAGTTCGAAGCAGATGTGCTGACAGCAGCCGGCGCCAGTCTGTCCATGCTGCCGCCACGTTACCGCCTTACCTATTTCTCGCACAGCATGGGCGGCTACTCGGCCGGTTATTACGCCTACATCTGGAGTGAAGTGCTGGATGCCGACACGGTGGAATGGTTCAAGCACAACGGCGGCATGACCCGTACCAATGGCCAGCATTTCCGCGACACACTGCTGTCACGCGGCAACAGCGAGGATGCGATGAAGCTGTACGTGAAGTTCCGGGGTGCCGAGCCGGATGTAAAGCCGCTGCTCGAACGCCGCGGGTTGAATTAAGACCTCACCCCGCCATCCACCTTGATGATCTGGCCGGTGATATAAGTGGCCTGCGCCAGAAACAATACTGCATTGGCAATATCTTCCGGTGAGCCGAGGTGGCCAAGTGCAGTGCGTGCCAGCGTGGCTGCCTGTTCGCCTTCGTTCAAGCCGCCCTCGTATTCCGGCCACAGTATGGCGCCGGGAGCGATGCCGTTCACGCGGACTTCCGGCGCCAGTTCGCGCGCCAGCGAACGTGTCATGTTGGCCAGCGCGGCTTTCGCCATTGCATAGGGAATGAATTGCGCCAGCCCGTAACGCGAGGTGCTGTCGATGATGTTGACGATGCTGCCGTGTGCCACGCGCAGCGACGTGTGCAAATGCTGGCTCAGCAACAGCGGCGCCCGCGCATTGCTGCCAAGCAGGTTGTCCCATTGTGCGGTGGTGATGGTGCCAAGCGGTGTCGGGTAAAAGGTGGAAGCGTTGTTCACCAGAAGATCAACGCGGCCCCAAGCTTGCAAAGTTGCCAATGCCAGTTGTTCGATGGCCGCCACTTCCAGCAAGTCAGCCTGGATCAGTCGCACGGAATCACTGCGGATCGCATTCAGTTCTTTTGCCAGTGCCACGGCTTTGTCATGCGAGCGATGGTAATGCAGCAGGATCCGGTAATCGGCCTGGTGCAGGCGGCGGACTATGGCGGCGCCGATGCGGGCAGCGGCACCGGTGACAAGTGCTACAGGTTTCAAGCAAGGGTCTCCAGCAGATGGGATATTGCGTTTATACGCGCCTGCCGGATTGCCAGACCAAGTTGTTCTTTCCTGAATTGTTGTGCCAGCGGAGCCACATCCACGGCGCGGGCTGCCGCCAGTGCGCTGCGCAGCCGTTCGGCTTGCGGATAAGCACGCTGCTCAAGCCCCAGGCGTCCTTTTGCATCTGCAGCACACGCCAGCAGAAACTGCTCAAACCGTTGCGGCCGGCGCAGCGCATCACAACTTTCCAATGTGACAAACAAATCTTCGGCCTTGTGCTTCATCGCCTTGTGGCAGCGGGTGTGCTGGCGGCTGACGATGATGGCCAGTTCGCGACAGTCATTGGGCACGCGCAGCCGCTCACACACCTGTTCGATCAGGGCGACGCCGGTTTCTTCATGGCCGGTGTGGGTGGGCCACTGGGCACTGGGGGTGGCGGCTTTGCCAAGGTCATGCACGATGGCAGCAAAACGCACGGCCAGCTCGGTGCTGAGTTCCACTACCTGCTCGGCCACCATCAGGGTGTGCACGCCGGTATCAATTTCCGGATGGAAATATTCCGGTTGTGGCACGCCGAACAGGTTCTCCACCTCCGGCAGCAGCACCTTGAGTGCACCGCACTCGCGCAGTACCTGCAAAAATATTTGTGGTGCGGATGACAGCAGGGCGCGTTCGAATTCCTGCCAGACACGTTCGGCGGTCAGATGCTGCAATTCCCCGGCATCGACCAGTGAGCGCATCAGTATCATGGTTTCCGGCGCCACGGCAAAACCCAGCGGGGAAAACCGCGCAGCGAAACGTGCAACCCGCAGCACGCGCAGCGGATCTTCGGCAAACGCCGGCGATACATGACGCAGCACACGTGCCTGCAAATCCCGCAGGCCGCCATAGGGATCAACCAGTTTGCCATCGGCATCAGAGGCAATCGCATTGATGGTCAGATCGCGCCGCAACAGATCCTGTTCGAGCGTGACATCGGGTGCGGCATGGACAGTGAAGCCGGTATAGCCGCTGCCGCTTTTGCGCTCGGTGCGGGCCAGTGCATATTCCTGCTTGCTCTTCGGATGCAGAAATACCGGGAAATCACGGCCGATTTGCGTATAGCCCAGCTGCAGCAATTCTGCGGGCGTGGCACCCACCACCACCCAGTCAGTGTCCTTCACCGGCAATCCCAGCAGACGGTCCCGCACTGCACCACCGACCTGGTAGATTTTCATTGCAGGACTCCGTGACACTCAGGAGCCGGTACAGGTGACAGAAACGCGCTCATGTTTTTCCAGATGCAGCAAGCTCAGACAACGCCCCCACACACAGCCGGTATCAAGGCCGATGATGTTGATGCGATTGGTAATGCCGTCCAGTGTAGCCCAATGCCCGAACAGCAGCAGCTGTTCGGGCCGCAGTTGTACAAACTCGAACCAGGGGCTGTAGCCGGGCAGTGCGGTGTCGGCCTGTTCCTTGTTGGTGAGATCAAGCCGGCCTTCGGGTGTGCAGAAGCGTATGCGCGTCAGCACATTGGTGATGACGCGCATACGCTCAATGCCGGTGAGGGAAGGCTGCCAGCGATCCGGCAGATCGCCGTACATGCCCTGCAACAACAGCACAAAATCCTTGCCGCGCAGCGCGTCAGTAACTTCTTCTGCCCTGGCCAGCGTAAAAGCGGCATCCCAGTGGGGCGCTATACCGGCATGCACCATCAACACTTCGCGCGGGCCGGCATCGGTGGCCACACTTTGCTGAAACGCCAGCGGCAGTTGCCGCACCCACTCGAACAATTGCCGGCAATCAGGTGCGTTCAGCAGGTCTTTGAGGGTTTTGGTCTTGCCATCGGTTTTGGCTTTGCTGTGTATAGCCAGAAAATGCAGATCATGGTTGCCGAGCACACCAGTGAAGGCGGAGCCGAGCC
Organism: uncultured Gammaproteobacteria bacterium; assembly: GCA_903837345.1. Classification (GTDB taxonomy): domain Bacteria; phylum Pseudomonadota; class Gammaproteobacteria; order Pseudomonadales; family Pseudohongiellaceae; genus CAILUG01. Next base: position 1,541 of record CAILUG010000003.1, on the reverse strand, counting down.
CGTGCAGATAACGCAGGGTTTCCAGTGATTGCGGGCCGCGGTTGACCAGGTCGCCCACACTCCACAGCTCATCGCGGCCACTGTGAAAATCCACTTCTGCCAGCAAGCGCCTGAGTGGCTGGTAGCACCCCTGGATATCGCCGACTACATAGGTTGCCACGCCAGCCTCGCTGCCACTCAGTGCAACATGTGCGGTACAGCCAGTACAAACAGCGGGATGGGTGCATCGAACATGCTGCCATCCTCATCCTGCATCGTATAGCTGCCATGCATGTCGCCGATTTCTGTTTGCAGCACGGCGCCGCTGGAATACTGGTAACTCGCGCCTGGCGCGATCAGGGGTTGCTGGCCCACCACGCCGTTGCCACGCACTTCTTCCACCTTGTTGTTCTGGTCAGTGATGATCCAGTGGCGGCTGAGCAGGCGCACCGGCAGTGAGCGGTTGTTGGTGATGGTGATGGAATAGGCGAACGCGTAGGAAGGTCTGCCCGGGTCAGACTGGTGTTGCAGATACTGGGTTTTGACGCGGATATCGATGCCGCAATCAATTGTGCCGAGCTTGCTCACGCCGATGCACCGCCCTGTTCAAGGATGAGGGCAAGTCTAACATAGTCATCCACACCGAGATTTTCCGCGCGCAGGCCGGTATCCACCGGCAACGACGCCATTTGCACGGGACTGAATACTTCCTTGAGTGTATTGCGCAGTGTCTTGCGACGCTGGCTGAACGCAGCCTTCACAACATGCGCAAGTGCTTGCGGCTGCACTGCAGCAAACGGGCTGGGCCGGCGCGGTGTGAGCCGCACTACTGCGGAATCCACCTTGGGTCTGGGTGTGAAAGACCCCGGCGGTACCTTGAACAGCATCTCGACTTCACAGTAATACTGCATCATCACCGACAGCCGGCCGTAGTCACCATTGCCCGGCTGTGCCGCCAGCCGCTGCACCACTTCCAGTTGCAGCATGAACAGCATGTCGTGAATCAGCGGATGCTGTTGCAAGAGATGAAACAGCAGTGGTGTCGAAATGTTGTAAGGCAGATTGCCGACGATACGCAGGCTGGCCGGTCCGGGCGCCAGAGCGGCAAAATCCACCTCCAGCACATCATTCTCGATCAGATGGAAGCCGGGATTGCCGGCAAAGCGTGAGCGCAGCATGGCAGCCAGATCACGATCAATCTCGATCGCAGTCAGTTCACCGGCCGCTGCCAGCAACGGGGCAGTGAGCGCGCCCTGGCCTGGCCCGATTTCCACCAGCTTCTGCCCCGGCCCCGGCGTTATCGCCCGCACGATGCGCGCAATCACATGCTCATCATGCAGAAAGTTCTGGCCGAAGCGTTTGCGGGCCCGGTGGTGGTATGTGCTCTCGTTGTCTTCTTGTGACACTTGCTTGATGCCTTTATCTGTTTCTATTCGCTGATATATGTGCCGCTTGGTTCATGCAGGCTCAGAGCAATCGGTCTTCCCCCTGAAGATTACGGGGACACGCACAAGTACGTCCCTGTAGCTCCCTGCGGCCATCCCTGGCCGCAGAGGTCCCCT
>CAILUG010000002.1 GCA_903837345.1 uncultured Gammaproteobacteria bacterium | reverse complement strand
TTACCCATCATTGCGACATCCTGGAAACCGGCAATGACTCTTACCGCTTCAAACACCATAAAAGTGGTGCCAAGAAAGGTCGCTAGACTGGAAAGTTTTGGACGCTGACAGGTGGAAAGTTTTGGGCGCTGATTGACACAATTGGTCATCTGGCCGCTGTGTGGGCTTCGAAAGCCGCGGGCGCAATTGGTCATCTACTCTCTGTTTGGGTTTCGAATGCCGCTGGCGCGCAACTGGCTATTTCAGATGAATGTGCTGGGTGAATAGTGAAAGGAACTCATCTTCCCTGTGGCTGGCCATCAGAACCGTAGTTGTGGTCTGGGTGGCAAGATGCTCGAGAAAATATTTGACCCGGCTGCGGTTGATATCGTCCAGGCCCTGGGTCGGCTCGTCCAGTATCAGCAGTGCCGGCTGCTTGACAAGGGCTCGTGCCAGCAGCACCAGTCTTTGTTCACCGTATGACAATTGCTTGAATGGCACTTCTTCCCGCCCGGCCAAACCTGCCAGCGCCAGCCAGGTGCGGGCATGACGAACCTGAGAGGCTTCGACACTGTCATACAAGCCAATAGTGTCGAAAAAACCTGACAAGGTGATTTCCAGTGCCGAACCAGCCACCCGGTGATCACGATGCAGGGCCGGCGAAACGATGCCCATCTGCTTTTTGAGCTCCCAGATGGTTTCACCACTGCCTCGCCTGATGCCGAACAGCAGAAGATCGTTGCCATAGCATTGCGGGTTGTCGCCAGTCAGCAGACTGAGCAAAGTGGATTTGCCTGAACCATTGCGCCCGGTAATCAATGTGTGGGAACTACGGCGCACCTCGAGGTCCAGGCCTTCGAATACAGCCTTCTCTTCATAACGGACCTTGCCGTTGCGCAGCACGATGAGCGGATCAGCAGGCTGCTGTCGCAGCAAAGGTTCGGGCCATGGCGGCAACTGCGCGGGATCAAATTCCAGCAAGGCTCGCACGGATGGATCATCCAGCAAGTTGACAGCCGGGCCCGCGACCAACAACTCACCCTTGTCGAGCACGGCTACATGACTATGCCAGGGAAAAATGTCTTCAAGTGTATTCAGCAGAAACAGCAGTGTGGTGGTTTGCCCGGCAACTGCTTTGGCAAAAAAGGCTGCCAGGTTTTGCCTGGCTTCGCTGTCGAGACTGTCAAACGGTTCGTCCAGCACCAGCAAATCAGGCTGCTGCAACCACTGCCATGCCAGCAGAGCCTTGCGGGCTTCGCCACTGCTGAGTTGCCGGTAACCACGTTGCAACAATGGTTCGAGTCCAAGAAACGCCAGCTCCGCAGGCACAGCAGATGGCAGATTCAGCAATTCCTGCACTGTAGTACCGATATCAGTACCTTCCATGAATTCGCTGTCGTCATTGCGGAGTTCCTGTTCAAAGAATTGCTGCTGCATCTCGAACGACAACAGGCCGATCTTGTGGAAACCATGGGAAACAGTGCCGTGCGGCAGCGGCGACTTGCCTGTCAGCAACCGGGTGAGATATTGCTTGCCGGCACCATTGCGGCCGATCACCGCCCAGCATTCGCCCGGATTCACCTGCCACTGGTTGATGACCAGATGGGGCGTGACAATCCCGCTGGCAATCAGCGGTGCTGCAGACAAGGTCATGACTGGCTCTGGTCGCTACGGCGCCGCACACTGGAAGTTGGCCGCCTCGTCGATACTGCCCTTGCCCTTGTAATGCGCGACTTGCGGGTAAGGGCACAGCGGGCGTGAGCGGGTGACAACTCCATTCTGGATTTTTTTGGCAACCAGCAATTCTGGTGCCTTGTTGGCTTCCACCCAATCGATGACTGCAGTTACTGCATCATTCTGGTCGGGCCCAACACCATTCGCGCAATGCGCCATGCCTGGCACCATGAAGAGGCGCATGAAGCCAGTCGCATTTGGTCCGTTGGCGGCCACGGCCTGTTCATAGTAATTCACTCCTGCCAACGGTTGCAGGATGCTGTCGGCCCAGCCATAAGTAATGATCAGTTTGCCCCCACGTTTCTTGAACGCACTGAGGTTGGTATCGGTGGCATCGGCCAGACGACTCCAGCGATCGAGCAATTCCGCATCGCGGTCATAATCAAACTGGCGGTAGTCGTAATCCGGGCGCGGCGGCTGGAACGCCAGATAGCGCATGGTGCCTTCTGCCAGATTGAAATCCGCAGGTTTGGCTCCAGCTGCAGCGGGTGCGATCAGCCCCAGCCAGCCGCTGGCAGAAGTGCCGTTGGCGCCTGGCACCAGCGCTTCGCTGCCCGGCATGTAACCCGGAAACAGCTGGTGGCCCTTGCTGTCGCGCGGACCCTGGTAGATTTTCTGTATTGCTGCTGCCTGTGCCGGAGTCAGGCAAGTATCATCATCCTTGCCGGCCGGGCAACTCGTCACATCCTTGGCCACGTTGAACGCACAAGCACGTGGATCATTGATAAGGCCATCAACAAGGCCGTCGATTGCATCGCATTTTTTCATGACTGCATTGGCAAGCAGTGCCAGCTTGCCTGGCGTCACCGGCGCTTCACTCAATGCTTTCTGGTTCCACATGCCACCAATGGTGAAGCCGGTCTGACTCACCCATGGTGCATTGGCAACTATACCGTCGAAGTCATTGGGATAGCGTTCAGCTTCCAGCAAACCCTGCCGCCCGCCGTTGGAACAGGAATTCCAATACGAGTACGCAACCGGTTGTCCGTAGTACCGTATGGCAATGGCCTTGGCTGTAACAGCTGTCATGTGTACTGCACGATAAGCATAGTCGATCGCTTTTTGCGGATTGCTGAGTACAAAAGTGGCACCAGGCTCCTTGACTGCATCATGGCCGGTATTGGTGGCCGCCATCACGAAATGGTTGGTGAGCGCATCATTGCGCAACGCCACGTTGAAGGGATCATCCGGCGGCTGCCCTGCATGGCCACCATTGCCCACCATGTAGAAACGCTGGTTCCATCCTTCCGGCAGATTCACCTGGAAAGCAATCTCGGGCTCGAGCACGCCGTTGACACGGCAATGCGCGGGAACCAGGCCATTGGCAGAGATCAGTTGCGCAGAAATGCTGACGAGTTCAGGCAGCTTCAGCCTGGCGAGATCTGCACAGGCTTGTTGCGGTGCTATCCTGCCCTGGGGAAAACCGGTGACGGAACCGGCAGCATTTGCGAAAGCCTGGGCAAAGGCTGACTGACTGGAGAGAGCGAGGGAAGCGGTGAGCAATGCAGCTGTCAACGGGAATCGCGATGGGAGTCTGGCTAAGAGTTGCTTGGACATGGCTGATTCCTGCAAAGGGGGAAATTGCAGGCATTACACGTTTGAAGGTTTGGCTGTGTCAATCGGGCAGGTGTACTGCTGAGCTGCACGGTGGAGCCGCTTACCTCCTCGGCACGACCTGAAAAGCATCCAGCGCAGCAAACTTTGTTTGCTGCTTGTCGAATGAAGTTCTCTGCCAAAACCGAAATACACTAGAATAAAAAAAGGGTCCGAGCAGACGCTTGGACCCCTTTATTAATTCTGGCGCACTTGGCAGGATTCGAACCTGCGACCCTCTAGTTCGTAGCCAGATACTCTATCCAACTGAGCTACAAGTGCGTGTTCCGGAAAGGCGCGCATTGTCTGGCAAGAGGCCGGAAGTGTCAATTCCCAGTTAATACAATTGGAGGCAAGGTGATGAATCGCAAGAGTCATGAAAAATGCCTGTTTTTGCTGTTGGGTACACTGGTTTTGCCAATAACAGCGCTGGCAGAAGAACCGGTGAGAAAGATGGGAGTCAATATCGGACCGGAGCGGGTTTTTGAGCGGCCAGTGGTGGAACTCATTCCCGAGCTCAAGGGAGCCGTTGCTACCCATGTGAATGGTCGGGTCGGCAATGAACTGGTATTCTGGGGTTACAGACTGGGCAATGGCAAAAGCGTGCAATTGTTCGCTTGCACAGAGTTGAATGGCACCAATTGTCAGTCCCGGATTCAGCTGATCTGCGAGAAAGGCAGTGGAACAGTGCTGGGTTCAGTCATGGAACCAGGCTCTGTCGTCAAGCGCGACTGCAATGCCGTCGCTGATGCCCATGTTGGTGACATGCATCCGGGCTGTACCGACAAGGAAATTGAAAATAATCTGCTGGTCGGACTGGTGACTTGCCCGGGCAATTGACTATAAATCCGGGTTATTGCTCTCATCGTATTAGTGTTTGCTCCAAATCGCTTGTGCATCAAACCATGCAAGCGATGGATCTGCTGTTTTCTTCCAAACCAGGAATCTGCCATGCGTGATTTAACCCAGGGACCGATAACCAAAACCATCATAGCCATGGCAGCACCGGTAGCGGCTGGTATGTTGTTCCAGACCTTGTACTTGCTGGTTGACCTGTTTTTTGTATCGAAGCTGGGTGATGCTGCCATTGCTGGCGTGGGTTCGGCCGGCACCCTGATGTTCATGGTAATGGCCATCACCCAGATTCTCGGCGTCAGCACGGTGAGTCTGATGTCGCAGTCGGTTGGCCGCAAACAACAGGCCGAGGCCAACAAGGTATTCAACCAGTCAATGGCGCTGGCCATTGTGCTGGGCGTGCTCACTTTGGCGGGAGGATTGCTGACAGCCGATGCCTACATGGGCCAGATCGCTGCCGATGCTCCCACGCGCGAACAGGGCGCCACCTTTCTGCGCTGGTTCATCCCCGGCATGTCGATGCAATTTGCGTTGATGGCAATGGCGTCGGCTTTGCGTGCCACCGGCATAGTCAAACCCGGCATGCTGGTGCAAATGGTGACGGTGATCCTCAACACCATCCTCGCACCAATATTGATAGCAGGTTGGGGCACTGGTGTGCCCATGGGCGTGATGGGGGCCGGGCTGGCCAGCTCGATCTCGGTGACAATCGGCATCGTGATCCTGGTGTACTACTTCATCAAGCAGGAAAAATATGTGCAGTTTGATACCAAACAGTTCTCTCCCGATTTTGCTGTGTGGAAACGCATGCTGGATATCGGTTTGCCTGCTGGCGGAGAAATGCTGCTGATGTTTGTGTACTTTGCCGTCATCTACATGGTGATCCAGGATTTTGGTGCGGCGGCACAAGCCGGCTTCAGCATTGGTGGCCGCATCATGCAATCCATTTTCATGCCGACCATGGCAATAGCGTTTGCAATCGGGCCAATCGTGGGCCAGAACTACGGTGCCGGGCACATCGATCGGGTCAAGGAAGCCTGCAAGACGGGCATCATCCTCAATGCTGCCGTGATGCTGGTGGTGACGATTGTGGTGCAGATCAATCCGCAATTGCTGATGCGTGGCTTCACCCAGGAACCTGCCGTGCTGGAAGTTGGCGGTGATTTCCTGCGCATCATTTCACTTAACTTCATTGCGCAGGGCGTGGTGTTCTCGTGTTCCGGCATTTTTCAGGGTCTGGGCAATACCCGTCCGGCCTTGCTCAGCTCCACCATACGCCTGCTGATCTTCATCCCGGTGGCATTTGTCATTGCCCATCGCGCCGGTTTCCAGCTGCATCAGATCTGGTATGTCTCGATGCTGGCTGTCGTCATCCAGGCAGTGGTGAGCTATACGCTGGTGCAGCGTGAAATCCGGCTGAAAGCGCATGCGCACCATGCCGTCGCCACTGCCACTGCCACTGCCTAGATCGCCAATATTTATCTGCCGCTGCAAGCGCGCTTCGATCACTCTGCCAGCGGATCAGGCCGCAACTGGAAGTGATAGACAATGGAAGTCGAGCCCTTGCCGGTTTCCATATGGAACGGTGCGCGGCTGCTGTAAGTGGCCCAAATGCCGCGGCCTTTCCAGCCGGCATTGGCATCGTCAATGCGGCCATCCATCCACTTGGTATAGAACCCGAGCGGGTAGGGCACAATCATGCGCACCCATTCGCCCTTGTTGAGTGCCAACAGGGCGCCGCTCTCGTTGCCGGTATCCACTGGTGTGTTGGCACCCAGACCCAAAGCATCCCGCTGATCAACCCAGGTGAAATAACTGCCTTCGGCACTGCCGGGCCGTTTTACATTCTTGTATTGCGGCAGCGGCTCAGTATAGAAATTCCAGCCCTCCGGACATTGCTGACCGGTGGCCTTGGGGCCATTGAGCGGGCCTTTGCAGAGACGGCGATCAAAGCTGGCCAGATGACCGCTCGCCAACGCCACCCACGCCACTCCGTTGCGATCGATATCCATGCCGCGTGGCGAATATCCGGCAACGGGTTTGCCGTCAGCGCCCAGCGGCAATTCATAATATTCGGTGAGAGCTGTATTGACCGGATCACTGCCTGGTACCAGTCGCGCTATACCGCCGGGAAAACCGAGAATGGAGCCCCAGATGGAACCATCAACTGCAGGACTAACTGCATAGAAGCCGAAGCCCGGCAGTATCTGAGTGTCCTTGCTGGGATCAGGTTTGTCACCAGGTTTCTGGAACGCATCGCGTTTGCCATTGCCATTGGTGTCGACGATGAACGGGGTCCAGCCTTGCGCCGCCTTGTAATCGCCGGTGGCCAGATATTGTCTGGTGTTGAGCCAGCCGATCACCGGGCCACCACCACTGGTCCACAAGGTATTGTCGGCGTCTTCTGCAAACATCAGATGATGGGTGCCGAAACAGGTATCGATATGTTTGTATTCGCCGCTCGAAGGATCATAGAGACCGAGCTGACGGTTGTTGCCGTCAAGCGGATAGGCTTTGGCTGCGGGATGACTTGAACCTGCCTTGCACCAATCCGGATTGTCGCGACTGCGCACACGCGCGGTAATCCACAGGCGACCATCCTGGTCAAACATCGGGTTATGCACGTTGGCACGCGAATCCCAGGGCAGTTCGGTTCCCCAGTTCGGGGAATCCGCCACCGGCAAATCCGGCACCGGCCCGGCATTCGGATCCATCATGGTCAGCGGCACGCGACTGATGGTGTTGGTGACCGGATCCAGCACCGGCAGGTAATCGTGGCTTTCTTCGAGGGATCCGTAGAGTTTGCCGTAACTGTTGACAGTGGGATTGCGACGATCAGTTGAGGTCACATCATGCAGATAAGCGGTGGGATCGGCCCAATCCCATTGCGTGATCACCACATTGCGCTCCTGGCCTTGCGGACGTTTGGGCACTGGCGGCAACTCGCCAGCAGCAATGCGATCAGTCCAGTTGCCAAACATACGGGTGGTGGCTTCCAGTCCCATGGTTGAAATTGTGCGAGTCATGAAAGAACCCGCCTGTCCTGACTGGATGCGGCGTGCCCACGCGGCCTTGCTGCTGTCATAACCACTGAACAGGGCAGGGATGGTACGGGTGGCCTTGTTGCCTAGCTGGTGACACACCACACAGCCTCCGGAGGTAATCATGCGGATGTAATCAGCCTGCTGTTTCATCAGTGGCGAGATACCGTTGCCGGCAGGCCCGGTGCCGGGAAACTGTGATTCGTCGGGAATTTCCAGCAATGACAGCCAGTAGCCGGCCGGGTAATAGTCAGCAGCTGCCTTGGCATCAGGTGCTACTTTGGCATTCAGATCGAGCAACTGGCCTGGATTGGCTTTCACTTTGTCGGAATCCACCAGGCCATAGCCTCGCACCCACAGGTCATAGCTGGCGGCCGGCAAATCAGGAATCAGGTATTCGCCATTGTCATTGGTGACAACTGTACGGGCAAAGCGCGTCGGCAAATCACGGGTTTCGGCAATTACCCACACACCGGCTTCGGCGCCGGCGCTGCTGCTGACATGACCATGTATGGATTTGGAACCGGCTGTGGCTGCAGGAGCATTGGTTGCCTTGGCGTTGTCAGCCTGTTTACTGCAGGCGGCAACTGCGACGGAAGCTGCGAGTGCGGTAACGACAAGCAATGCATTATGCGTTTTCATGACGATTTCTACCCCTTCTGGTGGAGATATGAAGCCCTGCACACTCTGGCAGACTACTGGCGCCGGACCAGACTAGCAAAGCACCTGCAATGCGACAACAAGGGAGAACCGGCACTCTCGCTGTGTCCGCAACTTGCTTGGTATTTGCACGATTGGTCCAGGCTGGTTTGCGCTTGAACTTTGACTGTTGCGAGTGGGACAATCCCGCAGCTTCAAGGGAAATGCCACTACACACAACAACAATAACTATTCAGCTTATAAAGTTTGTTCCGGAGGTATCCTGCATGATCCGTTTCACTACCAAAACATTGGTTGCCTGCGTGTTGGCAGCCAGTTGCAGCACTGCCGTGATGGCTCATCACAGCGCAGCTGCATTCAACACCGATGTCGAATCCACCATCATGGGCACCGTCACTGAATACCGTTTCGGCAATCCCCATGTTTACATGAAGCTCGACGTCAAAAAGGCTGATGGCACCACGGTCACTTCAGAGGTGGAAGCGGGGGCCGGTTCCGTGTTGAGCCCGCTTGGCTTCACTCGTGATGCAGTCAAAGTCGGCGACAAGGTCAGTATCGTCGGCAATGCCTCCAAAAAAGATGGCGAGAAACTGTTTCTCGGCAAGGAACTTTACAAGGAAGACGGCACTTATTATCCGATGTACATTGGCTCACGCAGCATTTACAAAGAGACAGATGCCAAAGCCACCAGCATCGGCGGAACCTGGTTTTCACCACGCACTTCTTTCTTCGCCTTCCTCGGCGGCCAACGCGGCTGGCAAGTGACTGATGCCGGCAAGGATGCGATTGCCAAATCAGCCAGCTTGCCAACACCGCAAAAGGATTGCCTGCCGATCGGCGAACCTGCGCTGATGTTTTATCCGGTCGCCACCGTGATTGATGTGAAGAAGGACAGGGTCGACATGCATGTGGACTGGCTGGATTCCGAACGTACCATCTGGCTTGATGGTCGCGCGCATCCGGCGGCCACTGAATCTTTCCCGCATGGTCACTCGGTGGGTCATTTCGAAGGCACCACGCTGGTGGTGGACTCCACCAACTTCAAAGCCAATCCGATCGGCTTGTCCACTTCCTTGCCGAGCAGCACCGGCAAACATCTGACTGAACGCTTCGCGATCAGTGAAGACGGCAAAGGTATGGTTTACTCTGGCAAGGTTGAAGATCCGGAATATCTGAAAGCGCCACTGGAATGGAGTGGCACCTGGCTCTATCGCCCCGGCATGAAAACATCCAATGAAAAATGTGATATCAAGACTGCGCAGAAATTCCTGAATCAATAATGAGGCAGAAACCGGTGCAATCCTTTGCACCGGTTTCCTGCTGTAGTCCAGGCAAGCGGGGAGAACCATGTTGATTGCAAGAGCTATGGTTGCTGCAGCTTTGATAACTTGCTCGCTGGTTGTCGACGCGCAATCCGCAACAGCTTCTGCACCCGCACTGCCTGCATCCACGCTGCCTGCACTGCAAAACGTTCAGCTGCCGTTACCAAATACTTCTTTACCCATGTACCGGCATACCGGTGAGCAGTATCGGGCCTATGAATTTCCGGGCACCGGAGAATCGATTCCCTATCGTCTGTATGTGCCGGAAAACTGGAGTCCCTCCCAACATCTGCCGGTTCTGGTAACGCTGCGTGCCGGCAACAGCATCAACAACAATCACCGTGAAGGCAATGATCTGGTCGTACAAGCCAGGCAACGCGGTTACATCGTGATTTCACCACTTGGCTATCGTGGCTATACCCAGCCTTACTACGGCAGCCCTTATCCGGTTGATCGTCCGGGCGGACCTTCAACACCTGCCGCTGGATGGAGTGCCGAAGACAACCAGCGAGCGGAACAGGATGTACTGAATGTCCTCAATATCGTGGCCACCGAATACAGCGCTGACACCCGCCGTATTTTTCTGCACGGCCAGAATCCCTCAGGTTCGGCGACATTTTATTTTGCTGCCAGGTATCCGGATCTGTTCAAGGCCATCGTGGTCAGTTCAGGCCCGATCATTACTGCCGGCTATCCATTTGAAAAACTGCAGGGGAAAGTGAATGTATTGATGCTGCATGGAGACAAGGACAGCCAGAACCTGGTTACTGCCTCCGAGCGCATGGTGCGCGAATTGCAGCAACATGGCATCAAGACTGAATTTCACCTGGTACCTGGCGGTGAACATCTCAACGCTTACCTGAAAGACGCAGCCGGCATATTCGACTTTCTCGACAAGCAGTAAAGGCAGGCTCGGTGCCATGAGTCACATATTGATTGAGGGGGCCAAGCCAGTGCGACTATCATCCGGCGACAAAGCATTCCGACAACAACCATATATTGCTGCATTAACCAACACTTTATCCTGAGGGGGATCATCGATGAAAAAACTTCTGTTGAAGCTGACCTGTGCGAGTGTATTGTCACTATCGGTTGCATCTGCATTTGCCGCTGAAGGTCCCGGTACTCCGCCGCCACCACGTCCGGGTTTGTTTTTCGAAGAAAACTGGAAGCAGGTGCCGAAGGGTGGTGAAAACGCGCTGTCGCAGGCGCATGTGGCCAATGCCAATCTGGAGCTGAAGCTGTACGGTCCCAAGAGTGATCAACTGCAGGTGACAGGCTTTGACGGCAACGACGCCAATCCCACCCACACCTGGACAGGTCTGTGCGGCGCCGGTTGCACCTTTGCGTTCCGCAACAAGAAGGGTTTTGCCGATTTCAGCAAAGGCGCACGCATCATGGTGCAATCGAAAACTTCCGGTTTCCACAAAATCCATCCGTTCATCAAACTGGCTGATGGCAAAACCTATGTCGGCGATATTGAACTTGGCCAGACCACCGACTTCCTGTTTGACGAATTCCGTATTGAGCAGGTGCAGTGGATTGCGTTCAACACCGAGCTTGGTGTCACCAAGGGCAATCTGGTGAAGGAAATAGATTTGAGCAAGGTTGACGAGATTGGCTTTACTGATCTGATGCCTGGATCGGATCATGGGCCGGGTGGCTGGTCGGATGTCGGCGTTGTCCGCGTTTATGCCAATGTGGTTGCGCGTTAATTTTTCATTTGTTGGGGTTGTTGCAGGAGCCAGGAGCAAATTATGGCTTCTGCAACACGCCGCGAGTACGTCCCTGCAGGCTTGTCTTCGGCCATCCCTGGCCTCAGACAGTTGCAGAAGCCATAATTTGCTCCCGACTCTTCAATATCTGCGCGAATTCCTTGCACTCGATTCGGACATTTCACAGGTGATAAATGAATAAGTGGCTGGTGATCTCCGGATTTTTACTGTGTGCGAAGTTGGCATACGCGCAGGACGGAGAGGCAATCTTCACTGCACGCTGTGCGGCTTGTCATTTGAATCCGAATCCGCAGGACAATGCGCATGCGCCCAGCCGCGAGGACATGAAGCAATTCACGCCCAATGTGGTGCATGCTGCACTCACCGATGGCCTGATGCGTTTGCAAGGCTCCACACTCAGCGACGCGGATCGACGTGCAGTGGCAGCCTGGCTGACCGGCAAGCAGGTGACGGACGTGAATCTGCAAATCACCGTGAATCGGTGCAGCAGCAATCCACCGCTGCGGATTGCCGCCAATGCTCCAGAGTGGAATGGCTGGGGACCTGATATCCACAATGGTCGCTATGCCGGCAACTCAGCAATCACTGCAGACACGGTGGCAAAGCTCAAATTGCGTTGGGCCTACGGACTGCCTGGTGAAAGTCAGGCGCGTGGCCAGCCGGCAGTGGTGGGCGGGCGCTTGTTTGTGGGCAATCGCGCCGGTGCGCTTTACTCCGTAAATGCCATCAGTGGCTGCACGTACTGGACCTTTTTGCCACGTGCCGGCATTCGCAGTGCCACTTCGGTCGCTGCAATTACGTTGCCAGACGGCAAACAAGGCTATGCCGTGTATTTCGTCGACATGCTGGCCAATGTCTATGCCGTCAATGCCCAAAGCGGTGAACTGATCTGGCAGAACCGGGTTGAAACCAACGCTTCCGTGCGCGGCACCGGTTCGGTGACGGTCCACAATGGACGCGTCTATGTACCGATGACAGGTGTCAATGAAGAGAACTCTGCCTCAAATCCGGATTATTCGTGTTGCACGTTCCGTGGCAGCCTTAGTTCACTTGATGCACGTACCGGCAAACTGGTTTGGAAGTTCTATACGGTGCCAGAACCACAGCCGCGTGGCACCAGCGCGAATGGCAAGCCGTTGTTCGGACCCGCTGGCGTCGGTATCTGGAGTGCACCCACCGTCGATGAAAAGCGCGGCCTGATTTATGTTGCCACCGGCAATGCCTATGCTGATCCGGCACCAGTGACAGCCGATGCCGTACTGGCAGTAAGCATGGACAAAGGTGTGCTGGTGTGGAGCCGGCAGCTGACTGCACCCGTTGATGTGTGGATAGGCGGCTGTGCAGCCGGCAAACCCAATGCCAACTGTCCTGCACAAGTGGGTCCCGATTTTGATTTTTCGGCTTCAACTGTGCTCAGCCACAGCAAGAGTGGCAAGGAAGTGCTGGTAATCCCGCAGAAATCAGGACTGGTTTACGCCCTCGATCCTGCCAGGAGTGGCGAGTTGCTGTGGCAATATCGCGCCGGCACCGGCAGTGCAGTAGGCGGCGTTTGGGGCGCTGCCGTCGCCGATGGTGTCGCGTTTGTGCCTGTGGGTGGTTACCGCGTTGCCGAACCTGGTGGCATTCATGGCATCGACGTTGAAAGTGGCAAACGCTTGTGGTTTACCCCAGCCCAACCCTTGCTGTGTGCAGCTGGTGCTGGTTGTGGTGGCACCCAGTCAGCAGCTGTGACTGCAGTACCTGGCGCGGTATTTTCCGGTTCCCAGGATGGTGGCATGCGGGCTTATGACGCGAAATCGGGAGCAGTGCTGTGGACCTTCGATGCCAACCATGACTTCGAAACCATCAATGGCGTGGTTGCCAATGGCGCCTCTTTTGATGGCGCCGGCCCGGTAATAGTGGGTGACATGCTCTATGTGTTGTCAGGCAATTCCGGATTTGTGGGCCGGCCTGGCAATGTGCTGCTGGCGTTTCAGATCGGGAAATAAACGCTGATCAAGCCTTGTCGCGCAGTCGTTCAATCTCGTCAGCCAGCGAGTGTGACTTGTGGCCATCAGTCACGATTTTCTCGAGCACCTCAATACGTTCACGCAACAGCTGGATTTCGGTATCACGCTCTGCCATCGCCTTTTCCAGCAGCTTCTGGAACATCGGTGGTACTGCCATGTTCTCGCTATTGGGACCCCAGCCATGTTGTTTGCTGTAGCCATAATGGGCGCGTACCCAGGTAACACACACCCAGGCAAACATGGCCATGACCGGGACAATGAACGGCGAGTTGAAAGGTGAGTTGAACATGGCACATCCTCGTTGGTTATTTTGTGGTTACAAGTAGCATTACTTGCTTGCAACAGAACTAGCAGGGACTGTGCCAGAGTACAGACCTTTCCAAGCAATTGAAATCTCTCAAGAAAATTATCCGGAAATTCATTACTGGTCTTGCAGGCCAGCGTAAATCCCCAGTGATTGGTGAATTTGGCCAATGCCGGTTTCGCTGAAATTACCGGGTTCCGGCTGGCCGACCGGCAAACAGGTTATTGAGAACGTAGGCAGTGCGCACAGCTGCTTTCATCAACTGGTTTTCGGCAATGGGGACGAATTCATCCATATAGCCGCTGTCCTCCACTGCTGCCTGCGGCTGGCGTGCATGTATTCGCAACAACAACTCACTGCTTTCCTGCAGCCATTGCACGGCATCAATGCTCTGCATGTGCCGGAGATCAGCCGCTTGCGTGTGCGAGATACGGTACTGGAGACGTTTGCAATAGTTGGCTTCGCTCAGTTTTTCATGTTCAAGCAACTGGCTGTCCCATAGCGCGTGCAGGTTGGTGTCTTTGCCATGCCAGCTCAGCTTGATGTCATTGCCGCCATGATCACTGGCGTAACCACTGTGCAAGGGTTGATGCAGATCCGCGACTATATGGATCAGGAATTTGAGCGCAAAGCGCTTGACCGGCAGGGAGTGCAAATCACCGGGTCCGAAATACAGCCTCAAACCGGTCTGCACCGGACCATCCGGTAAAGGCTGGTCCAGCAATATGGCTGAGAAAGTGCGATATGCAGCCACCGCATCCCCATGGGGATTTCCAGCGCTTTCCGCATAATTGCCTGCAACTGGCAAATTCACAAAATGCCAGTGATTGGCAAACTCATTCCAGAATGGCGGATTATCCTGTGCTGACCGCATCTCGTCGGCCCAGGTGGCGGCAGCAATCAGATCTTCGGGGCCCAGCAGGGATGCAATTGCTGCTTTGGTACCGGAATCCAGCTGTTGTTCAGCCAGCGCGGCAATGATGCGGTGCCCGCGGGAGCCCCACGCTTCGGCCTGGCTGCTCGCTATGGCAAGCAGCAGAAACCACAGCAATAACAGGGCTTTTTCGGGCATAATTATTTCTATATGCTGGAACGGCAAAACCACACGACGCTATACAAGGCTCATGATAACAAGCAAGGGAACATTTCCCGGGTTGGAGGCCTTTGTGATTGGTCTCCCAACTTGAGGCTATTCTTAAAACAATGTTTGTAAACCATTGTTTTTTTGATTGATAATCGGGCGGCACAGTGCCCCTGTGTTACGGCAAATACTGATTTTTCATATGAAAAGGACCGGTCAGACTAATGACAACTTCAGCCACACAAGAAGCCTCCCCAGACAAGAGTGCGGAAAGTTCTATCAAGTTGCCACTCTATAACCTGGTAAACCGGCTGCCCGGGCCCAAGAATTTTGCCATCAAGATTTTCATGTTTTCATTCATCGGCACCCAGCTGCCGATGTTTGCGCTGTTGCTCTATGTAGTCATGAATGTGGGAATGACAGCCGAGATCCTGACCACTGTCAGTATTGTATTGATCACCGCCTTGCTCGGTTCGGCCTCCACAGTGATGGTTCTGCTGGATTACACAGAGCCGGTAACTGCAGTTCGCAAGGCATTGCAGAATTTCACGTTGCAGGACACCGCACCTGATTTGCCCAAAGGCTCCAACGATGAAATCGGCGAGCTCATGAACAACACCCAGGGTGCGTTGAAAAAACTGCACAGCATGCTGCACAACATGCATGAGATGAGCATACGAGACGAGCTCACCGGCCTGTACAACCGCCGCTTTTTCACAGAACAGGCGGATTTGCTGCTGATTCGCGCATCCCGCTATGAAGAACCGATTGCGATGGTCTATATCGACATAGATCATTTCAAGGACGTCAACGACAAGTTTTCGCACCAGGTAGGGGATCATGCACTGCGGCAGATTGGCACCTTGTTGTCAGACTCTGCCCGTGGCTCTGATCTCACAGCCCGCATCGGTGGTGACGAATTTGTCATCATGTTCCCCAATACCAATGCTGCCAAGGCGCGCATGCTGGGTGAACGCTTGCGCCAGAATCTCTCCACCCATGACTGGTCGGCATTGTTGCCCGGCCAGCGCATTACCGTCAGCATGGGCGTAGCTGAAGCAGCAGCGGGTGATACACTCGACAAGCTGCTGGCACGTGCCGACCAGAATCTCTACAAAGCCAAAGATGGAGGCCGCGACCAGATTCAGTAGCAGGTGCAGGCATGGGGGGAACATGAACAAGAAATCCGGCAGCAATCTGCCAGCTGGCGGGTCGGTGAACCGCGGAATGAATCGCAGGGAGTTACTGGAAACCGGCATCAAGGCGGGTGCAGTTGCACTGATCCCGCTGGTTGATTCCGGGTGCACCACCGAAGCACCCCCCCCACCTGTTGCTACTCCGCTGGGCGCAGACCACGACCGTACACTTGCTGCAGCAGCTGATCGTATCCTGCCGGCTGACGAGTTAGGCCCTGGTGCCAGCGCCGCCGGCGTGGTTCATTACATCAATCGCAGTCTGGCTGAATGGAATCAGGCGGAACTGCCCATGCTCCGACAAGGCCTCGCCGACATCAATGAAGTGGCGATTGCCCGTCACTCCTATGAATTCGCTGCGCTCACCGCCGAACAGCAGGATCTGATTCTCACTGAACTGGAAACAGGGCGACTCGACAAAGTGGCGAATGGACAGCTCCTGTTCAACCGTTTGCTGCGCCTCACGCTTGAGGGCATGTTCAGCGATCCCTATTACGGCGGCAATGCCGGATACGCGGGCTGGGACCTGATTGGTTATCCGGGCGCCGTGCTGGCCAGCACTCCTGACATGCAGAAAATGCGGGCGCGTCTGCCGATGTTGCACACCTCCGGCCATGGAGCCGAGCACGATGGCCATTAAGCTGCCGGAAACCGATGTAGTGGTGGTCGGACTTGGCGCCGCCGGCGGTGTGGCAGTGCTGCCGCTGGCCTGGGCCGGATTGAAAGTGATCGGACTCGAAGCCGGTACCTGGATGAACCCCGGCCAGGACTACAAACCGGATGAAATCCACAATAATGTGCGATCACTCGTCACCACCGGCAACAAGGTTGCCAATGAAGTGCCTACCTTTCGTACTGCGCCCGACCATGTAGCGCGTCAGCAGCCGCGTCACCCGATGATGAATGCGGTTGGTGGAACCTCCATTCACTATCACGCACAGAGCTGGCGTTTGAATCCCTGGGATTTCAAGGTCAAGAGTGCAACAGTCCAGCGCTATGGAGCCTCCTATTTGCCGGAAGGGTCGACAGTGGAAGACTGGCCGCTGCGCTATGAAGATCTGGAACCGTTCTACGATCATATTGAATATGAAGTAGGGGTTAGCGGCAAAGCCGGCAATATCAAGGGCAAGATCGATCCGGTCGGCAACATTTTTGAAGGGCCGCGCCAGCGTGAATATCCGATGCCGCCGCTGCGATCATGCGAGTTTGTTGATCACATGACCCAGGCAGCACGCGCGCTTGGCTACCACCCGTATCGCGGGCCGGCTGCCATCAATTCACAGCCATACCAGGGCCGGCCTGGTTGTGCCTTTCACGGCTGGTGCGATCGCGGCGGCTGTCATATCCGTGCCAAGAGCTCAACTGATGTCACTACCATTCCGCGGGCAGTTTCCACCGGCAACCTGCGCGTGGTCGACAATGCCAATGTGCGCCGCATCGAAACCGACAATACGGGCAAAGCGACAGGTGTCACTTATTTGCGCGATGGCAAAGAATATTTCCAGCCGGCACGCGCAGTTTTGCTGGGTACCTATGCCTACGAAAACATCCGTCTGCTGTTGCTGTCACAATCATCGTTCCATCCCAACGGGCTCGGCAACAATCGCGGCCAGGTCGGCAAACATCATTTCGGGCACTGGGACATCCAGGCCGGAGTGGCCGTCTCTGCGTTGTTCCCGTTCGATCTCAACATCTGGTACGGCGCCATTGCACAGGGTGTGATGGTGGATGACTGGGCCGATGACAATTTTGATCACAAAGGTCTCGGTTTCATCGGCGGCTCATCAATGCATGCCTATACCGAGAAGCATCCGATCGCTGCAGCCGCCATGGGCACTTTTGGCAAAGTGCCCAAACGCTGGGGCAGCGAATGGAAACGTTTTATTGCGGAAAATGCAGGACGCTGGACTACCGCTTACATACAGACAAATACCTTGCCCTACAGCAACACCTGGGCTGATCTGGATCCCAATGTGCGCGATCCTTTCGGTGATCCGGTGTTGCGTATCACGTCAGGCCCCAAAGTCAACGAACCCAAAGCAGCAACGTTTACTTCCGGCAAGATGATTGAATGGTTCCGGGCCGCCGGTGCCACCGAGATCGTGGGCGGGCAGGGCGGCACCGGTCCGGTCTTGTCCACGCACGCACATGGTGGCACTCGCATGGGTGTGAATCCGGCCACCAGCGTCACAGATCCCTTCGGCTTCGTGCATGACTGCCCCAACCTGGGAGTGATTGGCGGCTCGGTGATGTGCACCGCCGGTGCACGCAATCCCACACAGACGATACAGGCGCTGGCGTGGCGTACTGCCGAACAACTGGTCAGAACCCTGCGCCACGCTTGAGCAAATTTACCCATGGCATGTGTCAGGGTTTGGTGGTGTGCTCCAGCCGCAAACCGGCATTGCCGACACCCACTTTGATGCGCACATTGTTGTCGCCATTGCCATGTCCTTCAACACTCTGCGACACAAATGAATGTTTGTGCGAGTTCGATTCAGCGCCCCGCAAACTGGCCTGGCCAACCCCAGAAGCAAGATCGATGTCCCCGGTGGTTGCCAGCGGCATGCCGAGATCCACGTCACCTACACCCAGATTGACATAAAGCCTGGTATCTCCCAGTTTGCCTTCGATCTTGCCAACACCCAGCTCGATGGAAGTATCGGCAACAGTTGGTAGTTCAATGGTCCAGTCGATATTCAGGTCATTGTCATCCTGGCGCAGCACCAGACCCTTGCCGCGGGTGTGGCTGTCCAGCTCAACTGCATCGAGATCGATATCGCTCTGGTACCAGTGCCGGTTCTGCTGCCGGATCTCCAGCACGACCGAGGCTTTTTTGGTGTCAGTATGGATGATGTTGATTGAACCCACTGAAGCATGAATATCTACCTTGTCGATGTCGGCAAGGTCAAACGTGTATTCCTTCACCTTCACTTTGGCGGCGTATGTAGCCGCAACCGGGGTGATTGACAGCAGTAATAGCAGCACAGCGAGAGTACTGCGGGTATTGGTTTGCATGGTTGGCTCCGTTGTAGTTGATTGAGGTTATCGAGCGAACGATCTTCCCCAATCAACATAGCAAGCACAGTGCCAATAATTAATAATGATAATATTCAATTAGATAAATAATATGTTTAAACTAATTTCTAGAATATTACATGCCGTATACCCCAATACTTGGTAGACGATACCAATAGTCTTGCCGGGAAGGTCTGTATGTATCCGCTTCAAGAGCTGAAAAAATAACGTCCCAACATTGCCAGACAGATAAGAACTATCAGAGCTCTCAGATACAAAGGATTGATTCTAAAAAGGATATGGGAGCCTGCGTAGGCACCCAGCATCTGGCCAATCATCATGCACAAGCCGGCCTGCCAGACAAAATTGCCGGCACTGACAAACACAAGCAGAGAGGCAAAGTTGGTGGCAAAGTTCAGGGTTTTGGCAAGCGCAGTTGCTTCCAGCAAGGGCAGACCTTTGAATGCCACACCAGACATGGAGAAGAACGAGCCGGTACCTGGCCCGAACATACCGTCATAGAGCCCGATCAGCGGAACCATCAGTCGAGAAAACCAGGCAGGTGCCACTAGCACCTTCGGTAAATGCTTGAACAGGTAACCCGACAAAAGGAAATACCCTCCCACCACGATCAGCACCACCGGAATCATGAACCGCAAGAAGGCGGTATCAAGCATCTGGACCAGCAAGGAACCCACCGCCGCGCCGAAAAAGGCGGCCAGCATCAGATATTTCGCATCAGCGAAACGCACCTTGCGATGACGCAGCATCATGAAACTGGCAGTAGCAGTGCCGATAGTGCCTTGCAGCTTGTTGGTCCCGAGCGCCTGCAGCGGTGGCATGCCTGCCAGTACCAGTGCCGGCAGGCAGATCAGGCCGCCACCGCCCACCAGCGTATCCAGGCAACCTGCAATCAAAGCAACTGCAAACAACAGCACCAACAGCTCAGGTGTGAGTATCAGGTTTTCCATGGTGGCAGCCCGTCCTCCAGCCGGATGGTGTCCACACTCAACACTTGCATGTGGCTGCCAGTGACTCGCCAGCGGATATTGAAGTCATAAAGTTGCATGCCGTATTCGCGGCTTTCATCGTTGCGTACATGCTGGGCCGGGCGTGGATCCTGCTCCAGCACGCTCTGTATGAATGCTTTGAGATCACAGATCTTGAAATCTATTTTATCTATTTGATTCAAGGAGATATCTGTGAATTCTACAGTGAATTGTGGGCCGCCGGGGGGCGGCTGGCGCCAATTCGGCATAACCACTTCTGGCGTTCGGGATCGCATCGGCATAGGGCAGGTAGGGTTTGATGTCGAGTATGGGAGTGCCATCGAGCAGATCCATGCCTCTGACCCGCAGCCGCAACTCTTTGCCCTGCTGCAGGATTGACACTATTTCTACCACAGACAGGCCTATCGGGTTGGGACGATAAGGCGAGCGCGAGGCAAACACTCCGACTCTTTCAGTGCCGCCCAAACGCGGCGGCGTAACTGTTGCCGACCAGGGTTTGCCGGCAGTCTCATGAAACAGGAACAGCAGCCATACATGCGAAAACCCCTCGAGCCCGCGCAAGGCATTGGCATCTGCATAAGGCTCAGTGAAACAAATATCGCCAATGGCTTCCTTCACCAGATTGGGCTGGCGCGGGATCGCAAATTTCTGGCGGTAGGGGCTGCGTAGATAGGCGATGGGTTGCATAAAGCTGGACTGGGCCGCCACTGCAGCTTATTCCCTGGCCTGGCCAGGGATGAACCGGTAACCAACACCTGGTTCAGTCTCGATGAAACGCGGATGGGCTGCATCATCATGCAGTTTCTGCCGCAATTTCTGGATCACGTTGCGCAGATACTGCGTGTCTTCCAGATGAGTGGCACCCCAGATTTGCTGCAACAGGCTGGTCTGGGTCACCAGACCTCCATTCGCTTGCACCAGATGCAGCAATACTGCCCATTCCTTGCGGGTCAGCGGGATGACCTCCCCATTGAGTGACACGCGACGCTGGGCTTCTTCAATCTGCAACAAGCCTTCTTCAAAGGTCCGGGCCTGCGCCGGCTGGTTTTCCGCACGAATCTGCAGTGTGCGCCGTATCCTGGCCAGCAGCTCATTCACGCTGAACGGCTTCACTACATAGTCATGGGCGCCCATCATCAGGCACGCCACTTTTTCATTTTCATTGGCACGCACCGACAGCACCACCACCGGAATGCGGGTTTCACCAACCAGCCTTTGCAACACATGCTTGCCATCAAGATCGGGCAGGCCAAGATCAAGAATGATCAGATCCGGATGGGCTTCCAGCGCCATGGCAATGCCGCGGTGGCCGTTCTCCGCCATCAGCACTTCGTAGTGCTGTGAACTCAGACTGATCCGCAAAAACTTGAGAATCTGCGGTTCGTCATCAATAAGCAGGATCTTCTGCATGGTACTCCTCATGTTCTTGCATATGCTCTGGCAACAGTGCTGTCAAACGTAATAGCTGGTCGGTTTGTCCATCAACTTGTCCTTGTCGAGTGCCGGCAACCGCAACAGCAGACAATGATTGTAGCCGCGTGGCGACAGCACAATTTTCGCTTCGCCACCGTGCACGCGGAAGATGCTGCGGCAAATACTGAGCCCCAGCCCCGTCCCTTTTTCGTAACGATCCCCCTGGTTGAAGGTATAGAACTGGTCAAACACCAGATCCCATTCACTGGAGGGCAGACCCGGCCCCTGGTCACAGATCTTGATGCTGATCATCGGCATGTTGTGGAACTGCGAGGTGGGGTCAGTGTTGATATCCGTGCTGGCTTGTACCAGTACGGTGCTGTCAGGGCCGCCAGCCTTGCAGGCGTTTTCGAGTCCGTTGAACAAGCCTTGCTCGATCAGTGCCGCATGCACATGCAAAGGCGGCAGATTCTCCGGCATTTCCAGCAGCATCTTCTGCTGCGGAAACTGTCGGAGGATGCGCTTGCTGACCACATTGTAGATTTCGGAAACGCTGACCCAGCTGCGACTGAGCGACAGCTTGCCATGCCCAAGCCGCGTCATGTCGAGCAGGTTCTGGATGTAGGACTCGAGTCGCTGGGTTTCGCTGATGATCGAATTCAGCAATTCCGCACGATCCTGCTCGTTGAGATCCTTGCGCAGATCGCGCAGGGAGGTCGCGGCTCCCAGCATCGTCACCAGCGGGGTTTTGAGATCATGGGATACCGAGGAGAGCAGGGCGGTACGCAGCTTCTCTTCATCGTGCTTGCGGCGCGCTTCCTTGATGGCGAGGTCCTGCTCCTGGTTGAAACGCAGCAGCTGTTCATTGCGCTGCATCTGCAGGCCCAGCAGGTAACAGATCACTACAAACATCGAGTACAGCGGCCAATCGCCTTCCATCCAGGCGAGTACAGCAGCACCACCGGCCAGAACCAGCGGGATCAGGAGGGTGCGCAGCAAGGCGGAATAGCGGGGAAATTTCACGGGGTCAGCGAGCGGGGCAGGAGATGGCACATCCGGGCCATGATATGCCCTGTGCACCTGAATAGGAATTCTGGGACAATCACCCTTTCTCAATTATTACGGAAAACGCATATGGCAATTACAACCAACATGGTGGTGCAGTTTCACTACACACTCAAGGATGGCACCGGCACCCAGCTGGAAAGTTCAAGTGGCAGCGAACCGATGACCTATCTGCACGGGCGCAATTCGCTGCTGCCCGGCCTCGAGCAAGCCCTGGATGGCAAAAACACCGGCGACAAATTCTCCATCACGCTGGCACCGGACCAGGCTTTTGGCGAACTGCAACCCGACAGCGAAATGCGCATTCCGATCAGTCAATTGAAGGGCTCCAAAAAATGGGAACCCGGCATGCAGGCGGTGATCCAGACTCCCCAGGGCCACCAGCAGGTTACCATCGTGAAAGTGGGGCACACCATGGCCACGGTTGACACCAACCATCCTATGGCCGGGAAGACCCTGATGTTTGATATTGAAGTAACGGATGTACGTCCAGCTTCGGCTGAAGAGCTCTCCCATGGTCATGCCCATGGTCCGGGCGGGCATCATCACTGAGTAGTCAGCGCAGCCCCATTCGCCAGGAGCACCACAATGTTTTTTGCCAACGAAGATATTCCCCGGGTCATCAATCTGGCAGTGGCGCCGGTATTTCTGCTTACTGGTATCAGCGGGATGCTCAACGTGCTGGGTGTGCGTCTCAGCCGCATCATTGACCGTGGTCGCAAACTCAATGAAGAACACGTGATTGCGGATACACCACACGCCGAAGAGGTTGACCACGAGCAGCGATCACTGGCGACCAGAGCCCGACTGATCCATCGTTCCATCATGATGTGCACGGTGAGTGCGCTGTTTATCTGCGTGGTGATTATTGCGCTGTTTTTGCAGGTGTTGCTGAATTTCCAGCTACAGCTCTTTATCGCGATCATGTTCATGGTGGCACTGGGCTGTCTCAGCTTCGGGCTCCTGACCTTTCTGCACGAGATCGACATCAGTGCCTTGTCGTTCCGGTTCGGGAAATACCGGGTGCACAAACCCAGGAACCAGTCCTGAACCCTGTCCTTGCTAAACCAGTGAGCGACGCACCAGGCTTTTCAGATCGGGATCGGCATGGAAGCCATGGGCAAGCGCGCGTGGCAACTCCACCGGCGGATAACTGCCGAAGTTGAACTGCACCCACTCGTTGGGCTGCCAGCTGATCAATTCATCCATGTTGCCGATGTTGAACTCGCTGGCAATGGCCTGCACCAGACTGCCAAGATGCACATGCTGCGGTGGCAGCATGAAGGTGCGGTGCCCGCTGAATTGCTGTTGCGCCGCATGCAGCAGGTTGTCGACACAACAGCCCACCGACATCAGCCAGGTACGAGCGTCAGCAGAAGTTGGACAGACGAACGGCCGGCCGGCACTGAGTTCGCGGATCAGGTTACTGAGGAAGATGGAAACCGCGCCATTAGGTTCAGGAGGTCGCGTGACGATGCCGGGCAAACGCAGCGAACAGCCGGCAATCCAGCCGCGTCGCACATAGTCGTTCACCAGCACTTCGCCAATAACCTTGTGGGCACCGTAGCTGAGGGTTGGTGTCGGCAAGGTATCGTCGGTAACCAGCGGCACTTGTGGTTTGCCATAGACAGCAATTGAACTGGCAAACACCAGCTTGACCTGGTTGTTCTGGGCTTTGAGCGCATCCAGCAGACGCACGGTGCCAAGCACATTCACTTCCATGCCAAAGGCCGGGTCACTTTCGCTGCGGCCGCTCGGTACCGAGGCCAGATGGAACACCAGATCGGCTGGCACAGCCAGTGCCTTTGTCAGCGTGCCGGCATCGGCAAAACTGCCGGCAATCGGCTGCAGCAGCGGATGCTGCGGCAATTGCTCCAGCGACAAATCCACCACGCTGACCCGGGTTATCGGCCAGCGTAGCGGTTCTTGCTGTGCAGCTGCCAGTAACGCCAGCACAAGGTGTTTGCCAATAAAGCCGTTGGCGCCGGTGATCAATACATGCATGTGTAGCCTGTTCTTTCCCAATTGTTGTCAATATACATCGCGCTGATAGCGGTGTTGCTGCCTGAGTCCGGTCAGATACTGGCGTGCCGGCTCGGCAGCAAGACCGCCTTGTTGTTCAAGAATTGCCAGCAGGGTTTTCTGCACATCCTCCGCCATATGGCGGGCATCGCCGCACACATAAATATGCGCACCTTCCTGCAACCAGGCATGGACTGCGGGGGCCTGCTGCAACAGCAGATGCTGCACATGGATTGTATCCGGCTGATCCCGGGAAAATGCCACATCCAGACGCGTCAGCACGCCGCTGGCCTGCCAGGCCAGCAACTCATCGCCATAAAGAAAATCATCATTACGGCGACGATTGCCGGCAAACAACCAGTTGCGACCACTGGCGCCACGACATTGGCGCTCCTGCAGAAATGCGCGGAACGGGGCAATGCCGGTGCCGGGGCCTATCATGATGACGGGAGTGGCCGGATCAGCCGGCAACCGGAAATTCGGATTGTCGACAATATGCATCAACAACGTGGTCGAGGCAGTGACCCGCCCGGACAGGAACCCGGAACCGGCGCCGTGACGAACATGGCCATTGCTGTCGAATTGCAACATGCCCACGGTGAGAGCCACTGATGCCGGTGTCTGGCATTGGGAGGAAGCAATCGAATATTGCCGCTCCTGCAAGCGTCGCAAACAGCTGCGCAACTGGTCCCTGGACGGGCTGGCCGGAAAATCACGCAACACATCCACTATCTGTTTGTGTTCCAGGTAGGTGCGCAGTTGCTTGCTGTCATTCACCAGCTGCTGCAAATCAGGGTTGTGGCAAAAAGCCGCATAATTCCGGAAAAACCCGGGGTGCACCTGGGTTATCTCATGGTCTCGCTGCAGCGCCAGCTCCAGCTCGTGATCGCCGGCAAGACCGCATAGTTGCAGGATTTCCTGCACCAGCCCAGGATCATTCTCGATACGCAACGCTACTGTATCGCCCGGCTGGTAACGCAGGCCTGAATCACCGAGATCAAGCTCCATGTGCATTACCTGCTTGACAGCTCCCACTGTGGTAAGCGGCCGCTTGAGCAGCAGGCGGGAGGCATAAGGGTGGTCGCGATTCCATTGATTGCTGCTGGAACTGACTGCCGTCAAGAGCTTTCCTTGAAGAAGTGTTTGGTATTCCGGCATTCTACTCCGACAGCTGTTACCTTTAGAATCGCCGCTTCACTCGACAGGCACACAACATGAAAAAACAGGGCATTGGGGCAAGACAAGCGCGGGTCGGTTGCGTGCAATGGCAGATGCGGCCGTTTGTATCAGTCGCCAACTTCCTGCAACAGGTGGAATGGCAACTGGCCTCGCTGGCTTCATATCGCTGTGACTTTGCGGTATTCCCCGAATTTTTTTCGGCTCCGTTGATGACACTGACGCCCAAACTGGATACCTGGTATGCGATGCGAGAACTCGCCTCCCACAGCCAGGCCATTATCGGCGCCATTTCAGCAATGGCAGTTCACTACAAAATCAATGTGGTTGCCGGTTCGTTGCCGCTGGTGAGCGATCATCGCTTGTTCAACATTGCCTGCTTCTGTCATCGCGACGGCAAAATCGAACACCAGGCCAAACTGCATCCGACTCCGGGTGAGAAAGCGGATTGGGACATGCAGGGCGGCATCAGCCTGCAAACCATCGACAGCGACTGTGGCCGCATTGGCATGCTGATCTGCTACGACGTCGAGTTCCCCGAATTGCCGCGCCTGCTGGCAGAGCAGGGCATCGATATATTGTTCGTGCCGTTCTGGACTGACTCCAGACAGGGTTATCAGCGAGTGCGCTACTGTGCACAGGCACGCGCCATCGAAAATGAAATCTATGTGGTACTGGCGGGCAGTGTCGGCTGCATGCCGCAACTGGCTTGTCTTGATGTGCAATACGGGCAATCGGCGATATTTTCGCCCTCGGATATCGGCTTCCCGCATGACGCGATTGTTGCCGAGGCCACTGCCAACGTGGAAACCGTGCTGGTGGCCGAGCTTGATCTCGACAAACTGGCCAAAGTGCGCACTTCCGGCTCGGTGCGTAATTCACAGGACCGTCGACGCGACCTCTACCGGATCAGCTGGGTGGGGGCAGCTGACAAGCAGGGCATTGCCAAAAAGCGAACTGCTGGCAAGCGCCCAGGCAAGTAATTCCACGCATTCATTCTGCAAAAGAGCTGGCCCGCAAGCACAGGCTTTCGGCTAGAATAGCCGCCTCCTGGATACCACCACACGCCGTTGTAGCTCAGTTGGTAGAGCAACTGATTCGTAATCAGTAGGTCGGAGGTTCGATTCCTCTCAACGGCACCAGCTTTTATGAAACTCTCCCACTACGGCAATCGTTACAGCGGACAATCCGGCATCGTCACCTTGATGGACGATCTTGGCTCAGCACTGCGCGACAATCCCGACATGCTGATGATGGGCGGTGGCAGCCCGGCACGAATTCCTGAAGTTGAAAAGTTGTATCAGCAAGCGCTGCAACAAATCGCCAGCGATGCTGCGCTGTCGCAGTCGCTGTTGGGCCGCTATCAAGGCCCCAAAGGTGACCTGGCAGTGCGGCAGCTGCTGGCACAACAGTTGGCCGAGGATCATGGCTGGCCGCTTACTGCTGATCACATAGCATTGACCAATGGCGGGCAATCCGCGTTTGCGATCATTGCCAACATGCTGGCTGGCGACAGTGACAGCGGCCATCGCACCATCCATTTCCCGTTGGTACCGGAATATATCGGCTATGCCGATGCCTGCATCGAAAACGGCAGTTTTTCGGCATCACAACCGGCTATTCACTTGTTGCCGGATGGCTTGTTCAAATACACGCTTGATCCTGATCTGGTCATTGCGGCCAATGCCGCCGCGCTGTGTGTGTCGCGACCCACCAATCCCAGTGGCAATGTGCTGAGCGACGCCGAACTGCAATGGCTGGATGCAGCCGCATGCAAGCAAGGCATCCCGCTGATTATCGACGCTGCCTATGGCTTGCCATTCCCGGCCTTGCACTACACAAACGAAACCAATCCTTACTGGACCGACAACGTCATATTGTTGTTGAGCTTGTCGAAAGTGGGCCTGCCCGGTGTGCGCAGCGGCTTCATGATTGCAGCACCAGAGTTTGTTGAAGCCTTCAGCCGCGCCAATACCATTCTCAATCTGGCGGTTGGCAATCTCGGGCCGGCGCTGGCTTCCATCCTGCTGCCCGGGCGGCAATTGCAACGACTGGCCAGCGAAGTACTGCAACCCTGGTACAAGGCCAAGGCCGCTACCGCGCTGCAACTGTTGCGAACTGCCTTGCAGGGTGTGCCTTGTCATATACATCAACCGCAGGGAGCCTTTTTCCTGTGGCTGTGGTTGCCTGGCCTGCCAGTCAGCACCTTGCAACTGTATGAAGAATTGAAACGCGCCGGACTGCTGGTAATTCCGGGTGACAGCAGTTTCTTTGGCCTCAGTTCACCCTGGCAGCACAGCCACGAATGCATCCGGCTGTCGTATGCGGTATCCGATCAATGCCTGCAGCAGGGCAGCGCCATTCTGGGGCAAGTACTGCGGCGCATCTTCGCGTAGGTCGAAACCAGCCTGCCGGGCCAAACAGGCTTGGCACGTGCTTTTCTTTCCTGTGTATACTCACCCCATTGCGGCATTACATCCAGAACCGCAAATTTGCAGGGGGGGACTTTCGATTGAAGCGTTTACAATATCAACAACTGCTGCGTGCCGCATTGACCATGGGCTTGCTGGGCCTGGGTTTTGCCGCCAACGCGCAAGAACACAGTTACGCACCCAGTGACATCGAAAACGGCCGCGGCCTGTATCAGGGCAACTGCCTTGGTTGTCATGGCAACAATGGCGATTCGGTGGAGGGAGTCAATCTCGGCAAAGGCCGCTTCCGTCATGCCAGCAGCGATGAAGACCTGATCGCACTGATCCGTGCCGGCATTCCCAGCACCCTGATGGTTGCACGGCCACAATTCAGCTATGGCGAACTGCGCTCACTGGTGGCGTTTCTGCGCAACATGCAAACCGGTGGCGTGCTGACCGCTGCCGATACGCGTGAAGTCAAAATCGGCGATGCCAAAGCCGGCCAGCAACTGTTCTTCGGCAAAGGCGGTTGCAGCAAGTGTCACGGTGTCAATGGAGGCGGTTCCCGCCTGTCACCGGATCTGGCGGGCATCGGCTCACAGCGTTCGCCGGCTTCGCTGGAAACATCCCTGCAGGATCCACGCAAGGAAGTGAGGGAGGGCAACCGCTTCATGCAAGTCACCACCAAAGCGGGTGTGGTGATCACCGGCAAACTGATGAACCAGGACACCCATTCCGTCCAGCTGATGAATGAAAAGGAAAAACTGGTATCGCTGCTGAAAAAGGATTTGTCGGCACAGGCCATGATGCCTTCCCCGATGCCATCCACGCAGGATGTGCTGTCACCGACACAGGTCGCCGACCTGGTAGCCTACTTGCTCACCCTGAAATCCGAGGAAAGCGCCAAATGAAATCTTTTATCAAATACAGCGGGGCGCTGATCCTCACGCTGGCAACACTGCACACCCAGGCCCAGGTCACCAGTGAACGTTTGCTGCATACCGCAGCGGATCCAGGCAGCTGGTTGCTTTATCACGGATCCTATGACGGTCATCGCAATTCGGCCCTCAAGCAGATCACGCCTGCCAATGTCGGCAAACTCAAACTGCAATGGATCTGGCAGCAGCGTTCACGCGGCGGTGCGTCAGAGAAATTTGAAGCCACCCCGCTGCTGGCTGATGGGGTAATGTATACAGTCGCTGCCCCCAATGATGTGGTGGCGCTTGATCCGCTTACCGGCCGAGTGTTCTGGACCCTGGCGTATACACCGGCGCCGGAAGCACGCGTCTGCTGTGGCCGCGTCAATCGTGGCCTGGCCATACATGGCGACACCCTGTTCATGGGCGCCATTGATGGCCATCTGCTGGCTATAGACACAGTAAGTGGCCAGATCAAATGGAACATCGCCCTCGGGGATGCTGCGCTTGGTTATTCAGTGACTGTGGCACCACTGGTGATTGGCAACAAGGTGATCGTGGGACCTGCCGGCGGTGAATTCGGCATTCGCGGCTTCATTGCTGCCTATGATGTGGGAACCGGCAAGGAAATCTGGAAATTCCATACTGTACCTGGCCCGGGTGAGCCGGGTTTTGAAAGCTGGAAAGATCCGGCCAAAGAAGCCTGGCTTACCGGTGGCGGCTCGATATGGACCACCGGTTCCTATGACCCTGAACTCAATCTGATGTACTGGGGAGTCGGCAACCCTGGCCCTGACTGGAATGGTGACAGCCGCCCCGGCGACAACCTCTACACCGATACGCTGGTGGCGCTGAATCCCGATACAGGCAAGCTGGTGTGGCATTACCAGTTCACACCGCACGATGAGATGGATTACGACGCCACCCAAGTACCCGTGCTGGCCGACATCAACTTCAATGGCAAGCCCCGCAAAGTGGTGATGACTGCCAACCGCAACGGCGTGTTCTATGTGATTGATCGTACCAACGGCAGCTTCCTGCTGGGCAAACCGTTTGTCTCGGTAAACTGGATGAGCGGCTTTGAAAAGAATGGCCGGCCGATCCGGGCGCTGGCGCCAACCGAGGCGGGTACCTTCATCATGCCCAATAACCAGGGGGCCACCAATTGGTATCCGCCGTCCTTCAGTCCGCAAACCGGCTTGTTCTATGTGCCTACCTGGATGGATACCTATTCGGTCTATACCAAGCGACCGGTTACTTATACCCCAGGGCAGCAATATATCGGCGCCTATCCGACCATGGCGGTGCCGGCGCTGAGTGTGCGCACGGTCAACCAGCGTGTGCATGAGGAAGGCTATGGTGCAATCCAGGCCATTGATCCCGCCACTGGCGATGTGAAATGGCGGCACGAAATGACCGATGTCACCGACAGCGGCGTGCTCAGCACGGCTGCCAACCTGGTGTTCGCGGGCGGCAGGGAAGGCTTTTTCTATGCTCTCAATGCCACCACCGGTGAAGAGCTCTGGCGTGCCAACCTGGGCGGCCAGGTGGCTTCCGGGCCGATCAGCTATGAAATCAATGGCAAACAGTACATAGCAGTGTCTGCCGGCTCCGGCCTGTTTGTGTTTGCACTGGAAAACTGAGCCTTCACCAATCCCGTCCTCCGACTTGGGCTTGCTTCTTGCAGTCCAGGCCTGAGGGCGGAGCCCTTTACGATTCATTAATTGAGTTTGCACATATCTGAGGCACCATAATCGGGCCTGGTGCAAAAATGGGGCATAACGCGGTGACAGACAGCAATACAGTTGGCAACAGCGCCCTTGATTCGCCCAGGCTTGATGCTTTGCTGTTTAATTATGGTGTGGCGCGCGAGTTTATCGAATTCTCCGGCAACGTGGCGCATACCAGTCTGCAGAACCGTTTGCGCATACTGCGCAGCATGGGGATCAATCCGGTTTCTGCTGCTGACGTTGACAGATTGCTCTCGCAATCCGAACACACAACTTGCACCCAATTGTTGCCACCCGTTTATGTGTTGGCACCAGGACAGTGCAAACTGCCGGTAAACCTGGCCGGCAACAACAATGAATTGCCATTGCGCTGGCATTTGACCCCCGCAACATCCTCAATCGCCCAAGGCGCGGTCCAGCCGCACCAGCTGTTGCGGGTGGAGACAAAAACCCTTGATGATTCGGTGCGGGAAATCCGCGAATTTCCTGTGGGCGAACTTGATGCCGGCTATTACTCTCTTGAGCTCTGGCATGGGGACAGCCACAGCCAGACCCTGCTGGTGGTGGCTCCACTGCAATGCTGGCAACCCGAGCCGCTGCGAACAGGCAAGCGGCTGTGGGGCTTGTCAGTGCAGCTCTACACAGTACGTTCCGAACAGAACTGGGGCATCGGCGATTTTGCCGATTTGCTGGCACTAACCGGCATGGCGCGACAGTCGGGGGCAGAGTTTGTACTGCTGAACCCGCTGCATTATCTCGACCTGCGTTATCCCGACAATGCCAGCCCCTACAGTCCCAGTGACCGACGCTTCCTGAATCCGCTCTATATCGCATTGCAGATCTGTGATGATTTCCTGTCATTGCCGGTGCAGGCAGTGTTCAATGAGCCCGGCAGCCAGCAACGGCTGACAAATTTGCGCGCGACTGCGCTGGTGGATTATGCCGGCATCGCCGCTTTCAAATTGCCGCTCCTGGCCATGATGTACCGGCAATTTTGCCTCAATGAAACCGGTACCAATTCGCAGCGCTGGCAGCGGTTCCAGCAGTTTCAGGCGGCTGGTGGCAAAGTGTTGCATGAATTTGCAGCAATGCAGTCGGGACTTGGCATCAGGCCGGAACCTGGTTTTGCTGATCCCGGCCTTCATCTCTATTTGCAGTGGCTTGCCAGTGAGCAGTTGGCGGCATGCCAGCACAAGGCCATGGAATTGCAGATGGCCGTTGGGATTGTGCGTGATCTCGCGGTTGGCAGCAGCAGTGACGGCAGTGAAGTACAGACCAATCGCGCGCTGTTTTGCGATGCAGCCCGTATCGGTGCTCCACCGGATCATTTCACGCCATTGGGACAGAACTGGGGTTTGCCACCGCCCAGTCCGGTTGCGCTGGTACAACAGCGCTTCAGTCATTTCATCGCGCTGTTGCAGGGCAACATGCGGTCATGCGGCGCGTTGCGCATCGATCATGTGATGTCGCTGATGCGTTTGTGGTGGTGCCCCAATGATGCAGCAACGTCGGAAGGAGCCTACGTGCATTATCCGGTGGATGTGATGTTTGCGATCCTGAGGCTGGAAAGCGTGCGCAACCGCTGTCTGGTGATTGGCGAGGACCTGGGGGTGGTACCGCCGGAAATTCGCAGTTATCTTGATCCCGCAGGCATTTATTCAAACTGTGTATTCTATTTCGAGAAATATGATGGCTGGCATTTCCGCAAACCCGAACACTATAAACGACAGGCACTGGCGATGATCGCCAATCATGATGTGCCACCCCTGGCCTCCTGGTGGAATCGCACCGATCTGCTGTTGCGCCGTCGCATCGGCCTTGCCGGCGATGATGGGAAACTGCAGCAGGAAATGGATTACCGCCAGGGCGAGAAGGAGCAATTGCTGCAGTGGCTCTCTGAACTGCAATTACTGCCGGTTAACTGGCAAACCCGCAATGTCGGGCAACCCATGGATGCGGCATTGGCAACCGCGTTGACCCAGGCCTGCGGACGCAGTGCTTCACTGTTGTTGTCATTGCAACTTGATGATCTGGCCGGTGCCGACAGTCCGGTCAACATCCCCGGCACCAGCAATGAATATCCCAACTGGCGGCGCAAGCTGCCGCGCTCGCTTGCCGAAGGCCGCGGTAGACTGCCGCGCTCGCTTGCCGAAATATTTGCCGATCCGGCCGCGCAATCGATGCTGCAAGTGCTGGCAAAGGAAAGGCCGTGATGAGTGAGTTGTTGCTTGATCCCGCTGATCTCTTTCTGTTCAACAATGGCACGCTGGAACAAGGCTGGCGTTTGCTGGGAGCCAACCATTGCACATACAAGGGAGTCACAGGCGTAAGGTTTGCAGTGTGGGCTCCCAATGCCTCGCAAGTGGCGCTGGTAGGTGAACACAACCATTGGGATGGTCGTCTCGACCCGATGCAGCCTCAGGGCCAGAGCGGCATCTGGGCCTTGTTCAAACCCGGCATGCAGGCAGGCAACAGTTACAAATACGAATTGCATGATGCTGCCGGCAACTTGTTGCCATTGAAAGCCGATCCTTATGCCCGCCAGATGGAACGGCCTCCGGCAACTGCCTCGATAGTGCCGGCTGATTCAGTTTTCCATTGGCAGGATGCAGCGTGGCTGCAGCAGCGCCGCACTGCCACCACCCATGATGCGCCTGTCAGCATTTATGAAGTGCATATAGGATCCTGGCAACGCAAGGGGGGCTGGCAACAACTGGACTATCGCGAGCTTGCCGCCACCTTGTTGCCCTATATAAAACAACAGGGCTTCACGCATCTGCAGCTGATGCCGATCATTGAATTCCCGTTTGAAGGCTCCTGGGGCTATCAACCACTGGGCATGTTCGCGCCAACCAGTCGCTTCGGCACACCCGATGATTTCCGGTATTTTGTGGATTGCGCGCATCAGCTCGGGCTCGGAGTGCTGCTCGACTGGGTGCCAGGGCATTTTCCGACCGATGAACATGGTCTCGCCAGATTTGATGGCACCCATCTGTACGAGCATGCTGATCCGCGCCAGGGTTTCCATCCGGACTGGAACACCTGCATCTACAATTATGACCGTACCGAAGTGCAGAGTTACCTGCTCAGCAATGCCATGTTCTGGCTGCAGGAATTCCATATCGACGGTCTGCGTTTCGATGCGGTGGCGTCCATGCTCTATCTCGATTACAGCCGCAATCATGGCGAGTGGATTCCCAATCCGCATGGTGGCCGCGAAAACCTGGGCGCACTTGCACTGTTGCGCACAATCAACTCCCGCGCGTATCACAACCAGCCAGGCATCATGATGGTAGCCGAGGAATCCACTGCCTGGCCCGGTGTCACCCGCCTCATCGAACATGGTGGCCTCGGTTTCGGCTACAAATGGAACATGGGCTGGATGAACGACACTCTGCGCTACCTCGCCCGCGAACCGGTACACCGCAAATTCCACCACAATGAAATGACTTTCAGTTTGCTGTATTCATTCAGTGAAAATTTCATCCTGCCGCTCAGCCACGATGAAGTCGTGCACGGCAAGCGTTCGATTATCGGCCGCATCCCCGGTGATGACTGGCAAAAGTTTGCAACCTTGCGCAGCTATCTGGCGTTCATGTGGGCACATCCTGGCAAAAAACTGTTGTTCATGGGCATCGAATTCGCGCAACGTGCCGAATGGAATCACGACCAGAGCCTCGACTGGCATCTGCTGCAATATCCTTCGCACAGCGGCGTGCAAACCCTGGTGCGCGACCTCAACCATATCTACGCCGGCAATCCGGCGCTGTATCGCCTTGACACCAGCGAATCCGGATTCTCATGGGTCGATGCCAATGATTACCATCATTCGATCTTCAGTTTCTGGCGCCACGCAGGCGAGGGCGCCCAATCCGTATTGTGCATCGCCAACTTCACCCCGATGGAACACAAACTGTTCCGCATCGGCGTGCCTGCACCCGGCCGCTATCTGGAAATCCTCAACACGGATGCAGCTGTTTATGCAGGCGGCAACCAGGGCAACAGCGGCAGTGTGCTGGCAGAACCTATCGCAGCCAATGGCCAGGAATGGAGCATGCGTGTGACCTTGCCTTCATTGGGCACTTTGTATTTCGTGAAGGAGCAATAGTGATGCTTGTGCATACCACCTTGTATGGTTCAACTAACAGCCTTGGGCAGGGATACGCTTCTGAAACACGCCACGAGTACGTCCCTGTAGGCTCGGCTTCGGCCATCCATGGCCTCAGACGGTTTCATAAGCGTATCCCTGCCCAAAGCTCTCCTATTCAGTGCGTAATTCTTCTGTGCCGGAATGAACGCAAACTGCATTTGGAAGAGGGCTTCTCCCTGAAGATGGAGGGGACCTCTGCGGCCAGGGATTGCCGCAGGGAGCTACAGGGACGTACTCGTGCGTGTCCCCGCAATCTTCAGGGAGAAGCCCGACTGCACCAGGCATCAACGAACCCTGCACCGGCTATGCCAAGAAATCAGATGAAAGATGAACCAACCCAGGCAAAAGAATGAACGAGTACCAGATTCAACCCGGCATCATCCATCCGTTGGGCAGCAGTTGGGATGACAATGGCGTCAACTTCGCCTTGTATTCGGCACATGCCGAAAAAGTGGTGTTGTGCCTGTTCAGTGCAGACGGCACTGAAGAGCTGCAAAGACTGGAATTGCCAGACTGCACCAGTCATGTCTGGAATGGTTATGTGCCGGGTTTGCCTGCAGGTTCTGTCTATGGCTACCGGGTCTATGGTCCGTATCAGCCGGAACTCGGCCATCGCTTCAATCACCACAAATTGCTGCTCGATCCCCATGCCCGCCAACTGACCGGCAATTTTTCGTGGAGCAATCTGCATTACGCCTACCAGCTGGATTCAGCCGATGAAGATCTGAGCTTCGATGTACGCGACAATGCCGCATTCATGCCCAAATGTGTGGTGGCAGTGCCCAATTTCCTGCCGGTGCCGCGCAAAAACCGTGTGCGAAAAAGCGATACGGTTTTGTACGAAGCGCATGTGAAAGGGCTGACCATGCGGCATCCGGCCCTGTCCACCACCCAGCGCGGCACCTTCAATGGCATTGGCCATCCGGCGCTGATCCGCTATTTGCGCGAACTCGGCATCACCAGTCTGGAACTGTTGCCGGTACAAGGTTATCTGGACGAACAGTTTCTGGTCGAAAAAGGTTTGAGCAATTACTGGGGCTACAACACACTGACTTTTTTCGCCCCTCACCGTGCCTATCTGGAAAGCGGCAACGTGCACGAATTCCGCGACATGGTATCGGCATTGCACGATGCCGGCATCGAAGTGATCCTTGATGTCGTCTACAACCATACCGCCGAAGGCGGCAGGATGGGGCCCACCTTCAGTTTGCGGGGCATCGACAACCTGTCGTACTACCGCTTGCAAGCCGAGAATCCGCGTTATTACATCAATGATACCGGCTGCGGCAACACGCTCAATTTTTCCAACTCGTGCGTGATCAGGCTGGTGATGGATTCATTGCGCTACTGGGTCACTGAAATGGGTGTGGACGGTTTCCGTTTTGATCTGGCTACTGTGCTCGCACGCGAGACGCACGGCTTTGATCGTGGCAGCGGTTTCCTCGATGCCTTGCACCAGGATCCGGTGCTGGCAGCTGTGAAATTCATTGCCGAACCCTGGGACATCGGCCCCGGTGGCTATCAACTCGGCAACTTTCCGCCCGGCTGGAGCGAGTGGAACGACCGCTACCGCGACACGGTGCGCAGGTTCTGGCGCGGGGATGCCGGCATGCTGCCGGAATTTGCCCGCCGTTTGCATGGCTCCAGTGACATATTCGAGCATTCAGGCCGCCGGCCTTCCTCCTGCATCAACTTCGTGACCTGCCACGACGGATTCACGTTGCGTGATCTTTGCAGCTACAAGAACAAGCACAATACGGCCAATCTTGAAGACAATCATGATGGACAATCGGAAAATTACAGCAGCAACTATGGCGAAGAAGGCCCCACCCATGACCCGCTCATTGAAGCACTGCGCCAGCGCCAGCAACGCAATCTGCTGACCACGCTGATACTGTCGCAGGGCACTCCGATGCTGCTGGCCGGTGACGAAATCAGCCATTCGTTGCAAGGCAACAACAATGCCTATTGCCAGGATACTGCATTGAGCTGGCTGCCCTGGGATCAAGTGGGTACTGATCAGCAGGCTTTGCTGAAATTCACCAGTTATTTGCTCAGCCTCAAGACCACCCACCCCGGCCTCTGGCATAACACCTACCTGCATGAGACCGGCAATCCGCATGACCCGGCCATTCGCTGGTACCACAGCGATGGTGAGGAGATGCAGCCCAGGCACTGGGGGCAACACAATGTCCGCACCCTCGGCTACATGGTGTCGCCGGCCGGCATTGACGGCAATGAACATTATTTCTGCCTGTTCAATGCCAGTGATGCCCTGGCCGAATTCACGTTGCCAATGCGTGATGCTGTCGCCGGCTGGAATGTACTGCTGGATACCACACTCCAGAGCGGCTTCCCGACAGTCGCGTCCAGACTCAGCGACAGCCTGGTTTTACCGGCGTTCAGTACCTTGTTGTTGCAGGCGGCACGGTAAATGCTAGGCAAATGGAAGACAGTAACCTCTGGGCGTGAAGCGGCAGGAGCAATCACATGAAAGGCAGTAACGAGAAACACTTCGAGGACGACTATCCCTGGCTTGGCATGGATGCACGCGCCGTCAAGAAGGACCTGCTGCGTCACTACCATCTGACACTGGGTCGTGGCCAGTCCGATCTGCCGGAACGCTATCTGTACCATGCTGCCGCCCTGGCTGTGCGCGACCGGCTGGTTGAACGCTGGCGTGACACCCGCGACCACTACCGCACCAGCAAGGGTCGTCGTATAGCCTATTTGTCGCTCGAATACCTGATGGGACGTGCACTCAACAACGCAGTGCTCAATCTTGATCTGGAACATCCGCTGGAACTGGCGCTGCGCAGCTTTGGTTGCGTCATGGAAGAGGTGATGGACCAGGAACCGGATGCCGGACTCGGCAACGGCGGTCTCGGCCGGCTCGCCGCCTGTTTTCTCGACAGCTGTGCCACGCTGGGTTATCCGGTCACCGGCTATGGCATACGCTATGACTACGGCATCTTTCACCAGAAGATCCGTGACGGCCACCAGATAGAAGTACCGGATCACTGGCTGGAAGCCGG
Source organism: uncultured Gammaproteobacteria bacterium (assembly GCA_903837345.1). Classification (GTDB taxonomy): domain Bacteria; phylum Pseudomonadota; class Gammaproteobacteria; order Pseudomonadales; family Pseudohongiellaceae; genus CAILUG01. Next base: position 19,356 of record CAILUG010000002.1, on the reverse strand, counting down.
TACACCGTGGGAGATCGTGTCACCCGAAAACACCCGCACCGTCAAATTCGGCGGCCATACCGAACGCTGGACTGACCAGCAAGGCCGTTACCGTGTGCGCTGGGTGAGTGAAGTGGATGTGCTGGCGATCGCGCATGATGTCCCCATTCCCGGCTACCACAACGGCACCGTCAATACCTTGCGGCTGTGGAAAGCGGATACCAGTGACAAGCTCAGCCTGGCCGAATTCAATTCCGGTGACTATCAGGAGGCGGTGCAGCAACAAAACGCAGCTGCGCAGATTTCGATGGTGCTGTATCCCAATGATGTGTCGATGAACGGCAAGGTGTTGCGGCTGCGACAGCAATATTTCCTGTCTTCGGCGAGCCTGCAGGATGTGGTGGCCCGCTGGTTCCGCCACAACACCACCGATCTGGCCCGCTTCTCCGAAAAGAACGGCTTCCAGCTGAACGATACGCATCCGGCGGTGGCAGTGGCTGAATTGATGCGGCTGCTGGTGGATGACTATCTGGTGCCCTGGCCGGAAGCCTGGCGTACTACTGTCGCCTGCATGGCCTATACCAATCACACGTTGTTGCCGGAAGCGCTCGAACGCTGGCCGGTGGCGCTGTTCGGCAAACTGTTGCCGCGCTTGCTGGAAATAATCTACGAGATCAATCATCATTTTCTTGCGGAAGTGGCAGCCCGCTGGCCGGGCGATGTCGGCAAACTGCGCGAACTTTCCATCATCGAGGAAGGGCAGGAGCCGCAATTGCGCATGGCCTATCTCGCCATCATCGGCAGCCATTCCGTCAACGGGGTAGCGGCACTGCATACAGAACTGCTCAAAACGGGCCTGTTCCTTACCTTCAATGAGCTGTGGCCACTGAAATTCAACAACAAGACCAACGGCGTCACGCCGCGCCGCTGGCTGGCATTCTGCAATCCCGGCCTGCGTCATTTGCTCAACAAATACATTGGCGAGGAGTGGGTTCGCGATCTCGACCAGTTGCAGCAGCTCAATGATTTCATCGACGACAAGGATTTCCGCCGCCAGTGGCGTCGCATCAAGCAAGAAAACAAGGTGGCACTGACTGCCCTGGTGCTGGCACGCAGCAATGTGGAATTCGATCCCGGCATGATGTATGACGTACAGGTGAAACGCATCCATGAATACAAGCGTCAACTGCTGAATGTGCTGCATGTGATCCATCTCTACCTGCGCATCTGCAAAGGTGATACCGCCGGCATGGTCCCGCGCTGTGTGCTGATTGGCGGCAAGGCGGCACCTGGTTATACGATTGCGAAACTGATCATCAAGCTGGTCAACAATGTGGCTGCCGTAGTCAACAGCGATGTGCGCGCGCATGCATGGCTGCGCGTTGCTTTCATTCCCAATTACCAGGTGAGTGCAATGGAAGTGATTGCCCCCGGCACTGATCTGTCGGAACAGGTTTCCACTGCCGGCAAGGAAGCTTCCGGCACCGGCAACATGAAATTCATGATGAATGGCGCACTTACCATCGGCACGCTTGATGGCGCCAATATTGAAATCCGCGATGAAGTGGGTGCCGACAATTTTTTCCTGTTCGGCCTGTCTGCCGCAGAAGTGGAAGCCATGCGCAACCATTACCAGCCTGACACCATCATAGCTGCTGATCCCGACCTCAATGACGTCATGCAGGCGCTGGAAGCCGATGTATTCAGCACCAATGAACGTGGCATATTTGCCCCGCTCACGGCCAGCATCCGCAGCCAACACGATCACTGGATGACAGCCGCCGATTTCCGCTCCTATGTTGAAGCCCAGGCGAGAGTTGCACTGGCCTATGCCGACCATGAGCACTGGACCACATTGAGCATACGCAACACTGCCGCCAGCGGATTTTTCTCGAGTGACCGCACAATCCGTTCCTATGCCCAGGAAATATGGCGACTGCCACCACCGACACCAATACCGTCATTGAAACAACACTGAGATACGCCCATGACCGACAGCAATGCCCGCTATGTAAGCCGACTCACCCGCGATACCTACGCCATCATTCTTGCGGGCGGTCGTGGCTCGCGTTTGTATGAACTCACGGAATGGCGGGCCAAACCTGCGCTGTTCTTCGGTGGCAAATTCCGCATCATCGATTTTCCGTTGTCGAACTGCATCAATTCCGGCATCCGGCGTGTGGGTGTGGTCACCCAGTACAAGGCACATTCGCTGATCAAGCATCTGGTCAGGGGCTGGGGGCATTTCAAGAAGGAACTGGGGGAGGGCATCGAGATATTGCCGGCCTCGCAACGGTATTCCGACAACTGGTATCAGGGCACGGCCGATGCGGTGTACCAGAATGTCGACATCATCCGCGGCGAGATTCCCACCAATGTGATGATTCTTTCCGGCGACCATGTCTATCGCCAGGATTATGGCGACATGCTGGCCTTCCACACCGAACACCATGCCGACATGACGGTTTCCTGTTTTGTGGTCCCGGTGAAAGAAGCGGCTGGCGGCTTCGGTGTAGTGCAGGTGGATGACAACTACCGCATCATCGGTTTCGAGGAAAAACCTGCCAACCCCAAACCGCTGCCGAATGATCCCACCATGTGTCTGGCTTCCATGGGCAACTACACTTTCAGAACCGAATTCCTGTATGAGCAGTTGCGTGCCGACAGCAAGAACCTGCAGTCAGACCATGACTTCGGCAAGAACATCATTCCCTCGATCATCAAGGACAACAAGGTCTATGCCTACCGTTTTGCCGATCCGGTGAAAACCAAGAAGGCCTACTGGAAGGATGTGGGCACGCTGGATTCCTACTGGCTGGCCAACATCGAACTGACCACACCAACCCCGCAATTGAACCTTTACGATCCACGCTGGCCGATCTGGACCTTCCAGGAACAGTTGCCACCGGCCAAGTTCGTGTTCAATGACGATGACCGCCGCGGCTATGCAGTGGATTCGCTGGTGTCGGGGGGTTGCATCATTTCCGGTTCCAAGATCGTGCAATCCGTGCTGTATTCCAATGTGAGGACCCATTCCTATTCCACCATTGAAGAGTCAGTGCTGCTGCCGGAAGTGGATGTGGGCCGCAACTGCCATTTGCGCAAAACCATCATCGACCGTGGTTGCCATATTCCGCCGGGCACCAATATCGGCCTTGATGCCGAAGCTGACCGTGCGCGCGGCTTCCGCGTGACTGAAGGTGGTGTGACACTGGTGACACGCGCAATGCTGGGCCAGAGCGTAGGTGGCCTCTGACATGCACATCCTGATGGTGGCAGCAGAAAACGGCGCATTGCCAGCTGCCAAAGTGGGCGGAATTGGTGATGTGATACGTGATGCACCCAGAGCCCTGGTACAAGCCGGCCAACAGGTAACCGTGCTGACTCCCGGCTATCAATCACTGTCGCAATTGCCCGGTTCACAATTCCTGCTGACCATCACCGTCCGTTTTGCCTCTGCGCTGGAAACGCTCGCTTTGTACCAGGTCACTCCGGCAGACAATGGCGGTGGCGTACGTCATCTGGCTCTGGAACATCCCTTGTTCGCTGCCTGCGGCGTGGGGGCGATCTACTGTCATGACCTGCATGAACCCTTCGCGACCGATGCGGCCAAATTTGCGTTGTTTTCTACTGCGGTCTGTCATGTAGTGGCTACGCAAGCAATTCCACAGGTCGATGTCGTGCACCTGCATGACTGGCACACGGCGCTGGTACTGTTGTTGCGCAAGTTCGATGAGTCATACCGTGCCTTGCAAGCCATACCGATGGTGTACACGATCCACAATCTGTCACTGCAAGGCGTACGACCCTTTGATGACAACTGGTCTTCACCATCGCAATGGTTTCCGCGTTTGCGCTACGACCGTTCCCGCGTGGTTGATCCACGTCATCCCGACTGCATCAACCTGATGCGCACCGGCATCAACCTGGCCGATCAGGTGCATGTGGTCTCGCCCCGTTATGCGGCAGAAATCCTGTTGCCGAGCCATCCCGAATCCGGCCTGATCCGTGGCGAAGGACTGGAAGCTGATCTGATCGAGCTGCATGAACAAGGCCGCTTGCACGGCATACTCAACGGCTGTGAATACGACAGTGAAGGCAAGACCGTGCGCAAGCCCACCCGCAAACAAGTGCTGAGGCAGGCGCAACGGACGTTGCTGGATTGGGTGGGCGTGCGCACCCGGATTCCGGCTGCGTGGTTTCACGCCGGGCAACGGGTGGAAGCGTGGGCCCAGATGAAGGTTGCACCCAATTTCGTGCTGGCTTCCGTTGGTCGTCTTACCCTGCAGAAAGTCAGGCTGTTGCAGATAAAACTGGGCTCAGGCCGTTATGTGCTTGATCATGTCCTGGAACAGCTGCATGAAGGCTGCCTGCTGATGCTTGGCAGCGGTGATGCCGCTTGCGAACAATTCATGACGGAAGCCATGCTGCGGCATCCGAATTTCCTGTTTATGTGCGGCTATGACGAAAAACTGGGTACGACCTTGTACAACTACTGTGATGCATTCCTGATGCCGAGCAGTTTTGAGCCCTGCGGCATCAGCCAGTTGCTGGCACTGCGCGCCGGCAAACCGGTGCTGGTGCATGCAGTGGGAGGCCTGGCGGATACTGTGGAGCAAGGCTTCAACGGTTTCAGTTTCACTGGCAAGGATGAACAGGAACAGGCCATCAATCTGGTGAATTCCGTGGCCGAAATGCTGCAGGTTCATCATGGACGCCTGCCGCAGTGGCGCCAACTGTGCCGCAATGCTGCTGCCACCCGCTTTGGCTGGGATCAAACTGTCACAGACTATCTGCATCAACTGTATGGAGTAAGCAGCACATGAATCCTGCACTGGATATCGTGATCTTCGGTGGCTTTGGCGATCTGGCACTGCGCAAGCTGCTGCCGGCGCTTTATCGGCTGGAGGTCGCCGGCAAACTGCCAGAGGGTTCACGTTTGCTGCTGGCCTCCTCGCATGCAGGGGTCGAAGGCAAAGACGTCAATGCAGTCAAACAATGGCTGCACAAACAACTCGACAGCAATGAAAGTGCCGATTCGCACTGGCAGGTTTTCTCGCAGCGCCTGTGTCCGGTGACAGTGGATGTACAGTGCAAGGATGAACACTGGCAACATCTGGCCGACTTGTTGAATGCACAGCCGCAGCATTCGCGCATTTTCTTTCTGGCAATGCCACCGTCGCTGTTCCATGACACTTGCGTCAATCTCGCCGCACTGCAACTGATCACACCCACCGCCAGGGTGGTGCTGGAAAAACCACTCGGACATGACAGGGCCAGTGCGCTCGACATCAACCAGGTCGTGGCAAGTTTCTTCCCCGAAAAACAGATATTCCGTATCGACCACTATCTTGGCAAGGAAACCGTCCAGAACCTGATCGCCCTGCGGTTTGCCAACGAACTGTTTGAACCACTGTGGAACGGCCAGCACATTGACCACATCCAGATCAGCATCTCGGAACAGGTGGGGCTGGAAGGCCGCAAGGTGTTTTATGACCAGACCGGTGCCATGCGCGACATGGTGCAGAATCATTTGCTGCAGCTGTTGTGTCTGGTGGCAATGGAACCGCCGCACAAGCTGCAGGCCGAAATGATCCGCACCGAGAAGCTGAAAGTCCTGCAGGCACTGCGACCGGTCACCGGCCACGATATTCCGCGCCACATCGTGCGCGGCCAGTACGCGCGTGGCGTCATGGAAGGCAAGGAAGTACCGTCCTATATTGAGGATCTCGGCCATGACAGTGACACTGAAACCTTTGTCGCCATCAAGGCCCACATCGACAACTGGCGCTGGAGCGGCGTGCCGTTCTACCTGCGCACCGGCAAGCGCATGCGTCAGCGCTGTGCCGAGATCGTCATCCAATTCAAGGCGCTCACCCACAACGTGTTCGACAATGCAGTTGGCACCCTGCAGCCCAACCGGCTGGTGATCAGGCTGCAGCCGGACGAAGGCATCCAGCTGGTGATGATGGCCAAGAAAATGAACCAGGTGGAGATGCAACTGCAGCAAGTGGCGCTCAATCTCAACTTCCACGACACCTTTGCCAATTTCAGCAGCGACGCCTACCAGCGTTTGTTGCTCAATGTGATCAAGGATGATCTCAGCCTGTTTGCACATGTCGATGAATCACTCCTGGCATGGAGCTGGGTGGATCCGATCATGGCATCCTGGCGACGCAATGAGCCGCCGATGCATACTTATGAAGCCGGCACCTGGGGACCTGATGCCGCCGCCGCGCTTCTGCACAAGGACAGCCGCGCCTGGCACAACAATGGTTTCAACAGCAATATTCGCAATCTCAAGACTGCCGGTGGCGGATGAAATCACTGACCGAACATCGCTTTGGCTCGGTCGCGGCGCTGAATGAAGCGTTGTACCAGTGGAGCCTTGCCATCCTGCTGCGCGCATTTGACCAGCATGAGCAGGTGAGCATGCTGGTGTCCGGCGGACGCACGCCGCTGCCTTTTTACGCCAGACTGGCGCAAGCGCCGCTGCCGTGGTCACGTCTGCAAATGGCACTGTGCGATGAACGCTGGATATCAGCCGACATGGAACTCAGCAATGAACATGCAATACGCAATGCCTTTGCCGGCAATCCGCAGGTTTTGCAAAACTTCACCTCCATGAAAACCCCGCATGAGCATGCCGGTGCAGCAGTGGACACTTGCAATCAGCGCTATGCCACGCTGCCTTGGCCTCCTGCCTTGACCGTGCTTGGCATGGGCTCTGACGGCCACACCGCTTCCCTGTTTCCGGGCGCCACCGGACTTGACCATGCCTTACATGCACAAGGTTTCTGCGCAGCCATCAAAGCGTTGCCTTCGCAGATAACCGGGCCCTGTGTTGAACGCATGACGCTGACCCTGTGGGCCTTGCTGCAGAGCCGTCACACTGCGTTGTTGATTACTGGCGAAGACAAATGGCATGTTTATCAGGCGGCACGGGAGCGTGAAGACCAGCAAAGGCCGGTGAGTCTGTTGTTGCACCGGGCCGCGGCAATTGACGTTTTCTGGTGCGCCTGATGCGCGCATCATCAATCACAACCACCAACTGTTAACTGACCGAGTGATCCTGCGATGAACCCCCTGGTCGAACAAGTCACCACCACCATCATGGAACGCAGCTTGTCCACGCGCGCAGCCTATCTGGCCAAAATAGCCGGCGGGCGCGAGCAAGGCCGCCAGCGCGGACATCTTGCCTGCGGCAATCTGGCGCATGCAGTCGCCGGTTGCACCAATCCGGACAAACAGGTGCTGGCTGCCACTGATCAGGCCAATATCGCCATCGTTACCGCCTACAACGACATGCTGTCGGCACACCAGCCTTATCACGACTATCCGGCTCTGCTGAAAGCGGAAATTTCAGCAGCCGGGGCAGTAGCGCAAGTGGCGGGTGGCGTTCCGGCAATGTGTGATGGCGTCACACAAGGGCAGGCGGGCATGGAATTGTCATTGTGGAGCCGCGATGTAATTGCGCTCAGCACGGCTGTCGCACTCAGTCACAACATGTTCGACGGCATGCTGCTGCTGGGCATTTGCGACAAGATCGTGCCAGGGCTGTTGATCGGCGCTCTCAGTTTCGGACATTTGCCGGCCCTGTTTGTGCCGGCCGGCCCGATGCCGTCCGGCATCAGCAACAAGCAGAAACAGCAGGTGCGACAACTCTATGCCGAGGGCAAAGCCGGACGTGCCGATTTGCTGCAGTCGGAAATGGCTTCGTACCACAGTCCCGGTACTTGTACGTTTTATGGCACAGCCAACAGCAACCAGTTGCTGCTGGAGCTGATGGGTTTGCAATTGCCGGGCAGCTCCTTCGTCAATCCCGGTACCGAACTGCGTACCGCGCTGAATCGTGCTGCTGCCCGCCAGATTGTGCAATTGGCCAGTGAAGCTGCGCGTCCACTCGGACTGGTAGTCAACGAAAAAGCCATCGTCAATGCCATTGTCGGACTCATCGCAACCGGCGGCTCCACCAATCACACCATTCATCTGGTGGCGATCGCCCGGGCTGCCGGCATCCTGATCAACTGGAATGACCTGGAGCAACTGTCCAGGGTGACACCATTGCTGACACGCATCTATCCCAACGGTGAAGCCGACGTGAACCAGTTCCAGGCCGCCGGTGGCATGGCAGTGCTGACAAGTTACCTGCTGGATGCCGGATTGATTCATGAGGATGTGCTGACCAGTGCCTGTGAGCATGGCATGCACCAATACAGCCGTGCCCCGTTGTTGGCTGGTGCGGGCATTGGCTGGGAACCAGCCCCGGCTGCTTCGCTGGATGACAACGTGTTACGTGACTGCAAAAACGCGTTTGCTCCCACTGGTGGATTGCATCTGGTCACCGGCAATCTTGGCCGCGGCATCATCAAACTCAGTGCGGTGAAAGCTGAACATCGTTTTATCGAAGCGCCGGCACTGGTATTTGCCGAGCAGGAAGAATTGATCAACGCCTTCAAGGCCGGCGCACTCAACCAGGATTTCATTGCGGTGCTGCGTTACCAGGGCCCGCGCGCCAACGGCATGCCGGAGCTGCATCAGCTGACACCGACGCTGGGGGTGCTGCTGGATCGGGGTTTCAAAGTGGCGCTGGTTACCGATGGGCGCATGTCGGGCGCCTCCGGCAAGGTGCCGGCAGTGTTGCATATGTCGCCTGAAGCCATAGGCGGCGGACCTTTGGCCTATGTGCATAATGGTGACCGCATCCGTCTGGATGCCGAAGCGGGGACGCTGGAATTGCTGGTTGATACTGCCGTGTTGTCATCCCGCATAGCAGCCAGTACTGCGCCCACTTCCCATGCCAGTGGCTGCGGTCGTGAATTGTTCGCCGGCTTCCGGCAGCGGGCGGGAACGGCTGAACAGGGTGCCTGCACGCTGTTTGATTGACAGTTTATTTTGCAAGAGTGGAGTGCATTACATGCTGACAGTTGAAGACATCATCACACGTTCACCCGTGATCCCTGTCATCACCATTGAAAAGCTCGAAGACTGCAAACCACTGGCAACTGCGCTGGTGACAGGCGGACTGGTCGTGCTTGAACTCACGTTGCGTACCAAGGTCGCACTGGATGCCATACGCCAGCTGCGCAAGCAGTTTCCGGGAGCAATCGTCGGTGCCGGTACTGTCATGGATGCCAAACAGCTGCAACAAGCCATCGATGCAGGAGCACAATTCATTGTCAGCCCTGGCACTACCGACAACCTGGTTGATGCAGTAGCAAACAGCGGTCTGCCATATTTGCCTGGAGCTGCCACTCCCAGTGAAATGATGCGTCTGGCAGAGCGCGGCTTTGAAGTGCAGAAATTTTTCCCGGCCGAAGCAGCAGGCGGCATCGACATGTTGCGCTCGCTGGCGGCGCCTTTGTCGAAAATCCGCTTCTGTCCCACCGGCGGGCTTACCCCTGACAATGCGCTGAACTATCTGGGTCTTCCGAATGTGGTATGCATCGGAGGATCATGGATGGTCAGCAAGAAACTGGTTGATGGACATCAATGGAATGAAATTGAACGTCTCTCCCACCTGGCTGCAGCATTGCCGCGCAGCCATTGAATGCCGCACAATCCAGCTACTTGATTTGCTGACCTTTGGCTGGTGACTGACTGATGAATCAACCTGTTCATATTGTTGCCGACATCGGCGGCACCAACGCACGCTTCACCACAGTGGACCTGAGCCAGCCGCCATCAGCTGCCGGGCTATTGCAGGAGCAGAAATACCGCTGTGCCGACTTCAAGGACATTGAGCTGCTTTGTCGCGCCTACCTGCAGACCTTGCCGGCGCATACAGATGTGCGCGAGTTCTGTATCTGCATCGCCGGTGCAGTCGAGCAGGACACCATCTACATGCCGAACCGCGGCTGGACCTTCAGCCAGCAGGCACTCTGCAAGGCCATCGGTCTGCCGATCCGGTTCATCAACGATTTCACGGCACAAGTCCACAGCATCGCCACGCTGACCAGCAACGAAATCGAATGGCTGGGTGAACCACGTCCACACGGCAACCGCGTGTTTGCAGTGATCGGCCCTGGCACCGGCTTGGGTGTGGGAGCCATGACCGAACGGCACGAAGCGATTCCATCCGAGGGAGGGCATTCCAGCTTCGCCCCGCAGAATCCGCATCAGCTGGCACTGCTGCAAACCTTGTGGCAAAAGTATCCGCGCATGGAAATCGAAAAAGTCCTGTCCGGTCCCGGTCTCGAACGTCTGTACTGGGCCAATGCCAAACTGCAGGGCAGGGAAGCGCAACTACCTGCTCCCGAGATCAGCAAGGCCGCCAAAGCCGGTGATGCTTTTGCTGTTGGCGTGATCCAGGATTTCCTGGACATCCTGGGCGCTTTCGCCAGCGACGTGGCAATGCTGATGGGAGCTGTTGATGGCGTTTACATCGTCGGCGATCTGCAGGCCCAGCTGCGCAGCCTCAACGATGTGGTCCGATTTCGCGAAAGCTTCAACAACAAGGACAATTACCGCGCCTATTGCAGCCGCATCCCGCTGGCACTGGTAACGGCGCATGACACGGGGCTGAGAGGTTGTTGGCGGTTTCTGGAATTGCAGCAATAAATTACAGCGACAATTGCTTGCAAAAACAAAATAGCCGCCTCTGGTCAGTAACCTGCCACACCACCCACATTGCGCGGATCAGAAACTCCTTCCAGCACACCATCTTTTCTGACGATGGTGTTGGCATCACCTATGCCGAAGCCGGAACCACTCAGTCCCTTGTGTCCCATTTTGGCTAGTTCAGCGGCCACCTCAGCGCTGATGGCGCCGGTTTCGTAGCGGACATTGTCGGGCATCCACTGGTGATGGAAACGCGGGCTGCTCACTGCCTTGTCAGCACTCATGCCGTAATCCAGCACATTAACCACCACTTCCAGCACGGTGTTGATGATAGTGGAACCTCCGGGCGAGCCGGTGACCATCACCAGTTTGCCATCGCGGGTAATGATGGTGGGAGTCATCGAGCTCAGCATGCGTTTGCCAGGCTGGATATCGTTGGCATCGCGGCCGATCAGTCCATAGGAATTTGGCGTGTTGGGTTTGCTGGAGAAGTCGTCCATTTCATTGTTCATCAAAAACCCGGCACCAGGCACCACGATGCGATTGCCATAACTGCGGTTGAGCGTAGTAGTAATCGCCACTGCATTGCCGTTTTTGTCGACCACGGAAAAATGCGTGGTTTGCAGACTTTCTTCCGGCCATTTGCCGGCACCGACCTTGGTGCTGTCAGTGGCGTGGTCGGGATCAAAATCACTGAAGCGCTGTTTCGCATACTCCCTGGAAACCATTGTTGCGGCCGGCACTTTCACGAAATCCGGATCACCCAGATATTCGGCGCGATCTGCATAAGCACGCCGCTGAGCTTCAATCATCAGGTGCATGGCGGCCGTGCTGCCATAGCCGAGTTTGCCGAGGTTGTAGGGCTCGAGCATGTTGAGCATCTGCACCAGCAACACGCCTCCGGAAGAGGGGGGTGGCATCGACCAGATGTCATAGCCGTGATAGGTGCCATGCACGGGTTCTCGCCAGACCGGCTGATACTGTTCCAGGTCTTTCAACGTGATCAGTCCGTTGTTGCCCTGCATTTCCTTGACGATTTGTTCAGCTACCTTGCCCTTGTAGAAACCGTCACGACCCTGGTCGGCAATGCGCTGCAAGGTATCAGCCAGATCCCGCTGCACCCACACATCGCCGGCCTTGTAGGGCATGCCGTCGTGTGTGAATTTGGCCAGCGATGCCGGATGGGCGCGAAAGCCTTCCAGATTCTCGGCAAACTGGCCGGCCAGATCGTCGTTGAGAGGAAAACCTTTGCTGGCCAGTTCAATTGCCGGTGCCAGCACTTGTTGCCTTGTCATCGTGCCATAACGGGTAAGGGCATCCAGCAATCCCGCCACGGTGCCCGGTACACCCGATGCCTGCAGGCTGTTGACGGCCAGATTGCGATCGACGTTGCCTTTGGCATCAAGAAACATGTCACGTGAGGCAGCAGCAGGGGCTTTCTCGCGATTGTCCTGCGCCATGACCCTGCCATCGGCCATCGCGATCATCATGAAACCGCCACCACCCAGATTGCCTGCCGATGGATACACCACAGCCAGTGCAAATGCAGTTGCCACTGCCGAGTCCACTGCATTGCCGCCTTGCTGCAGGATTTTGCTGCCTATTTGCGCAGCCAGTGCGGAACGCGAGGCCACCATGCCGTTAAGGCCTGACCGGGTTTCTGCCTGCACACAAACTGCGAACAGCAATGCAACGCCAAGACTGAGGTATTTGACTGGATTCATTCCGGGTCCACTGGATTACTTAAAGCAATGGCAAGGCGCAGCATCGCCGCGCCAAACCGTCTGGTTCGCATCATGCCATCGTGTGGATGAATCGGAAAGTAAGATTGATACGGTCACCCTCCACGCCGCGCTGCTTGGGGATGCGGTGCTGCCAATGCCGCTGGGTGCCGCTGCCCATCACCAGCAATGAACCATCCGTCAGATTGATTTTTTGCAGGTTGCCATGCTGTTTGTGCCGCAGTTCGAATCTGCGTGCAGTTCCGAAACTGAGCGATGCTATCTGTGGATCAGCTCCCAGCTCACGTTCATCATCACTGTGCCAGGCCACACTGTCGGCGCCATCGCGATACCAGTTCAGCAAGACCGAATTGAAAGGCAGCGACAAACGGCTTTGCAGATCCGCGCGCATCGAAGCGAGCAGGGCAGTCCAGGGATGGGGGCGGAGCCTGAGACCTGAGTAACCATAGTGACTGGTCTTGTCACCGAACCACGCTTGCAAGCGCGGAACCGGCACAGATTTGCCACCGAAGTTCAGTGAATCCTGTTGCCAGGGAATTTCCGTGCGCAGACGCTGAAGATAATCCGCGCAGCTGGCAGGAGCATAAAAGGCAGGGTAATAGTTTAACGTGGCATCAGCCAGCAACAACTGCTCGCCGTCTTCACTAAATACAGGAGCGAGCAGTGCGCCTTGCATGGCAGCAGGACGCAGGACTTATCCCAACAGTTCGATAAGAGCTGCTTTTTTCTCTTGTGGCAGATTTTCCAGCACACGGCCAAGATCAGTTTCGGTGGTCTGTCTCAAACCCACCTGGAAATTGCCGTCTTCATTGGCATCAGTCATCTGCTGCACCAATTGCTGCTTGATATAGCTCTCAAGCACCATGATGATTTCGGAATTCATGCTGCGACGGTTATGCTCGGACAGCTGCTTGATCTGGTCACGCAAACCCAGGGGCAGGCGGATTACAAATTTTTCCACCATTGCCGGGCCGCGTGAGCGATCATGCTGGTCAAAATCATGGTGTTCCTGATGGCTTTCGGCAGCAGGGTTGCTGGCATTGGCTGCGGGTACCGGTGCCGGGCTGTCAGCTGCACTTGCAAAGTCGCTGGTCATGATCCTTTACTCCTTTCGGAAAATTCTGGATAGGATAATGCTTTATCGGGCGTGACAATTCAATTCTGCCGGAAACAACGCCAGCATCATAATCCGTGATATGAATACGCTACCAGACCCTTTTTGAGAAAATTGCCTACTTATGCACGTTATTCCTGAATTTGACCTGTTTGTGATCGGAGCCGGTTCCGCCGGAGTCAGGGCCGCCCGCACAGCCGCCGCCCTGGGCGCCAGAGTGGCTATTGCCGAAAACAAACAGTTGGGGGGAACCTGCGTCAATGTGGGTTGTGTGCCCAAGAAGCTCTACAGCTATGCCAGCCAATACAGTGCTGACTTTGCTGATGCAGCCGGGTTTGGCTGGCAGTTGGGGCAGATCAGTTTCGATTGGCCCACCTTGCGTGACAACAAGATCCGTGAAATCAGCCGGCTCAATGCCATCTATGAGAACCTGCTGGTGAAAGCCGGAGTCAGCCTGTTTGCCGGCCATGCCCGCGTGCTCGATTCCGTTACCGTGGAAGTCAACGGCCACCAGTACAAGACACGCTTTATCCTGATCTGTACCGGCAGCAGGCCGGAGCGGCCGCATTTTCAGGGCAGTGAACTGGCGTTGAGTTCAGACCAGATCTTTGATTTGCCCAGCTTGCCTGGGCGCATACTGATTCTCGGCGCTGGCTATATCGGTGTCGAATTTGCCGGCATTTTTGCCGGGCTGGGGGTCAAGACCTGGCTCAGCTGGCGCAGTGAGCTGCCGTTGCGAGGCTTTGATGAGGATGTACGCAAGCATTTCATGATTGAGGCCGGCAAACATTGCCAGATGCTGCCGGGCAGACAGATCCGGTCACTGGTCAGCAACGGCAAAGGCGGGCTGTTGGCCAGTTTCATCGACGATTCCACGCTCGAAGTTGACCAGGTGCTGGCCGCACTGGGACGCACACCCAACGTGGAAGGTCTGGGCCTGGAAAACACCAGGGTCGGCCTCGACCAGCATGGCAAAATCAAAGTGGATACCAGCTTCCGCACCGCCGAGCCGACCATTTACGCCATTGGCGATGTGGTGGGCCATAAAGCCCTGACGCCGGTAGCTTTGGCGGAAGCAATGCTGGTCGTGAGGCAGCTGTTTGGCAAGGAACCGGCCAACACGCTGGATTATCACAGGATTGCCACTGCCGTGTTTGGCCACCCCAATATTGCCACAGTGGGTTTCACTGAAGCCGAAGCCCGCGACAGGGCACAAGCCATAGCCATCTTTGAGACAGGGTTCCGGCCCTTACGCCATACACTTTCAGGCCGAGACGAACGTGCCTATATGAAAGTGATCGTCGATACCGGCACTGACCGGGTGCTCGGGATTCATATGGTCGGCGAACACGCCGGCGAAATCATGCAAGGCTTTGCTGTGGCAATGACTTGCGGGCTCACCAAAACCCAACTTGATGCCACCATCGGCATTCATCCCACCATGGCCGAAGAGCTGTTGACGTTGAGGACCCGCAGCCGTTAGGGGCGTGTGAAGAATCCAGTTGACCTGAGCTTTATTGCCCTTTACTATTTCCGGTAATCTTTATTACCGGAAATAGTGTATAATCCTAGAATTCACTTTAAGTAGCTACTTTTATCCGTTATTTATCAGATATTTAAAGGATATACTTAATGTCATCTCGACAAGCTCCGATTCCGTTTTTCGATACGCTGGAATCCATGCAGAATCCATTCAGGCATCGCATTGCCAACGTCGATCACCTGCAACTGGAACAAGTACCGGCCCATGCGGTTGATGACTACCAGTGCGCCAGTGAGTTCCTTTACAGCTATCGTGGCAGCCCCGATACCTTTTCCACTTACCGGCGTGAAATCGAACATTTCCTGCACTGGTGCTGGTTGTGCAGCGACAAGTCACTCAAGGACGTACGGCGCGAGGATATCGAGGATTATGTCGACTTTGCCAAAAAGCCACCCAAGGCCTGGATAGGCACCAAAAACGTGCCGCGTTATATCGAGAACCAGGGCCAGCGCGTGCCCAACCCGGACTGGCGGCCCTACGTGGTGGCCACCGAGAACCGGCAAAACACCCCTTACAACTTGTCGCAAAGCGGTATCCAGTCCTTGCTGGCTGTTTTAGGAAGTTTCTTTAACTTCCTGATTCAGGAGGAATATCTGAATGCCAACCCGGTGGCGCAGATCCGCCAAAAGAACAAACTGGTACGCAAAAGCCAGCACGCCCGGCCGATCCGGCGCTTGTCGGAGCTGCAATGGAACGTGGTGATGGAAACCGCCAAGGACCTGGCGGAAGCTGATCCCGCCACCCATGAACGAACTTTGTTCATCATGCAGGCACTGTTTGGCATGTACCTGCGTATATCAGAGCTGGTGGAAACGCCGCGCTGGACCCCGCGCATGGGTGACTTTGAACGCGATCTGGAGGGAAACTGGTGGTTCCGGACCGTAGGCAAGGGCAACAAGGAGCGGGTTGTGTCAGTCAGTGACAGCATGCTGGCGGTACTGAAACGCTACCGGGCGTCCCGCAATCTCAGTCAACTGCCCTCACCCGGCGAAAACACCCCGCTCGTCCACAAGACCCGTGGTGATGGCGGCATATCAAGTACGCGTCAGATTCGCTCAATCGTGCAACTTTGTTTCGATAAAGCGGTCTTTAAGCTTGAACAGGAAGGAATGCAGGAAGAAGCCACCCAGTTGGGTGCGGCCACGGTGCACTGGCTGCGGCATACCGGCATTTCCGAAGATGTGAAGTTCAGGCCCAGGGAACATGTGCGGGACGATGCCGGTCACGGCTCGAGCGCAATCACCGACCGCTACATAGATGTGGAATTGAAGGAACGCCATGCATCAGCACGCAAGAAAATCATTGATCGCAGCAGTTGAAAAAGGCAATGCAAGTCCGCAGTAAATAAGCTAATTTATCCACAATTATCCGGCATACTGGCATCCAGCAAGCCCGTAGCAAAGTATTGAATCCGAGGTAGCAAAAATGTTCATGAATGGCAGAACCGCACGCTTGTCCGGCCTGTGGTTTTCCTTGTTGCTGGGCACACGGTTGTTGGCAGCACAGCCGGCTTCAATCCTGCCCGCCGAAATCCCGCTCGATGTAAGCGCCGTCTACCATGCAATGCAGCCTGCGCCCGAGTATGGCAAAACCACCCAGGCCATCATGGATCAGCTGCTGCGTAACCATTATTCGCACATCCAGTTCAACGACAGCTTTTCCGGCAAGATGCTGGACGGCTATATCAAATCACTGGATGGCAGCCGCATGTATTTCACCCAGACTGACATCGCCGAATTTGAGCAATATCGCACCAAGCTGGATGACCAACTGAAAGCCGGTGACGTGAAGACCGGTTACCTGATGTTCAACCGCTACAACCAGCGGCTGATCGAACGGCTGGTGTATTCGATCAAACGGGTGGAAACCGACCCTACCGATTTCGATTTCACTGCCGATGAATCCATAGAACTCGATCGCTCGAAAGCAGCATGGCCTGCAGACCATGCAGCACTGGAAGATCTCTGGCGTCGCCAGGTAAAGAGCTCGGTGCTCAGCCTCAAGCTTACCGACAAACCGATCAAGGAAGTGCGTGAACTGCTGGCCAAGCGTTTCCGTTCGCAATTGAGCCAGGTGCTGCGCATCAACACGCTGGATGTGTACCAGCGCTATATGGATGCGATGACGATGGCATTCGATCCGCACACCCAGTATTACGCACCGCGCGCGGCCGAGAATTTCAACATGAGCATGCGCCTGTCACTGGAAGGCATCGGTGCCGTGCTCACCACTGATGATGAATATACCAAGGTAGTCAGCATCGTCACCGGCGGCCCGGCCGACAAGAACGGCGAACTGCATCCTGACGACCGCATCGTTGGCGTTGCCCAGGGCGACAAGGCTTTTGTCGATGTGGTCGGCTGGCGCGTTGATGATGTGGTGGATCTGGTGCGCGGTGAAAAAGGCTCGGTGGTACGCCTGAATGTGCTGCCCAAGGGCAGCAAACTGGATTCCAAAATAATCAGAATCACCCGCGAAAAAGTCAAACTGGAAGATTCCTCTGCCAAGAGCGAAGTCGTGGATGTCGAATACGGTGGCGTCAAGCACAAGATCGGCGTGATCGAACTGCCGGCTTTCTATGTGGATTTTGAAGCCCTGCAGCGTCGCGACCCCGATTACAAAAGCAGCACCCGCGATGTGGACCAGTTGTTGACCAAACTGAAAAAGGAAAATATCGAAGGACTGGTAATCGATCTGCGCAACAATGGCGGTGGTTCCCTTACCGAGGCCAGCGAACTGGTGGGCCTGTTCGTGAAGCGCGGACCGACTGTGCAGGTGAAAGACGCTGAAGGTGAAATCACCGTGCTGGGCAATCCTGATTCCGATACCAGCTACGATGGCCCGCTGGCCGTATTGGTAAACAGGCTCAGCGCCTCTGCCTCCGAAATTTTTGCCGGCGCCATCCAGGACTATCAGCGCGGCCTGATCGTCGGTAGCCAGACCTTTGGCAAAGGCACCGTGCAGGAGCTGATCCCGATGGGCGAAGGCCAGATCAAGATCACCCGCTCCAAGTTCTATCGCATTTCCGGTGAAAGCACCCAGCACAAGGGCGTGACACCCAATATCAAGTTCCCTGATCTGTACGATGTGTCCGACGACATCGGCGAGAACGCGCTGCCCACTGCCCTGCCCTGGGACACCATTGATGTAGCGAACTTCTATCGTCCCTATGCCGACTTCCGTCTGCTGGTGCCTTCACTCAACGCAAAGCATGACGTACGTCTGCGTGATGATCCGGATTTCGTGTTCATCCGTGCCGAAATTGCCGAGGCCAAACGCGAACAGGCCACCAACCTGCTGCCATTGAACGAAGCCAAACTGCTGGCCGAACGCAAACAGCGCGACGAGTGGCGTTTGAAACAGGAAAACACGCGCCGCAAAGCCAAGGGGCTTGAGCTGTTCGCCGACGTCAAGGCCATGGACAAGGATGGCAACAAGGACGCCGACGGTAACAGTCTGGATGAAAAGTCTGCTGATTTCGAAGCGACCAAACCCGCGCTTAAGGATGGCGCACCCTCGACCGCGAAGAAAGGCGCCGATGGCAAAGACAAACCGAAGGAACCAGACCCGTACCTGGTCGAGAGTGGCAAGATTCTGATCGACCTGGGCGAGCTGCAAACCGGCAAGAAAATATCGGTGGCTGCAAAACAGAACTGAGCGACGAAAATGGCGGAGAGGGTGTCCGCCAAAGCATTGTGTCACCCAACACGATAGAATATTGTAAATTATTGTTATTAAAGGATTTACTGGTTTTAATTGCTCCACGCCGTGTCATTAAGTACCATGCAATTTCAATATTTTTGATCAGTTGGATGGTATGCCGAAGATCGCGAAAGAGCTCGTAGCCCTTGAGGTGAAGCGCCTTATCAAGCCCGGGTGGCATGCTGTTGGAGGTGTCGCAGGGTTATTGCTTCAAGTACGGCCAGCAATTCACGCAAATACAACGCCGCCTCGGTCTTGGGTGCTTCGTATTCGTGTTGCAGGGCAACGGCAAGTCATTGGGCTTGGGTCATATCCAACGGTTACATTGGCAATGGCAAAGGAAGCGGCTCGTGAGCTTTCTGCGGATGCGCGGAACGGCGTGAATTTGATAGGACGTAAACGCGCACGAAAAAGCGATAGCATCGTATTAGCTTCAAGACAGAAGACCTTCCAAGAATGTACAGCCGCCTATCTGTCAGCCCACGCTTCGGACTATACCAACGAGAAACACCGGAAGCAGTGGGCATCTACACTAAAAGCCTACGCTTTCCCCCTTATCGGAAAACTGATCGTCGCAGATGTAGGCACGCGGCATATCCTTGACGTTTTGATGCAACAAACCGCTCATCGGAATGGCAGCCGAGGGAACTTGTGGCATATTAAGACGGAGACCGCAAAACGACTATTATGTTAATCAGCGTGCAAAACTTTCCAGA
>CAILUG010000001.1 GCA_903837345.1 uncultured Gammaproteobacteria bacterium | reverse complement strand
GTTTCAGAAGCGTCTCGCGGCCCAAGGCTGTGCACCAAGCGCAGAATTATTTACTGAAAACCACTTTCCCGCCCTTGATGGTGGTTACCACATGCAACAGTGCAGCACTGTCTTCCATCGGATTGCCATCAACAATCACCACATCCCCGGCTTTGCCGGGTTCCAGCGAACCAATCTCCTTGCCATGCTGAGTCGCAATCGCCGCATTGATGGTGATGATCTTCACGATGTCGGTGGGTGAGAACACCAGCCGCAGTGCGCGCAATTCATCGGCCAGTGATTCCTTCGGTGCCCAGGTGGTGTCGGTGCCATAGCCGTAGGTGATACCGGCTTCCCACAACAAGCGCGCGTTGACCGGGCCCTGGCCGGCACTCGACAGCGTTTTGAACGGGAAGGGTTGGGCATCGCGGAACAGCGGTTTGTTGTTGGGATCGAAGTGCGGCAGGAACACCGCCAGCGTCGAGGTCATCGGAATGCCGGCACCTACGATTTTCTTGATCAATGCCGGGTCTTCATCGAGGCGGCCGATATGCGGCGTATGCACCAGCAAGGCCGGCGCGGCGTCGATGACCGCCAGCGTATCTTTCACGCTCACCGCATGCACGATGGTGGGCATGCCGACTTTCTTGCCTTCTTCCACGATCAGTTTGAGGGTGGCGATTTCAGGACCGCCGGGCGTGGTGTTGACCACGCATTTCAGATAGTCGTAGCCGGCCTTTTTGGCAGCGGCGACGGCAGCAATGGTGGCTTCACGCGGAATCGCAGGGGCGGCTTTGTTGCCGCCGCCGATACGGGCCGGGTCGGTACGGGCCGGATCACCTGGCTCGGGTGGTGGGCCGTCGGTAGCGGCGCCAGCCACCGGGATGAAGGAGCCGGTGAAGAGACGCGGGCCCTGCATTTCGCCGCGGGCGATACGATCACGCGCTTCGATGATGGGCGGCGCATCAATGGCTGACAACACGGTGGTGAAACCGGCGTCGAGGAATTCCTGCATCTGTTTGGGAGCGCGTTCAGCCAGCCAGGTGCCAGGGTTGCCCTGAATGACATGGCGATGGCCTTCCACCAGGCCAGGCATCACGGTCTTGCCGCCGGCATCAATCACCTTCACGTCTTTTGAAGTCTGGGCACCGGAAGTCACCGATTCAATCTTGCCCGCGCGTATCAGCACCGAGCCCTTGTCGATGACGCCGCCCTTGCCGTCGAGCACGCGGCCGTTGGTGATAAGCAGATCCTGGGCCATGAGTGGTGCACTCAAGGCCAGCAGCAGTGCGCCGGTGAGCAGGTGGAAGCGATGGTTGTGTTTCATTGTGTGATCCCCTTGGTTGACAGCAGAAGCAGTAAAGTCAGGCCTTTTTAATCTTCCAGCGAAGTTAGCGGTACTCGCACCAGTGTGGCAATCGAAACCAGCACCGGCAGTGCCATTACCACACACACGGCCAGCCGGCCGAAGCCGCCGCCCAGCATGTAACCGGCGGCGGCGGGGCCGAATATGGAGCCCAGGCGGCCTGCACTCATCACCACGCCCATGCCGGTGGCGCGTACACGCACCGGAAAGGTGGTGGAGCCGACGGCGTACAGCATGACGGCCGAGGCCATGATGCAAGTGCCATTGATAAGCGCCGCCCATTGCGCCATCAAGAGATTATTGGCGGCCGCGCCGAACACCATCAGCGACACACCCATTACCGTCAGCGTCGCTGCCGACACCGGGCGCAACGGCCATTTGAAGGTGAGGATGCCCACCGCGATACCGCCGGCAATACCACCATAACTGGTCAGGCGGGTGATGAGGATGCCATCCGCATCGGAAAACCCGGCATTGACCGTGAGCTGGTTGTTCCAGCCGAAGAAAAAATATTCCGTCATCATGTAGAAGAAGTAGCTCAGCGCCATCAGCAGAGTGCGCGACAGGATCGGTGGACGCAGCAGATCCAGCAGACTGGCACCCTTGGCCTTCACTGGCGGCGGTGGCAGCGTGTCGAAGGCAGGCAGGCTCAATTTTGCCAGTACCTTGTTGACGGCGCTTAGCGCCTGCGACGTCTGCCGAATCACCATCACATCAAGTGATTCGGGCAATTGGAAATAAATGAGTGGCAACAGCGCCACTGAACAGGTGCCGCCAAACACAAACACGCCGCGCCAGCTGAAGTCATCGCGCAGCCACGGCGCGACAAAGCCGCCCAACACCTGGCCCACGCTGTAACCCACCACCACCAGCCCCAGGCCAAGGTTGCGGCTCTTGAGGTTGCAGTATTCGTAGATCAGCGTGCCCACCGAGGCCGACATGGCACCCACACCCAGACCGGTGATGAAACGCATGGCCCACAGCATTTCCACCGAGTTGGCGGCCGAAGAAAACAGCATGCCAATGCTCATCAACACCAGGTTAAGCATGATGGAGTTGCGGCGGCCCCACAGGTCGGCAATCGGTGACAGCAGAAAACCACCGGCGGCGTTGCCGGCCAGCGTAGCGCTCAACAGCACCCCCAGTGCTTGCGGCCCCAGGTGCCATTCTCGCGTGAGAATCGGCGAGATCACTGACAGCGCGAGGATGTCGTAGCCATCCAGCAGGTTGATGGTCACCCCCAGCGCGATTATCAGCATTTGGTAGGGGCGCAGCGGGGTTTGTTCGATGCGTTGGTGCAGCTGTTGCAAGGTCATGCGATCCCCTCAAAGCTTGTTGTTGTTATGGTTCGGGCCAGTGTAAGCCCGCAAGGCTTTATTTGGAAACTCGGCAATGCTATAAGAACCACAAGCCAGTACAACAAGAACAAGCCCATGTCCGCACTCGCAGCTCCCCACCAGATCAAGGCCACCATCCGCTATGTCGTGAAAGGCGAGCGCTCGATTTTCTATCCGGCCGACCGCGACCGCTCCTACTGGCCGGCCGACGAGCACGAGATGACCCTGACCGACATGCGGCCGCTGCGTGCGGAAATCAGCATTGCCCGCAACGGTTTTGCGCTGCTCACCCACCACACCGCCGTCAAGAATTTCTTCGATCCGGCGCAAATTGAACAAGTGTACTACCCGGAAGTGATCGCGCTCGCCAAACAGCTCAACGGTGCCGCCCATGCGATTGCGTTCGGGCCGGTGGCACGCAGTGATGACCCGGCCAACAAGCAGGGCCGCTTGCCGGCCTTCGGTGCGCATGTGGACTATGGTCGCCCGACTGTGGAGGAACAGGTGCGCATTGTGCTGGGCAAGGAAGCAGACTACTGGCTGCAAAAACGTGTGGTGTTGATGAACTTCTGGCGGCCGATCACCACCGTTTATCGCACACCGCTGGCGTTATGCGATGCGTCGTCGGTGTTGGCCACCGATCTGCACGACAGCGAAATCCGCGGCGGACTCGATGATCCCACCCGGCCACCGCTGTTCGGTTTCAATCTCAGCTACAACCCGCAGCATCGCTGGTATTACGTGAAAGAGATGCGGCCGGACGAAACGTTTGCTTTCAAACTCTACGATTCGGATGCTTCAGCACCACAGTGGACGGGCCATACCGCGTTCAATGATCCAGAGACTGCTGTTGATGCACCGCCGCGGCAAAGTATGGAAGTAAGAACGATTTCTTTTATCGACGATTAGGGATTGGTTAATAGCCTTGGGCAGATATATGCTTCTGAAACACGCCACGAGTACGTCCCTGTAGGCTCGGCTTCGGCCATCCATGGCCTCAGACGGTTTCATAAGCATATATCTGCCCAAGGCTCTCAGACTCAGTGCGTAATTCATAAAAAAATAGAACAAGAACAGTAACAAGAACGGGAGACGAGGGGCATGACAACCAAATCCAAATGGTTCACTTACGAGAACGGCCTGTTGCTGTTGTTGGGATTTACGTTCGGCATTGTATTTTTTGACCGCAATGCCATCGGTAATCTGGCGCCGTTCATCATCAAGGACCTGGGACTCGACCAGACCCAGTTGGGCATGTTGGGTTCCGGCCTGTCGTTGGCGTGGGCGGTCTCGGCCTATGCCATCGGCGCCATGTCGGACAAGAGCGGCGTGCGCAAGCCGTTCCTGCTGCTGTCGGTCATAGTTTTCTCGCTGTGCTCGGCGTTATCGGGTATTGCGGGCACCTTTATGCTGCTGCTGTTGTCGCGCGTGGTGATGGGATTGTCGGAAGGGCCGTTCCTGCCGATCTGCTTCGCCATCATGAATGTGGAATCGTCACCCAAGCGGCGCGGCGTCAATGCCGGCCTGATGCAGAACTTCTTTGCCTCGCTGCTCGGCACTACCGTGGCACCGCTGGTGCTGCCGTGGCTGGCCACCGAGTATGGCTGGCGCACGGCGTTTTACCTGAGCGCAGTGCCGGGTCTGGTCTGCGCGACACTGATCTGGCTGTGTGTGCGTGAACCGAAACCAGTAGTGCCAGCTGTGGTGGAAGCCGCCGTGGCAAAACCCGGCATGCTCGACATGCTGAAGCAGCGCAACATCCTGGTTTGCTGCGGCATCGCGATTTTCATGATCTCGTGGTATCTGGTCGGTCTCATCTTCCTGCCGGTGTACTTCACGGTGGTGAAAGGCATGACGCCCGATGTGGCGGGGCAGGTGATAGCGCCGATGGGCATTGCCACCATGGTGTGCGGCTTTGTGGTGCCGTGGATTTCCGACCGCATCGGCCGCAAGCCGACCATGATCATCTTTACTTTCATCGGGTTACTCACGCCGATTGCCGCGGTGCACTTTGACGGGCCACTGTGGCTGCTCAGCATGCTGATGCTGATTGGCTGGTCCGCTTCGGGCTCGTTCGCTGTGTTCATGGGCGTGATTCCGTCCGAGACCGTGCCGAGAGCCTTGGCCGCCTCTTCGATGGGTCTGGTAGTGGGCGCCGGTGAAATTGTTGGCGGCGTACTCGCCCCCACCATCTCCGGCGCACTGGCCGACCAGCACGGCTTGATCGCCCACATGGTGGTGATGATGGTGTGTGCCTTCATCGGCGGCGTACTGAGCCTGTTCCTGATGGAAACAGCACCGGCAAAAATCAAAGTTTAGTTACAACTACTGGAGAAATATCGTGGCTACCCCCGAACAAAACGAACAACTGGTACGCAAATTTTTCGAGGTGCTCAGCAGTGGGCATCTGGAAAATATTCGCGCCACCCTGCATCCCGATGCCAGCTGGACGCCGATGGTGAAGAACGTGCCGGGTGCCGGTGTGCATGCCCCGCGCGATGTCATCGTCGATGAATTCCTGGCGCCGGTGCGCGGCATCTTCGAAGACGGCGATCCCAAGACCACCGTCGACAATATTTTTTGCAAGGGCAATGTCGTCTGTGTTGAATCGCGCGGCCAGGGCAAATTGCGCAACGGCAATTTCTACAACAACCAGTATTGCTGGGTCATCGAAGTGAAGGACGGCCTGGTGTGGAAAATCCGTGAATACATGGACAGTCATTATGTGATGAGCGTGGTGTAAACGTTTTCTGAACGGGAATTCCACACGCTTTGCAGAATACCTGATACTGGCATAATGCATGGCAACGCGCTGCGTATGGCGCTTGATAACAATATTTATTACAGGAGAATGACCAATGAGTGCCTTGCGACCCACCAACGACGATAGTGCCATCTGGGATATCTGGCAGGCGCAATTCCGCCTGCCGGTGATAAACGTCAACGCCGAGGTTGGCACGTTCAAGGCGCTCAGCGAGGCCGCGCTCACCACGGATCAACTGGCGGCGCAGCTTGGCGTCAACGCCCGCGCGCTGTCGATGAATCTGGCGGCACTGTGTTCGATGGGGTTGGTCGAAAAGCGGTTGGGCCTTTGGCGCGCTACTCATCTGGCGCGTACCTGGCTGCATCCGGATGGCGAGGGTTACTGGGGCTATTTCACCAGCCAGATCGATTTCAACACCACCCTGCGCGGTCGTCTGCTGGAATCGTTGCGCACCGGCAAGCGGCCCGGTGATGCCGGCGAGACCGCTTCCCGCCCGGTCGAGTGGGAACGTGGCAGCATGTCGCAGGAAGCAGCGGCAGGCATTGCCAATTTCATGAATGCCCACAGCCAGGCCCCCGCACTCGGCGCGGCAGCGCAGAGCGTGTTCGGCGAGCTCACCTCGCTGATGGACGTCGGCTGCGGTTCAGGCGTTTACGGGATTGAGATCGCACGCGCACATCCAAAACTCAACGTGGTGCTGATGGATCTCAAGGAAATGGCGACTGAGGCACAGAAATTCATCGACCGTGCCGGCATGGGCAAACAGGTCAGCACCGCCGGTGTCAACATGTTCAAGGAAGCCTGGCCGCGCGGACATGACGGCCATTTCTTCTCCAACGTGTTCCATGACTGGTCGGATGCAACCTGCCGGTTGCTCGCAAAAAGCAGCTTCGACGCGCTGCCCAGTGGCGGCCGCATCTTCCTCAACGAGATCCTTATGGATGACGATTACACCGGTCCGTTCCCGGCTGCTGCCTTCAGCCTGTTGATGCTGGTCGGCACGCTCGGCAAGCAATATAGCCTCGCCGAATTCCGCGACATTCTGGGCAGCGCCGGTTTCGTCGATGTGGAAGCGGTGCGCACCGGTGGCGGCTATTACTCGCTGGTCAGCGCCCGCAAGCCCTAGACAGTACAATCAAAGTGTTGCGTGGGTCAGCGTAAAAACAACGACAGGTGTTTTTACGCCGACCCCCGCTAAATGCTAGTTCAGCTTGTCAGCCGACAAGCCCAGATCCTCAAACATCTTCATCGCAGTAGCGCGACCAGCGCCGAACACACCACCACCGGGATGCTGGAACGGACCCACCAGGTAGAAGCGCTCCACACCCGGCACAGTATTCTGCCCGAGATCCGGTGTGGGCCGGTGCGAGCCGTTCTGCACCAGGTTGAACGCCACACCGTGAATGTCGCCTTTGCGGAACGAGGCGCTGTGGCGCTCCATGTCGAGTGGACTGTCGCAGTGCCAGGCGATGATGTTGTCCTTGTTGAGGTTGTGGAGGTAGGGCTGCATTTTTTCCACCATACCCCAGGCGAATTCTTCCTTGCACACATCCCAGTGCCTGGCGCCGCCGTTAGGATGTTCATAGGGAACATAGTCCCACGCGTGCATGGTGGCCTTGCCGGCCGGTGCACGCGAGGGATCGATGTTGGTGACGGAGCCGAGGCCGATCAATGAATCCTTCGGAATACGGCCATAGCGCAGATCGTCGAAGTGGCCGCGCAGCGTGTCGATGCGGTCGGGCAACAGTTCGATCATCATCGCGCTGCGGGCCTTGTCGCCGCATTTGAATTTGAGCGGTTCGTTGAGCGCGGCGTGGATGGTGAACACCACGTTCTCGGTCAACTGGGTGTTGGCAGCATCGCGCACGATCTGCGGGTCGACGCCGTCGATAAATTTGCCGAGATCATGCGGGTGAATGGCGCCGATCACGGCGTCCTTCGCGTTGTAGGTGCGGCCGTCATCGGTAGTAACGCCAACGGCGCGGCCTTTGCTGGTGAGCACCTTGTTGATGCTGGTGTTGCCGATCACTTTGCCGCCATGGTCTTCAATGCAGCGGATCAACGCCTGCGACAGCATGCCGCTGCCGCCCACTGCTACGCCGATGCCGTATTTTTCCAGGAAGGCGAGGAATACGAACAGGCCAATGCCAGTGCCTTTCTCCTCCGGCCCGGTCAGGTTTTCGCTGACCATGCGCGTGAAGTGCAACAGCACGCGTTCGTCGGTGAAGTATTCCTTGACGATGTCGTAGGCGCTCTTCTGCATGATCGACATCATCAACCGGCCTTCACGGCTCTGGTCCATGAATGCAAACATGGCGCCGGTTGGCGCCGGCACACTGAACATGCCGCCGACAATGGCCGGCAACCAGGTGGCACCGAGTTCGCTCAGTTTAAGATAGGACTCGGCATCGCGCTGCGAGAAACGCGCGATTTCCTGATAGGTGCGCTGACGGTCGGTGTACAGCGCCAGGGTTGCGCCGTCGGCAAACACCGACATCAGCGGGATTTCCGGGTAGATATATTTAAGGCCGTATTTCGACAACAAACCGAGCTCGTCATCTTTGATCAGTGGATTAGCCTGGATAAAGATGTGCGCCATGCTGTGCTGGTCATGCTTGAAACCCGGCACCGTCAACTCGCGGGTAATCACACCACCACCAAACCACGGCTGGCGTTCCAGCACGATTACTTTCTTGCCGGCGCAGGCGAGGTAGGCGGCGGCCACCAGACCGTTGTGGCCGGAGCCGATGGTGACGATGTCGTAATTCTCTTGCATGGGTCTATCCTCTAAGTATTCGCTATTCTTTGGTGGCCCGGCAGCCAGTAGAGCTTTTCAAAACACGCCACGAGTACGTCCCTGTAGGCTCGCCTCCGGCCATCCATGGCCTCCGACGGTTTCAGAAACCCTTATCGGCCCAAGGCTCTGGGGTTCAGCGCGTAATTCATCATGCCAATGTGAACATAAGCGAATCCTCGTAACTTCCAGGAACACAAGCTGCACTGCAAGGAGGGCTGCTCCATGAAGATGGAGGGGACCTCTGCGGCCATGGAAGGCCGCAGGGAGCAACAGGGACGTACTTGTGCGTGTCCCCATAATCTTCATGGAGCAGCCCGAGTGCACTGCACCCTGTGCCCACCGGAAGCTATGCGCTACATTGCATACATAATTCCATCAATGAACCAGCCACCTTGAGCCAAACACTCACCAACGCCAACCTCCACTGGGATGAAGACGGCCTGCCGTATGCGGTCGACTATGGCGATATCTATTATTCGAAGGCGGATGCATTGGGTGAAAGTACCCATGTATTCATTAACGGCAATGACTTGCCACAGCGATTTTCACGGTTGCAACAACCGCATTTTGTGGTCGGTGAACTGGGCTTCGGGGCAGGACTCAATTTTCTGAATTGCTGCAAGCATTGGTGCGAAAACGCTGCGCCGGCCAACACGCTGCACTATGTCGCCTGCGAGCTGCATCCCTTTACGCTGGCTGACATGCGGCGAATGCTGAACCAGTTGCCGGAGCTGGCCTTGTATCGCGAGGCATTGTTGGGTATCTGCCCCGACCACACCGCCGGTGTGCATCAACTGGTACTGCGGATCAATGAACACAGGATCTGCCTGACACTGTTGTTCGGTGATGCCCTCGTCATGCTGGCCAATTACGGCAACACCTCGTCTTTCAGTGTGGATGCGTGGTTTCTCGATGGATTTTCGCCAAAGCAGAACCCCGGACTCTGGCAGGCGGGTCTGCTGCAACGACTGGCCCGACTCAGCAAGGCCGGCACTACTGCCTGCAGCTACTCGGTGGCCGGCAGTCTGCGCACTGCGCTGGCGGCTGCCGGATTTGTTTGCGAAAAACGCCAGGGTTTTGCCGGCAAGCGCCATATGCTTGCTGCCGTGTTGCCGGGAGCTGTAACCGCGACTCCGGATACATCCCGCTCTGTCTGCATCATCGGTGGCGGACTGTCAGGATGCAGCACAGCCTCTGCACTGGCGGAAACCGGCTGGCACGTCACTTTGCTGGAACGCAGCAACACGCTGGCTGCAGCCGGCTCCGGCAATTTGCAGGCAGTGTTGCACTGCAAACCGGGCACGGCTGCTTCAACCGATAACCAGTTCAATCTGCATGCGTATCTTTTTGCCCAACGTCACTACCTGGCTTTGCAGCAAAGGGGTCTCGATTGGCATCAGTGCGGCATGCTGCATGTGGGCGTGGATGCAGAACAGTTGCGACGCTTTCAACGCATTGTGAACAGCGGTCGTTTCGACCGGCAAATCATGCAGCAAGTGGATGCCACGCAAGCATCCGCCCTGGCAGGTGTCGCCATCAGCCATGCCTGCCTGTATTTCCCGTTGTCAGGATGGCTGTCACCTGCTGCACTCTGCCGGCTCTACAGTGAACATCCGGCCATCAATGTCATCACAGGTGCCACAGCTGCTGCACTGCGGCAAAAAAGTGATTCGCACTGGGAGATTGCACTGGCCGATGGCAACCGGTTGCACGCCGACTGTGTCGTGCTTTGCAATGCCGCAGACGTGTACCAGTTTTCACAGTGCCGGCAGCTGCCGATCATTTGCAATCGGGGCCAGGTGGATGTGTATGCAAGCTCTGCAACCACCGGCATTCGCACCATCCTGTGTGGCCAGGGTTATCTGACTCCGGCCACAGGCGGACGCCAAAGCCTGGGTGGCAGTTATTATGTGGAAGCGACCAGCCCGGAACAAAACCGGCAAGCGCATTTGCGGCTGTTGTCGCGGATGGATGCAGGATTGGCAGAAGAATTGTCAGTGCAGCGGCCGCTGGAGCAACGCATCGGTGAACGCTGCCAGACCCCTGATCGCATGCCGTTGGCCGGGCCGGTCTCGCCGGCTTGTCCAGGTCTCTACATCAATGCCGCACATGGCTCCAATGGCCTGGCGCGCACTCCGGTCAGCGCTGCCAGCCTGGCCGGATGCATGAATAACACACCGGCACCTTTGGCTGACCCGTTGCTGGCTTTGCTGGATCCGGGCAGATTCTGATTGCCGGCCGCAAGGACAGCCGATTCAGCTATTGAAAAAACCGGTCAAGGCATCGGCGAGATAACCGACATCACGCGTGCCTGCCAGCTCGCGAATGGAATGCATCGCGAATGTCGGCACTCCTACATCAACAGTGGCAATACCAAGCTCGGTGGCCAGCAAGGGGCCTATGGTGGAGCCACACCCCATGTCACTGCGCACTGCAAAAACCTGCAGCGGCACATTGGCAGCCTGGCAAATCTGCCGGAAGCGCGCGCTGGTTTCACTGTTGGTGGCGTAACGCTGGTTGGCATTGAATTTCAGCACCGGGCCACCATTGAGCAGCGGGCCATGTTTGCTGTCATGTTTGTCGGCAAAATTGGGATGAATGCCGTGGGCGTTATCCACGGAAACCAGCGTACTCCGGCTCATTTGCTGCTGGAAACTTTCAGCACTGCCACCCAGCAGTTTTTCATTGATGCGGCGTAACACCGATTGCAGGAACGGACCCGCCGCTCCCGCCGCGGTAGCACTGCCGACTTCTTCGTGATCGGTACATACCAGCAAGCGGTTGCCCTCGCCACTGCTCCCGATCAGGCTTTCCATGCCGACATAGCTGCTCAGCAAATTATCGAGCCGGGCTGAAGCCAGGAATTCCTCATTGATGCCCACGACTGCCGGCGGATTCATGTCGTAAAGACTGATTTCAAAATCCAGCACTTCCTTCACATCGAGTGCCGGGTGTTCCACTTTCAGTTGCGCTGCCAGCAGTTCGCGAAAACCAGGCGCTGTCCCCTCACTTGTCTGCAGCAACAGCGGCGGCAGATCGGTTTGCGCATTGATACTGCGTTTCTGGTTGACCTCACGGTCAAGATGAATCGCCAGACTCGGAATTACCGCCACCGCCTTGCGAAAATCGACCAGCGCCTGACCCAGTTGTTGCCGGCTGTTGAGGTAGTGCACTCGACCTGCCAGAGACAAATCGCGGTCGAACCACGGATTGAGCAAGGCTCCGCCATAGACCTCAACGCCAAGCTGCATATAGCCGTGACGCACGAGTTCAGGTTGGGGTTTGATTTTGAGACAGGGGCTGTCGGTGTGGGTTCCCACCATGCGCCAGCCGGATGCCAGTGACGTACTTCCGGCCAGCCTGAACGCGATCAGGGAGCTTTGATTGCGGGTAACGAAATAGCCGCAGCCGGGTTGCAAAACCCAGGCTGCGGCTTCATCCAGTTGCTGGAATCCTGCCTGTTGCAGACGCTCGGCCATGCCAGCCACAGCATGGAATGGCGTTGGAGCTGCCTGCAGGAAACGGCAGAGACCAGTATTATTTCTTCTTGGCTGCGCCATCTGCGGCTGAAGCTGGTGCTGGTGCGGCAGCTGGCGGTTCAATTCCCAGCAATTCCACTTCAAACACCAAAGTGGCATTGGGCGGGATAGGACCGGCAGCGGTAGTGCCATAGCCAAGCTCGGCCGGAATCACGAAGCGGAATTTGTCACCCACGCTCATCAATTGCACGCCTTCGGTCCAGCCCGGGATTACGCCGCTGAGCGGGACCGTGATCGGTTCCTTGCGCGCAATGGAGCTATCGAAAACCGAGCCGTCAACCAGCTTGCCTTCGTAATGTACTTTCACGGTATCGGAGGCTTTCGGTTTGACTGCTTTGGGATCCTTGCTTTTGGAGACTACCGAGTATTGCAAGCCGCTGGCAGTGGTTTTTACACCAGGCTCTTTGGCATTTTTGGCAAGAAAATCCTTGCTGGCTTTTTCAGCCTGGACTTGCTGGGCCTGCATGCGGGCCTGCATGGATGCCTGCAATCCCTCGATGGACTTCTTCATGTCATCAGTCGACAACTTCATTTTGCCGGACGAAATTGCATCCTGAAGGCCCTGTACCAGCGACGGTACGTCAATTTCTTCTTTCAGACCCTGCTGGGACAGACCGCCGCCGATATTGGCACCCACGCTGTAACCCGCTTTCTGCTTGGGAGTCATGTCAGCCTGGGCGAATACGGCAGATGCAACGGAAACAGCCAGAATGGCGCTGGCAAGACCATGGAGGGGGGACAGTTTCATATGGGATTCCTGTGGGTGACGACGGTTCTTATAAAAATACAAGGCGCGCATACTACCGGGAGCCAGTTAGAATTACCACTCCACCACCCGGAAGGCCATTCAGCTTGCATTCAATTTCCACATCCAGGCCTCGCTCCCTTTGCCACCACCTGAGCCGGACACTGGCATGCTGTTTTCTGTTGCTGCTGGTGTCCTGCAAGGGCGGTGGCTACACCTATACCTTCAATGACAGCGTGATTTATTCCCCCGGCACGGCCGGCCAGAAACTGGCCAATGTGCTGCGTGATCCCGGCCTGCAGGGCTGCCTGAACCAGTTTATGGAAGCG
The DNA here is from genome assembly GCA_903837345.1 of uncultured Gammaproteobacteria bacterium. Classification (GTDB taxonomy): domain Bacteria; phylum Pseudomonadota; class Gammaproteobacteria; order Pseudomonadales; family Pseudohongiellaceae; genus CAILUG01. The sequence goes on along the minus strand of CAILUG010000001.1, from coordinate 33,671 downwards.
GCCAGGATTACCGACCTCGCACAGGTCCAGATGTTGGCCTGCCCCGGCAATAATGTCGAAACCCTGGCAGGCATTGGGCAGCTGACAGGCCTGCAGCAACTTGAGTTGAGCGACAACAAGATCACGGACTTGCGTCAGTTGGTCCCGCTGAAAAATTTGCGGGTGATCGGGCTGAACAATAACCGGATCACGACAATATCACCGCTGATGGACATGCAATTGTTGCGATTTGTTTCGCTGCAAGGCGATGAACAGGTGTCCTGTAAGGAAATTGCCGAGCTGAAAGCCCGCCTCGGCAACACCCTGTCTGAACCGCTTCATTGCAGGAAATAACCGGCTTCCGGCAGTCCGCTGTGAAAGCGGAACAGCGGATCCGGGGTGCTGATCAATTGCGCTTCCAGTTCGGCAAAGAAAGCGACGCGCGGTGCGATATCTTCCTGCGCATAGAGTCTGGCCAAGGCCAGATAATCGGCAAAATGGCGTGATTCCGAACGCAGCAACGACACATAGAATTTCTGCAGATCGGCATCGAGCGATGGCGCCAGCGCAGCAAAACGTTCGCAGGACCGCGCCTCGACAAAAGCCCCGATGATCAACGTGTCAACCAGTCTGGCCGGCTCATGGGTGCGGATATGTTCACGCAAACCGGTAGCGTAACGGGCCGGCCCCAGATGGGTGTAGGGGATGTTGCGATTGCGCATGAAGCCCACTACCTGCTCGAAATGCAGCAATTCTTCCCGCGCCAGTTGCGACAATTTTTCCAGCAGATCGGGCTTGTCCACATAGCGATACATCATCGACATCGCGTTGGAAGCAGCCTTTTTCTCGCAATTGGCATGATCTATCAGCAGTGTGGGAATTTCACTGATTGCAACTTTGACCCAGGCTTGCGGAGTAGGACAACGCAGAAAGGCGATAGGGTCAGTCGTCGTCATCCCCACCAATCTCATCTTTGTGGTCAGGCAATTGTTCCGGCAACGACTTGCTGGCGCGCACACCCATGGCTTTCAGTTTTTCGGCACGGCTTACCAGATTGCCACGCCCGCTGAGCAGCTTGTTGTGGGCGGCATTCCAGGCATCCTGGGTCTGCCCGATACGCTCTCCGATCTTGTCGAGATCCTGGGCAAAGGCGGCAAACTTGTCATAGAGCAGGCCCGCCTGGCGCGCAATCTCGAGTGCATGCTTGTTCTGGTATTCATAGCGCCAGATGTTGTGGATGGTTCTGAGTGTCGCCAGCAGAGTCGACGGCCCGACCAGAATGATGTTGTGATCAAAAGCCTCGGTGAACAGCCCTTCATCATGCTGCACTGCCAGCGTGAACGCAGCCTCGACCGGCAGAAACAGCAACACATAGTCCAGGCTGCGGATGCCGGCCAGATTCTGGTAGTTCTTGCTGGTCAGGTTCTTGATATGTCCGCGGATCGAGGCAATGTGCTGTTTGAGCAGCAGTGCGCGTTCATCTTCGTCCTGACTGGAGAAGTAAGCCTGGTAGGCAGTCAGTGACACTTTCGAATCGATGACCACATCCTTGTTTTCCGGCAGATGCACGATCACATCCGGCTGCCATTTGCGACCTTCCTCATCCTTGAGACTGACCTGGACTTCATACTCCCGACCCTTTTCCAGACCTGATTTTTCCAGCACACGCTCAAGGATCACTTCACCCCAGGTGCCCTGGGATTTGCTCTCGCCTTTCAGCGCATTGGTCAGACGGGTGGCATCTGCACTGATGCGGGTATTGGCTTCGAGCAGCGCCTTGATTTCCTTCTCAAGCGAAAACCGCTGCTTGGCCTCCTTGTCGTAAGTGTCATCCACTTTCTTTTCGAAATGCTGCAATCGTTCGCCGAGTGGTTGCAACAGCTGGGTCAGTTGCTGCTGGCTGGCCTCACGGAACAGTTTGCCCTTGTGCTCAAGAATGTCGCCGGCCAGCTGCCGGAATTCCAGCGTCATCTGTTCGCGGGCCTGCATCAGCAATTGCATTTTTTCGTGATGGCCCTGTCGTTCGGCGTGCAGGTTGCTTTCCAGCCGGGCCTGCTGTTCGCGCAATTGCTGTGTGGTTTGCAGTTGCTGGTCGAGTTGCTGCTGCAACAGGGACGTACGTTGCTGGATCAGTTGCAGTTCGGTTTCACGGGCGACAATGGTGTTTGACTGCTCACCCACCTGGGTTTGCAGCTCGGCCAGACGCCGGCTTTTGCGAACATGCAGGAACCAGCTTGTGCAAAGGGCTGGCACCAGCAGTACCAGCGCAGCCAGCATGATGAAGGTTCCGTTCACATTCCGGGTCCTTTTTGGCTATTGGGGCAAGCGGGAAAAATCCACTCCCAGGCGTTCCCCCACTTCCTTGTAGGCTTCGATCACGTTGCCAAGATCCTGGCGGAAGCGGTCCTTGTCCATTTTCTTGCGGGTGGCCTTGTCCCAGATGCGGCAGCCGTCCGGACTGAATTCGTCGCCAAGCAGTACTTCTCCCTTGTACATGCCGAATTCCAGCTTGTAGTCCACCAGCAGCATGCCGGCATCCGCGAACAATTGTTTCAGCACGGAGTTGACCTTGAAGGTCAACTCTTTCATTGCGACGATCTGGGCCGGTGTCGCCCATCCGAACGAGACAATGTGGTAATCGTTCACCATCGGATCATGCAACGCATCGCTTTTCAGGAAGAATTCGAATGTGGGCGGATTGATTTCAGTGCCTTCGGCAATGCCATAGCGTTTGCAAATGCTGCCGGCAGCCAGATTCCTGACCACACACTCCACCGGAATCATCTGCAGCTTTCTTACCAGTGAATCATTGTCATCGAGCACTTTCACAAAATGCGACTTGATGCCGGCGGAGGCAAGTTTCTGCATGATGAAGGCATTGAAGATATTGTTGACCCGGCCTTTGTCTGCCAGCTTTTCTACCTTGGTGCCGTCAAAGGCAGAGGTGTCATTGCGGTAATGCATCACGAACAGATCCGGATCATCTGTGCGAAAGACACTCTTGGCCTTGCCTTTGTAGATCTCTTCCCGCTTTTCCATCACTGACTCCACATCAACTTGAACCCGATCATGTTTGCCTGCCCTGGATCAGGCAAGGGTACTGCGCAGCAATTCGAGCAGGCTGTTGCCTGCATCCTGGCTCTTGGCATCCTTGACCGGTGCCAGCGGGCTGACGACCGCTTCCACCGCATCTTTGGTCTTGAGGACCCTCAGTCGCAAATTGTAGGGTTTAAGCTTGTCATCCCCCAACAGCCCGCCGAGTGTCCATACCTTGTGGAAGAAGCCCGGTTTCTCTTTTTTGGCTTCTGCTTCCAGCTTGCCGGGGACAAACACCACATCAAAATAGCCCTGGGCTGCGTCCTGGGACTGCACGTCTACACCACTCTTCTTCAATGCGCGACCCAATGCTGCCCAGCAACGATCGTAATCTGCACGCAGTTGCAGCACTTCGCTGCCACCTGGCGTGGTGGCAATGCTGGACTTGCCGGCGGTGCTGATATTGCCTGCCAGAAATGACACGGATGAAGCCTGGTAGAGATCAGCAACCGAGGCCAGAAACTCGGACATCGAAGTAAGTACCGTAAATTCCGTATCCGGATTCATCGATTGGTTCCCAAACGGCTTCACAGTCAGCACTGGTGCAGATTGCGGCGCTTCAATCTGGACCAGGCGAATCTCGGAACTGTTGTCCTGGAATCCAGGCTCCACTATTACCCTGAATTTTTCCTGGGTAGTGACATTGCCGGCCAGCACGAACCAGCCCGTTTCCATTACCCCCGCAGTGGGATTCTCGGAGGCTACCTGCACATTGTTCTTGCGCCAGTAATCCCTGATGCGTGGCCACAGCTGGCTTGGACTTACATCCACCACGATCCAGGAATTTTTATCCATGCGCTGGATGACCACTTCACGGTCTGATTTGCTGTCTATCGAGCGCGGCAGTGGCGGGTCAAGAAAGGCCTGTTGCTTGCCGGCAACCGGTACGTCCGGAATCACCAGCAAATCGTCGATGACGAAACTGTCCATACCCTGCGGCACCTTGGTGCGGGGGATGGTTTCCGCTTTGAGATAGTCGGATTTGTGATCGCGGAAAATGCCATTATCGCCCACCACTTTGCCCATGCCAGGCACTTTTTGCACGGTTGCACACCCGCCAATTACTGCACAGGCAGCAATGCCGGCGAGGGATCTGATGACCAATTTATTACGGAACAAATTCATAGTACTCCAGTGCTTTGCAGTGTCGCGGCCAGTCGGCGGTGGAATTTTTCATCAAGCTCGACCAGTGGCAGCCTTAACGAACCAGTCATCTTGCCCATTTTGGCCAGCGCCCATTTCACAGGTACCGGGTTGGCTTCCAGGAACAGGTCCTGGTGCAACAAGGCAATTTTTTCATTCAATTCCCTGGCTTGTTTTGCCAGTTTTTCCTGTTCGTTGCCACTGGCTGCGTGCGCCAGCAAACCCAGACGGCAGATCTGCGCCATCTGTGCAGGCGCAACATTGGCAGTAACGGAAATATTGCCTTTGGCGCCCATCAGGATCAGCTCCAGTGCCGTGGCATCATCGCCTGAGTAAACTGCAAAGTCTTGCGGACAACGTGCCAGCAATTCACGGCCACGTTCGAGATTGCCAGTGGCTTCCTTCACACCGATGATATTCGGCACGCCGGCAAGTGCCACCACGGTATCAGGCAGCATGTCACAGGCAGTGCGACCTGGCACGTTATAGAGAATCTGGGGAATCGCAACACTTTCAGCAATCCGGGTGTGATGGGCAATCAGGCCGCGCTGGCTGGGTTTGTTGTAGTACGGCGTTACCAGCAGACAGGCATCAGCACCTGCCTCTTTGGCAGCCTGGGTCAGCTCAATGGCTTCGGTGGTGGAATTGGCACCAGTCCCGGCAATCACCGGCACCCTGCCCGCACTGACGCGCACTGTCTCGCGGATGACCTTGCAATGTTCATCCACGCTCAGTGTGGCAGATTCCCCGGTGGTTCCGACCGCCACAATGGCATTGGTACCGCTGGCCACGTGCCATTCAACCAGTGCGGCAAGACTTTGGTAGTCAATGCTGCCGTCGCGGGCCATGGGGGTAACCAGGGCAACAATACTGCCTTCTATCATGCCGACCTCTAGTGAATGATTATGCGGAGGGGATGCTGCCGAAACGACCAGTCATTGGCAGCGGGGGCAGATTCTAGCGCAATGGAAATTGGTTGGCACATGCCAAAGCTGAACGTTGCCCTCATGATTCGGCAGGTTTATGGCTCACCGGCCAGGCCCGGATGATGGCCTTGATAAAAGTGGCCAGAGGGATGGCAAAGAAAACGCCCCAAAACCCCCAAATTCCCCCGAAAACCAGCACTGCACTGATGATTGCTATCGGATGCAAAACCAGCTTTTCCGAGTACAGGATCGGCACCAGGATATAGCCGTCAAGTACCAGCAGGACTACATATACCATCATCAAGTGGTACCACTCGGGGGAGAAACCCCACTGGATAAAGCCCACCAGGAACACCGGAATTGCCACCACTTTGGCGCCGATGTAGGGAATGATGATGCAGAACGCCACCAGTACCGACAACAAGACCGGATAACGCAAACCCAGCCAGGAAAATGCCACAAAACAACAAACCCCCACCAGCAGGATTTCCAGCGCCTTGCCACGCACGTAGTTGGCAAGCTGGTCATTCATTTCGTGCCAGATCTGGGCCATGATCGGCCGCTTTTTCGGCAACCAGTTCTCCAGCCAGTCCAGCAGTCTTGACGAATCAGTCATCATGAAAAACACCAGGATCGGCACCAGGATCGTATATACCATCCAGGTGACAATGCGCGTGAAGCTGGCAAACGAATAACCCAGCAGGGACTGCCCCAGCGACGCCACCTGCGACTGGATTGCTTTCAGCAATTGTTCAACCTGGTCGTTGGTGAATATTTCCGGATAGTCCCTGGGCAGCGTTTGCAACAACGCCCGCAGCCGTTCGACCATCTGCGGCAAATTGTTGGCGAATGAAGTAATGCTGTTCCAGATGAAAGGCATGAACACCAGCATCACTGCCAGCAACACGCCGATAAACAGGAAATACACCAGATAGACCGCCAGCTTGTGGGGAACATGGCAGCGGTCCAGACCATTGACCAGGCCCTGCAACAGATAGGAAAGCACCAGGCTCCACAACAACGGCGCCAGCACGCCACCCATGGTCATGAGCACCAGCACGAGCATGGCGATCAAACCGGTGAAGATGATTGCTTCTTCCTCGGAAAAATATCTTTTGTACAGATCGTGAAGAACTCTTCTCATAAAGCGGCCATTAAGACTGGATCGGGCATCATTTCTTCATCAGTACGTAGATAAAGCGTTCATCGCGCTTTTCCGCACTCAACAACCGGTTGCCGCTCTGCTCTGCAAAGACCTGGAAATCACGCTGTGAGCCCGGGTCGGTTGCCACCACTTTCACGATGGCCCCGGATTGCAAACGGTTCAACGCCTGCTTGGTTTTCAAAAGCGGCATCGGGCAGGTAAGGCCTGACAAATCCAGTTCCACGGTGGCAGTTTGGGTCATCTGTTCATTCTAGCAAGCAGGCCGCCAAAAACCGAGTTTAATGCATTAATATTCTGTATGATTGATCAAAATCCCTGCATGAACCCAGACCGATAAATCCGAATTGCCGCATTCCGGGCCGCTGCATGTCATTCAAACCCAAACTGCTTTCCCTCGCTTGCCTCACCTTGTTGCTGGGCAGTTACGGAGCAAGCGCACAAGTCAACCTGCCGGTGCTGGGCAATGCGGTTTCAGGCACTATTTCCACCCAGGATGAATACGAATACGGACGCGAATTTTTCCGCTCGGTACGCAAACAAACGCCCACGCTGAACGACCCGCTGGTGGCGCAATACATCACCAGCCTGACTTACAAACTGGCAGTCAACAGCGAGCTCACTGATCGCAGACTCGACTTCATCCTGATCGACAGCCAGGAATTGAATGCCTTTGCCGCACCAGGCGGCATAGTGGGCGTGAACGCCGGCCTGTTTCTCAATGCCGCCAACGAAGGCCAGTTCGCTTCGGTGCTGGCACACGAGCTGGCCCATCTTTCCCAACGCCACTATGCGCGCCAGTTGGAAGACAGCCGCAACAACACCCTGCCCACCATTGCCAGCTTGCTGGCAGGGCTGGCGATTGCAGCCACCGTGGGCGGTGAGGCCGGCCAGGCAGCAGTGATGGCCACGCAGGCCCGCGGCATCGACAATCAGCTGCGGTTCAGTCGCAGCCATGAATCGGAAGCTGATCGTATCGGCATCCGCACCTTGTACAACGCCGGTTTCAATCCCGAGGATATGGCAGGCATGTTTGAAGTGATGATGCGCTCACGCAATTTTGGCGAGCGCCCGCCTGAATTCATGTCTACTCACCCACTGGATGAGACCCGCATTGCCGACAGCAGGAACCGTGCAAATACCTACTCCAGGGTGGATCACATCCAGAATCCCGAATTTCTGGTGATGCGGGAGCGGGTACGCATACATTACGCCAAAAAACCGGAAGATGAGATTCTTGAACGTCAGCGCGCGTTGCCCCAGCTCAATGGTGCAGAAGCAGATGCCGCCATTTACGGAATTGCGCTGGCCCAGATCAGAACAGGACAACACCTGGCTGCGTCCGAAAGCCTGGCGCCGCTGTTGGTGAAAGAACCATCAAGAATCAGCTATCGCATGCTTGAGGCAGAAATCGCGATGGCTGCCAAAGATTTCAAAAGGGCTGCCTCAGTGCTGGAAGCTGCGTTGCAACTCAACCCCCATAACCATGCGCTGACGATGACCTACGCCACCGTGCTTGCCAAAGCACGCCGTTACAAGGAAGCAGCCACAGTGCTTGAACAACACTCCCTCGAAGTTCCGGATGACTTGCAGCTCTGGCAGGATCTGTCGGAAGTGGAAGGGCAAGCGGGCAACATTGCCAAGGTGCATCAGGCCAGAGCCGAATATTTCATCGCGACCGGCGATTTCACCCATGCCAAAGAGCAGCTCAACCTGGCAACTGACCAGGAAACCGACAAGCTGGCGCTGGCCAAATTGCGCCAGCGCATGGATTACATCCGCAATCTCGAGAAGAAATACTATCGCTGACTGCGGAATTCCAGCATCCGCTGCAACGGGATCAATGCCTTGCGGCCCAGCTCGGGGTCGACTTCAATCAGGTTGCTGTGTTGTTCAAGTGCTGTGCGCAGCGACGACAACGTATTCATCCCCATCCAGGGACATTGGGCACAACTGCGACAAGTGGCTCCCTCACCTGAAGTAGGAGCCATGTAAAAGGTTTTGCCGGGGGCTTGTTGCTGCAGCTTGTAGAAGATGCCGTGGTCAGTCGCCACGATGAAACTTGATTCACTGCGCGATTGCGCAGCCTTGATGATTTGCGTGGTGGAACCGACCACATCAGCAAGCTCCAGCACTCCAATCGGCGATTCCGGATGCGCCAGCACAGCTGCTTCCGGATACATATGCATCATGTCCTGCAATGCCCTGACCTTGAATTCTTCATGGACGATGCAGGCGCCATCCCACAGCACAATGTCGTCACTGCCAAGCTGGCTCTGGATGTACCGCCCCAGATGCTTGTCGGGCGCCCAGATCACTTTTTTCCCCTGTGACAGCACATGCTCCACCACATCCACCGCAATGGCAGAGGTGACCACCCAGTCTGACAACGCCTTGACTGCGACCGAAGTATTGGCATAAACCACCACTTCGTGATCGGGATACTGCTGGCAGAAGCGGGAAAACTCGTCGGCCGGACAGCCGATATCCAGCGAACAGGTCGCTTCCAGCGTCGGCATCAGCACGGTTTTTTCGGGACTGAGAATTTTGGCGGTTTCGCCCATGAAGCGCACACCGGCCACCACCAGCGTACTGGCGTTCGAACGTGCACCGAATCTGGCCATCTCCAGCGAGTCTGCCACCAGGCCACCGGTTTCCTCGGCCAGCGACTGCAGGGCGGGGCTTGTATAGTAGTGGGCAACCAGTACCGCATTCTGCTGCTGCAACAACTGCTTGATTGCCGCCCGGTCCGCCAGCTCTTCTGCCGGCGTGACAGCAATCTGCTGCGGCACACGGTCAAGCCATGCCCTCACTGCGGCGCGATCAGCCACAGTCGCGGAAGTCCCGGTTGGAATGCGCTCATTTGCAGACATGCATGCTCTCCGCACTCACTGCCTGATTGGTGGACTACTCTACAACAATCGGTAATAAAAAAGGCCGCCGAAGCAGCCTTTGTTTTTTTAATTGGTGGGTCGTGATGGATTCGAACCATCGACCAATTGGTTAAAAGCCAACTGCTCTACCAACTGAGCTAACGACCCCTTTTTGAGAGGCGCAAATAGTACTCAAAGTCAGGAAAATTTCAAGCTAAATTACAAGTTAATACGCCAGTTGAATCCATTGATTGCGGCAAAATGTCAGCTTGCAATTTATTGTTGCTCAAATACCGGCATAACGAGTCGGATCCGGCACTCCGGCTTCGAGGAATCCCTTTCTCCTGAAACGACAACTGTCACAGCGACCACAGGCTTCGCTTTTGTCGTTCAGCTGGTAACAGGACACGGTCATTGAATAATCCACTCCCGCCGCCATGCCGGCCTTGATTATCCCGGCTTTGTCCATTGCCAGCAGGGGAGTTTCGATTTTCAGCGGTTGTCCTTCCACCCCTGCCCTGGTTGCCAGATTGGCCATCTGCTGGAATGCCTTGATAAATTCAGGCCGGCAGTCAGGGTAACCGGAATAGTCCAGCGCATTGACACCGATGAATATTGCCTGCGCTTCCACAACTTCGGCCCAGGCCAGCGCGAATGCCAGAAATATCGTGTTCCTGGCCGGCACATAGGTGATGGGAATCCCGGTGCTGCCCCCCTCAGGCACAGACAACGAGGCATCAGTCAAAGCCGAACCTCCCATACCGCCCAGATCCATCTTGATGACACGATGCATGGCTACCTGCATGCGGGTGGCGATCAGTGCGGCCGCATCAAGCTCGGTGACATGACGCTGGCCATAATTGAAGCTGAGCGCATAGCACTCATACCCCTGCTGTTTTGCCAGTGCAAGACAGGTTGCCGAATCCAGCCCGCCCGACAGCAACACTACTGCTCTGGTTTGTTTTTGCTTCATTGCTAGCGTCCAGCCGCATCTGCCCACAAATATTTGTGGAGCTGTATCTGTAATCGCACCTTCAGTTTGTCCCGCAATATCCACTCGGCCAGCAAGCGGGGTTCCAGCTGGTCATGAACCGGAGAAAACAGCACCTCGGTGACCTTTTCCGCTAGGGCGAATTCGGCCATTCGGGCTCTGGCCCAGTCATAATCAGCCTCATTGGCAACTACAAACTTGATCTGGTCGTTCGGCAACAGCCGTTCCAGATTGCCATAAAGATTGCGATGCATTTCACCGGATCCCGGGGTCTTGATGTCGAGTACCTTGCTGACCCGTGCATCCACGCCGGTGGTATCAATGGCTCCACTGGTTTCCAGTGACACTTCATAGCCCTTGTCACACAGCGCCGACAACAAGGGCCAGCATGCTTTCTGGGCGAGCGGTTCGCCACCGGTGACGCACACATATTGTGGCGACCAGGATGCAACCGTAACCAGGATTTCATCAATGGCATACAGCATGCCACCGGTAAATGCATAGGCTGTATCACAATACCCGCACCGCAAGGGACAGCCGGTGAGACGCACGAACACTGTGGGTTTGCCAACAGTGCGTGCCTCTCCCTGCAACGAGTAAAAGATTTCAGTGATGCGCAGTTTTTCTGTCATCGCGGTTCGGATCGGTGATAAAGGGGGATGCAACTTTATGCAGGCATACAAGCCATCACAGACGGCCGCCTGTCATTTCAACGTTTTCAGGCTTTCCTCAGCCAGGCGGATTTCATTGGGGTTTTCCGGATATTTGACCTTGAGCCCCTTCCAGGTGTCCGCAGCCTTGGCTGCATCTCCCATATCCTTGTAAGCCCTGCCCAGCTTGAGCATCGCTCCCGGGGCTTTGGCATCTGCCGGATATTCACTCAACAGCCGCATGAACACTTCCCTGGCTTTTGCGGGTGCAGCCATAGCCAGATAAGCCTCGCCCTGCCAATACAGCGCATTGGTAAACAATTTGCCTTTCGGATAAGCATCAATATAAGCCTGGAACATCGGTACCGATGCTTCTGCCTTGTTTTCCTGTATCAGCATATTGAGGGCGGTCCGGTAGAGTTCTTGCTCATCCAGGCCATTGTCGACGCCCACACTGCCTTTTTTGCCAACAGGCGCACTGTTGGAAGGTGGTGGGGCCGGCTGCGTGGAAAGCGTCGTCACGGAACTGGTGGCAGCAGAACTGGTATCCAGCGTGGGTGGGGGCGGCAGCGCCTGCACCTGGCTCTTCACAGCCGGCTGATTGGCATTGGGAGCAGATGCCGTACTCAGCGCACCCAGTCGCCTGTCAATATCAAGGTAGCGGTCTTTCTGTTCATTCTGCATCCGCTTCAACTGGTAGCCCTGCTCTTCCACAATGCCGCGCAAGGTCTGGACTTCCTGCTGCAGTGCTTCCATTTGCGTGTACAGGGTTGTCATCAGTTCGGTGTTGGCGGATTGCGGCTGGGCAGGCAGTTGGGCAGCAGCTGCTCTGGAAGTTCCGGCCTCCCTTACCTGCACCTGGGCAAAAACTTGTGCGGAACCGATCAACAGTAACAAGGCCAGCCAAGGACGGAGCTGCATAGTTTCCTCCACAAAAAATTAAGCCGGGCGAACCCGGCTTAATTTTACATCGATATGTGTGTGATCACTTCCTGATCAAATCAACCCGGCGGTTTTTGGAGTAAGCCGCTTCGGTTTTGCCGGTATCAACCGGACGCTCTTCACCGTAGCTGATGGTTTCCATCTGGCTGGCGGCTACGCCCTGTACCTGCAGGTAGTTGAATACGGCTTTGGCACGACGTTCGCCCAATGCCAGGTTGTATTCACGGGTGCCGCGCTCGTCAGCATTGCCTTCCAGGCGGACGTGCATGCTTGGGTTGGCTTTCAACTGGGCAGCGTGGTAAACCAGTGCATCACGGTCTTCCTGGCTGATGTCGGATTTGTCGAATTCAAAATAGAACTTGGTTTTGGCCAATGCTGCATCGCGCTTGGCGATTTCAGCAGCTGACAGGCCACCAGTGGGCGCAGCCGGTTTGGCAGCGGCAGCCGGGGGTGGGGTTGGGGCAGCTGCCGGTGCTTCTTTTTTCTTGTCAGTTGATTGGCAAGCCACCAACATGACAGACAGCATTGCAACCATGCCAAATTTCATAAAACCGTTATTTTGCATAAAGACTCCTATTTTCACTAAACCGCGAATAATACCTGACGTCTATTTTCTTCAATTTCCTACTATCTTACAAGGGTAAGTTCATAAAAAATTGAACTATTGTCGTGATTTACTGTCTTAGCCGTCGCTTCAATCCAGAAAGGGTGACCAGGCCGGCTCCCGCACATCGCCGTCTTTGACCGGGAGCTGGTATTTTATCCTGCCATTGATCGAGACAGCATTAAGAATGGCATGGTCTCCGACCTTTGAAGAATACATGATCATTCTGCCATTCGGGGCTATCGTGGGCGATTCATCCAGTGCCGAATCAGTCAAAGTACTGATGCTGCCCCGCTCCAGGTTCATGATGGCCACATGAAAGTCGTCCGACACCTCGGCCCGATGCACCAGAATCATGTTTTTGCCATCCGGCAGCATGGCGGCCTTGGCATTGAAAGTACCATCGAAAGTAACCCGCTCATTCCAGCCAGTCTCCAGCGAAATCTGGTAAATCTGGGGCCGGTTGGCACCGCCCTGATCCGAGGTATACAGCAGGGATTTGCCATCCTTCATCCAGCTTGGCTCCGTGTCTACCGCAATATTGGTGGTGATTTTGCGCAACTGGCGCGTGCGCAGATCCATTACATAAACGTCCGGATTGCCGTCTTTGGAAAGTACCATCGCCATTTTGGTACCGTCAGGCGACCAGGCCGGCGAACTGTTGCTGCTGTTGGTGAAATTGGTCAACTGCTCGCGAGCCCCGGTACTCAGGTTCTGGACATAGATCTGGCTACGACCGGATTCAAAACTGACATACGCAATCTGGCTGGCATCCGGCGACCAGGCAGGCGACATGATCGGCTCCTTGGAGTTGAGCAGCACCTGCGCCCTGCCACCGTCTGCATCAGCCAGGTTGAGCTGGTAATGGGTAACAGTATCTGAAATGCGCTGGGAGGTGATGTAGAGGATCTTGGTGGCGAACGCACCGCGCACATGCAGGATTTTCTCGTAAACCACGTCGCTGATCTGGTGGGAAATATCACGCAGCTGGGCTTCAGTGCCGCTGATGACTTCACCCACCATGCGTTTCTGGTTCACCACATCGAACAGTTCATATTGTACCTGGATCAAGGCGCTGTCGGCCGACCGGGTGATTCTGCCGATCAGCAGATAGTCCGATCCCAGAAAACGCCAGTCGCGGTAATACACATCCTTCTCCTGATGCGGCGTACCAAGCATGTTCTTTTCGGGAATCGGGGCAAATTCACCGCTGTTTTTCAAATCACTGGTGACGACTCCGGTGATGTTTTCCGGCAACACCCCAAAGCCCTGCCACTCAAACGGCACCACCGCAATCGGGATGGGGTTGGAAACGCCCTGGGTGATCTGGATGACCAGTTGCTGACTGAATACAGCCTGGCTGACCAAGACTGTAGCAACCGAAAGTAAGAATTTGATCATTTTCATAATGATGAATCGCCGGGTTTGAACTCGAGAGTGATTTGCCTGAAATACTGGTTGAAGATCTTGCTATTCAGTTCTATCAAAAAATTGAATCTGCCGGCTTTTGCGACTGCCCGCAGCACTGAACTGTCAAAATTGGCATCGCCGCTGCTCTGGACAATCCTGCTGGAAACGATTTCTCCGGTAGGTGTCAGCTGCAGCTCTATCTGGGCTACTGTTTCCTTGCGGGCAACTGCGGGCCGGTTCCAGTTGCTTTCTATCAGCTCCCTGATCTGTTCCTCGTATTTCGCCACCAGCTGCTGCTCTTCCGTCAACGCACGTTGTTGGGCGGCTTTTTGTTTGACCTGCTCAGCCTGCCGCTGCGCCTCTTCCCTGGCTGTCTGTTGCTGCTTTTCCTTATCGCGCTTCAGCGTCTCTTCACGGGCGACGGCTTGCTGCTTCTGATCTTCCTGCTTGCGCTTCTGGTCCAGCTCCTGCTGTTTTTGCTGCTGCTTTTGCTGCTGTTCTTTTTGCTGCTGTGCTTGCTGCTGTACTTGCTGCACCAGTTTCTGCCTTTCAGCCTCTTCACTGGCCAGTTTTTCCTGGTGCTGGCGCTCCTGCTCCTTTACCCGCTCCCGTTCCTGCGCCGCCTGCTGTTGCTGCTTGCGCTTTGTTTCCTGCTGGCGCACGCGCTGGGGGTTGTCCTTGACGGCAGTAGCCACTATCGTTGCCGGCTGTTCAATGCGGAGCAGTTCCTTGTGGTCACGGTCCCAGAAAACGATCAGCAGCAACAACAAACCATGCAGTAACACCGACACGATAACTGCCGGCGGATAACCTTCGTTTTTCATCAACCACTGCATCATTTTCCGCGGGATGAAGCCGCTCCCGGCGGCTGGGTAATCAACTGGGCTGTGGTAGCTCCAGCGTCCTGCAGGGTCTTCAACAGGTTCATAACCACGCCATAATTGTTGGCTGCATCCCCTTCAACGTAAACCGGTACGCCAGGATTCTGGCTCAGGATCTTGGACACTTTTTCACCGATTTGTTCCAGCGGCACCGCCGGCGCACTGTCATCCGTCTCTTTGCCCAGGCTGATGAAATACTTGCCGTCCTTGTTGATGGATACCACCAGGCTCGGCTTGTCATTATCCGGCACCGCTTTGGAATCCACCTTGGGCAAATCCACCTTGATGCCCTGGGTGATCAATGGTGTTGTCACCATGAACACGATCAACAGCACCAGCATGACATCGATCATGGGCACCACATTGATCTGCGACATGGGTTTGCGACGTTGACGACGAGTAGCTTCCATCAGCCTGATTCCTGGATCCGCTTGCTGTGGGCCTGCCTGTGCAGGATGCTGGTGAATTCATCGACGAAGGTGTAATAGCTGTGCAACACCGAATCCAGCTGGCTGGCATAGCGGTTATAGAACATCAGCGCCGGGATCGCCGCGAACAAGCCCATCGCAGTCGCGATCAGCGCTTCGGCAATACCTGGCGCCACCACGTTGATGGAAGCCTGACTCTGGCTGCTGGCGAGATTGATGAATGAATTCATGATCCCCCAGACAGTGCCAAACAAGCCGATGTAGGGGGAAACCGATGACACGGTCGCCAGCAGTGACAGATGCTTTTCCAGCACTTTTTCCTCGCGCGACAACGCAACCCGCATTGCCCGCTGGGCGCCTTCCATGACGGCTTCGGAATCAATGCCGGGCTGCTGGCGCAGACGTGTGAATTCCTTGAATCCTGACCTGAACAGGTTTTCCAGTCCGATCACGGCACCGCCCTTCTGCTTGCCGGTGCTTTCCCGGAACAGCTGGCTGAGATCCATGCCGGACCAGAACCGCTTTTCAAAACTGCTCACTTCATTTTCGGCATCGTTCAGCACCAGCCATTTCTGGATCACAACGACCCAGGACATGACTGACATCGACAACAGCCCCAGCATCACCAATTGCACCACCAGGCCGGCATTGATGACGAGACTCCAGATACTCATTGATGCGTTCATTCATTCCCCTTCATTGTTGAACATGTCGGCAGCCCCGCTCGCGGTTTCAAACTTCTGATTGGCCTGCCTTGGCACAGGCAGCCCGAAATGACGGTAGGCAAATTGGGTCGCTATTCTGCCTCTGGGGGTACGCTGAATAAAGCCCTGCTGGATCAAATAGGGTTCCAGCACATCTTCGATGGTGCCGCGTTCTTCGCTCAACGCCGCCGCCAGCGAGTCGGCACCCACCGGCCCGCCGTCGAAACGCTCAATGATGGTCATCAGCAAACGGCGATCCAGATGATCAAAACCATGTTTGTCGACACTCAGCATGTCGAGCGCCCGCGTGGCCATATCCAGCGAGATCACACCGTCCCCCTTCACTTCCGAAAAATCACGTACCCTGCGCAACAGGCGGTTGGCGATGCGGGGAGTGCCGCGGGCCCGTCGGGCGATTTCTTCAGCCCCGCCCTTGTCACAAGTCACTTTGAGAATGGCGGCAGCCCGCACCACGATGCGGGTCAGTTGCTCTACCGTATAGAATTCAAGTCGTTGCACGATGCCAAAGCGGTCACGCAGCGGCGAAGTCAGCAGGCCGGCGCGAGTGGTGGCGCCCACCAGCGTGAACGGCGGCAGATCCAGCTTCAGTGAGCGCGCCGAGGGACCCTCGCCGATCATGATGTCGAGCTGGTAATCCTCCATGGCCGGATAAAGAATTTCTTCAATGGCAGGATTGAGACGATGGATTTCATCGATGAACAGCACATCACCTGATTCCAGATTGGTCAGCATGGCGGCGAGATCACCGGCTTTTTCCAGCACCGGACCGGAGGTAGCCTTGAGGTTGACTCCCATTTCATTGGCGATGATGTTGGACAGTGTGGTCTTGCCGAGTCCGGGCGGACCAAAAATCAGACAATGGTCGAGCGCTTCTCCACGCTTGCGGGCCGCGCTGATGAATATCTCCATCTGGGCCTTGACGGCGTCCTGACCAATGTAGTCCACCAGCCTGGCTGGACGAATGGCACGATCAATCTGCTGGTCGTCCGGATTACGACCACCTGCTGATATGAGTCTGTCTTCGTCTCGCATGGATTTATCTGACATTGGCTGCATTCATCCGTCAGGCCGGTGCCGATCGGCCCAGGTTTTTGAGAGAAAGACGAATCAGTGCCGCTGTTTCAGTGGTCTTGCCCTCACTTTCCAGCGTACCTGCGGCCAATGTCACTGCTTTGGCAGCTTCCTGCGGCTTGTAACCAAGCGAGATCAGTGCTGATTCAGCTTCCTGCCAGCTATTGGGTGATTTGGTGACCTGGGTAGTGACCTGTACGTGCGGCCCGGTCCGGTACAGTGACTGCCATTCCTGCAACCGGTCACGCAATTCAACGACCAGCCGTTCGGCAGTCTTGCGCCCTACTCCCGGCAGCTTGACCAGGGCGTTGACGTCACCATTGATGACCGCAGCCACAAAACGTGCAGATTCCATACCTGACAAAATTCCCAACGCCAGTTTGGGGCCAACACCGTTGGCTTTGATCAGCAGCCTGAACAAATTACGCTCCGCCAGTTCGAGAAATCCGAACAGCAGCTGTGCGTCTTCCCGCACGATGAAATGGGTATGCAGCACGATCTCCTTGCCGGCAGGTGGGAGCTGGTACAAAGTAGCAGCCGACACTTCCACTTCGTAGGCGATTCCGCCTACATCAACCAGTATCACCGCCTCATCCCTGGCGAGCAGTATGCCTTGCAATCTGCCTATCATGCCTTATCGAAACTCGAGTTATGGTAGCGAGCGCATGCGCCCACGCCTGCCATGGCGCACACCAGCCAGCCGGATCAAGGTGTGCCGGGTGTGAGCATGACACACTGCCACACAAAGTGCATCTGCTGCGTCTTCCTTGGGCAGTGCCGACAGCTTCAGCATGGTCTTGATCATCTGCTGCATCTGCGACTTGTCTGCCACCCCGGTTCCCACCAGCGCCTGCTTGACCTTGCGGGCAGCATATTCATGTATCGGCAACTGGTGACTGCTGCACGCAACCATGGCGACACCGCGTGCATGACCCAGCTTCAGTGCCGACGACATGCTCTTGCCGACGAACACCTCCTCCACTGCCGCCTCATCCGGGCCGAACTCCCTGATGACATCGCACAAGTTGGCAAAAATCGCCTGCAATCGGTCCGGGAACTCCAGCGTCTCAACCCGGATCACGCCACTGGCCACATATTGCAGATTGTTGCCACTGGCAGAGACCAGGCCATAGCCGCATTTACGGGAGCCTGGATCTATGCCGAGGATAAGTGTCATGGACGTGGCCGGTTACTGCTGTCCCTTGCCAGTATCGCCAGCTTGCTCGCCCTTCTGCTCACTCACCGGTTCCCGCAAACGGATATGGAGTTCACGCAACTGTTTGGCTGGAACAGTGCCTGGGGCTTCAGTAAGCGGATCACTGGCAGACTGGGTTTTCGGGAAGGCAATGACCTCACGGATCGATTGCGACCCAGTCATCATCATCACCAACCGGTCAAGACCGAAGGCCAGCCCGCCATGCGGTGGCGCACCGTATTTGAAGGCGTTCAACATGTGGCCGAACTTTTCCTGGATCTCTTCCGGCCCGATGCCAAGCAGACGAAACACGGTCGATTGCATGTCAGCCTTGTTGATCCTGATCGAACCACCGCCCAGTTCAGTGCCGTTAAGCACCATGTCATAGGCGCGGGACAAGGCCGCCAGCGGGTTGGCTTCCAGTTCAGCCGGCGAGCAGGATGGCGCGGTGAAAGGATGGTGCACCGAAGTCACGTTGCCCTCCTTGTCCTGTTCAAACATCGGGAAATCCACCACCCACAGCGGCGCCCACTGGCAGGTATACATCTTGAGATCGTGGCCGATACGGATACGCAGTGCACCGATGGCTTCATTAACCACTTTGGCTTTGTCGGCACCAAAGAACAGTATGTCGCCGGTTTTGGCGGTGACGCGCTCCAGCACCGCCTTCACCACGGCTTCCGGCATGAACTTGATGATCGGTGATTGCAGACCTTCCAGACCGGCGGCGAGGTCATTGACCTTGATCCACGCCAGCCCTTTGGCACCGTACTGGGCAACGAAATCGGTATAGGAGTCGACCTGCTTGCGGGACAGTTTTTCTCCGCCACCAGGTACTTTCAGCACTAATACCCGGCTGTTGGGATCGTTGGCTGGTGCATTGAATACCTTGAACTCGACTGCCTTCATCAGGTCGGCGATATCCACCATCTCCATCGGAATGCGCAGGTCAGGACGATCTATGCCAAACCGGCGCATGGATTCGTGGTAGGTCATGTGCGGGAAATCCGGCAGATCCACATTGATGTGCTTTTTGAACACCCCGCGTATCATCTTTTCGGTGATGTTCATGATCTCGTCTTCCGACATGAACGAGGTTTCGATGTCGATCTGGGTGAATTCCGGCTGACGGTCAGCCCGCAAGTCTTCATCGCGGAAGCACTTGGCGATCTGGTAGTAGCGGTCGAAGCCGGCCACCATCAACAGCTGTTTGTATTGCTGCGGCGACTGCGGCAACGCAAAGAAATGGCCGGGATGGGTACGGCTGGGCACCAGATAGTCACGCGCACCTTCAGGTGTGGCGCGTCCCAGAATGGGCGTTTCAATATCCAGAAAACCGTTCTCATCCAGGAAGTTGCGCACGGAACTTGTGACATTGGATCGCATGCGCAGACGCCTCTGCATGTCCGGACGACGCAGATCGATATACCGGTTTCGTAACCGCACGTCTTCACTGACGTTGGCATGTTCATCCAGCTGGAACGGCGGTGTTTCCGAAGGGTTGAGTATCTCAAGCTCCTTGCACAGCACTTCGATCTCGCCGGAAGGCATGTCCTTGTTTTCAGTGCCCGGCGGACGCGCGCGCACCAGGCCCACCAGTTTAACCACGAATTCACTGCGCACCTGCTCGGCCAGTGCAAAGCTGTCCTTGGTGTCAGGATCCACCACAATCTGGGAAATACCGTCGCGGTCGCGCAAATCCAGAAAGATGACTCCGCCATGGTCCCGACGGCGATGCACCCAGCCACACAAGGTGATGGTTTGACCAATATGAGTGGCCCGCAAATCGCCGCAATAATGAGTTCGCATATATGTTCCTGAACTGTCCTGGTTATTAAGTATTCTCGCTAACTGCTTTTGCCTGCTGGTATTTCACTGCGGGCAAACTGATCTGCCAAGCTTAAACAGCGCCACTTCCTGTACTGGTGGAAGTAGTGACTTTGGTCGCAGCCACAGCAGTTTCTTTTGTTGCCGTTTTACCGCTCTTGTTGTCGCTACCGCCGGTATTGCCTTCGCTATTTCCCTTCTTGCTGTCACTGCCCGCTGTGCTGGTGTTGCTTGCGGCACCGTCATTGCCTGCCGGTTTGCCGGTGTTGTCGCCACTTTTGGCCGCGCTTTCGCGGCTACTCCCGGCGATGTCGCCATTACTGTCGGCTTCACCGGCACCGTTTTTCTTCTTGCCGGTTTTGAAATCCGTTTCATACCAGCCACCGCCCTTGAGCCGGAAACTGCTTGCAGACACCAGTTTCACCAGCGTTTCTCTCCCACACTCGGGACATTCCGTCAGCAGCGGATCGCTGAGCTTCTGCAATTTTTCCAGCTCCATACCGCAAGCCTGGCATCGATATTCGTAAATTGGCATGGTGTTCACCGCTCTTGAATTCAACTGGCTTCAATCGAAACCCACACCGCACAAAGCGTTCGCGACTCGAAAAAAGCGCGGCATTGTAACTTATCTTGCTGCCTTCACGCAGCAGCAGTGATTGACTTGGAGACAGCGAATTACGACAAATGCCACCAGAGCAAGCTGCAATTCATGCAACTTGAACTACTGCAAAGAACGCAGAAAATCTTTCCACAAAAAACTTGCCGCCCTGTTTTGATTCCGTTATAAATAGGGTCACTCATCAGAGCAGCAAACACAGGGAAGAACATGCTTTACCCTGTATTTCTGGGAGTGCGCAGTAACTCTTTCACAAAGCGCAGCATGATTTTTTTCATGTCATGCCGGAAGAAAGTGGAAGCTGCGTAGTCCAGACTGAGGCTGAACGGGAATTCTCAGTCAGCAAGCAAGACTGAAAATTCAGGCTAATTCTTCGGATGATTATCGGGTTATTATCGGCTAAATATCGGGCAATGATCGGGTAACGACTGAAAGTTAGGCTGACAAAAAATTTGAGCAATATCACAACCTACAACCCCAACTAACAAGAGATACAAATATGGCTGGCACAAAACCTTCCGCAAAAAAAGCTGCAGCGATCAGTGAGAAATTCACCAAAACAGCAATCCTGACTGCAATTGCTGATGAGTCCGGTCTGAGCAAAAAACAGGTTGGCTCAGTTCTGGATGGCCTTACCGACCTCATTGAGCGTCACCTGAAAAAGCGTGGCGCAGGCGAATTCACACTGCCTGGCCTGCTGAAAATCAAAGCAGTCAAGCGTCCTGCCCGTCCTGCCCGCAAAGGCGTTCCTAACCCGTTCAAACCGGGCGAACTCATGGACATCCCGAAAAAACCGGCTTCCATCCGCGTCAAAGTACTGCCGCTGAAAAAGCTGAAAGGGTTTGCAGAACTCTGATAATCAGAGCTCTGACTGACAGGGGGCTTGCCCTCTGCAACGTCAGGGGCTAATCCCAGCAGTATCCGGAAAAGCAGCCTCATGGCTGCTTTTCTGTTATATAAATCCCCGTTTTGTTGCAACTCCCCACCAGCTGTTTGAATCAGTCGATATCCAGGTCAACCCGATGCGCACTTCCCATTACCTGTTAGCCACCACCAGAGAAACACCGGCCGATGCCGTAGTCGTCAGTCATCAGTTGATGCTGAAAGCAGGCATGATCCGCAAACTTGCGGCGGGTATGTACACATGGTTACCGCTCGGTTTGCGTGTACTGCACAAAGTCACCGGGATCATCCGCGAAGAAATGAACCGTTCTGGTGCGCTGGAAGTGTCCATGCCGGTGGTGCAGCCGGCAGAGTTGTGGCAGGAATCCGGCCGCTGGGAAGTGATGGGTGATGAAATGCAGCGCTTCAAGGATCGCCACAATCGCGACTTTTGTCTCGGGCCCACCCATGAAGAAGTGATCACTGATCTGGTGCGCAACGAGCTGAGCAGCTACAAGCAGCTGCCGATCAACATCTACCAGATCCAGACCAAGTTCCGCGATGAACGCCGTCCGCGCTTCGGCGTGATGCGGGCACGGGAATTCATCATGAAAGATGCCTATTCTTTCCATATCGACCAGGCCTCTCTGCAACAAACCTATGAGCTGATGTACCAGACCTATCAGCGCATCTTCACCCGGCTCGGGTTTGATTTCCGCGCAGTGATGGCTGATTCCGGCAATATCGGCGGCAACAGTTCACATGAATTCCACGTGTTGGCCGATTCCGGCGAAGACCTGATCGTGTTCAGTGATCAGGGCGATTACGCCGCCAACATCGAGATGGCTTCAGCAATGGCGCCCGCCGGGCCAGCGCCACTGGCCAGACAACCGCTGGCCACGGTGGCCACACCAGCCAGCAAGGCCATTGACGAAGTGGCCAATCAATTGCGGATAGTCGCCAGCCAGACTGTCAAAACCCTGATCGTGCGGGGTGTCTCCGAAAAAGGCAAAGCAGTGCCACTGGTGGCTCTGGTGCTGCGTGGCGATCATCAGCTCAATGAAATCAAGGCTGCCAAACTGCCGGAACTGCAGACACCGCTTTGTTTCGCCAGCGACGTCGAGATCATGACAGCACTTGGTTGTGAGCCGGGCTCCATCGGTCCGGCCGGTCTTTCGATTCCGGTAATTGTCGACCGCGATGCAGCGGTGCTGGCCGATTTTGTGTGCGGAGCCAATCGCAATGGCGAACATCTGACCGGCGTCAATTGGGGGCGTGATGCACAAATTTCGCGCGTCGAGGATTTGCGCAATGTGGTGGAAGGTGATCCCAGCCCCGACGGCAAGGGCACTCTTTCAATCAAGCGCGGCATTGAGGTAGGTCACATTTTCCAGCTCGGTCGCAAATACAGTGCGGCGATGAATGCCGCAGTGCTTGATGAAAACGGCCGCAACAGCATCATGGAAATGGGCTGCTACGGCATCGGTGTCACCCGCATCGTCGCCGCCTGCATCGAACAGTGCCACGACGACAAAGGCATATTGTGGCCGCTCAATATCGCGCCGTTCCACGTGGCACTGATCCCGCTCAATGCCCACAAGACCCCGCGCGTACAGGAAGTGTGCGATTCTCTCTACCAGCAATTGACAGCTGCCGGCGTGGAAGTGCTGGTGGACGATCGCGACAGGAAAACCAGTCCCGGGGTCAAATTTGCCGACATGGAACTGATTGGAATTCCTTATCGCCTGCTGGTCTCTGATCGCGGACTCGAACACGAGCAGATCGAGTTCAAGGCCCGCAACCAGAGTGAGCCCACGCTGTTGCCGCTGGCTGATGTAGTCGCACACCTGAGCAAACTGGTTGGACTTTCCTGAGCGGAGGCTCGCCCATGTCACTGCCCTATGTCCTCATACTTTATTACAGCCACAGCGGTGCTGTGGCGTCTATGGCCCAACAGATAGCCAGAGGCGTGGCACAGGTAGCAGGCATGGAAGCGCGGCTGCGCACCGTGCCGGCAGTCTCGCCGGTCAGTGAAGCCACTGCTCCCAAAGTGCCGGCTGCCGGCGCGGTTTATTGCACGGAGGCAGATTTCGCCGAATGCAGCGCGCTGGCACTTGGCAGTCCTACCCGCTTTGGCAACATGGCTGCTGCGATGAAATATTTTCTGGATGGCACTGGTGCCCAGTGGTTGAGCGGCACCATGATCAACAAGCCGGCCGGTGTTTTCACATCCACCTCCAGTTTGCATGGCGGACAGGAAAGCACCCTGCTCAGCATGATGCTGCCGCTTCTGCATCACGGCATGGTGTTTTGCGGACTCCCCTACAGTGAAGCCGGACTGACCCAGACCAGCACCGGCGGCACACCCTATGGCCCTTCGCATCATGCCGGCGGCAACAGCAACCAGCCGCTGAGCGATCATGAAAAACAGTTGTGCCAGGCCCTGGGCAAACGGCTGGCAATGCTGGCTCTGCTCCTGCACGCAAAACCCGCAGACAGATGAGAATGCCGGGATTGTTGCCTCTTGGCGCCGTGCTGTTGATCCTGCTCGCAGGTGTAAACTGGTATGTGCAGCCGGCAGGTGGCGCCATGTTGTGGGCGATGCAGGCACTGCCGCTGCTGCTGACCTTGCCGGGACTATTCCGCAGAAACCGCCGGTCCTTGCAATGGCTTGGCTTTATCCTGCTGTTCATCATGCTGGTCAGCATCACACAGGCTTTCAATGGGCTGCCCATCCTGCGTATGCTGGGCATTATCAGTTTGCTGCTGGCGCTCGCGATGTTTGCAGGGTTGCTGGTCAGCATGAAGCACCGCAATCCAGTACAAAAGGAGTCTTGATCATGGCCGCTACCCCCAGTGCCTTGGGCCGTTTCTTTGGCGGGCTGCTCACAGTCTACCGCTTCATCCGCTCAACCATTTTCAACCTGCTGTTTCTGTTGGTGTTGCTGGGACTGGTGGTGGCATTGATCGGCAAACCGCCGTTGATCGTGCATCCCGGCTCCACACTGCTGTTGAACCCTGAAGGCAAGATCGTTGAACAGGAAACCTATGGCAATCCAATTGCAATGCTCAGCGGCGGCTCACGCATCGACAAAGGCGAGGTGCTGCTGCAGGACCTGCTCGATGTGATCAATGCCGCCAGGGATGATGAGCGCATCAAGTCAATGCTGGTGATGACAGATTCGCTCGATGCAGCCGGGCTGACCCAGCTCAAGGATCTGGAAAAAGCCATTGCCAGGTTCAAGACCAGTGGCAAGAAGGTCTATGCATGGGGCAGCAATTTTCACCAGGGGCAATATCTGTTGGCCAGCAATGCCGATGAAATCCTGATGAACAATTTCGGTGCAGTCGAGCTGGAAGGCCTGGGTGTCTGGCAAAACTATTTCCAGAGCGCGCTGCAGAAACTCGGCGTCAATGTGCATATCTTCCGTGTCGGTGCCTACAAATCGGCGGTGGAACCCTACAGCAGAACCAACATGTCCGAGGAGTCCCGCTCCAACTACAGCAAGCTGCTCGGTGATTTGTGGACTGACTACATGCAGGACATTGAAACCAACCGCAAACTGGCACCCGGCACCGTCAGCGAATTCATCAATCACTACGACCGGCATCTGGCCGAATACAAGGGCAACACCGCCGAGATGGCCAAGGCCCTGCGCCTGGTGGACCGCATCGACAGCCATCCGGATGCACTGGCTTACCTGCAGCAACAGATCGGTACGCGTGGTGACAACCTCAACACCATCGACTTCCGTGACTATTTGCGTGCCGTGCCTGCGCCTGGCGCGCATCTGAACAAACGCATTGCGCTTGTCGTGGCTGACGGAGAAATCGTTGATGGCGAAGGCCAGAGTGGCTCCATCGGCGGTGATTCGCTGGCCAAGCTGATCCACAAGACTGCCAGGGATGATGGCGTCAAAGCCCTGGTGTTGCGCATCAACAGCCCGGGCGGCAGTGCATTTGCGTCTGAGCTGATCCGCTCCGAAGTGGCAGCCTTCAAAGCCAGCGGTCGCCCGGTGGTGGTATCAATGGGTGACACTGCTGCCTCCGGCGGTTACTGGATTGCATCGGCTGCCGACAAGATCATCGCCAACCCGGCCACCCTCACCGGCTCCATCGGCATTTTCGGCACCATGTTCACACTGGAAGAGTCCTTCAAAAAACTCGGCATCGGCACTGACGGTGTCGGCACTACGCCGCTGGCCGGCTATGCCGCCCTTGGCCGTCCGCTGCCGGATATCGCCGGTCGGGCCATACAACTGCAAATCGAGAATGGCTACGAACGCTTCCTGACACTGGTATCGGAGTCGCGTGATCTCGATCATGCCCAGGTCGATGCAGTGGCGCAGGGGCAGGTGTGGTCCGGTCTGGCAGCACTGGACAAAAAACTCATTGATTCATTTGGCAGCCAACAGGATGCGATCGAAATTGCCGCCGGTCTAGCCAAACTTGACACTTACGAAGTGGATCTGCGCGAACCGACACTGTCTCCAATGCAGATGTTCCTCAAACGGCTGGCCACCAACGACGAAGTGCAGACCTTCATCTCACCCTGGCTGGCGAGCTATCTGAAACTGTCACCGGTGCAATCCTATTTGAAGCAGGCAGAACAGGAATTGGGCTGGCTGACCAGAGCCAATGATCCCGGGCATGTCTATGCCCGCTGTCTCGAGTGCATCAGCCTGCGACTGTAATCACCTCACCAGTGCAGGCAGGCCTTGATGAAAGGAATCGTGATCTTGCGCTGTTCAGCCAGCGCCTGCCGGTCAAGCTGATCAAGCACTGCCATCAGATCATGGAGGTTGCGCTGGTTGCGGGCCAGGATGAAGTTGACCACTTCCTCCCTGAGCTCGATGCCACGCTGTCTGGCACGCTCTGTCAGTACACTGGCCTTGCCGGCATCACTCAACTCATGCACTTCATAAACCAGTGCCAGCTGCAGACGCGACTGCAAATCGGCAAGCCGGAACTGTACCAGTGCCGGTGGTGACAGTGCTGTGCACACCAGGCGGCCACCGTTGACCAGCAGTTGCTGGCATAAATTGAACAGCTGTTCTTCCCACTCGGGCTGGCCGGCAACCAGCTCCATGTCGTCCAGCACCAGCAACGAGCTGTGTTGCAACGAAGCCAGGCTCTGGGGCTCATAAGCCAGCAACTTCTCCAGCGGCAGGTAGATGGCTTCAGGATGGGCCTGGCAAAACGCCTGCAACAAATGCGTTTTGCCGCAACCGCCAGCGCCCCACAGCCACAGGAATTGTCCCTGGGCCCGGGTGTCCTGCTGCAACTGATGGAACAGCGGCGCATTGGCAGCTTCGCAACAGAAGCTGTGGAAATCCGCTTCGCTGCCGAATGCAAAATTGAATGGTAACTGGATCGAAGCCGGTGTCATGAATGGCAAGACCGCACTTACCGGGACTGCCAACGATAATGCAATTGCGAATTGCCGGCTTCGGTTGCCGGTTTTGCGACTGCCTGCAGTTTGTGGTCTATCGCGAGGTTCTCCACCAGCTGCCGTACCTGACCACCGGCATTGAGGCTGAATGTGAGAGTATCAGCCCGCGCTTCCCGCACATGCACTTCCGTGATGCCGGTAAGGCTTTGTACATAGTGCAGCACATCGGCATAGTCGGTCAGCCCGTTCACCCCTTCCACGCTCAGCAACAGCAGTTGTGATTCATTGCCGGTCCCGCCTTTGTTCGAACTCACGCGCACGGCATAGTTGTCGGCCAGCTCTTTCGTCACCATGGTGGTGGTGGCTTTGAGAAAGTCATCCAGCGAGGCTTCCAGCACTTCGGTTTCATGCACATGGTCGCGGAAGATATGCACGGATTTGCCCATGACCTGGCCGCTGACCAGTTTTACCAAGCGTATGGCCAGCAGACTTTCATACTGGTAACGGCTGGAAGCAGCCCTGATGGCAGCTTCATCCAGCATCCATAACTGGTCTTGCGTCAGCGCCGTCTGATCTTCCAGATCCCATAACGGCACATGACCGGGCAGCCCGAAGCGGGTGCCCTGGATCTGCAGCGCCTGCAATTCTTCCAGACCGGTGCCGGCACCGGGATCCGACAGCAACTTTTCACCCTTTTCATTCTGGATGATCATCCATACCAGGGTTTCGGGGCGGGTCTGCGGCCACAGCGGTATGCCGGCGTTGTCGAGCAAGCGCTGGATGCCGGCCTGGTAATAGTTGATGTCGATCTGCAGTTTCTGCTCGTGGGTACGCAGATCCGGCCTGGTCTGGTAGGCCCAGCTCTCGGCATAGGACTGCGGGCTGCGCAGTGCTGCCTGGATCTCCGGCTGCGTGGCAATGTCGATGCGGCCGGTGAGTTTCACCAGCACTTCCTGCATGCCGGCAGTGAATGCACGCACACGCTGTTTCTGGTCCTCGCGGGAATCTACCGGCACGGTGGCCTGGTACAAACCAGTCACTTCGGCGGCACTGGCTGCTTGCCACCACGACCCGGCCATCACCAGCAGGGTCAATGCAAGTCCATTAATCACTTTTGTTGTCATGGGTGGATGATAACTGATTGACAGCAAGCGTTCATCTCGCCGCTTTCAGCTGGAATTCAGCAGAAACTGTTACCATTAAAGCCCTGTCTGAACAAGGAAACCATTGCGTGCTGAAACCATTGCTGCTGTTGTTGGCGCTATCACTGACCCAGAGCAACGTGCTGGCAGCAGAGCTGCAGCCATTCCTGCTCACTTACAAGGCGAGCTACGGCAACATGGAGGCGACGGCGATGCGCAGTCTCAGCCAGCCGGTTGGCTCCGGCAACTGGGAAATGAAATCAAAGGTGGAAGTAAAACTGCTCGGCGCCACCCTTACCGGCATTGAAGAAACCAGCTCGTTCGGCTGGCAGCATGAACTGCCGGTTTCTGTCAGTTACAACTATGAACAGAAAGGCCTCGGCAAACGCCAGCGCAAACTTGAATTTGCCGCAGCCGGCCAGAGCGCCAATTACACCAACGGTGACAAGAGTGGCGTAATTACCCTCACCCCTCCTGCATTCGACAGTCTCAACAGCACGCTGGTGCTGCGCAACCATCTGCTTGCGGGCGAAACCGACATCAGCTTTGCCGTGGCCGACAAAACCGAAGCTTCAATCCAGCATTACCATGTGGCCGGCAAGGAAAACATCGTGACGCCAGCCGGCACTTTCAACAGCGTGCATATCCAGCGCGTGCGTGACAACGACAGCAAACGCACCACTGACCTGTGGCTCGCGCCCGAACATGATTATGTACTTGTGAAACTGCTGCAAACCGAACCCGATGGCAACATCATCAGCTTGCAACTCAAGACCGGAGCCGTCGGCGGGCAAGCCATCTAGCCCCCGACTTCGCCCAGACTACGTCGGGCAAGCCGGTTTCGCCAAAGACTAGGTCGTGACTTGCAACCCCAGCGCCATCATGCGCATCCTGAAATTGTCTACATCCAGCTGCACACGCTCGGCTGCATAGTCAATGAAGCCGGCCGCATCCTCCAGCGCCACTTCAAACATCTGTCTTTCAAAATTTTCGAGATACTGCTGCAGCCGCGGTTCATCCAGCGGCAGCATGCTGTTGCCTGCCATGGCTGCTGCAGTCATTTTGGCGGAGTTGGAGGGGGTTGTAGCATTTTCGGTCACAGCAACCGGCTCGTTCTTCGCCACCTTGTGGCGATATAGCAGCGGCAGATCATTGCTGCCTATCACCTCATTGGGATGCATGATGCCGAGCCGCTCCACCAGGTTGGCCAGCTCGCGCACATTGCCCGGCCAGTTGTGCAGCTGCAACGACTCGATCGCCGACGAGTTGAAGCGAATCGATTCATAGCCCTTGTTTTCCAGACTGGAAATGAGCTCCTTGATCAGCACCGGAATGTCTTCCGAGCGTTCGCGCAACGGCGGCAGTTCGATCGGCACCACACTGAGGCGGTAGTAGAGATCTTCACGGAACTTGCCTTGTCGCGTCAGCTCCAGCAGGTTATGGCGCGTACCGGCCACCACCCGCACATCCACAGTCAACTGTTCATGACTGCCGATGCGCTGGAAACTCTTGTCTTCCAGAAACCGCAGCAGGTTGCCTTGCACATGCAGCGGCAACTCGCTGACCTCATCCAGGAACAGCGTGCCGCCCTCGGCTTTTTCCAGCCAGCCGGTGTAGCCTTCCTTGTTGCCGTTGAAACCCTTTTCCTGGCCGAACAGCTCCACACCGAAACGTTCCGTCGACACCGACGTGCAGTTGACCACAATCAGTGGTTTCTGCTGGCGGCCCGCATGGTAGTGAAGATTGCGTGCCACTACTTCCTTGCCGGTGCCCGACTCGCCAGTGACCAGCACCGTGACCTGACGCTGGGCCACCTGCATCAACAGCTGACGCACCTGCTGCATTTTCACACTGTCGCCACTGAGGCTGCGGAACAGCGGCGAGCCGGAAGCAGACAGCAACCAGCTCTGCGCACGCGGATTGTTGTGACCGGTAATCTGGCGTGCCGTTCTCAGGGCTTCTGTCAACACCTGATAGTTGAGCACCTTGTCGCCGAGCGACAACAGCACCTTCTTCAGTGATTCCGGCAGTTGCGCTATCTGGGTTTCATCGGCATTGGTCAACAGCAGGATGGGCAGATGCGGCTGGCTCAAATGCAGCTGCATCAAAAGATCGGCAAGGCCGTCACCCTTGATGACACCGATGGCAATCGCCAGCAGATTGCCCATTTCATTGCGCTGCGCCAGCATACTGAACATCTGCTGCCAGTTGTCCGACGTGGCCACCATCGGGGTCTCGCCGACAAACTTGAGCTGGATGCTGAGGTTGTGCGATGACAGGCGGTCGTCATCGAGCACAACGATCTTGAGGCGCTCGGATTTCTCCGGTGCGGACTGCTTGTTAGACATCAGACTTACCGTTAAATGGGCAATGCCTGGTCCGTGGCATTTTGGCCCGGATTATAACGAGGTCTGCTGCGGAAGGTAGGGCCGGGGCCGGGAAATATGCGAACCAGTACGCTCTCCTGGATTGGCTACCGGCACTGTCTGCGAGGCTACCGGCATCATTTATTGGCGGGGGCATGGCTTGCCAGACTGGCGATGCGCTCTGGATTGCCAATAGTGCGCAATTTCCGGCACAGGGCCATGTCCTCGTTCACCGACAGATTATCAAAGCCCTTCACCCGCTCGAACGCATGCCGATGTACGAAGATGGCCTGCGACAGCGAGGCCATGCCGCGCCAGTTACTGATGGCAGTCTGTAGTCGCGTCCAAAGTCCGGCATTGGCAAAGCTCATCCTGAAAAACCCCCAAACAGCGGACTTTTGCTGCACTGCCTCGATAATCAGCTCATCGGCCCGGGCGGGCAGCAAGGTAGTAACAGGCAGAAACAGCAGGATGTCGTGTGAGGCTGATTCACTGCCGGCATTCATTTGCAGGGCACGGCCGCTGCCGCTGAGTATGACGCGATCGGCATGTTTGCGGGCGATAGTGACGCTGCCATCACGGCTGCCGCCATCAACCACCAGTACTTCATGGCCGCGCTCGCGCAAAGGTTGCAAGGCGCGCAGGCTGGCGTCCAGCATGGCGGCCTGGTCGAGCACGGGGATGATGATGGTCAGCATGACGAAATCCGCAGGAAAACTGTTGGCATTCTAGCAGTTCGGCCCCGGTTACTTTGTCGATCCTTTGCCCTGATTCCTTCGTATACTCCACCTGGTCTGTTCAGTGGTTGCTTCCTGCATGAATTCCCCGGTTCCCTTCCAGCTCGCAAATGATTTGCTCCGGCACCTGCCTGGTGACCCCGAGCTGCGCAATTTCCGCCGGCAAGTGGGCAGCGCCTGCTGGTCGAAAGTGGAACCGTTGCGGTTTCCCGACGCCAAACTGCTGGCGTGGTCACAGCCGCTGACGCAGCAACTGGGCTTGAGTCCGGCATTACTGGGTGAAGAACGTTTTGCACGCGTGTTCAGCGGCAGCGAGTTGTTGCCGGGATCCGAGCCCTACGCACTTTGTTATGGTGGTCACCAGTTTGGCAACTGGGCAGGCCAGCTCGGTGATGGCCGCGCGATCAATCTGGGTGAACTCCACGATATCAACGGTCAGCATCAGATCCTGCAGTTGAAAGGCGCCGGACCCACGCCCTACTCGCGCACAGCCGATGGCCTGGCTGTGTTGCGTTCATCAGTACGCGAATATCTGTGCAGTGAAGCCATGCATCATCTCGGCATTCCCACCACCCGTGCACTGTCGCTGGTATCAACCGGAACCTTGGTGATGCGCGACATGTTCTACGATGGCAATCCCAGGGCCGAACCCGGCGCCATTGTGTGCCGGGTGGCGCCTTCATTCCTGCGCTTTGGCTCTTATGAAATTTTCACAGCGCGCAAAGAACTGGCGCAGCTGAAGCAATTGGCGGATTACACAATAGCCCGCGATTTCCCGCATTTGCCTGATTCCATGACACCTGTCGCAGAAACCTACAGCGCCTGGTTCGATGAAGTTTGCCAGCGCACCGCCGGCATGATTGTGCACTGGATGCGCGTGGGCTTTGTGCATGGCGTGATGAACACCGACAACATGTCCATTCTCGGCCTTACCATCGATTACGGACCCTACGGCTGGCTGGAACCCTATGATCCCGACTGGACGCCCAACACCACTGATGCCGAAGGCCGTCGCTATCGTTTTGGCCAGCAGCCACAGGTGGCACTGTGGAATCTGGTGCAACTGGCCAATGCCCTGTATCCGCTGATTGGGGATGTGAAACCACTGGAAGCTGCGCTGGATCGCTATCGCCAGAGTTACCAGCAGCAATGGCTTGCAATGATGCGCAACAAGCTTGGCCTGGTGCAGGCGCATGCGGATGACAAGCAATTGATCGAAGCCATGCTGCAATGTTTCACACTGGTGGAAACCGATATGACCTTGTTCTTCCGGGGATTGGGTGAGCTGGCGCTGACGACTGAATTCCACGCAGTCCCTGTCAGTCTGCAGGAATGCTGGTACGACGCAGCGCCCGACCCGCAAGCCGGACAAGCCCTGCTGGCCTGGCTCAACCGTTATCAGCAACGCAGCCTGCAGGAAGGCCGCACGCAAACTGAGCGACAAACAGCAATGCACCGGGTGAACCCGCTGTATGTGCTGCGCAACTGGCTGGCGCAACAGGCAATTGACGATGTCGAACAAGGCCAGCTCGAGAAATTGCATGAACTGGATCAGGTGCTGCAACAGCCCTATACCAAACAGGAGGGCAAAGACCATCTGGCGCAGAAACGCCCGGAGTGGGCGCGGCAACGGGCGGGGTGCTCGATGCTGTCGTGTAGTTCGTAGTTCAACACCGCTGCAAGAAATCTGGCAGAACGCGCCGAATCCACTATGTTGTAGTTACTTCCCCATTCACAGCAAAAGGACTTGCCATGAATTACTCTCCGTTTCGCGCTGGCTGCATTGCGCTGGCGTTTTTGAGCCTGGTGTGTGGCCAGTCGGCAAGTGGCGCAGTGCTCAATGACAAACAACCACAGTCCAGCGCCAGGAGCATGATTTATCCTGCAAACAAGCAAGCCGGATTACAGACACCCGATACGCTTGATGGCGGCTATTTCAAACTGGAACAGGAAGCCTGCCTGCCACCGGGTCCAGCCCGGCAGACCGTGATGCGCATCATCGGCACCGGCCGCCAAGCCAGCGTTGCCGATATGGCTACCCTCAGCTTCAGCTGGCGACAGATCCAGCATTATCGGGCAGAGGCCGTTCCTGTGTGCAACCCGCCGCAGTGTTATTACTTTGCATTGTAAAAGCCCCGCCCTGCCGGCCACATCAAAGCAGATTTGTGGTTGGCCCTCCGCTGGCGGGTCTGTAGAATAGCGCGCAATCCTCTCACCCTCTCAACGCCCCGGTGGCTCAGTGGATAGCGCGGCCCCCTCCTAAGGGGCAGGTCGCAGGTTCGATTCCTGCCCGGGGCACCAAATTTAAGTTTTACAAGCCAACCGCAAAGTCCGGGCACCTCCAACAGAGTCCAAACAAAATATTTATCTACTTGTAATATAACGTAATTTTTTTAGGATTAGTGTCCAGCTAAGCCTAAGGAGGTTTCACAACATCCAGAGTTTAATGTAACATCCCCTGTAACATTTATGAGCTAGGGGGCATGATGGGAATGGCAAGCCCCCGATTTCCTATACACCTGACAGCTTCATAAAGTACTGCTCTTCAAACTTCGCTGGTGGTATGCCGTCGTTGTTACCATGTCTTCGAACCGGGTTATAAAACAGCTCGATGTAGTTGAACACATCTGCCC